>JAWLCE010000003.1:0-188850 GCA_041687335.1 Sumerlaeia bacterium | reverse complement strand
GCCTGCCCCGCCGTCCCCACCATCCCGACCCTGCTCATCGACCTCGATGACACCGAAAGCGCCATCCGCAACGCCCGCTGGGCGCATCACCGGCTCACCCGCATGGGCGAACTCCCGCCCCTGCCCCCCGGCTCCCTGGGGCCCGGCGCCCCCGTCCTCCCCCCCCGCGCCGACGACGACTTCAGATTCGACTGCGAGCGGCAATTTCCCGATTTATACCCCTACCCATACCCCCCCGCCGCCCCCCACCCCGACCCCTGACCCCTGACCCACTCCGCCTCTTAACATTCCGCATTCCTCATTCCTCATTCCTCATTCCGCATCATTCCACATTCCGCATCAAATAAATACCCGCCCCTCCGCCACCTCGTGCCCTCACCGGGCAAGGGGGCTTTCGGCGTTGGTGTCGTCTCAAATGGACTTGGCTCAGGTGCGCCAGCGGATTATCCGCCGGGTTCTAGAACAGCACGAGGGTGTGGCGGAGGATGTAGTAGCAGCCGATGATGATGAAGACGCCGCCGGTCAGGCGGCGCATCCAGGGCTCAAAGCGGGCGATTTGATTGTAAACGCGGCCGAGCGACTGCATGCCGAGGGCGATCATCAGGCCGAAGGCGAAGACCGGCAGCCCGGTGCCGAGGCCATAGAGCGAGGGGAGCAGCAGGCTGGACTCGAAGCGCACGGCCAGCGGCAGCAGGCTGCCAAAAAAGAGGGCGGCCGAGACGGGGCAGAAGGAGAGGGCAAAGATGATGCCCAGCATGCCGGCGCCCCAAAGATCGCCGCGCTCGCCGAGGCGCTGGACCCAGGCGCCCATGCCGCCGCCGGCGCGGCCCAGCGTCAGCAGCTCGAGCAGGAACATGCCGGCCAGCACCAGGATCGGCCCGAGCAGCTTGTTCATGTAGGTTTGGAGGCCATGGGAGAGGGCGGGGGCGGCGAGCAGGCCCGCCACCAGCAGCGCGGCCAGCGCCACATAGGCGGCCATGCGGCCGGAGGTGTAGACGAGGCCGGTCCAGAAGGCGCGGTCGGGGCGGTCGACGCGCCGGCCGATGAAGGAGATGGCGGCGATGTTGGTGGCCAGCGGGCAGGGGCTGATCGAGGTCAGCACGCCGAGCCAGAGGGCCGCCCCCGCCGCCAGCGCCAGTTCGATCACGAGCCGGCCTCCAGCATTTCGCGCGCATTGGCGGTGATATAGGCGCGATAGGCGTCGGGCGAGCCGACGAGCGACCAGATTTCCTCGAGGTTGCGGTAGGGCGCCGCGCCGTCGGGGCGCACCAGCACGACCGAGCGGGTGTGGAGCTGGTAATCCTGGACGAAATGTTCGTTGCCCGGTTCGTCGATATTGACCGGCAGCCACTGGACGCGGCCGGCGGCGAGCTCAGCGGCCAGGTCGGCGGTGAGGGCTTCGCCGGCTTGAGCTTCGATCTTGCGGCAGGTGGCGCAGCGGGTGTTGCCGTGGAAGTAATAGACGATCAGCTCGGGCTCGGCCGCGGCCGCCTCGGGGGAGGGGGCGGCATCGGTGGGCGGCTCGGCGGGGGCCGGGGCGCGCATGGCTCCGGCGATGGTCCAGGCCAGGCTGCCGACGACCAGCGCCAGCAGCGAGAAGGTCACGATTTGCTTCGTCTTCATCTCAGGCGCCTCCGCTCAGCAGGGACTTGATTTCGTCGACGGTGCCGACGCGGCCGCTGGACTTGACCTGGCCGTCGACTGCGAGGGCGGGGGTCATCATCACGCCGAAGCCGACGATCTCATTGATGTCGGTGACCTTCTCGATCGAGCAATCGAGGCCGAGTTCGCGGGCGGCCTGTTCGGTGGTCTCGGCGAGCTTGCGGCATTTGGGGCAACCGGTGCCGAGAATCTGGATCTTCATCGTGAGTGGTTCTCCCTTTGGGTGGTGTCAGTCGGGGGTGTCGGCGAGCACGGCGAGGTGGGCGCGCGCGTTGGCCTCGAGGACCTTTTCAACGCAATCGATGAACTTGAGGATGCAGGGCACGCGGAGCGAGTAGAAGACCTGCAGGCCACGCTTGTCGACGGCGACCAGGCCGGCCTGCTTGAGGACCGCGAGGTGTTTGCTGACGGTGGAGAGGTCGGCGCCGACGAGGGTACGCAGATCGCAGACGCAGCATTCGCCGCGGGCGAGGGTTTCAACGATGAGTAGGCGCGAGGGATGGCCGAGCGCCTTGATGATGCGGGCGCGGGCCTCGTAGCGGGCAAGAGTGTGAGGGTCGACGGGCTTCATCCTATTTGGCAATATAGCCAAGTGGTGCGGAAAAACGCAAGGGAAGAAATGTTGGGCGCTGGGGTCAGTTGCCGGCGGGGCCGGCCTGGAGGCGGCGGAAGAGGGTCAGCAGGAGGATTTTCAGATCGAGCCAGAGCGACCAGTTCTCGATGTAGTAGAGGTCATAGCGCAGGCGCTCGTCGATGGAGCCGTGCAGGCCGCAGAGGCCGTTGACCTGGGCCCAGCCGGTGATGCCGCTCTTGACCTTGTGGCGGGCCATGTAGCCGGGGATGGTGTCGAGGAACTGCTCGATGAAGAAGGGGCGCTCGGGACGGGGGCCGACCAGGCTCATCTCGCCGCGCAGGACGTTGAGGAGCTGGGGGAGCTCATCGAGGTGGAGCCGGCGCAGCACGCGGCCGAGCGGGGTGGCGCGGGGGTCCTCGTCGCTGGCGAAGGTGGGGCCGGCCTGCTCGGCGGCGAGGCTCATCGTGCGCAGCTTGATGATGCGGAAGAGGCGGCCGTCGATGCCCATGCGCTCCTGGGAATAGAAGGCGGGGCCGCCGTCGTGGCGCTTGACGAGCCAGGCGAAGATGGCGATCAGCGGGGCGGCCAGGATGAGGCCGGCGAGGGCGAGGGCGAAGTCGACCAGGCGCTTAAGGGCAGCGTTCCAGCCCTGCAGCGGGGTCTGGCGGATGCCGAGGAGCGCCATGCCGTCGACCATCTCGACGGTCATGCCCGAGACGAGCAGCTCGTTGGCCTCGGGAACGATGCGAAATTCGGCGAGGGCCCGTTCGCATTGGAGCAGGAGCGCGGGGATGCGTTCGCGGTCGAGGAGCGGCTGGGTGAGGATGACCTCGTCGATGCGCTGCCAGGTCAGCACGCGCTCGAGGTTGTCGACGGTGCCGAGCACCGGCAGGCCGGCCAGCTCGGAGGGGCAGGGCTCGCCGGGGCGGCCGTTGAGCGCACCCACGGGCAGCAGGCCCAGCTCGGGGCGGCGGCGCAGGGAATGGACGACGCGCTCGGCGAGGGGGCCGGTGCCCAGCACCAGCGTGCGGGACTGGCCGATGCCGCGGCTGAGCAACGAACGAAAGAGGACGTCGAGCGCGAGCCGGCCGGCCACCAGCGCCGAGATGACGGTGCCCAGCATAATGATGGTCAGGGTGCGGGAGTAGGAGGGCTTTTCGGGACCGCTATAGAAATTAAAGGCGATCAGCACGAGCAAGGCCAGGCAAGAACCGGTGAAGATCCGGCGGACGACGGCGCCGTCGAAGACGCGGGAGCGGCGACGGTAGAGGTTCTCGAGGCGCAGGGCGACCATCCAGAGGAGCCAGGCCACCGGCAGGATGGCCAGATAATCCTGAGGGGAGTATTCGCCGCGGGCGGGGATGAACTGCACCAGCGGCGAATGAAAACGCACCCAATAGGCGGCGAGCAGGCCGGCCCCCACGGCGAACGTATCCTGGGCCATGACCAGCAGTGTGCGCCAGACGGGGAGACGTTTACGGCTCATGGAAACCATTTCACGGGCGGATTGGACGAGGAGGTCCTTTAATCGCACACGACATACTTTGACAAAATCAGCGGCCAGGATCAAGATTTTGCACCGCCGTCATTTGACGAGGTGGCCGAGCACATGGACGACATCAATAATATGGGACAAAGATGACCGAACGGCGGCAAATATTTTTGGATCAGTCGGCGAACGGGCGGCCGGATCGATGGTGGGCGGCGCTGGCGCTGGTTTTGATGGTGGTCTCTTTGGTGGAGGGGCTGGGGTTGGCGGCTGGGGGGGCGCTGCATGCCAATGATTTGAAGCACCTGTGGGGCGGGGCATGGCTGCTGGCGCGGGGGGGGGATCCCTATGATGCGGCGCTTTTGTTCGGAGTGGCGCGCGAGCAGGGCTGGGGCTCGATCAATCCCTATGTTTACCTGCCGACGACGGGGCTGATGCTGCGGCCACTGGCGGGGCTGGAGTTCGAGCCGGCGCGACTTTGCTGGTTCTGGCTGAACTGGGGGCTGGCCTGGGTGGTGGTGCTGGCGGGGCCGCGCCTGCTGGGGGTGGGGCGGCCGGGGTTGGCGCGTCTGGCGGGAGCGGCGTTTCTGGTGGCGGCGATGCCATTTTATCGCCAGCAGACGGCGGGCCAGATGAATGTGGTGATGGCGGGGCTGATTTTGCTGGCGGCGTGGGGGGTGCGGCGGCGGCGCGATTGGCTGGTCGGGGCGGCGCTGGCGGCCGGCTTCGGTTGGAAGATCGCCCCGGCGCTGATGGTGGCGGCGCTGGCGCCGATGCGGCGCTGGCGGGCGCTGGCCTGGGGGGCGGGGCTGAGCCTGACGCTGCTGGGGGTGTCGGTGGGGGTTTATGGCTGGCCGCTGCACGCCAGGGGGTTCGAGGTCATCGGTCAGATGGGATACGGACGCTCGACGTGGGCGGAGTATGGGGCGCAGTTTCATCGGGACCCGTTCAACCAGGCGCCGGGCGCGCTGATGCATCACCTGTTCGTGAACGATCCGGCGGGTGTGACGCGGCCGTGGCTCGAGCTGGGGGCTGAGGGCGCCAATGTGCTGACTTTGATGATGGCGGGCCTGCTGGGGGCGGCCTGGCTGGCGGCGGCGATCGGTGGCCGGCGCGCGGGCGGGGAGAGGCGCGACGTGGCGCTCCTGCTCGCGGCGTCGCTGCTCATGCTGCTCGTGCCGAGCATCCTGTGGGACCACTATGTGGTGCAGGCGCTGCCGGCGCTGGCGTGGGTCTTTGGCGACCCGCGGACGGCACGGCGGCCGTGGCGGGCCGCGGCGGCGCTGGGCCTGCTGGTGCTGCTGGCGATCCCGTGGGACCATCAGGCGGAGTCGCTGCGGTGGGGGGCGGGCTTATTGCTGATGCCGCTGCGGTTGTGGCCGCTGCTGGTGCTTTACGGCTGGCTGGTGTGGGAGGCAGGACTGGACTGGCGGCGAAAAGAGGTGAGGGGCTGATGGTGAAAAAGGTGAGGCTGGATCAATTGCTGGTCGAGCGGGGGCTGGCGGAGTCGCGCGAACGGGCGCAGCGGCTGGTGCTGGCGGGGGTGGTGCTGATCGGGGAGCAGGTGGTGGATAAGCCGGGGCGGGCGGTGGACGCGGCGGCGCCGATCCGGATCAAGATTGATCCGTGCCCCTATGTGAGCCGGGGAGGGCTCAAGCTGGAGGGGGCGCTCCGGGCGTTCGGGTTGATTGAGCTGGCGGGCAAGGTGGCGCTGGACGTGGGAGCCTCGACGGGAGGCTTCAGTGATTGCCTGTTGGCGCACGGGGTGGAGCGGATTTATGCGGTCGATACGGGACGCGGACAACTCCACGAGAAGTTGCGCCAGGACCCGCGGGTGATTTCGCGGGAGCAGGCCAATGCGCGCGAGCTGAGCCTGGAGTGGGTCGGCGGACGGAAGGTGGACCTGATCGTGATCGATGTGTCCTTCATTTCGCTGCGGCTGATCCTGCCGCCGCTGGAGGGGGTGCTGGCCGAAGGCGGTTGGGTGCTGGCACTGGTCAAGCCACAGTTCGAGGCCGGGCGCGGGCAGGTGGGCAAGGGCGGGGTGGTGCGCGAGGATGGGGTTCGGCTGGAGGTTTTGCGATCGCTGGCGGCGTTTGCGGGCGAGCACGACTGGCGGGTGCGCGGGGCGCACCGGGCCGAGCCGCCGGGCCCGGCCGGCAACCGCGAATATTTCCTGTGGCTGGATCGGCATCGGGAGAAACCTGATTTTCAAGCGGTTGACACCCTAATTCTGGATTGCCTTCGAGGGGCTTGAAGCCGTATCCTAGGCTACTTACATCCCGCCCCGGCCCCGGCCGCGGTTCGACTTTTAACCCCTTTTGTAACCCCGCCGGAGTGCCCTCGCTTGGACCAGGTTCATTCCGAACAAGCCGCCGTTGCCCAAGGATATGTTCCGCCACCACTGGAGCGCCTCGTTGTTTATGGCAATCCGAGCAAGGATGGCGTGGCGGCGGTGCTGGTGCGGCTGGCGAACTGGGCGCGTGAACGCGGGATCGGTTTGAGCGTGGCTGACGATTTGGCGCCGCTGGCGGAGGGTGCCGGCCTGCGGGCGGAGCTTTACCCGACCCAACGCAACCATGGGCTGCCGCTGGAGGGTGAGGAAGCCACGCTGCTTGTGTGCCTGGGGGGGGACGGGACGCTGTTGCACGCGGCGCGGCGGTTCTGGCCGCTGAAGGCGCCGGTGCTGGCGGTCAACCTGGGGATGATCAGCTTCAATGCCTCGGTGGATCCGGGGCAGGAGCTCGAGGTGATCGAGCAGTGGCAGGCGGGCCAGACGCGACTGTCGGAGCGAATGATGCTCAAGGTGCGCCAGCGGCGCGGCGACAAGGTGATTCAGGAGGGCGCCGTGCTCAACGACGTGGTGCTCTCCAAGCAGATCGACTCGCGGCTGATTCACTTGACCCTTTCGCAGGGGCGCGAGCAAGTGGCAAGTTTTGCGGCCGACGGCCTGATCGTGGCCACGGCGACCGGGTCGACGGCCTATAACCTGTCGGCCGGTGGGCCCATCGTTTTTCCGACGCTGCGGGTGATGATCGTGACGGCGATCTGCCCGCACACACTGACGGCGCGACCGGTGATTCTGCCGGCCGAGCAGCCGGTCTGGATGCAGTTCGTGCCCCATCATGGCCGCCGACAGGCGGTGGTATGGCTCGATGGCCAGGAGGAATGGCCAATCAATCCGGAGGATCGGATTGAAGTGGAAGCCGAACCGGAAGCCTTGCGGCTGATCGTTCGGGAGGATTTCGAATACTTCTGTCGCCTGCGTCGCAAGCTGAGCTGGAGTGGCGACATTTCCGATGCCCGTGACCCGCGGGTATCGCAGTGAGTCCCTGGGGTTGACGAAGGAGTTGTCGACATGCATGGAAAGCACCCCATCGCCCACTGTTTCCCCCGGCTGCGCCGGAGCCTCGCGCTGACGGCCACGCTGCTGTCGGTGGTGATTGCCGGTTGCGGCTGGCTGACGCTGCCCAATGAAGCCCTGGCGGGCGGGCGCGTGCCAGCGAGCGGTTTCGATGCGCTCTATCTGGAGGCGCGGCTGGCCATGGCCGAGGGCCTGCCCGAGCAGGCGGCCCAGCGGCTCGAGCGCGGCCTGCGGCGGTCGGATTGTCCGCCCCATTTTTATGTCGCCCGCGCTGAGCTTGACCTGCAGCACGGCGCGCACGACTCGGCGCGCGAGTTGTTGGAGGATGGGCTGCGTCGGTATCCCGACCATGATGCGCTGCTGTTGATGCTGGCGCAGGTCGAAGATGGCGCGGGCCGGGTGGACCGTGCGATTGGGCACCTGGAGCGGGTGCTGACGTTGCAGCCGGAGCGGCGCGGCGTGCTGGAGCGGCTCAGCCAGTTGCGGCTCAAGCGCTTCAGGCACGTCACGACCAGCGAGCAGTTGCAGGTCGAGGTCGAGCTGCTGATTGAGGTTTATGAGCGCATGCTGGAGCTGAGCGAGGGGCGGGACCGTCTGGGGCCGCTGTTGGTGCTCAGCTCGCTCTACCTTCGGGTGGATCAAGGCGAGAAGGCGTTGGAGACGGCGCAGGAGGCGGTGACGCTGCGGGCGACGGACCCGCGTCCGCATCAGTCGCTGGGTGCTGCACTTCAGGCCTTGGGGCGCCAGGCCGAGGCGCTGGCCTGTTATCGGCGGGCGCTGGTGATCAACGTGACGAGCATGGAGGCGCTGCGGGGGGTCAAGGAGATCCTGCGCACCCCGCGCGAGCAGAATGAGTTCTGGCGGGGGCTGGCCGAGGAGCACCCGCAGCATGCTGCGATCCAGTATCAATATTCCCAAGTGCTGCTGGAGGTGGGCGAGCTGGAGGCGGCCGAAGATCTGCTGCGCCGTTCCGCCGGCCAATGGCCCGAGGATGTCCGCTTCCACATGAACCTGGTGGCGGTGTTGCAGGCGCAGGAACGGCTGGGCGAGGCCTTCGAGGCGCTGGTCGAGGGGCTGCGTCATGATCGCAGCCAGGACCTGCACGCGGCGGTGACGGGGCTGCTCGCGGCGAATCCCGATCCGGCGGCGCGGCAGGCTTGGCAGGATCGGCTGGCGGTGGAATTCCCTGCGCGCAAGGACATTCAGGAATTGGTGGCGCGCATGCTGATCGGGGAGCGTCGCTGGAGTGAAGCCGAAAGCCGGCTGAATCACATCTTGCGTCATTGGCCCGAGGATCAGCCGGCTCGGCTGGCGCGCGTGCGCGCTTGGCTGGCGCTGGACCGGCTGGAGACAGCGGAGACCGAGGCACGCGCGTTGCTGAGCGAGGGGAGCGAGCTGGCGCCGATGGTGGCGCTGGCGCTGGCGGATGAACTGGTGCGGCGCAATCGGTCGCAGGAGGCGTTCGCGCTGGTGCGCGAGGCGCGGGCGCAGTTTGCCGACGATGAAAGCCTGGTGGTCTGGCTGGGCTGGATGTTGGTGGAGGCCGACAATGGGGCGGAGGCGCTGACGATGCTCGAGTCGTTCCGTGAGACACACCCCGACCTGTATGGCCCGGTGCCGCTGCTGGTCGACCTGTATGCCCGCCGCAATGAGCACATGCGGGCTCACGTGATGCTCGACAACCTGCCGGGCCAGCTGGTGCTGGACAATCAGGACAACCTGTTGCTGCTGCGGGCGAATTTGTTTCGGCGTCAGGGGCGGCTGCTCGATGCGCTCGACGCGATGCAGGGGTTGCTGGCACGCAACAGCGAGAACGCGACCTATTACGTGGAGGCGGGGCTGATCAACCAGGAGCTGGGGCGGAACGACCAGGCGGAGCGTCATTACCGGCGCGCCATCGAGGTCAGCCCCCAGGACCCCGAGGGCTGGAACACGCTGGGCTACTTCTTCGCCGAAACCGGGCAAAAACTGGACGAGGCACTGGACCTGGCCACGCGCGCTCTGGTGCTCAAGCCGGATGCCGGGCATATCGTTGACACGCTGGGCTGGATCTATTACCAGCGTGGTGAATACGAGAAGGCCGTCGAGTCGCTGACGCGGGCAGTGCGGCTGCTGGGTGATCATCCCGACCCGGTGGTGTTGGACCACCTTGGCGACGCGCTGGCCAAAGTAGGCAACCTGGTGGCGGCGCGCGAGGCGTGGAGCCGGGCGCTGGAGCTGGGGCCGGAGAACCCGGAGCTGATTCGGGATAAGCTGGAACAGCTGCGCAGCGCAAGGATCGAGTCGGCGCGTTAGCCTGGTCGCCGGGGAGTTTGAAAACCCATATGCCCACCCTTTCCGGGTGAAATTCCGGAGACATACCCGGTTGCCAGGCTAATCCATACTCGAAGTTGGGGCCTCCAGTGTCGGCTCGCGCCGACCTACCCTCCCCGGCACGAGCCGGGGTAGCCAGAGCAAGCTGTATCCGCGTCAGTCTCTCAACTATTTCAGGACGGGACAACAGCGGGCGAATTATACTTGTACCCATCGAGGCACTTCAGCTACGGCGGGGGGCTTTGAAGCATTGATGTATGAGGCGGGGAACAGCTAGATGGGCCTGCTGATTTTTTTTGGCATCTTTGCGATCGGCGTCTCCTTTCTCTGCTCATTACTCGAGGCCTGCCTGCTCAGCCTGTCGCGCAGTTATGTGGAGTCGCTGGTTGAACAGGGCTCGAGGACGGGAAAAATTCTGCGGCGCATGAAGGAGAACATTGATCGGCCGCTGGCGGCGATCCTGACACTGAACACCATCGCTCACACGGTGGGGGCGGCGGGGGTGGGCGCACAATCCGCCATCGTTTTTGGGAGTGCGACTGTTGGAATCGCCAGCGCCATCATGACGCTGCTGATCCTGGTATTTAGCGAAATCATCCCGAAGACATTGGGTGCAGTCCACGCCGAGGCGCTGGCGCCGGCGGCCGCCGTCATGATTCAGGCCATGATCCTGATCTGCCTGCCCATTATTATTCCCTTGGAATGGATGAATCGGCTGATCGGCTATCAGCGCGGCAAACAAAGCCTCAGCCGAGCCGAATTGGTGGCGACGATACGGATGGGTTATGACAGCCGGGCCATCAGGAAGCAAGAATATCGCATCGCCTTGAACTTGATTGCCCTGAACGAAATCCCGCTGCAAAAAATTTTGACGCCCCGCACGGTCGTCTTCGAGATGCCCGATCATCTATCCATACGCGAGGCGCTGGAGCAACACCATCCCCTGCGGTTTGCGCGCATCCCCATCTATACCGGTCATGCGAATCATATCACGGGATATGTCACGCGCATGGATCTATATGAACCACGATCCGAGGAGGCATCGCTCCAACCCCTTAAGTCGATCGCCCGACCCATTTCGGTTTATCCGGAATTAGCTTCGGTAAGCTCTGTGCTGGAAGAAATGATTACGACACGCCAACATATTGCCCTTGTTGTTGATGAATATGGCGAAATGGCCGGCATCGCAGCGCTCGAAGACATGTTGGAGGCTCTTCTGGGGGTTGAGATTGTAGATGAAACCGATCAGGTGGTCGACATGCAGGAGTTGGCGCGGCGGCGGATGGCTCCGCGAATGCCCAAAAAAAGGTGAAGATATCGCGGTCGGAGAGTGCCGACAGCACATCACGCCAGTCGGTCAACAAGCCATTGATGGTTGTGGACAGCTCAGGGTTCAGGGGCGGAGGTGGCGGCGCCAGGCGGCGTAACGGCCCCGAGCGCCGTGCAGCGCGAGGATCAGCGAGCGGGACCGCCAGGCGCCGCGGCGCAGATATTGCAGGATGAATGTCAGGTATTCGATCGGCCAGGGGCGCGCCGGGCGACCAAGGTTGTGGGCATAAAAATAGCTGTCGCAACTGAGGTGCGTCCAGTAGAGCATCCGGCGCATGTAGTCAAATTGGAGGCGATCGGCGGGGATCAGGTGATTCAGGCTGAGGTTGGGATCATAGCCGGCGGTCAGGCCCATGCGGAGAGTCGTGATCACCATGTCGATGTCTTCGCCGCCGGTCAACTGTCCCCCCCGGCGGCCGAGGTGGCGGCGGCCGTGATCATCGGCAATTTTTTCGGCATAGGCGAGCGCGGCGCGGCGGCGAATCACCATGCCAGCCCCGATGGGGAACCAAGGCTGGCAGGCGTGGGCGTCGCCGCCGCGGATGGGAGCCTCGCCAGGGTCGCGCAGGGCAAGGTATGCGAGAAAAGGGCGGAGCCAGGCGGGCGGTGGAAGCTCGAAATCACCTTGCACGCGTCCGCCCAGCACGCCGAGGCCGGGTTCGGTGGTCATGATCCGAAGCGATTGGGCAAGATAATCGGGCGCGAGCACATTGTCGTCATCGACGAGGACGAGGATATCGCCGGCAGCGGCGGCGATGGCGGCCAGTCGGGCCGGCACCAGCCCGAGGGCAGGCTCGCGGATGAGCCGCAGCGGCAGGCCGGGTTCAAACTGCTTGAGCCGATCGGGCAGGATGGGCGGAGAGCTGGCGTTATCGACGAGGATCAGCTCCCAACGCTCGCGCGGGAGGGTCTGGGCGGCGAGGCCGGCCAGCATCCGCACGAGGAAGTCGGACCGGGGGTTATGACTGCAGACACAGACGGAAAGTGAGGGGGGCTGGTTCACGCTGGGGTTGTCCTTAACTCGGTCAAGGAGGATAGTAAGGGGGTTGGTCGGCAAGGTCAACAGGTCCCGCCAACGGGCGGGTGAGGGGCTCATCAATATGGTGCAGGTCAGTGTGATCATACCGTGTTACCAGCAAGGGGCGCTGCTGGGCGAGGCGATCGAATCGGTGCTGGCACAGACGCGGCCGGCGGCTGAGATCATTGTGGTGGATGACGGCTCGACCGACACGACGGCGGCGGTTGCCAACAGGTATCTTGGGGAGCAGGCGGGGCGGGTCCGCCTGCTCCGTCAGGCAAACAGTGGGCAGGCGCGGGCGCGGCAGGCTGGGTTTCTGGTGGCGGGGGGGGATTGGGTCATTTTGCTCGATGCGGATGACTTAGTGGAGCCCGAAGCGATTGCGGCCCACGAGAGGGCGCTGGAGCGCCGGCGGGGGGCGGACGTGCTGGCCGGCGATGCCGTGCTGGTGGGCGAGAACGGCCACGACAGGCTGGGTTTTTTGCGCCAGACGCGACGGGCGCGCTGGCCGGGGGTGCTGCGGAGCAATCCCTACGGATCACTGGCGGCGATGATGGTGCGCGCGGAGTCGATCCGGCGGGTGGGGGGGCTGGCGGTCGAGGGGGTGCCGGGGGCCGAGGATTGGGACTTGTGGGCGCGGATGACGCGCGTGGGGATGCGCTTTGAGCCGACCGGTGCGACGGTGGCACGCTACCGGCAGAGCGGGGCCAGCTACAGTCGGCGGCTCGTGACGATGCTGGATGCGATGCTGGACGTGGTCGCCTGTGCGGCGAGGGAAGATACGCGTCTGGAAGGGCTGTCGGCGCGGGAGCCGATCGACCCGGCGTGGCATGCACGGCTTCGTAACGTTCATGTGTTCGCGATGCTGGGGCGCGCGGTGGGGCAACAGGCCGGCGAGGCGTTGGGGGCGGTGCTGGATCGGCTTGACGGGCGGGCGGTGGACGCGCTGGCCTGCCATGACGAATTTCTGGGGAACCTGCAGTATGCGCTGCGCCAGACGGGGCGGGCGGTGGTGCCGGAAGCAATTGCGGCGCAGGCTCGCGGATTGATCGAGATCAGGATGCACGAGGTGTTTGCGGAGGCGACGGCGCGGCGGCTGACGGGGATGGTCCGCGCGGACCTGGCGCAGCCGTGGCGCAAACGCTCGCTGCGGGGGCGGCTGCGTGACCGGATCGAGATGTGGTTATGACTTTGGCGGCCGGCGCGGGCGGCGGAGGAGCCGGACCGAGAGCATGTGGGCGATCGCGCCGGAGAGCCAGATGCAGCCGGCGGCGGTCAGCAGGTGTTCGATGCGTTCGGGGATGGGCGCGCGGGAGGGGGCGAGGGCGCGGCCGATGCGCTTGATGCCATGCCAGAGGTTATCGGTCAGGCGGGCGCGCTCGGGGATGAGCAGATCCTGCTCGAGGCGCAGGCGGGTGCGGTAATTGTCGATGGTCATTTGCCAGAGCGAGCGGAGGCGGAAGCGGGTTGGCTCGATGAGGTGGCGGATGCGCGCGCGAGGGTCGATGAGGACCTTGCGCCCGAGCCGCTGGATGTCGATGGCGGCGACGATTTCCTCGCCGGAGTCGGCGGCGCGGCCACCGCGGCCGTAGCGAACGCGAAAGCCGCCGACTTCGAGCAGGTCGGCACGGCGGGCGCTCCAGTTGGCGCCGTAGGGGAAGGCGCGCCAGTCGCCGGGGGCGGCCGCGAGCGTGGCGGGCGGGTTGAGATCCGCCCAATAGCGGGCGGTGGCCTCGCCCCACCACCAGGGGCGCGGCGCGGGCGGCTCGACCAGGATCGCCCCGCCGACGACGCCGGCGTCCGGGTGTTCAGCATAGGTCGCCAGCAGGCGCTCGAGCAGGTCAGGCTCGGCGATGGCGTCATCATCGAGATAGACGACGATGCGGCCCCGAGCTTCGGCCAAGCCGGCGTTGCGCGCCAGCGAGAGCCCGGGTGGCGGGCAGAGCACCTGGCGGATGTTTTGAAAATGCGTTGAGGCTTCCGCTACCAACGGCGCCAGGTCGCGCACGGGTGCATTGGCGACGAGGATGATCTCATAGCGATCGGCGGTCAGGGTTTGGCGGCAGGCGGCGGCGAGAGCCTGTTCCAGCGTCGGGCGCCGGCCGTTGGTGCAGATGATGACCGAAACGTCAAACAGGTCGGGGGTGGCCTGCTGCTCATCGATGAAGGATTCGAGGCGCGCGAGGTGATCGCTGAGGATGCGGATGCGTATGGCGCGGGCGAGGGTGGCGGAATCGGGGCAGGAGAGCCAGCCGCGGCGGTCTCCGTCGAGGGGGGGGAGCGCGGCGCCGGATTGGAGCGTCATGCAGCAGTGCCAGGCGGGGTCGACGGAGGCGGGCAGCGGCGCGGCACCAGTATCGATTAGAACCTGGAAGGCCCAGGCCGGAAGGTCGGCGGCGGGGGCGGCGGCGGCAGCGGGGCGGTCGGTAGCGTGCAGGTGCACCAGCGCCAGCCCGTGGGGGGGCAGCAGGTTCAGGTCGCGAGCGGAGGGGTCCAGCCAGCAGTCGCCCGAACGCAGCAGCAGCGGGCGTAGGAAGGATGCCTCCGGACCGAGCCAGGCCACGGGGGCGAAGGTGAGATCGCGGCGGAAGGCGTCGGTGCGCAGCAGGCGTTCGGTGCGCTCGGCGATGCGGAGGTCCTCGCGGCGGGCGGAGAGTGAAGCACCATGCTCGCGATAGCGGTAGATGCCGGTGTCAGTGAGGCCGGCGTGGCGCAGCGTCAGCCGCTCGTTGACGCGCAGGAAAAAGTCATAATCCTCACAGGTGGTGTGGCGCGGATTGTAGTCGCCAATGAGCAGACGGGCGCGGTCGCGATAGAGGAAGGCCGAGCCGATATAATTGCCATTGACCAGGTTGAGCATCGAAACGTCGCGCGGCAGATGGAGGCGGCCACTGCCGGGGGGGTGTTGGAGGCGCTCGCAGAAGAGGGAGTTATGGCTGGGTGCGCCCTGCTCGTCGATCAACTCATAGTCGGCGTAGATCATCTCCGCGCGCGGGTCGCGGCGCAGGGCCTCGACCATCTGGGCGAGGAACTCGGACCCCAGCAGGTTGTCGTCGCTGGTCCAGGTGAGGAACTGGCCGCGGGCGAGGGCGTAGCCGGCATTGAGAGCGGCGGGCAGCCCGCGGTTGAGTTGGCGAATCAGACGCAGGCGGGGATCGGCGGCGGCGTAACGGGCGAGAATGTCGGACGTCGAGTCGGTGGAGCCGTCATCGATTACGATCAGTTCGAGCTGGCGGTAGCTCTGGGCGAGGATGGAATCGATGGCGGCGGCAAGGAAACGCTCGCCATTGAAAGTCGGCAGAATGACGGATACCAGGCCGGGCTCGGAGGGTGTGCGCAGGGCCGAGAGGTCGAGCGGACGCCGCCCGTCGCGCTCGCGCTGGTATTGGTCAAAAGCATAGCCGACGCGGCTCAGCATGAGCATGGCGCCGGTGTGTTGTCGCTGTTCCGCATCGCTGGCCCCCGCAATATCGAGTGGATTGTGAAACATGGCGGCGTGACGGGCAAGGAAATCATGGGGGTGGCGCGAGCGGGGGGGGTTAAGCGGGTGGTGGTGACGCATGGTGGGACGGCGGGGGGAGGATCTCTCACAAAGGCACAGAGGCACGAAGGGGACACAAAAAGGATTTTTGAGGGCGGGGGATTTTGACGCAGAGGCGCGGAGGCTCGGAGGCGCGGAGAATAGGAATGGAACAAGGATTTGCGGATGGGGCGAATTGGGGTGGATTTTACATGAGGCTGTGCCCTGGCTTTGGGATGACGCGCTTTCAGCACTGAGGAGATGCCGCTCCTATGGAGCTGTGGCCAAGGGGGGTGGCGATTGCTACGAACAGGCCACTCACACGGAGTTATTTTGCACTCCGGGGCTGATTCGCGCCAAGTGTCGGCTCGAAGAGCCGACCTACCCAACAGCGAGCTGTGGCGCGAACGCAAGATGGGCCCGGCGAGCGGGGCGGGCACTATTTGCTTGAAGATGCGGGCGTGGCATACTTTGATGGATGGCGTCTGAACATGAAAACCGCAGGAGACCGAGATGATCCGTCGTGTGGCCTTGATTTTTGGGACGCGCCCCGAGGCGATCAAGATGGCGCCGCTGTGCCTTGAGCTGGCGCGCCGGCAGGGACGCTTTGAGCCGCTGGTCTGGGTGACTGCCCAGCACCGCCAGATGCTGGACCAGGTTTTGGAGGCCTTCAGCCTAATCGTGAATCGAGATTTTAACATCATGCAGCCGGGGCAGAGCCTGACCGACGTGACGGTCCATGCGCTGCGGGCGCTCGAGGTGGCCTTCAAGGAGGACCGGCCGGATCTGGTGATCGTGCAAGGCGACACCACGACGGCGATGTGCGGGGCGCTGGCCGCGTTCTATCAGCGGATTCCAGTGGGGCATGTTGAGGCGGGGCTGCGCACGTATAACAAGCTGGCGCCCTATCCCGAGGAGTCGAACCGGCGGATGGTGACCCCGCTGGCGGATTTCCACTGGGCGCCGACCGAGCGCGCGCGGCAAAACCTGCTGGCGGAGCGCATCCCGGACGAGCAGATCATGGTGACGGGCAACACGGTGATCGACGCGCTGGCGATCATGGTGGAGAAGGTGCGGCGCGAACCGCCGCCGCGACCGGCGGGATTCCCGGAGGGGACATTCGATGAGGGCCGGCCGCTGGTGCTCATCACGGGACACAGGCGGGAGAATTTCGGCGGTGGCTTCGAGGAGATCTGCCGGGCGATCGGCACTCTGGCCGACCGCTATCCGCAGGGGGAGTTCGTCTACCCGGTGCACCTCAACCCCAACGTGCAGGAACCGGTGAGGCGGTTGCTGGGCGGGAGAACCAATGTTCATCTGATCGAGCCGCTGGAGTATCGGCCGTTCGTCTGGGCGATGGATCAGGCGCACTTCCTGCTGAGCGATTCGGGGGGGGTGCAGGAGGAGGCGCCGTTCCTTGGCAAGCCGGTGCTGGTGATGCGCGAGACCACGGAGCGCCCCGAGGCGATCGATGCCGGCACCGCACGCCTGGTTGGGACCGATGCGGAGTTGATCATCGCGGAGGCGACGCGGCTGCTCGATGATCGGGCGGCCTATGAGGCGATGAGTCGCGCGCACAATCCATTCGGCGACGGCCAAGCCTGCCGGCGGATTGCCGATGCGCTGGCGCAGGCATGAGGGCGATAAGAGGGACTTCTATCGGTAGTTCACCATCGCGGCCCTGCTGCGGCCGACCTCGCCGGGCAGGGGCCGATCTGAGACGGGTGCCTGGTTGACCAGATCAAAAATTTCCACGTCGCCCGACCAGGGCGAGGTGGCTCCAAACATGGCCCATGACCCGAAGGCAAACTTGCGGGCGACGTTGATGTAATTGTTGTTGTAGACGCTTAGCCCGCGGGTGTCGATGCCGCAGTGGTCGAGTAACATCGAGCATCGAGCCGCGACAGTTTCGGGCCGGATGTCTTCAAGCAGGGCTCCTTCCTCGGCATTGAGCAGGAAGCGGCGGCCAGGGGAGTTAAACCCATAGTGGTGGATCACCATGGCATAGCGCTTGGCAAGGATGTCTTCGGCGGGATAGCTGAAAGTATTGTCGTGGAACTTGAATTGGGTGCCAAAATATTCGTCGCCGGGGTCCTCATCATTAAAAATTGGGATTGAGATGAATTGGCCGTCCTGCTTTCGGTAGTGACCGGTGGCGACGAAGGTGCAGTTGCGGACCTCACAGTTGTCGGTCTGGTTGCGGAACCGGATAAAATCGCCCGTGCCGTCCTCAAAGTAGCAATCCTCGATCAGTATCCGATCGACCCGATCGGTGTGGTACATCATATGCACCAGTTTATCCTGACCGATGCGCTTGAAGCTGCAGCGCCGATACGTAATGTTACTGGAAGGGGCCCGATGCACACCGGTTGCGCCGTAATCGATACGCGGCATGTCTTCCCAGGAGCAGTCCTCGACGGTGATGTCTGAAGAACGCCAGATGATGTGGGCATAGGCGAGCCATTCGGAGCCGCGGAAATGGAACTGGCGCATGAGGATGTTGCGGCAGTGCATCAGCGTGAAGAGATTGGGTCGGTATCTGGGATCATCGAGACGCTGATCGGCGGGATCGCGGCGGAAGATGACGCCGGTGGGCGGGGGCAGCCAGACGAGCGGGCCGGCCTTGGATAAAGAGCGACCCGCAATTCGCATCGAGCTGTCGCCCTCGAGTGTCAGGCGGTGGTAGGGGTTGCCGATGCCGTCGAGGATGAAGCGCGCCTCACGACCGGTCTCGGGGTCGATGCGGGAGAGATAGGTGCCGGCGAGGAAGACGACGGTGACCGGGGCATCGAAGAGCTCGAGGCGGACCCTGTCCCAGAACGAGTGGTCGTTGGGGTCATAGTAGCGGGCGGCATTGGTCGGATTGGAACCGCTGCCGTCGCCGCGGGCCTCGGGGGCGACATAGAGCCTGAGCGGAGACTTGGGCTCGATGCGCTCATGGTTGAATTTCTGATTGCTGCCGATGGGGGAGCCGCCGGCGCCGGCCGTCAACAGGCTGGCGTTGGTATAGCGCAAATCGCCATCCATGGCACCGAGATAATCGGGAAAGATGCCGATTTCAAGGTTGCCGTCTCCGAGCGGACAGGCCTTGCTCCAGGCGGTCTCGAGTCCGAAATAATTACAATGCTCGAGCGGGAGAAAAGCGTCGCTGGAGTCGGGGTCGTAGCTGATTCCGTGACCGCCGCCAAAGTTGGTGTTGGTGATCCGGAAGGTGCTGTTGGTGCTGCCGGACTGGATGCCGAGGCCGCGCTGGGGGCCATAGATGTCGCAGTGGTCGAGGGTCAACGAGGAACCGGTGTGGAAGTCGGTCCGGCATTTGATGGCCCACTGGGTGGCATGGATGATCGCGCTGCGATAAAAGGCGAGTTGGGCGGCGCCGCCGCGCGATTCCACGGTCGGAGTAGAAGTGCTGGCCAGCTCGGCCTGAAGCCAGCAATCGTGAAACTCAACGTTGGCCGGGCCCAGCACGTTCAAGGCGCGGGCATCGAGGCCGGCGGCGCGGAAGGTGCTGCGATGGGCCGTGAAAGTGGGCCGGCTGCTGAGAAAGATGGTGTCGCGGGTGGTGCGGGTCAGCCGGCAGTCCTCCAGCAGGTAGCGGCCGTTGAAAGCGGAGATGAAGGCGCTGCGGCCTCCCTCGCTGACGATGCCGCGAAAGATCGAGTGACCGGCGGCGAATGGCTGGATGATATTGGTGTTGGGGCCTGGGTTGCGCACCTGGATCTGCTCGAAGGTGATGGGCTGGGCGCCGGTGTGGCCGGGGCGCAGGATGGCGATGAGGCCCGGGGTGTCGGCGGCATCAATGATCAGGTTGCCCCCCTCGCTGTCGCCGATGCGGGCTCCCTCGCTGCCGGGGGCGGTGCGGATGACGTAGCCGATGCCGGGGGTGCCGGATAAGACCACAGTTTGACCCCGCTCCACACGCAGGTCGACCCGCTTGTTCCAATAGATGGACTCTTGAAAGTCGCGGTTTTTAGTCAGAACGATCGTATCGCCGGGGGCGGCGGCGGCGAGGGCGGCGGTTATGCCGGGGTAGGCGTTGGGGACCAGTAATTCGGCGGCCAGGGTAGGAAAGACCAACAGCATGGCCAGCAGCATGGCGCCGGCGCCGCGGCGAAGCGTCGATACATCCGTGATGGCATGGACGAGATGGCCCAAGGAATTGGTGATCAGGCCCGCCGCTGGTGACCCGGACGGTCCAAGGCGCTTGCGTTCAATGCTACAAAGGGGTGAAACATTGTCCATGGTGACAACAACCTCAATCGCTGGATGGATTCGTTTAGGAAATCAACGAATCTCCGGGCAAGGTTCCATGGATGAGTCAATGACGTGCAGACAAGAATCAGGGTCAATGGGTTCAGCATGAAGCAGATCAACATAAAACAACTCCGCCCGATGCAGTTTGGCTTTCTCGCCTCAATCACATGAAGGTCCAGCTTACCATAAAACGTTGCATTCGTCAGCTTCGGGGGACCCGGGGCGGGAAGGCGAAACGGGGCGGTTGACGTGCGGCGGGGGCGCCTGTGATGAGGCACTGGGGTCGCCGCGGGGGCGTTGCTAAATAAAATCAAATCAATGCGTTAAGGGTGGATCGGCAGGGCGCGGCCGGTGGGGCCAAAGGTGGCTAGAAGGAGGAGGGAATCGGAGAAATGCAGGCTGACCGGGTGGGGTGCGACCTGATGGGTGAAAGCCTGAATTTGGCAAGCACAAAGCCTCAGGTGATGCCTTGGCGGGGTTTGAAGGCGCAAATTTCCGGATGGCTCAGGCCGGATGCGGGCCCCGCACATGATCGTCGTTTTTTAGCTCATCAAGCAGGGCGCGCAGGTAGTCGGCGTAGGCGCAGCGGGGCATGGCGGTGATCAGCGACTCAAATTGAGCCAACGAGATAAAACCCATGCGGCGGGCGACCTCCTCGGGGCAGCCGACTTTGAGGCTTTGGCGGGCTTCGACCAGGGCGATAAAGTCGCTGGCCTCCTTGAGGCTGGTGCTGGTGCCGGTGTCGAGCCAGGCGAAGCCTCGGCCAAGGACGGAGACATGCAACTGGCCCTGAGACATGTAGGCACGGTTGACGTCCGTAATCTCGAGTTCGCCACGGGGGGATGGCTTGAGATTTCTGCAGACCTCGACCACCTTGCCGTCATAGAGGTAGAGGCCGGGGACGGCGAAGCGCGACTTGGGGCGCTCGGGTTTCTCCTCGATGGAGATGGCGCGGCCCTCGCGGTCGAATTCGATGACGCCGTAGCGCTCGGGATCGTTGACGGGATAGGCAAAGACATGGCCACCGCGGTCGAAATCGCGGAAGAGCTGGGCGAAGGGAAAGCGGCCGTAAAAGATGTTGTCGCCCAGCATGAGCGCGACGGGATCGCCGGCAATGAAGGATTCGGCGATCAGGAAGGCTTGGGCGATTCCCTCAGGGCGTGGCTGCTCTCGGTATTCGATCGTGATCCCCCAACCTGTGCCGTCGCCGAGCAGGGCCTTGAAGCGCGGCAGGTCCTGGGGGGTTGAGATCAGGCAGACGTGGCGCACTCCGCCCAGCATCAGCGTGGTGAGGGGGTAATAGATCATCGGCTTGTCGTAGACTGGCTGGAGCTGCTTGCTTGCCACCAGGGTGAGAGGATACAGCCGACTGCCGGCGCCGCCAGCCAGAATAATGCCCTTTTCGATCATCAACCCCGCCTCCATTTTCCGAATCATGAAGAATTATGAGGAACCCACTGATCAATTGCAAGCACCAGAAGCAAGGGGGCACGGAGGGCCGTGGGGGGGACTAAAGCCATCCCGCGGCTGGAATTCCCGGTTTAAATTAAATGCGTGCTGGCTTATGATACCGATTGAATTCTGCTGGAGGGGGCAACCATGATCAGGGTCGGCATTGTCGGGGCGAAGGGATACACGGCGGGAGAGCTGGTGCGGTTGCTGGCACGCCATCCGGAGGCTCAGGTCACGGCGCTGATGGCGCGGGTGGATGGGGCGGAACCGATTGAGAATTACTTCCCGGCGCTGCGCTCGATCTGCACGCTGGCGATCGAGCCGATCGACCGGGCGGAGCTGGCGGCGCGTTGCGACGTGGTCTTTCTGGCGCTGCCGCACACGGCAGCCCAAGAGTTCCTGCCGGGGCTGATCGAGGCGGGGCTGCGCGTCATCGACCTGTCGGCGGATTTCCGGTTCGACTCGATTGAGGTCTACGAGCGGACCTATGGGGTCAAGCACCTGGCGCCCGAGCTGAATGCGCTGGTGCCCTATGCGCTACCTGAGCTGTATCGGGAAGAGCTGACGGGCAAGCAGGCGATGGCCAACCCGGGCTGCTATACGTCGGCGTCGATCCTGGCGCTGGCGCCGCTGATGGCGCACGGTGACGTGCTGGACCTGGACCACATCGTGATCAACGCAATGTCGGGGGTGTCGGGTGCGGGGCGCGCGCCCTCGGCGACGGCGCATTTCCCGGAGTGCAACGAGTCGGTGTCGGCCTATGGGGTGGCCAAGCATCGGCACCGGCCCGAGATCGAGGAGCAGCTCTCGAAGCTGGCGGGGCGGACGCTGCGGCTGACCTTCACGCCGCACCTGCTGCCGATCACGCGCGGCATTCTGGCCACCTGCACCGTGCCGATGCTGCGGCCGGTCACTACCGAGGAGGCGCATGGCTGGCTGGCGGGGCGCTACGCGGGGGAGCCGTTTGTGCGGGTGCTGCCGCCGGGGCAGGTGCCCTCAATCGCGGCGGTGGCGATGAGCAACTTCTGCGACATCGGGGTGGTCGCCGACACCCATTCGGGGCAACTGATCGTCATCGCGACGATTGACAACCTGACCAAGGGCGCCAGCGGACAGGCGATCCAGAACATGAACCTGATGTTCGGGCTGAGCGAGACGCTGGGGTTGCTGTAAGCCGCCGCGTGGCAGCTAATCCGCCGGCGGCGCGGCGGCTGGGGCGATGACCTCGGCGGCGGGAAACAGCCGGCGGGCATCCTCGGACTGCATGAACTCCAGGACGGCGCGGCCGAAGGCATTGGGCACCGGGTTGTGATGCGGGGGGGAACTGTAGTAGTAGAGCGTGGCGAGGATCTCGGGGCGATCATCGACCGGAAACTTCGCCGTGCGCCATTCCTCGCCCAGAAACCGGATCAACGTCGCGGCCAGGATCAGGTTGACCCGCTCATCGAGCAACTGCGCGGGGTTTTGATTCAGCTCTTCCCAGAGCAGGCCCACACGCACAATGAACATACTTTTATAGTTAGAAATCAGTTTGCAATTGACGGTCAGTTGCTCCCAGCGTGAATATGTGTCCATCAGATGATCGGTTGGCCAATAATTTATTCCCAGCGACGCGATGAGCGAGGGGTAGAGCATCGCAAGGGTCTGTTTTTTGATCTGGTCGGTCTGGGAGTCGAAGCGGGCGCGCGCGGCGGTCACAAATTCGATGGAGTTGATCTTTTCGATCAGCGGCTCGGGCAGTTGCCAGGGTTCTGGCGTCCACCAAGAGCGGATGGTGGAGGCAAGGAAGGATTCTGATAGATACCAGAAAGGGATGTACGTCAATGTCCGGACATCTTTATAATCCGAAAAATCATCTGCCTTGTCGATCGCCAACAGCTTACGCCTATGCTTCTCTCTTGCCGCAACCATCCGCCGGACCAAATACGCCGCAATCTTGGTATCCTCATCCATGCCGGCAACGGCCTGCGACCGCTGTCGCCGGATCCACCAGTCCTCATCCAGCCCGCAAAACTCTATCGTGTAGATGAGCGCCCCTGTACGTTCCAGACTCAGCCGGGCTGGGCCAACAGGCAGGTCCTGCCATAAGGCCTCATCCGATGAGCCATCATGATAACCCCCGCAGTTGGGGCAGGGGGTTCTGACCCGCGTGTCCGGTTTTTCGCGATTCAGGATCTGCCGGTCGAGCAGCGGGCCGGTCCATCGCGCCCGGCCGCGCTGGCCGACGTAAACGATCCCAGCCAGCAGGCTCGGATCGAGTTCGGCGGCGGCAGCGATTTCGGCGATGTCGTCGCGGTTGGCCTCGACGACGGCCAATGCCTGGCCGTGGGACATGCGCGGCAGGTGGATGGCCAGCGCCATGACCGGTAGCAGCCAGAGCAGCGAGGCGAGGATCCAGGCGCTCGTCCGCCGCCAGCCCCCCGCCCGCCGTGCCGAGGTCGGCTCGCGCCAGACTTCCCAGGCGATCGTGCCATAGACGAGGGTGGCGCCGGCGAATAACACCTGCGGCATGGCGATGTGGTAAAAAATTAGAACGAACGGCGATACGATCTTTTGATCCAGCCAGACGGCATCACGCCCGGCGATGCCGGCCAGGATGTGGAAGCGCAGGAGAAGCAGCAGCGCCAGCGAGGCGACGATGCGGTCGAGCCAGCCGCCGAAGTACGGGCGTTCCAGCCGCAGCGCCGATTCGGCCAGCCGCCCCGTCAGCCACCAGATCGCGACCAGCCCTGCCAGGATCGTCCAGCCGGTGTTGGTGCCGGTGCCGAAATACCAATCGCCCCAGACGGGGGATCGGCGCACGAGCAGAAAAAAAAGGGCTGGCACCAGCAATCCGAAGAACGGCATGCAGAACCATTGCAGCCCGACGTGATGGGGCAGCGTCGGCCGCAGTTCGATCGGCGGCGAAAACAGCAGTTGGGAGCGTCGGTAAATCAGGAACGTCAGGAGGATGGGCAGGCTCAGGCATGCGGCGAAGGCGGCACCCTCGCTGCCGATCTCGTTCAGGAATTCAATCATCGCCAGCGGGTATTGCAGCCAGGATAATGCGATTCCAAGATCAAATCCGCCCATGGTCAGGACTCCACCCGCTGAAGGATCACGCGCTCGATCCGGTCGGCCCAGCTGCGCGCCAGCAGGTACTTGATCGCCAGGTACGGCACCACGGTGGCCACCATGACTGGATAGACATGCCATCGGTTGATGTCGATCCGCAGATGATCATCTATAAACAATAGAAAAATGTTTGCCGGAGCATACAAACCCAGAGCCAGCGATTGCTGCAGGATCAACCCGGACATGTATTGCTTGATCTGAAACCAGGTCGGCCAGCGCCGCGAAGGATCGGCCAGGGTCAAGGCTGCCTGCACCCACGCGATCAAATAGAGCGTCAGGATGCCGTTCAGCGTCATCAGCGCAAGCGGCAGGGCCAGGTGCAGTTCGCCCGGCGCATAGATGCCAATCAGTAACATCAGGCCCGACATGGTGGCCGCCAGCAGGAACAGTGGCGGGCGGATGGCCGGCAGGAGCAGGAACTGGACGATCTCGAGCGGGCGCAGCATGGTCAGCTTGAGATCGGCGAATTGCCCCAGCTTGAGGACCTTCCTGAGCCGTGATTGGATGCTCATGGCGATGGACCACGGGCCGTATTCCAATGCGAAGGCAATCAGCACAAGCATGGCGACGACTACTTCGATGTCGGGAGTGTGGCGCGTGAGGTAAAAGCACAAGGCCACCGGCGCCAGCAGGACCGCCGCCAGGGACGTCAGTATCAGCCACTGGCGCCCGCGAAGCCGCGCATGGACCAGCACCGGCGAGGTGTGGCGCGTAAAGAGCACCTCGCGCGGGCCAAGCGGGCCATCCAGCGGGCGCAGGGGCGGGGGCGCGGGCTCGGCTCGCGGCGGGGGAGGCGTACTGCGGGACAGAAGCGGCATCAGCACTCGCCTGGGATTTCATTCATCGGCCTGGCCATATGCCTCTCATTTTTATGTGACCCATGCAATCAATAATTGCAGCTAATCGCGATTGGAGGGGCGGAGCAGTCGTCCCTGGCGGGACTTTGGGGGAAATTGGTCCCGCCCCCGCCACTGAAGTGGCGGGCTGAAGGCGATGGTCCCTGCGGGACCGGATGATTAGCGAGGGGGATAGGGGTCACTTTGAGGGGGGCTCTAGTCACCGGCCGCTCCTCCGGAGCTATTTGCCCCTCCGGAACGTTTACCCCGGGCGGAGGGGGTTTGACAGTGGGGGGGGAGTCTGGCATGCTCCGAATTGCAATGTTTCCATTCCCTGGAGGTTCCAACATGACCCGTATGCTTCCCCTGATGCTGCTGGCGCTGCTGGCCGGATGCGCCAGCAGCGAACGTCCGGCGATGATCGGTGCGTTCAACGAACAGACGCCGGCCGCCGGCGAGGTCCGCGCCACGATGATCAGCGCGGCGGACTACCTGATTGCCAATCGGATCATCCCCGAGAAGCCGCCCAAGCCGACCGAGGTCAGCGCCAATCACCGGCGCGACGGCTGGATCTCGGCCCCGTTCTATATGGGCCTGCTCGAGGCCTACCGCTCGCTCGGCGAGCAGAAGTATCTGGATTACGTCATTGCCGAATGCGAGTCGTTCAATTACGGCACGACCCCGCGGGCGAAGCGACTGGCCGACGACCACGCCATCGGCCAGGTGTATCTGGAGCTCTACATGATGAAGCGCGATCCGCGGATGATCGCGCGCATTGTGGAGATCTTCGACGAGTCGATCGCCAATCCCCAACCGGGGCGCGAGGAGTGGTACTGGTGCGATGCGCTGTTCATGGCGCCGCCGACGCTGACGCGGCTGTACGCGGTGACCGGCGAGCAGAAGTATCTGGACTTCCTGCACACGATGTTCTGGGACACCACGGAGCTGCTCTATGACCCGGTGATCCACCTGTACTATCGCGACTGGCGTTTCATGCCGCCGCACGGCGAGCGCCTGCAGCGCGATGAGCTGGGCCAGCCCAATAACCTGTTCTGGGCGCGGGGCAATGGCTGGGTCTTCTCGGGCATCACGCGGGTGCTTGATTACCTGCCCAAGAATGATCCGCGCTACCCGGACTATGTGAAGGTCTTCCAAGAGATGGCGGACAAGCTGGTGCAGGTCCAGGGGGCGGACGGCTACTGGCGCTCATCCCTGCTCGAGCCGAACAACTACCCGCAGCCGGAGACGAGCGGGACGGCGTTCTTTACCCATGGCCTGCTGTGGGGGATCAACCGGGGGGTGCTCGATCGAGAGAAGTATCTGCCGCACGCCCTGCGCGGCTGGAATGCGCTGGAGGAGGCGGTCAACGACGAGGGCAAGCTGGAGTGGGTGCAGCGGGTCGCCGCCGCGCCGAACTTCGTCACGCAGGAGGGGACACACGAATATGCCGTTGGCGCCCTGCTGCTGGCGGGGGGTGAGATGCTCAAGCTGATCAATGCCAACTGAGGCATGCAGTCAAGGTCACGGAAATGAAGGCCCCGGGCGCAAGTCCGGGGCCTTTTGCCGTAGAAGGTGTTCATGCCGCAGAGGGTGGAGGCCGATAGAATTTACATGATCCCCTGGGGGGCGGTACCTCCGCCTGCCCTGCGCAACCATAGAAAAATGATGCCTTATGGCCGAGCAAATCATTTCTTATCAGGCAATGCCGACGCGGGCCGGGGATCGACGATTGAAGGTGCTGGCGGTCGAGGACGACCCATTCACGCTGCAGATCCTGCACAAGCGGCTGACGAGCGCGGGATATGAAATTCGGACGGCGGTTAATGGGCGGCTGGCGCTCGAGCTGTTTGACCAGGACCCGCCTGACATCGTCATCTCGGATTGGATGATGCCGGAGTTGGATGGTCCCACGCTGTGCGAGCGGATCCGCGAGCGGCCCAACGGGCGCAACGTCTATTTCATGATGTTGACCGCACGCGGCAAGAACGAGGACAAGGTCGCGGTGCTGGACCTGGGTGCCGATGAATACCTGGTCAAGCCGGTTGACGGCCAGGAGCTGGTGGCGCGGCTGCATGCGGCGGAACGGCTGTTGGCGCTGCAAGGGGAGTTGAGCCGCAGCAACGGCGAGCTGCTGCGAGCCAACCAGAGGATCAACAAGGAACTGCGTGAGATCAGCAACATTCAGCGCAGTCTGCTGCCCCAGCGCCTGCCTGAGGTGGCGGGTTACCTGTTTGCGGCGCACTATCAACCATCGACGGAATGCAGCGGGGATTTTTACGACCTACTGGACCTGCCGGGGGGACGGTTGGGGGTGGTCATCGGCGACGTGAGCGGCCATGGGGCGCCGGCGATGGTGGCGATGGCGCTGATGCGGATGATCGTGCGCCAGCAGGCGGCGCAGTGCGCCAGCCCTGCCGAATTGCTGGGGCAGATCAACAACCAGATGTTTGACCACCTGCCGACGGGGCAGTTCGCCACGATGTTCTATGGGGTGCTGGAGCCGGGCACGGGGGTGCTGACCTATAGCTCGGCGGGGCATCCTGCGCCGATCCTGCTGGAGCGCGGGGAGGGCCGGGAATTGGTCCTGCCGGGGTGCGAGGGATATCCGATCAAGCTGGTCGAGCGCAACGTGACCTACACGGACCACAAGATTGAGTTCCCTACCGGGCATACCTTGATTCTCTACACCGATGGTCTAACGGAAACTTTCAACCCGGCGCATGAAATTTTCCAGGAAGAACGACTGCGGGCGTTGCTGCGCGCGGAATCCTGCCTGTCCCCCGACCCGTTGATCGAGCGAATCCTGGACGAGCTTGACAGTTTTCGGGCGGGGCGGCTGTTTGAGGATGATCTGTCGCTGCTGGTGCTGGCCCGCAACTGATAAAGTTCAACTTTAAGCCGTGGAGAGCCTTATGCTGAGGGAACGGCCATTGCGCGCCGCGAGGGCGGGCGCAGGCCGTGATGGCGGGGCGCGCCCTGGGCTTGCGCGCTGAAATCAAGGGGTTTAGGCCTCATGGAGGCAGGCAGCACATGAATGTTGCCGTGATTGGGACGGGATACGTTGGACTGATCACCGGGGTGGTTTTCGCCGACCTGGGCAATGACGTGATCTGCGTCGATAAGGATGCGGAAAAGGTGCGGCGGCTGAGTCAGGGGGAGCCGACGATCTATGAGCCGGGACTGGCGGAAATGCTGCGGCGCAACCTGGATGACCAGCGGCTGGTCTTCAGCGACAACATCGAGCAGGCGGTCGAGAAGAGCACGGTAATCTTTATCGCTGTGGGCACTCCACCCTGTGCGGACGGCCAGAGCAACCTGGGGCAGGTGGAGGAGGCGGCGGCGGCGATCGCGCGCGCGATCGATCGCTACAAGGTGATCGTGAACAAATCGACGGTGCCGGTGGGGACCGGCTCGCTGGTGCGGGACATCATCGAGCGCAACCGACGGCGGCGGGTGGATTTCGACGTGGTCTCCAACCCCGAGTTCCTGCGCGAGGGCTCGGCCATCCAGGACACGCTGGCGCCCGACCGGATCGTGATCGGGGTGCCGAGCAAGACGGTAGCGTTGACGCTGCTGGAGTTATACTCTCCGCTGGAGCGGCCGATGCTGATCACGGACGTGGCAAGCGCCGAGATGATCAAGTATGCAAGCAATGCCTTTCTGGCGACCAAGATTTCGTTCATCAACTCGATGGCGGACCTGTGCGAGCGGGTGGGGGCCGACGTGACGGCGGTGGCCAAGGGGATGGGGTATGATCGGCGGATCGGAGGGGACTTCCTGTCAGCGGGCTTGGGCTATGGGGGGTCCTGCTTTCCGAAAGACACTTTATCGCTCATCCACACGGCCCAAATGTTCGATGAGGATAATGAACTGTTGCGCGCGGTGGTGCGGGTCAATGATCGGCGCGTGCCGCGGTTCTGCGACCGGATTGAACGACGCCTGAAGCCGCTGGCGGGCCGGCGCATCGGCATGCTGGGGTTGGCCTTCAAGCCCAACACCGATGACCTGCGCGAGGCGCGCAGCCTGGAGATCATCCGCTGGCTGCTGGAGCGGGGGGCGATGGTGCGGGCCTATGACCCGGTGGCGATGGGCGGGGCCCGGGAGCTGATCGGGGATCTGGAGCTGGCGTCGCACGCCTATGAGGCGGCGGAGGGGGCCGATGCGCTGGTGGTGGTGACCGAGTGGAACGAGTTCAAGCTGCTCAACCTGGAACGCCTGCGCGACCTGATGCGCCAGCCGATCGTGTTCGACGGACGCAATATCTACTCTGCCGAACGGATGGAACAGTGCGGCATTGAATATCATGGCATCGGGCGAGGCATCAAATATGATTCAGCTGGAAGACCTGCTCAGTGAGATGGTGGAGCGTCGGTCCTCGGACTTGTTCCTGAAGGCCGGGAGTCCGCCGTATATCCGGATCGACGGCCAGATCGTGGCGATGGATTATGGGGATTTGACCTTCGAGGACACCCGCAACTTCGCCCGTTCGATGATCGATGAGACGCAGTGGGAGACGTTCATGCAGGTGCCGGAGCTGGATCTGGCGGTGGGTGTCTCGGGGATCGGGCGCTTTCGGGCGAACTTCTTCCGCCAACGCGGCTCCATCGGCATCGTGATGCGCCACATCAACAATCCGGACCTGCAGTTTGATGAACTGAATTTGCCGCCGATCGTGCGGGAGCTGGCCGAGCGCCCGCGCGGGCTAACGCTGGTGACGGGGATGACCGGCGCGGGCAAGTCGACGACGCTGGCGGCGATGATCAATCACATCAACGTGATGCGCAAATGCCACATCGTGACGATCGAGGACCCGATCGAGTTTCTGCATCACGACAAGATGGCGATCATCAACCAGCGCGAAGTGGGGTTCGACACGATGAACTTCCGCGACGCGCTCAAGCATATCTTGCGCCAGTCGCCCGACGTGATCCTGATCGGCGAGATGCGCGATCTGGAGACGATTCAGACGGCGGTCTCGGCGGCGGAGACGGGCCACAGCGTATTTTCGACGCTGCACACGACCGATGCGGTGCAGACGGTCGAGCGGATCATCAATTACTTTCCGGCCTATCTGCACACCCAGATCCGGATGGAGCTGTCGCTGTGCCTTAACGGGGTGATCAGCCAGCGGCTGCTGCCGCGCAAGGGGAGCCATGGGCGGATCCCCGCGATCGAGATTCTGGTTTCGACCCCGACCATCAAGAAGCTGCTGCTGGAGGGCAAGACCACCGAGATTTATGAGCACATCCAGCAGGGCGAGTATTATGGGATGCAGACCTTCAACAACTCATTGCTCAAGCTGTTGCGCGAGGGGCTGATCGACTACAAGACGGCGCAGGCCTACGCCACCAGCCCCGAGGAGCTGCGGCTGGCCTATGAGGGGATGGGCACCGGCACTTTTGGCCAGAACCTGTCCTCGGGCATGGCGCCGGGGTTGAGCATCGGCGGCAACGGGTATTGATCGTTTTCCTCAGCGATAGAGGGTCCAGCTGGCCACGCTTGAGCGGCCGGGAATGAATTCATAGGCACCGATGTCATAGCGGGAGCCATCGCCGCGGGGCTCACGATAACCGAGAGTGGGGCGCGGGTCCCGCTTGAAGTCAAACGTGAGACCGGGGACGAGCGCCCCGGCATCGATCAGCGGCGAGGCTGGGGTGGGCCGGCAGTCCAGCCGGGTGGTCAACATCAAGCGCGGGTCTTGGTTGAGGTTGCCGGCGCCGGGGTGACCGCCTTGGACGAGGCTGTAGATGACCTGCCCGCCGTTGGAGATCTGCGGGTGGGTTGGAGCTTCGTTATTCCAGACCAACTGATTGACGACCTGCCCGCTGACGTCGGCCATGCCGCCGCCGCGCTCGCTGGCGGTGTTGTTGAAGATGCTATTGTTCTGGATCGGGCCGTAGCATGAGGCCAGGCCGCCGCCGATGGTGGCGCTGTTGTAGGCGATGATATTGTTGCGAATGGGGCCGCTGGCGAAGACGATCGCGCCGCCGCTGCCGATGACGACATTGTCGAAAATCAGGTTGGAATCGATGACGCCGGCGCAGTTCCAGATCGTGCCGTTGCCGGGGGATTGGGCGGTACCGGTTTGATTCATATGTATGATGTTGCGCTCGATACGTGCCTGGGTGCCGTTGCCGACGATGGCGGAGCCGTTGGTCCCGCGGCCGCCGCGCAGGGTAAAGCCGCGCAATAATGCCGAGCCGGTCTCGCTGCCGCCGAACTCGACGCAGGGACGAAGGTTCTCGCCATCGATGAGGGTATCGAGCACGACGGCGACACTGTTGGGGTCGATGGATTCGATGACGATGTTTTTGTTGTTGAAGCGCACGGTTTCAGGATAGGCGCCGGGATATACAATGATCGTGTCGCCATTGGAGGCGGCGGCGATGGCGCTATTGATGGTGAGATGGGCGCGGCTGGGGCCGACAAAGAGGGTGGCGGCGTCGGCGTCGGGCGCCAGTGCGGCGGCGATCAGCATTGAGAGGGTCACGAAAAGAACATTTTTGGACAGCTGGCTCGACATTCGGGTGTTACTCCTGAACATGCGCGGGTGGATGCGATGAAGCCGCGCGTGCATTCAGGTCCGTATTTTGACCGGACCATGCAAAGTGAATGTGCCGAAGGCGGGCGGGGCAGTCAGGCCGCCGCTGGAGTCCCGGCACGGGTGTGCATCCTGAATATAATTTTACAGGCAAGGCAGGATGGGGCAAAATTTTGGCAGGATCTGTTGTTCCATGCAGCTCGGGAGACGCGATGACGCCCGTTGGTTATCAGTGCTTTATTCTGCACGCCCATCTGCCCTTCGTGCGCCATCCGGAGCATGAGGATCCGCTCGAGGAGCGCTGGCTGCTGGAGGCGGTGACGGAGTGCTACCTGCCGCTGCTGGGGGTGATCGACGGCTGGCGCCGCGATGGACTGCCTTGGGCTTTAACAGTTTCACTGAGTCCGACACTGTTGTCGATGCTGCGTGATCCGCTCCTGATGGATCGCTACCGGCGCCACCTGGAGCGGTTGATTGATCTGGCGCGGCGGGAAGTGACGCGCACGCGGCTAAGCGAGGGGCTGGCGCCTGCCGCGCGCCATTATCTGGCCCGCTTCGAGGCCTGCCGACGCGATTTGGATGAGCGCTGGGGAGGCGACATCGCGGGGGCCTTGGCCGGATTCGCCGCCGAGGGCCGGTTGGAGCTGTTGGGCGGGCCGGCGACTCATCCCTTCTTGCCGCTGCTGCTTCACGAGCCGGAGTCGGTTCGCGCCCAGTTGCGCGTGGGTCTGGATGAATTCGAGCGTCAGCTCGGGCGGCGGCCGGCGGGGGCATGGATCCCGGAGTGCGGCTACGCGCCGGGGCTGGATGCGCTGCTGCTGGAGGCGGGAATCCAACACACTTTCGTGGAGGCGCATGGGTTGCTGGCCGCGTGGCCGCCCCAACCGGGGGTGCACCAGCCGGTGCGCACGCCGGCCGGGTTGCGGGTCTTCGGGCGCGATCCGGAGACCTCGCGCCAGGTCTGGAACGCACAGGATGGTTATCCTGGCGATCCGGCGTATCGGGAGTTTTACCGCGACATCGCGCACGACCTGGATCGCCAATGGCTGGGGCCGTTGCTGCCGGCCGGAGTGCGGGTGGATACGGGGATCAAGTATCACCGGGTGACGGGGCCGGTGGGGTTGGGCGAGAAGCAGTATTATGATCCGGCGGCCGCGCGCGAACAGATCGAGCTGCACGCCGAGCATTTTGTGAGGAGCCGGGCCGAGCAGGCGGCGGAGCTGGCCATGCGCGAGGGGCATGCGCCGGTGATCGTATCCCCTTATGACGCGGAACTTTTCGGGCACTGGTGGTATGAGGGACCCGATTTCCTGGATGCGGTGATGCGCCGGTTGTGCGCACAGGATTCGGCGGTGGCGCCGATCACGCCGGGGCGCTGCCTTGAACTGATGGAGATGGCCGGACCGGCGCAACCGTGCTTCAGCTCTTGGGGCGAGGGGGGCTACGCCGGGGTCTGGCTGAATGAACAAACCGAGTGGATTTATCCGCGTCTGGATGAAGCGGCGCGGCGGCTGCGTTCGTTGGCGCGACGCCACCAGCACAACCCGGACCTTCAGGCGCGGCGGGCGCTGGACCAGATGGCCCGTGAGCTGTTGCTGGCGCAGGCCTCGGACTGGCCGTTCCTGATCCGGATGGGAAATGCTCCACATTACGCCCGTGAGCGGATCTGTGAACACATGGGGGCTCTGGAGCGGCTGGCGCGGGGGGTTGAACGCGGGGCGATCAACGAGGCGGATCTGGCGGCGCTCGAGATGCGCGACAACATTTTCCCGAAGATTGATTTTACGATCTACGCATAAGCGAGGGTTCAGGCGCGCGTGCGGCGTGAGCGCCGGATGAGCAGGACGCAAAATGCCATGCTGGTCAGCATCAGCACCAGCGGGACCGACTCGGCGGGATGAATGCGAAAGCCGGTCGAGGAGCGGGCGGCGGCCACCGGATGAGCTGGCTCGAGCGCGGGAGTCTGGGGGAGATCAAATTTTGGCCGTGGCCAGGCCAGGACCAGTTCGGGTTCCGCATGCTCCTCAAGCAGGGAAAGGGCGGACTGTAATTCTTCGGACAACGCGATGATTCCATCGGAGCGCGCAGTCTGGTCGGTGCTAGGCAGGGCGGTCGTGGCGGAGGCGAGCAGCAGCAGGCCGCCAAAGCTGATGACCCGCGTCATGTTGGTGAGTCGTCTCATATGGAAAAACCATCAGGGCACCAAGATTTGATTCCATTATAGCGGGGCCGGTGGGGGCGACCATCGGGTGAAATCTGAAAATGGCGGCGGGTGGCGGCGCATGCGGGGGTATTGGCCACCGTTTGATCGGCTTAGGCGTTGCCGGAAAGCGCCGGAAAGGGTAAGGTAGGGCTTGGAGAGGATCTTGACCGCATGCAAGAACAGCAACCCATGGACATCGAATTCACGCCGATCCCCCAAGCGATCGAGGCGATCCGCAGCGGAGGGGTCATTATTCTGGTCGATGACGAGGAGCGCGAGAACGAGGGGGACTTCGTTTTTGCCGCCGAGCTTGCCACGCCTGAAAAGATCAACCTGATGGCGACCCATGGGCGGGGGTTGATCTGTGTGCCGGCCGATGGCGAGCGGCTGGCGGCGCTGGATTTATATCCGCCGACGCTGCAGGAAAACACGGCGCTGATGGGCACCAATTTCACGCAGTCGGTTGATGCCCGTCATGGGGTCACAACGGGGATCTCGGCCTCGGACCGGACCCAGACCGTGCGGGTGCTGGCGAATCCCAAGAGTCGTACTTCGGATCTGGTGCGCCCGGGCCACATGTTCCCGATCGCGGCGCGCGAGGGAGGCGTGCTGCGCCGGGCGGGTCACACCGAGGGGACCGTGGACCTGTGCCGGTTGGCGGGGCTGGAGCCGGTGGGCGTGCTGTGCGAGATTCTGAATGAGGATGGGACGATGGCGAGGCTGCCGGATCTGGCGGTGATGGCCCGCCACCACGGCCTGCCGCTGGTGACGATCAAGGATTTGATTGCCTACCGTCGGCGCACGGAACGCCTGATCGACAAGGTGGTCACGACGATCATCCCAAACAAGCATGGGGACTGGCGGCTGACGCTCTATGAGGACGTCGTGGACAAGTCCCAGCATTTGGCGATGACGATGGGGGAGCTGGACGATGAGCCCGTGCTGGTGCGAATGCACAGCCAGTGCTTCACCGGCGACACGCTGGGGTCGTTGCGCTGCGACTGCGGCAGCCAGTTGGACACGTCGATGGCGATGGTGGCGGCGGAGGGGCGCGGGATCATTGTTTACCTGAACCAGGAAGGGCGCGGGATCGGTCTCAAAAACAAGCTGCTGGCGTATGTGCTGCAGGAGCAGGGGCTGGATACGGTGGACGCCAACCTGGAGCTGGGTTTCAAGCCCGACCTGCGCGAGTATGGGGTCGGGGCTCAGGTGCTGGTGGACCAGGGGGTGCGGCGGATACGGCTGATGACCAACAACCCGCGCAAGATCGTGGGGCTGGAGGCCTATGGGCTGGAGATCGTGGAAGTGGTGCCGATCGAGTGCGGCCGCTGCCAGCAGAACGCGAACTATCTGGACACCAAGCGGGCGCGGCTGGGGCATCAGTTGAGCGGCTGAATGAGCAGAAGGCGGGCGCGAGGATTGCCGATGATTCAGCACCGCTTCCGCCGGCTCTATCCGTACCTGTGGCGCCATCGGCGGGCGCTGGTACTGGGGATTCTGAGCCTGTTGGGGACAGCATATCTTGAAATTCGGGTCGCGGTGCTGATCGGCAACGGCATCGACCTGCTGGGGCTGGAGTTGGGGGCGCTGACCGAGCTGAAGCGCTCGCTACTGAGCTGGTTCCTGGTGCTGACGCTGGGGCTTGGCGTGGGGGTGGCGGTGACGCGCTTCTGGATGCGGTGGCTGATCATCGGGGCCTCGCGGCACATCGAATACGAGTTCAGGAACGATTTCTTTCATCATCTTCTGGGGCTGTCGGCGGGGTTTTATGACCGTCACCGCACCGGCGACATCATGTCGCGTGCGACGAGCGACATGGAGGCGATCCGGATCGTGATCGGGCCGGCGATCATGTATCTGGCCAACACGGCGGCGGTGTTGCCGCTGGCGGCTTACCAGATGCTGCGGATTTCGCCGTTGTTGACGCTGGTGATCTGGCTGCCGCTCCTGACGATCGCGCCGTTGTTTTACTTCTTCAAGACGCACATCCACCGGCGGTTCCGGCTGGTGCAGGAACTGATGGGCGAGCTGACGACGAACGTGCAGGAGACGCTGGCGGGAATTCGGGTGGTCAAGATCTATGCCCGCGAGGGGGACCGTGCGGCGGGATTTGACCGGGTCTCTGACCAGTATGTGGCGGCCAACATCCGGTTGGCGAGGCTGCAGGCGATCTTCATCCCGCTGCTGATGCTGGTGGTGGGACTGGCCGTGCTGATGCTGATCTGGGTGGGCAGTTGGCTGATCATCCACGGACGGCTGCGGATTGGCGAGCTGACGAGCTTTTTCCTGCTGCTCAACTGGAGCGTTTGGCCGCTGATTGCGTTGGGATGGGTGCTGACGCAGATTGAACGAGGCTCGGCGTCGATGGCGCGGGTGGAGGAGATTCTGAAGCAGCAGCCTGAAATTCCGCCGGCCGTCCAGGGTGAGGGCGTCCAGGCCGGGGTGGAAGTGGCGGGGCGGATTGAGGTGCGCGACCTTTGGTTCAGCTATCCACGCGCCAGCGAACCGGCGCTGCGCGGACTGACGCTGACGATCCCGGCGGGTTCGACGATGGGGCTGACCGGACCGGTCGGCTGCGGCAAATCGACGCTGGCGCGGCTGCTGGCCCGGCGCTACAACCCGCCCGCGGGGGCGATCCTGATCGACGGGCGCGATATCCTTGAGTGGCCGGTGGCCGGACTGCGTGGCCGGATCGGGATCGTGGACCAGGAGCCGTTCCTGTTCAGTGATTCGATCGCGGCCAATATATTGTTCGGGATCGATGGCGAAGGCGCGAGCGGGGCAGTGGAGCGAGCGCGACAGGCTGCGCAGGCCGCGCAACTTCATGAAGATGTGCAAAACTTTGCGGGACAGTATGAGACACTGCTGGGCGAGCGCGGGATCAACCTTTCGGGAGGACAGCGCCAGCGGGCGGCGCTGGCGCGGGCACTGGCGCGCGACCCGGCACTGTTGATCCTGGACGACGCGCTGGCGGCGGTGGACACCCACACCGAGGAGGCGATCCTGTCGGCCTTGCGCGAGCTGCTGGTGGACCGTACCTCGCTGATCATCTCGCACCGGATCTCCACGGTGTCGCTGGCCGACCGCGTTGCCTACATGGAGGAGGGGCGGATTGTCGAGCAGGGGACGCACCAGGAATTGCTGGCCCGGCGCGGGCGGTATTATGAGCTGGCCCAGCGCCAACGGCTGGCCGAAGAGATCGAGCAGGCGGAGTAGCGGTCTCAGGCCGATTCGCGGCGAATGAGCCCCAGCGGGGTCTGCTCGTCCTTCTGCCCGAGTGGGTTATCCAACAAAATTTCCTCAACAAGCGAGGGGTCCTCGATGCCCGAGGAGCCGAGGACCCATGAGCCGCCGATGTCATTGACATCGACGACGGCCGCGGCAAGGCCGGTGGCCTGCTGGATGCGCCCGGCGAGGCCAGCGGGGTCCTTTGGGCCGAGGATCACGCAGTCGGACTGGAGGGGGCTGGTGCCGGCGGCATCGATGGTGGCGGCCTGCATGCCGGCGATGCGGTAGAAATCGCCACGGCGGCCGAAGGCGCGCGTGACGGCGCCCACCAGCGCCGCGAGCAGGATGCGGGGGGCGCCACACTCATTGATGGCGCACTGCATGGTTTCGGGGGAGCGCAAGCCGATGCCATAGGGGACCTTGCGCACACGGCGCCAGAGGAGGCGGGCCAGCAGGCCGATCTTGATCTGGCTGACGGGGATGGCGCGGCCCTGGGTGACGGCGCAGACTTTTTCGCTGACGAAGAGGATGTCGCCGGGCTGGCGCAGCTCACGGCTGGCGCGATCGCACAATTCGACAATATCATCGGCCTCGGTGATGCGGTGGGTGCGGATCGGCAGGCGTCGCCAGGTGATCCCGCGCACGGTGATCAGGGGATTCTTCGTCTTGGCCATGTGAACTGCTCGCAGATGGAATGGGCAAAGCATGCAGAGGACAGCATGGCCGGTTTGAGCGGGAACTTCAAGTCCCAGTGCAGGGGCAGGGGCGGTCCGCGATCCTTACGCCACTGTTTGGCCAAGGCCAGCTTCAGGCCCCCGCTCGATGCGTCGGCGCTTAACCACATACAGGTCTTCACGACCCGTCATGGCCCAGTGTCGGCTCTAGAGCCGACCTACTCTCCAGCGTTAAAGGTTGATGGTGGAGCAAGGATTTTGCCATGGGGTTTGCGGTGCGGGGACGGGCGCGGGGGCGAGGTGAACGCAAGTGGTTGGGGGGTCAATCATCGATGAGAAATATGAGGAATAGCACCGACAGAGGATCAGGTTTTGACCGATACGTCTCCGTGGGGAGACAGTGCTAAAGTAGCGGCATACAGATGATGCAGACACGCGGTAGTAGGCCAAAAAACGACCGACTCAGCCGTGTAGGACAAACATCTGCCACGGTACCAGGCACAGGAGGATCATATGCAGAAGCACATTGCGAGACTGGTGTTGGCGGGGCTGATCGCCTTCATCTTCAGTCCAGTCAGTCAGGCGTTGGTTGTCGGACCCGGCGCGGGCAGTAATCCGACAACAGTCATCAATTGGAACCCGAATGACCCGAATTATGAGTTGCCGTTGACCGAGGTGGCCATTTCAGCCGGAGCACCCTACTGGATCAAGGAGCTGGTTTTTCAGGGTGCCAACGGGACCGATCGACCGGTCATCAATGAGGGCACGATGATCACGATGACCGAAAATATCCAGATCGGTGGCAGCATTCCTTTCGTGGATTGGCATGAGATTTTCAGTTCCGACGGCTGGTCGTTCACCGATGCCGCAGTTTACTATGGCGGCACCAATACATTGGTGGATGGGCTGTCGGTTGTGATCAGCAAAGGGGCGTCGGGTCTGCTGGACATGCATGACGACAACCTGCTGCTGAGCTTCAATCAGGTTGCCCCCGGCACGATTCTGCGCATCGAGAAGACGATGCGGTATGATGGGCTCGATGTGACCATCGGGACCGAAATGTGGGGGAGTGACAAGATCATCATCCGGCAGTTCCCCGAGACGATCATTCCGGAGCCGGTTTCGCTGGGGCTGGTGGCCCTTGGCGGGAGCCTCTACGGACTGATGCGGCGTCGCCGCCGGGTTTGATCCACGCAGTCTTTATCAATGGAAGGCAATTCCATAGGGGGCCGTGACGAATAATCACGGCCCCCCCTCTTTTAGTCTTGCGTGCAACCAGGTAAAACTCAGGAGCCCTTGCCCGCCACTGCGTCATTGGGTCCAATGGAGACCTCGACCAACGCCGATTCGATGGCCTGAGGGCGCAGCACTTCGGCGGTGGCCTCGCGCACCTGCTCGGCGGTGACAGCCTCAAGCCGCTCCAAATAATTGTCAAAGAACGAGGTGCCGCCGGTGAGGGTGTAGTAGAAGCCGACGCCGCTGGCCGCTCCGCTGGTGGTTTCGAGGGAGAACCGGTGGGCGCTGGCGATCATCCGGCGGGCCCGCTCAAGGGCCGGGGCGGCGGGGGGCTCGGCGGCGAAGGCGCGCAGCTCCTCGATCAGGGCGGCGCGCAGGGGCTCGAGCTGGGCCGGCAGACAGGTGGCGACGACGACCATCAGCGAGCCACGCAAATGGGTGGGGTAGCTGCAGCCAATCGAGGAGCAGAGGCCACGTTTCTCCTTGATCGACTGAAAGAGGCGGCTGGCGCGCCCCTGGCCGAGGATGGACTGTGCGATGTCCAGCGGCAGTACGCGATCGAGGCGGCTGAGGCCGGGTGCGGCAAAGGAGAAGGTGGCGTAGATTTCGCCGCCGGTGGGGCGATCGATGTGAATGCGCTTTTGGGCGCCGGTCTGCTGGTGGGGCTCGGGGCGCAGCGAGACAAGCGGTCGGTCAAAGCCTGCGAAGGCGGCCTCGGCGCGCTCAATGACCACCGCGGGGTCGATGTCGCCGGTGACAACCAGCACCGAGCCGGCGGGGCTATAGCGCTTGTGGTAGTAATCCAGCATTCGCGGGCGGTCGATGGCCAGGATGGTTTGTTCGTGGCCAATGATCGGATCATGATAGGCGCCACTCTCGAAGACCTCGGAATAGACGCGCTCAAAGAGGACGCTGACGGGGTGATCCTGCTTGCGGCGGTATTCCTCGAGGATCACCTGGCGCTCGCGGGCCAACTCGCCCTCGTCGAGTGAGGAGTGGCGCAGCATTTCGGCAAGCATATCGATGGCGGTGCCGGTGGCGGCCGAGGGAATGGTGACGTAGTAGTGGGTGAAGTCGAAGCTGGTGCCGGCATTGCAGACGCCGCCAAGCAGTTCAATGGCGCGCTCGATTTCGCCCAGGCCGTAGCGTTCGGTGCCCTTGAAGAGCATGTGCTCGAGGAAATGGGAGACTCCGGCCAATTCGGGCGGTTCGTCGGCCCCGCCGGTACGCACCCAGACATCGGCTGTCGCCACCGCCACGTCGTGATTTTCAATCATCAGCAGCGGCATGCCGCAGGCGAGCCGGTGGGTGCGGGTGATGTGCATCGGTAAGATAACCAGCTTTCAGCAGGGATGGGGTCGGCGCGCGCCGACTCAATATGAACCCATTCATTCTAGGTAATGCCGGCGCAGGAGGGAATGCATTTATGGAACACAGGGGGAAGGGAGGCGGCGGCGCGGGTGTCGCCAAAAATCGACAACGGTGGAGTTGGGGGCAGCAGGGCCGATAAGACCAACGAGTCGGGCGCCGTCCAGCTTGTTGCCAGCGCGGACCCACTCATTGGAACTTTCCCCGCCACGGATGGCCATTCAACCGAAATTCAGGGAGGTGGAGCCATGATGGCCATACGAGCATGGGCCGTTGCAGGATTGGTCCTCTGGGCGTGGGCAAGTCCGCTCGCGGGGCAGGAGCCGACCCAGGCACCGCTTCGGACGGGGGCGGGTGAAGTTGTCGGCATGGTTGAAGCCTGGAACCATGAAGCAGTGCTGAGTGTGCGGATCGAGTGCCTGCCCGGCTGGACGCTCGGCAGCAGCAAGCTTGCGATTGCCGACTCGCCGGCGGGGATTCCGGTCAACCCGGCAGGGCGGCCGGTTGTGGGGAAGTTCGAGCTTAAGCAGTCGCACAAGCGCTTGAGCGAGTTTACCTGGGAGGTGGCGACCACCGACGTCGCGGCGGGCGATGAACTGGTGCTGGCGCTGCACGTGGAACTATTCGGCGGCAGCCCCAGCGGACTTGTGCTGGGCAAGGCGACGGCCTGGGCGGGCACGGAAGCCTTTGCCTGCAAGGGTGGGGCGGTTTGGTTCTTCCGCCACGTATGGTCGGGGGCCGAGGAGCCGCCGACGCCGTTCCTGACGCTGACCCAGGAGGATTGGAGCGGCTATGGCGCCGATTACCTGGACGCGTCTTTTAACCAGTGGTTCCCCGAGGGCATGGTGCTGGGGGATGCGGTCTGGGGCAACACGATTCGCTTTACGAGCGGGGCGGCGGTGGCGGAGTTCCTGCCGCAGACGGGCGCGCCGGGGCAGTTGCAGCGAAATTATCTCAATCCGGCCACCACCGAGGCCGGGGCGCTGGCGGGCGAGCTGGTGGCGCTGACGCTCAATGTGGTTGCCGACCTGGCCGACCCAGAGTTGGGGGCATCGGAACGCAATCTGAGCGCACTGGTCGTCGATGATCCGGCCAGCCCATTTTATGGATTCACCGTCAGTCAGGTTCTCAATGAGGTCCACAACTCGCTGGGGATGTTCGGCTGGTTCACGCCGGGCGAGGCTGCCGAATGCGCGCGACGCATCAATGAGAATTTCGCCGGTGGAGGCGACACAGGCTTTTTGCGGTAAGAAGTTGTGGTCGATGTTGGCGGCGGGATCTGGGCACGCTTCAAGCGCGGCCGGTTCCGCCGCCTGTTTGTAGATCAGCTGCGGCCAAAGCCTTGTTGCAGGAAGGGGTTGGCGGTTTTTTCAATGGCGACGGTGGTGGCGGGTCCGTGGCCGGGCATTAATTCGGTGTGATCGGGCAGACTCAGTATTTTTTCGCGCAGATGGCCGAGCTGCTCGTGGTGCAAGGCATCGCTGGCGGTGCCGCCGACCGAACCGGCGAAGAGCGCATCGCCGACAAAGCATACACCCAGTTCGGCGCAGTGGTAGGAGACGCCTTCGGGGGTGTGGCCCGACGTCTTGAAGACTTCGAACAGGAATGGGCCGGCTTTGATTTGGTCGCCACCGGCGACGATCTGCGCGCCCGGGGCGGCCTCAAGCGGCGCGGGCGTCAGGACCCGCGCGGCCGGCCAGACCTCGAGGTAACGTGCCAACCCATCAACATGATCCCAATGCAGGTGCGTGATCAGGATCCAGCCGACAGTGACCTTGTTGGCGGCGGCCCAGGCGACGGTATCTGAATCAAAGGCCCCGGCATCGACCAAGACGCCGTTGCCGGTGGCCTCATCGGCCATCAGCCAAAGGTTGGCCTCTTGGGGTCCCACTTCGATCATGGCGTGGTGCAGCATCATCATGGCTGAAGTATAGGTGAATGAGGCGGCGGACGCCAGTGTCGTCGCAGGATTTTACTCCCCCGCCGGCACGAGCGTAAGCTCCCAGGCGGCCAGATTACGGTCCTGTTGGCGGTCGCGGTTGGCGTTCATGCGGATGGCGGCGATGTCGGCGGCATCGATCGAGATGAAACTGGTGCGGTGCATGGCCGGCAACAGGTTGCGGCGCCAGGCGGGGAAGGCGCCGGCCTCATGTGCCTCCACAGGGACCTCGACGGGGATCCAGTCGCGGCCTGACCAGACGCCCGCGCGGGGTGTCTCGTTGAACCAGATGCCGACGGTCTGGCCGGTCAGCGGATGGACATAAAGGCCCACCTGCTCGGGCCAGTCGTTCTTGCCGGTGTCGCGCCAGAGTTCGTGCCAGTTGCGCGAGTCGAACCCGTAGAGGTGGCCGGGGGTGAGGCTTAGCAGCAGGCCGGCCTCATTGTGGAAGACCAGATCGGTGGTGATCTTCATGCGCAGGTCGATTTCACCGGGCTCGATACTGCGCCACTGCGAGCCATCCCACTGCCAGACGACATCGTTGGAGAGCATGAACTGGTATTCGCGGCCGTCGACCTCGCGGGGGACGGCCTGTTTGCCGCCGACGAGATAGAGGTGGTTGCGCACCGAATCGACGATCAGGCGCGTGCCCTGACAGAAGGGGATCGGCAGGGGAGTGACCTCCCAGTGCTCGGGGGCCAAGGCGTTGATGCGGGCCATGAAACCTTGGGTGGGAACCGAGGCATAGCCCTCCTCGGCGGGGGCATCGGAGCTGCGCGGGAACGGGATCGGCTTATCGAGGGGGCCGCTCCAGCCAACGACGACAACCTGGGCGGGATCGCCCCAGACGACGACGTTGCAGAGGTGCAGCCGGCTGTCGGGGGAGCGGTCCAGAAGCGGGATTTCGTTGAGCGTCAGCGGCCAGGATGTAAGCCATTGCTCGTTCTGGCGCGAGGCGGCGCGATATTCATAGCGCAGCACCCCCGGCTCGGGCCAGATCCAGGAGAGGCTGCGCCGGGTGTGATCGGGGGTCTGGTAGGTTAGCAGGTGGCCGATGTCGGGGTGGATCTCGTTGGGCGGCTTGAGAAACTCGACCAGATCATCGCGGAAGACCCAGAAGCGGAAGGAGCGCTGGATGACATCGACGAGGGGTGCGTCGGCGGGCGCTTCACCGTCGCCGGTCAATGCCGGGCTGAACGGCAAGCGGCGGTGGTCCAGCCCGATGCCGTCGGCGGCGGGGACCACCAGACCGCCCAGGGCCGGGACCCAGACCGCGCCCTCGGGACGCAGGGCGCTCAGGCGCGGGGGCAGCTCGATGAGCTTGACGTCCGCGGCGCGGAAGGGCTGCTCACCGGCCTCGGTGGCCAGACGCAGGGCCAGCTCGGAGCCTTCGCCCTGCCAGCCGATCCAGTCGCCCGATTCCTCCTCATTGATGCGCACTTGGGCAATCTGGCTGAACTCATGGATTTGCTCGTCGAGTTCGGTATCTGGATCGAGGTCGATCAACCCGATGCGGTCACGGCCGAGCCCCCCCGACCAGACCAGCAGGAGCCGGTCGGGATTGCTGATGGTGCGGGCCAGCAGCAGGCCCTGCGCCGGCACCTGTTTGTGGTCGAGCCAACGGCCATCCTGAAGCTGCCAGAGGTGGCCATCATCCAGTAGCACGAGCACGCCTGCTCGCGAGGTTTCACCCGGCAAGGCGCGAATGCGGGTCAGGTCGGGGGCGGGGCCGTCTTCAGGCTGAGGCGCGGGCCATGAGCGCCAGAGGCGGTTTTCCAGAGACTTGGGCTGCGCCGGCGATCCCGAGGAACCGCCAGCCGTGAGCCAGGCGCCGGGGCTGGGCAGGAAAACCCGCTTGACGCCAGCCTGTGCCGGCGGCGCTGCCGAGACATCAAGTGGGCGCCAACGGTTGCCTTGGCGGACGATGAGTTGATAATGGGAGCCGCCGCGCCAGGGACTGGTCACGAGCAGCTCGATGCGGCTCTGGCGCTCGTTCCAAGCTGCGTCCCAGCCAGCGGGCGGCAGTGGTTCGGGCAGCGCGTGCAGGTCATCCATCCACCAGGAGCCGTGGGTGTCGAAGTGATAGAGCCGACCATAGCGGTCGATCGCGCTCATCGCATAGCCGCGGATCGGGCTCCAGCTGGGTGGCGCCGCAACCTGCGCGGCCGGCAGCACGAGCAGGCGACCCTGATCGGCCAAATGGGCCAAGGTCGGGGAGAAGGGCTGGCAGTCGAGTCGATATGATGCCGGCGAATCGGCGGGTTCGGGCCAGAAGATCAAGTTGGCCGAGGCCGGTTGGGGTTCATCGGAATGAGGGCGGCAGGCGGCCAGCACGAGCAGCGCCGCCAGTGCGATGGCCCAGCCGAACGACAGCGGTCGCCGGAGGCGGATGATTGCGGGCAGTTGATTTCCAGTCCCATTCATGGCCCGACCATTAAGCGACGAGTAGGGCGTCCGCGTCCACAGCAAAATGGCCGCCCGGCGCGGGGCGCGCAGGATGAGCGTGAAAATGCCGCCGGAAATTGGTAAGGTGCTCAAATGGCCGGATCTACTTTGCCGTGGCCGTGTGAGATATACGCCCAAAGAGCACAGAACGATGACGCAATTGCGCCCTTCCCGGAACTACCAGACCCTGCCCCTGCTGGAGCCTGACATTGAGATCGCCCGCTGTGCGCGGCTTGAGCCGATTGGACGGATTGCCGAACTGGCGGGGCTGCGGCCCGAGGAGATTGAGCCGTATGGGCATTTCAAGGCCAAGCTCAACGATCTGACGGCGGCACGGCTGGCCGATGCGCCCGATGGGCGGCTGATTTTGGTGACGGCGATGACGGCCACGCGCGCCGGCGAGGGCAAGACGGTGACCTCGATCGGGCTGGCGCAGGCGCTGGCACGGATCGGCAAACGCGCGCTGCTGGCGCTGCGCGAGCCCTCGCTGGGGCCGACCTTCGGCATCAAGGGCGGGGCCGCCGGGGGTGGGTTGGCGCAGGTCCTGCCGATGGATGAGATCAACATGCATTTCACCGGCGACATGCATGCTATCGGGGCGGCGCACAACCTGCTGGCGGCGGTGGTGGACAATCACATTTATCATGGCAACCCGCTGGACATCGATCCGGAGCGGGTGGACTGGCCGCGGGCGATCGACCTGTGCGACCGCCAGTTGCGCAACATCGAGTTGGGGCTGGGTGGGGTCCACGACGGATTCCCGCACCGCTCGGGGTTCGTGATCACGGCGGCCAGCGAAGTGATGGCGATCATGGCGCTGGCCGAGGATCTGGCCGACCTGCAGGAGCGGCTGGGGCGGATCATCGTCGGCTGGACGCGGGCCGGGGAGCCGGTTTTTGCCCGCCAGCTCAAGGTGGAGGGGGCGCTGACGGCGCTGCTCAAGGACGCGCTCAAGCCCAACCTGGTGCAGACGATCGAGCGGACGCCGGCGTTGATCCACTGCGGGCCGTTCGGGAACATCGCCCACGGCTGCAACAGCGTGCGGGCGACGCGGCTGGCGCTCAAGCTTGCGGACTATGTTGTCACCGAGGCGGGATTCGCGGCCGACCTCGGGGCGGAAAAGTTCCTGCACATCAAGGCGCGCACGGCGGGTTTGCGGCCGGCGGCGGCGGTGATGGTGGTGACCTGCCGCGCCCTGAAGATGCACGGCGGGGTGGCGCTGGACGGGCTGGCGGCCGAGGACGTGGAGGCGCTGCGGCGGGGTCTGGAAAATGTCCGCGTCCACGTCGAGAACCTCGCGCTTTTCGACATGCCGGTGGTGGTGGCGGTCAACCGCTTCCCGGGGGACAGCCCCGCGGAGCTGGAGGCGGTCTTTGAATTTTGCGAGGCGCTGGGCCTGCCGGCGGCGCTGAGCGAGGTTGCCGCGCGCGGCGGCGAGGGCGGGGTGGAGCTGGCCGAAAAGGTGATCGAGGCGATCGAGCAGGATGGGGCGGAGCGGCGGCCGCTGCCCGCACTCTATGAGGCCGACCAGCCGATCCGCGAGAAGATCGAGGCGATCGCGCGGCGGATCTATCGCGCCGAGGGCGTCGACTACAGCGAGCAGGCCGAGCAGCGGATCGCGGAGCTGGAGCGCCATGGGCTGGACCAGCTGCCGATCTGCATGGCCAAGACGCAGACATCATTGAGTGACAACCCCAAGCTGCTGGGCGCGCCGACGGGCTGGCGGCTGCGTGTGCGCGACGTCCAGCCGCGCAACGGCGCCGGCTTTATCGTCGCAGTGACCGGCAAGATCCTGCTCATGCCGGGGATGCCGGCCCAGCCGGCCACTGAGCGGATCAGCGTGGACCGCGAGGGGCAGATTCACGGGCTGTCGTAAAAGGCGGATGGGCTTGGGTTTCGGGCCTGAAGCGGTCAGCGGGATTTTTTCTTGATCGCCCAGGCGGCGTCGGGGGGCGGGGTGAGCTGGCCGTGGAAGCGCTCATAGACCTCCAGGTCATAGCCCAGGCGCGCCAGGTGACCGGCATTCCAGAATGACAGATGACGCTGGAGCGGGTTGGCGTCGACCTCGTCCTGCTCGACCTGGCCGAGCGGGATGAACAGGACGATGCCGCGCCGCACGCGGCGCTCGAGGCGAGCCAACAGGTCGAACGCATGGCGGCGGCTGAAGTGCTCAAGCACGTCGATCATCAGCGCCAGGTCGACCTCGCCGGGCTTGAGGGTTGCAACGGCCTGTTCGATGCGCAGCGCGCGGATCTCGCGGGCCTTGGCGGCCGCCGGAGTGGCCTTCAATTTTTCAAGATAGGGCGGGAAAGCCTCGACCTGAATGAGCCGCCGCCACGGGATGTGGCGGATCTGGCTGGCGATGGCGGAGTCGCTGGGGCCGGCGCCCAGGTCGATGCAGCCAAGGGCGTCGAGGGGTCCGAAATGCCGCTCCAAGCGAGCGGTCAGGTCAGCCCCCTGCTCGAAGGCATAGCCGCCGTGGTGGTGGACATGAATATGACCCGCCCTAGGCCATCCCAGCCGCAGGCGGGTCATGATTTCAAGCGGTCGACGCAGGGGCATGGCCAGTTGGCGCTCCGTCAATTAAAGAACCGCTTCACGTCCAGGAAGGAGATCAGCAGCATCAGGCCGATGAAAAAGAACAGGAAGAATGTATAGATCGGAGCCAGCACCTTGGCCGGGACAGGCCGGCGGATGACGCTTTCGATGACCGAGAGCACGATAAAGCCGCCATCGAGCACCGGCAGCGGCAGCAGGTTGAAGATCGCCAGCAGCAGGTTGAGGGTGATGAACCAGCCGACGGCCCAGTAGAGGCCGCGGTTGGCCATGTGGGCGGTCATGGTGGCGATCATAATCGGGCCGCCGACATTGTCGCGAATCTGGCTGAGGGTGGCTCGCTTGAAGAAGTCGACCTGGATCATCACGATGTCGCCGACGCGCAGGGTGGTCTGGATCGGGGCCAACATCAGCGCCTGGAGCAGCGGGCGTCCGGGGGCGAGGCGTGTTTCGCTGCCGCCTCGCTCGATGCCGATATAGCCTTGGCCGGCGGCCTGCGGATTTTCGATCGGCGTGACGCTCAGTTCCTGGCGCTCGCCGTTGCGCTCGACCGTCAGTTGCAGTTCCTGGCCCATCTGTGGGGTGATGATTGCAGTCATCTCATTCCATGAATCAACCGGCTGGCCGTTGATGGCGACGATAAGATCGCCGGGCTCGAGGCCGGCCTTGGAGGCGGGCAGGAAGGGATGGACGCCGCCGACAACTGGCTCGATCCAGAAGGCGACGCCGAGGTTGGAGGGCTGCTCCCAATTAAGCAGGACCTCGGGCGGCACCGCGGGCACCAGCAGGTCAAAGGAGTTGCCGTCGCGCTCGACGGTCAGCGTCAGGTCACGCGGCTCGACGCCCGTCGGCTGCTCCGACGCCACGCGCTTGAACATGCCGCGCAACTGGAACTCGGCCCAGGTGCCCTCAAAGCCATAGGCGGCCTGAATTTGCTCGAGCACGTCGGCGGTGTAGGGGGTGGAAACGCCATTGACGGCGATGATGCGGTCGCCGGGCTGGAGGCCGGCGCGCTCGGCGCGCGACTCGGCGGCCACGGTTTCGACCTGAGCCGGCGAGACGACCTCCTCGCGCGACATCATCAGGAAAAAAACCATCGCCACGATGGCGGTGACATAGTTCATGAAGACACCGCCGCCAAAGACCATCAGCTTGGTGCCGAGGCCCTTGTTGCGCAGGGCAGCCATATCGTCATAGGAGGCTTCGGTGAGTGTGCGGGCCTGTTCCTTGGCCTGTTCGGGGGTCAGCGCCGGTTCGGTGGCGGCGGCCTCGGGGGAGGGGTTCTCGAGCTCATCGGCGACCATCCCCTGCAGCTTGACGAAGCCGCCGATGGGGAGCCAGCGCAGCGAGAAATCGATGCCATGCCAGCGCCAGGAGGTGATCCGGGGGCCCATGCCGATGGCGAAGGATTCCACGCCTACCCCGCGCCAGAGGGCAAAGATCATGTGGCCAAATTCATGAACAAAGACCGCCAGGCCGAAGGTCAGAACAATGGCCACGACGGCGACGATGGTTTGAAGGAAGGATTCCATGAGTGCTCCATGAGGATTCATTGCACCGGGGTGGATCGCGGGCAGCCGGACCGGCCCCTGACAGTCTATTTTCCATGAATGGGTCGGTTTCGGCCATGAAAACCGACTCTCGCCGCGGTCAAGCCGGAAAGTGGCCGGTTATCAGGCCATCGCGCGCGCCTGGCACCATTGGCGAGCCCAGCGGTCGGCCTCGTGGATGGCCACCAAGTCGGGGTTGGCGACCGGCTGGTGGGCCGCAAGCGCCGCCTCGATCAGCTCGGAGATGCCGAGGAAGCTGATCTCGCCGCCGAGGAAGCGCTCGACGGCCACCTCGTTGGCGGCGTTGAGCACGGCGGGGAAGGTGGCGCCGGCCTGGACGGCCTCGCGGGCCATGCGCAGGCAGGGGAAAGCCTCGAGATCGGGTGATTCGAAGGTCAAGCCGCCCACGGCCGCCAGGTCGAGCTTCTCAAAACGCTGATTGATGATCCGGTCGGGCCAGGCGAGCACACCGGCGATCGGCATGTACATGTCGGTCACCCCGAGCTGGGCCAGCATCGAGCCGTCGGCATATTCGATCATGGCGTGAATGACGCTCTGAGGGTGAATGAGGACCTCGATTTTTTCGATCGGCTCGCCGAAGAGGTGCCAGGTCTCGATGACCTCAAACCCCTTGTTCATGAGGGTCGCCGAATCGATTGAAATCTTGCGGCCCATCAGCCAGGTCGGGTGGCGCAGGGCCTGCTCGATGGTGACGGAGGTCAGCTCGGCGCGGGAGCGACCGCGGAAGGGCCCGCCGGAGGCGGTCAGGACCAGGCGGCGCAGCGGCCAATCGGGGCGGCGGCCGGCCAGGCACTGGAAGATGGCGTTGTGCTCGCTGTCGATTGGGAGGATCTCGACGCCGCGGCGGCGGGCGGCGGCCATGACGAGCTCGCCGGCGGCGACCAGGACCTCCTTGTTGGCGAGCGCGACCTCCAGGCCCAGCTCGATGGCGTGCAGGGTGGGGGCGAGACCGGCATAGCCGACGGTGGCAACCAGCACCATGTCGGGTTCGCAGGCGTCGATGAGCTGGATCAGGCCGGCGGGGCCGTGGAAGAGTCGGGTGGCTTCGGGTAAGGCGGGGATGGACTCGGGCTGGCCGGCGATGCAGACGTGGCGCACGCCGAACTGGGCGGCCTGCTCGGCGAGGCGATCGGCCGAGCCGTTGACCGAGAGGCCGACGATTTCGAAGCGCTCGGGGAAATCCCGGGCGACGAGGAGGGATTTCTCGCCGATCGAGCCGGTGGAGCCCAACACACAAATTCGCTTGCGGCGCAGCGACATCCGTCCGTCCCCAACGTCAAGAATGCGCCGGCAAGCGCTCCCGCCGGACTCCATAAAGGAGGCGACATCTTAATTGGCTTGGGAGGAATCGTCAAACGCGCAGTTTTTATTTGGGGATGAAAGAAAACGGCCGCAAGTTCGTCGAACCAGCGGCCGTTAATAAATGGTGGGTGGTGGGGGACTCGAACCCTCGACCTCTGGCATGTGAGGCCAGCGCTCTAACCAGCTGAGCTAACCACCCGACGCACGACACCATGATAGCGAACCACGGCGGGCAGTCAAGCCGGTTTTTGGTTTATGTGACGCTGGGGCGCGGATGGCGCCATGGGGGTCGGGACCGGAGGAGCAGTTGTTTGATTTATGGCGCCTGCACGGGGTAAGATAGCCGCTGCCAATGGAAAGGCTGGGATCATCAGTGAGTGCCCTTGAACAAGAAGAACAGGTCATCCGCCCCCGCCGGGGGCTGGTTGGGATCGATTTTCGGGAGATCTGGATCTATCGCGAGCTGTTTGTCTTCATGACGCTGCGCGACGTGCTGATCCGCTACAAGCAGGCGGCGCTGGGCGTGATGTGGGCGGTGGTGCAGCCATTGCTGATGATGGTGGTCTTCACCGTCATCTTTGGTCGGCTGCTGGGGATGCAGGAGGAGCTGGACGTTCCCTATCCGATCATGACGTTTGCTGCGCTATTGCCTTGGACTTACTTTTCCAACGCCATGAGCAACAGCAGCCTGTCGATGGTGGCGGCGGGCAGCATGCTGCGCAAGATTTACTTCCCGCGGCTGATCATCCCGGTCAGCACGACCCTGAGCGGGCTGGTGGACCTGCTGATCTCGTTCGTGATCCTGTTGGCGCTGATGCTTTATTACCAGGTGGCCTTCCGCCTGGAGTTGCTGCTGATCCCGCTGTTCTCGCTGTATGCGGTCTTCGCCGCGCTGGCGGTGGGTTTCTGGTTCAGCGCGCTCAACGTGAAGTATCGCGACATCAAGCATATCGTGCCGTTCATCGTGCGGATCGGGCTGTATGTCAGCCCGGTGGTGTTTTATTCGGAGATCATCCCGGAGCGGTGGCGGCTGTGGGTCAATCTGAACCCGATGTTCGGCATCATCGACGGCTTCCGCTGGGCGATCCTGGGGCCGCAGTACATGCCTTACTGGCCGGGCTTCTTCGTCGGGCTGGCGGCGGTGACGGTGATTTTCATCACCGGGCTGATCTATTTCCGCACCGCCGAGAAATCGTTCGCGGACATCGTCTGAGCGCTCCCGCACCGCTGATCGAGGAAAGGGCAGAGAGTCCATCATGAGTATCCCCGCCGTATCGGTGCTGGTGTCGGTCTATAATGGCGAGAAATACCTCGCCGCCGCCATCGACAGCGTGCTGGCCCAGACCTTTGGCGACTTTGAGCTGGTTGTGGTCGATGATGGCTCGACCGACGGCACGGCGGCGATTCTAGCCGATTACGGCCGGCGCGACCGGCGGGTGCGGGTGGTGCCGCTGGAGAAGGTGGGTCTCTCGCGTGCGCTCAATATCGGTCTCGAGGCCTGTCGCGGCGAGCTGATCGCCCGGCTGGATGCCGACGATCTTTGCCTGCCGGAGCGCTTCGCCGTGCAGGTTGAGTATATGCGCGAGCATCCCGAATGCGTCGCGGTCGGGGCTTGGGCGAAGATTGTGGACCCAACCGGCGAGATCGAGATCGGGCGGCTGATGCACCCGGTGGCGCACGAGGATATTGAGCGCAACCTGCTGGGGATCGAGAACAAGGGGGGGCTGGTCGCGCCGGCGGTGATGATGCGCCGCGGAGTGACCGTCGAGATCGGCGGCTACCGCGAGGAAATGTATCCGACCGACGACCGCGACCTGTGGCTGCGGCTGGCGGAGCGCGGCAAGCTGGCCAACATTCCGCAATTCCTGATCAAGTATCGCCATCACCTCTCCAGCATCTCGCATGCCCAGCGCGAGCAGCAGAAGGACGCGGCCCGGCGCACGATCGCGGATGCGAGGGCCCGGCGCGGCATTTCGCTCGAGCTGCCGGTCATGATCGACAACCACAACTTCAACCCCTACGGGACCCTGCTGAACTGGACCCGGTTCGCGCTCGAAGCGGGCAACAGCCGGATCGCGCGCCGGTATGCGTTGCAGGCGGCGCGCATTCACCCGCTGCGGCTGGAGGTCATCAAGCTGATGATCCGATCCTACGTCGGGCAGGCAGGTTACAGAATTTATCAGATACTCAGGGGGCGGCGGAGCGAACTCAAGACCGTCAGCCAGGCAGGAAACAAGGAAGCATGAGTCAACCCATCATCAGCGTGCGCAACATCGGCAAGTACTTCAAGCTGGGCGAGACCTTTTCGCACGACACGTTTCGCGACCTGATCGGGGATTGCGCCCGCGGTCTGGCACGCTGCATCAAGCCGGCCAATGTCGTCGCCGCCAGCAAACGGCCGCGGCACAGCGCGGAGGATAAGATATTCTGGGCGCTACGCAACATCAACTTCGACATCCAGCGGGGCGAGGTGCTTGGCCTGATCGGGGGCAACGGCGCCGGCAAGTCGACGATGCTCAAGATCCTCAGCCGGATCACCGACCCCAGCGAGGGCGAGGTGCGGCTGCGCGGACGGGTGGCGAGCCTGCTGGAGGTCGGCACGGGGTTTCACCAGGAGCTGACGGGGCGGGAGAACGTCTTTTTGAACGGCGCGATCCTGGGGATGAGTCAGGCCGAGATCCGGCGCAAGTTCGACGAGATCGTCGAGTTTTCAGGGATTGAGAAGTTCATCGACACGCCGGTCAAGCGTTATTCCAGCGGCATGACGGTGCGGCTGGCCTTTGCGGTGGCGGCGCACCTGGAGCCGGAGATCCTGCTGATCGACGAGGTGCTGGCGGTGGGCGACGTGGCCTTCCAGCAGAAGTGCATCGGCAAGATGGATAATGTGGCCCGCAGCGGTCGGACGATCATCTTCGTCAGCCACAACATGGGCGCAATCCAGAGCCTGTGCACACGCGCGATCCTGCTGCGCCAGGGCAGCGTCGTTCTCGACGGGACCGTTGATGATGCCATCGACAACTACATCGGCTACCTGGACCGCACCAGCGGGCTGACGATGGACAACCCGGAGCGCTCGGGCACGGGGGAGGCGCGGCTGACGGGGGTGCGGATGCTGGACCATGAGGGGCGTCCGGTGACGCGGCTTGTGGCCGGCCAGCAGGCGACCTTTGAGTTCAGCTATCGCAGCCACCAGATGCTCAGCCACCTGAATCTGGAGCTGACATTCTTCGACAACAAGGGCAACGGCATCACGCGGATGAGCACGCGCTACCATGACATCGTGGTGGTGCCGGGGCAGACGGGGCGCTATCGCTGCACAATCCCGCGGCTGCCGTTCATGCCGGGCAACTATCGGGTGCAGACCTCGCTGCAGCACACCGGCCGCACCCATCCGATCGATTTCATCCCCAACGCGCACCTGTTCAACGTGGAGTTCTCGCAGTTCTTCCACGGCGGGCGCGTGCCCGACCGCAGCTATTGCTCCTGCATGGTCGACCACAACTGGGATTGGGACGGCGAGGGTTATGACGAAACGGCCGAAAGCCGCTCAGCCAGCGAGGCCAAGGGTTGAGCCCTAGGAGCGGGGGCGGCCCCGGCGGGGCTTGTAGCTTTTGCGCGGGGCGCTGGTTGGCGACCCGCCGAGCTCGCCTGGGGGGCTGACGGTCTCACCGCCCTCGGCGGCCTTGTAATATTCAACCTGTGACTGGATTTGCTCGGCCGTGCGCCGTTCCGGGGACGCGGCGCGCGGGTCGGGCTTGCGCATAATGAACAGATAATTGAAGCCGCGCAGGTAGTAGTCGCCCTCGATGGCGGAGGTGTGCCAGTGACGGCGCAGCAGCGTCTTGTTGCGGCGCACGACAGCGACGATATCGACCGGCTCGAAGTGGCGGCGCATGAGGGCGAACAGCTCGAAGCCGAGCGGCAGGAAGGGCTTGCCCTTGCGACCCGAATCGGACACATAGAGGGCCATTGCGCGGCCGGGGCGCAGGATGCGATTGATCTCGGCGAGGACCAGCCCCATTGCCTCGTAGTAGGCTGGCGCGTCGGCGGAGAGCTCGCCGATGCAGCGCGGGTCGCCGCTGTATTTGAGGTGCGTGGAGTAGGGCGGGTCGATAAAGACGAAGTCGGCCTTGCCGTCCTCGAGCGGCAGGCTGCGGGCATCGCGGCGGAAGATGTCGGGGCGGGTGACCTGCAGGTCGTAGCCGAGGGCGCGGCGGCCCAAATCGCGCGCGACGTCGAGGGTGGTGCCGCTGCCGGCCATGGGGTCAATGACCAGCTCGCCCGGGCGGGTGTAGCGCTGGAGCAGGTTCCAGATGATATAGGCGGGCGTGGCGCCACGATATTCCTGGTCGCCCTGCTGCTCGTCGCCATACTGCTGGGAGGGGAAATCCCACAGCGTGGTGGTCATCAGGCGTGGTTTTTCGGCCATGGTCGTGGAGGCTCCGTGCAGAGTCGGCGGCTGCGCGCGGGTTTGATTCTCACCCAAGACGGCTGTCACTGAAAAGGGCGGATGATAGCGCGATGGGCGAAAAGTTGCAAAAAGCCACGACAACGGTCAATCCGCAGGGGCGGGCGAGGGAAGCGGCGGCGTCGGTCGGGTGCGGGCAGGGCGGCCGCGTGGCTCGAAGACGAGGAATTGGCCGTGGTCGGCCGCAAGGCGGTAGTGCTGCCGGAGAAGCGGCAAAAAGCCTTCTCCGTATATCTGCATGCTCGGATCGGGGTGGGGGTCGCGGATGTCATCGCTGTAAATATGAATTGCCTCGAACCATTGGGAACGGATGCGGTCGTGGAACGGCTCGGGCGAGAGCCGGCCGCGGCGTACGAGGGCGCCGAAGGCAAAATGGTCGAGCAGTGTCGGGTGCCGGTGGTCACTGTTCAGGCTGACGTAATTGAGAACGCTCAAGATGGGCGCCTCATAGGGGGCCATCATCAGAAGCTGCGGGGAAAGGGGGCCGGCCTGGGCCAAGATCCGATACTTGTGCGGCCACTGGCTGGCATAGTAGGTGGTCAACAGGAGCAGCGGCAGCATCGTAAACCAGAGCAGGGCCTCGCGGCGCGGGCGCGGGCGGGCGAGGTTAGCCGCCCAGACATGGCGGACGGCCTCGACGGCGCAGAGCGACAGCGGCAGCAGCGGGGGGAAGAAATAATTGATGTCGGCCCCGTTCTTGTGGCCCAGCGCGAGGGCGAGCACGAGCGCAGCAAGGCTGTTGATGCCCAACCAGCGTGGCCCGTGGGCCGGACGCGTGGCCAGCCAGCCGGCCGCCACCCCGCCCAGTCCAAGCAGCAGCAGCGGAGGGCCAATCATGTCCTTCATCCAGCCGGTGATGGCGTTGGCAAGGAAGCCCTGGCCGTTGCCGCCGATCAGGTTGTGGAGCAGCATGCCATCCGTCGCGAAATTTAGCGCCAGAGCGGGCAGCAGGCCAGCCAGGCCCCAACCGCCCATGATGGCACCGGCGCGGCGCCATCCGCGACCTTCCACGATCCAGATGCCAGCCGCCAGCGCAAAGAGCGCCGCCGTCGGCTTGACCCATGCCGCCAGGTAGAGCGCGCCGAGCACCAGCGCCAGCCGGCGGCCGCGCGCCGGACCGGCGACCATGCCCAGCACCGCCGCCAGCCAGAAGGCGGTCATCGGGGCATCGGGCCGGAAGCTGATGACGTAATCCCAGACGGGCGGCCAGAGCATCGTGAGACCGATGGCGGCGATGCGCCATGGCGGGCCCATGCCGAGTCGCCGCCCGATCAGCCAGAGCAGCAGGATGCAGGCGGCCAGCGCCGCCAGTGATTGAAGGCGCCCCAGCAGGTAGAGCAGGGTGAAATCGGGTGGGTCGCCGAATAGGCGCGCCATCCAGCCAGCGGGGTAATAGGTGAGCGGGCCATAGGGGGCGAAGGCATGGGGCCATTGGAGCCAGTCGCCGTAAACCGGCTCGTTGAGTGCCGCACGCAACGCTCGTTCGACCACCGAACCCTCGGGGTAGGTGAGATCCATGGCCATCGGAGTCAGCAGCGCCAGCCAGATCGCCATCAAGATGGCATGCAGGCCCAGCAGGACCGCCAGCAGCGGAGCAAGACCGCGCCGGCGCAGGCCAGCGAGTCGGTCGGCCAGGGGCGGTGCGGCGGCGGATGGCGGCGTGGAGGCGTGGTTGATCATCATGCGCTTAATTTACATGGTTACCAGCACCCTCCGCGAGGCGAAACGGCCGGAGGGCCAACCGATCGCGATTGCGCTGCCGCGCAACGGGGGGCTATGATGAAATCGTTGATTCGGAGGTCTGAACATGTCAAACCAAATGCCCGATTCGAAGGGCTCGCCCTGCACCAATGTCTGCATCCTGGATGAGTATGGCTACTGTGCCGGCTGCCATCGGACAATGGACGAAATCACGGCCTGGCCACAGATGAATGAGCAGGAACGGCGTCAGGTGCTGGAGCGTATCGAACATCGCCGCGCGGCCCGCGCCTCGCGCGCAACTGAATCCATGGATGGCCCCTGCCGATGCTGAAGAGCGTACTGGTGGCCTTTGACGGCTCCGATCCGGCGCGTGCCGCGCTGGATTACGGCTGCTGGTTGGCCACCTTGTTCGCCGGCAAAATCTATACGACCCACGTGATTGAGCTGCCCGGGGAGATACCGATCGGCTCGGCGATGGTGCCGGGGACGATGGAGATGCTCTCGACGGTGCCGACGCTGACCAGCACGGTGGATTTGGAGCAATACCACCAGGAACGGCGCGAGGAAGCGGAGCGGATGCTGGGGGATGCCTGCCGCCAGGCCTCCGGTTGGGGCGTCCCCTGCCAGACGCGCTGTGAGCTTGGTTTTCCCTTTGAAAAATTGAAGAGCCAGGCTGAGTCAGTCGACCTGCTGGCGCTGGGCAAATTCAGCCTGGCGGCAGGCAAGCCGCCGCGGCTGGGGCGACTTGCGGAGCCACTGGCCCGTCAGGTGCCCCAGCCTGTTCTGTTGGCAGCCGAGCCGTACAGCGTGCCGACTGAAATCGTCCTGGTCTACAATGGCGGTGAACAATCGCACCACGCGCTGACGCTGGGGGCGGAAATCGCACGGCTGGGCAACTTGCCGCTGCGCCTGCTGACGCTGGCGGACTCGACCGAGGAGCAGCGGCATTTTGCCGAGACGGCCACGCGCTACCTGGCCGACCACGGCGCCCCTTCCCATGCCCACGAGGGACTGGCGGCGGGCGAGGGGATCGAGCATGCGTTGCCGGCGCGGGTGGGGCCAGCCGATGCGCTGGTGATCATGGGGGCCTTTGGGGGATCGAGGCTGCGTCAGTGGCTGGCCGGGGATCCGAGCCTCTCGCTGATGCGCGAGTTGCCCAACCCGTTCATTATTTGTTCTCATTAACAGATATCTATTAGCAAACGGCCCCGGACGAAGGCGGTGAAGCGATCGGTCCGGGGCCGCGTGCCTTTGTGGGGTTCAGGCTGCCCTTATTTGCCGATGATCTTCTCGACGATCGACTTGGGGGCCGGCTCGTAGTGCGAGAACTCCATCGAGTAGTTGGCGCGGCCCTGGCTTTGTGAGCGCAGGTCGGTGGCGTAGCCGAACATTTCGCCGAGGGGCGCCATGGCCGAGACATGCTGAAGCGAACCGCGCGCGCGCATTTCGCTGATGCGGGCCCGCCGCTGCTGCATGTTGCCGACGACGCCGCCCAGGTATTCCTCGGGGGTGGTGACCTCCAGCTTCATGATCGGCTCGAGCAGGACCGGAGCGGCCCGCCGGCAGCCCTCCTTGAAGCCGATCGAGGCGGCGATGTGGAAGGCCATTTCGCTGGAGTCGACCGGGTGGAAGGAGCCGTCGTAGACGACGACCTTGACGTCGACGATCGGGAAGCCGACCAATGGGCCGCTGTTGAGCGCCTCGATGATGCCCTTTTCGATGGCGGGGATGTATTCGCGGGGGATGACGCCGCCGATGACCTCGCTGACGAACTCGAAGCCCGAGCCCGGTTCCATCGGCTCCAGTCGCAGCCAGCAATGGCCGAACTGGCCGCGGCCGCCGGACTGGCGAACGAACTTGCCCTCGACCTCGACCTTTTTGGAGATCGTCTCGCGATAGGCGACCTGGGGCTGGCCGACATTGCAGTCGACCTTGAACTCGCGCCGCATGCGGTCGACGATGATGTCCAGGTGCAGCTCGCCCATGCCGGAGATGATCGTCTGGTTGGTTTCCTTGTCGACACGGACGTGGAAGGTGGGATCCTCATCGGCCAGGCGGGCCAGCGCCGCGCCCATGCGCTCCTGGTCCTGGCGGGTCTTGGGTTCGATCGAGATGGCAATGACGGGTTCGGGGAAGCTCATCGCCTCAAGGATGATCGGGTGGTCGGCATCGCAGAGCGTGTCGCCGGTGGTGGTGTGCTTGAGACCAATGATGGCGGCAATATCGCCGGCCGAAATCTCGTCGATCTGCTCGCGTTCGTTGGCGTGCATCAGCAGAATGCGGCCGATGCGCTCGTTGGTGTCACGCGAGGCGTTATAGATGTAGCTGCCGCTCTTAAGCTTGCCGGAGTAGACGCGCACGTAGGTCAGCTTGCCGACGTGGGGGTCGCTCATGAGCTTGAAGGCCAGCGCGGAGAAGGGTTCGTCAAACGATGGGTGGCGCAGGGCGATGGTGCCGGGCTCGTGGGGCAACTCGCCCTGGATTGCCTCGACGTCGGCCGGCGAGGGCAGATAGTTGATGACCGCATCGAGCAGCAACTGGACGCCCTTGTTCTTGAAGGCGCTGCCGCACATGACGGGCGTGATGTGACAGGCGACGGTCGCGTTGCGGATCATCGCCATCAAGGTTTTATTGTCGAAGCTGCGGCCATCGAGGTATTGCTCGGCGAAGACGTCATCGTATTCGGCGAGTTGCTCAAGCATCTTCTCGCGCCATTTCTCAGCTTCGGCCTTGTATTCATCGGGAATGTCCTGATCGACGAAATTGCGGCCCATGTCCTCGCTGCCGCCCAGCCAGAGGCGCGAGCGCATCTCGACCAGGTCGATGATGCCGCGGAAGGTATCCTCGGCACCGATCGGGATTTGGATCGGCACGGGGCGGGCGTTGAGGCGGGTGCGCATCATCTCGACGGTGTTGAAGAAGTCGGCGCCGACGCGGTCCATCTTGTTGACGAAGGCCAGGCGGGCGGTCTTGTAGCGGTCGGCCTGGCGCCAGACAGTCTCGCTTTGGGGCTCGACGCCACCGACGGCGCAGAAGAGCGCGATGGCGCCATCGAGCACGCGGATCGAGCGTTCGACCTCGACGGTGAAGTCAACGTGGCCGGGGGTATCGATGATGTTGATGACGTGGTTTTTCCAGTGAGCCTGGGTCGCGGCCGAGGTGATCGTGATGCCGCGCTCCTGCTCCTGCTCCATCCAGTCCATGACGGCGGTGCCTGAGTGCACCTCACCCATCTTGTAGGAGCGACCGGTGTAATAGAGGATGCGTTCGGTCGTCGTGGTCTTGCCGGCATCGATGTGGGCCATGATGCCGATGTTGCGGATCCTGTCGAGCGGAATGAGAGCCATGATTCGAGAAATCTCCAGTGGATAACGCACGTCACAAGCTTGGGTATACGCGCGAGGGCCCGGTCATTACAGGCGGGGCCGGTACACAGACCGCCACATTCTACTGGGGCGGGGGCTGGTTGTAAAGCGAGGAGTTGGGGCGTGTGCCGGTAAAAATCAGATCGCTGCCTAAAAAGTGAGGGCCGCCCCGGATGGGGCGGCCCTGGCAGATGGCAGAGCGGAGGCGGAGTCTTACCAGCGGTAGTGGGCGAAGGCCTTATTGGCCTCGGCCATCCGGTGGACGTCTTCACGCTTCTTGACCGCGTTGCCGGTCTTGTTGTAGGCATCGGAGAGCTCGGCGGCGAGCCGATCAATCATCGTGCGCTCGCCGCGTTTGCGGGCGGCCTCGAGCAGCCAGCGAATGGCGAGGGCCTGACGCCGCTCGGGGCGGACTTCGATCGGCACCTGATAGTTGGCGCCGCCGACGCGACGGCTCTTGACCTCGACGATGGGCTTGACGTTCTCAAGGGCCTGCTTGAAGACTTCGTGCGGTTCGACATCCTTGATCTTGGTCTGGATGCGATCGAGGGCGGAATAAAAAATCCGCTCGGCCAGACCCTTCTTGCCTTCCATCATGAGGCAATTGATGAACTTGGCGGCCTGCAGGTCATTGTGGCGCCGGTCGGGTGCGATATCGCGAATCAGGGTGCCTTTTTTCTTGCGACTCATCTGTTCTACCTTCTGGTATGGCGCTTGGCGTCAAAAAAGTTACTTGGGCCGCTTGGTGCCGTATTTGGAACGGCTCTTCTTGCGGTTGGGCACACCCTGGGTGTCGAGGACGCCGCGGAGGATGTGATAACGGATGCCGGGCAGGTCCTTGACGCGGCCGCCGCGGATGAGCACGATGGAGTGCTCCTGCAGGTTGTGGCCCTCGCCGGGGATGTAGGCCGTCACTTCCTGGCCGTTGGTCAGGCGCACACGGGCAACCTTGCGCAGAGCCGAGTTGGGCTTCTTGGGCGTGGCCGTATAAACGCGAGTGCAGACGCCGCGCTTTTCCGGGCAGGCCTGCAGCGCCGGCACCTTGTTTTTCTTGACCAATTTGCGGCGCGATTTGCGCACGAGCTGGTTAATGGTCGGCATACTCCTGGCATTCCCCCATGATCTGGTTCGAAGGGCGGAGAGCCGTGGCGACTAGAGCGCTCACGACGCCTCCCCACAAAAGATAATATTTAACGGCCCCATGTCGATTCCGTCAAGGTGAAAAATTCAAATATTTTGTGCTCGTGCGTGGCGTGGCGCGGCTGGTGACGGCTTGGACGCCGGGGCTGCCGGATGAGCGGGTGTCGGGAAAACAAATATAACCATCAGTTAATATATTGGACGAGGGGCCGGCGGGCCCCTATGATGTAAACGAAATGGAATGAACAGACAGTTGAGGAATAATTTTTGCGGCCGCGGGCATCAGGTCGGGCGGCCGGCGGCGACTAACCCCATTATGACAAATCGGGGCGAGGCCGGGAGTGGCCGATTCCAAAGGAGCATTGACACATGGCGACGATATCGCAATCAAACTCGGGCGAGCCGATGGCGGACCTGTTGCGCGAGGACCGGCATTTCGAGGCCAGCGAGGCGTTCCGCGTGCAGGCCAATATGAATGACCCGACGGTTTATGCCCGCGCCGCAAGCGATCCGGAGTCCTTCTGGGCCGAGCAGGCGCGCGAGCTCTACTGGCAGAAGCCCTGGGACAAGGTGCTTGAGTGGAAGCCGCCGTTCGCGAAATGGTTCGTCGGCGGGCGGACCAACATTTGTTACAACTGCGTGGACCGGCACCTGAGCAGTCCACGGCGCAACAAGGCGGCCCTGATCTGGGAAGGGGAGAATTTCGAGAAGAGGACGCTGACGTATTGGGATTTGCACCGCAAGGTCTGCAAGGCGGCCAATGTCTTTCGCAAGCTGGGGATCGGCAAGGGCGACGTGGTGGCGATCTACATGCCAATGACCCCCGAGGCGATCATCTCGATGCTGGCCTGCGCGCGGATCGGCGCGGTGCACACGGTCGTGTTTGGCGGATTTTCGCCCGAGTCGCTGGCCGACCGGATCAATGACGCGCAGGCCAAGCTGCTGGTGACGGCTGATGGCGGCTACCGCCGCGGCGGCCTGCTGCCGCTCAAGCATGACGCGGACTTTGCGCTGCAGCAGTGCCCATCGATCCAGAACGTGTTGATCGTCAAGCGAGGGGACTTCCCGCTGCGGGTCAAGGAGGGGCGCGACCACTGGTGGCACCGGATGATGGACAATGCCTCGGCCGATTGCGAGATCGAGTGGGTCGACAGCGAGGACATGCTGTATGTGCTCTACACCTCGGGGACGACGGGCAAACCCAAGGGGATCGTGCATACCACGGGGGGCTACATGGTGCAGACCTATGCCACCAGCAAGTGGGTGTTCGATTTGAAGGAGGATGACGTTTTCTGGTGTACGGCGGATGTGGGTTGGGTGACCGGCCACAGCTACGTCACGTATGGGCCACTGGCCAACGGGGCGACCTGCGTGATTTATGAGGGTGCGCCTAACTGGCCCGACAACGACCGGGTCTGGCAGATCTGCGAGAAGTATGGGGTGACGATCTTCTATACGGCGCCGACGGCAATCCGCTCGTTCATGAAATGGGGCCGCAAGTGGCCGCAAATGCACGACCTTTCGCAGTTGCGGCTGCTGGGGACCGTCGGCGAGCCGATCAACCCGGAGGCCTGGATGTGGTATTACCAGCAGATCGGCGGGGGGCGCTGCCCGGTGGTGGACACCTGGTGGCAGACCGAGACGGGCGGGATCATGATTTCGCCCCTGCCGGGGCTGACCAAGATGGTGCCGGGCTCGGCGACGCAGCCGTTCCCCGGGATCAGCGCGGAGATTTTGGACGAGCAGGGCAACGTGGTCAAGACGGGCAGCGGGTATCTTGCGATCACGAAGCCATGGCCGGGGATGCTGCGCACGATCCTGGGCGATGAGGAGCGCTACGTCAGGACCTACTGGAGCAAGTGGAGCAAGCAGGGATATTACTTCCCCGGGGACGGCGCCAAGCGTGATGCCCACGGCAACTTCACGGTGACCGGACGGGTGGACGACGTCATCAACATCTCGGGCCACCGGATCGGGACGATGGAAGTGGAATCGGCGCTTGTGGATCACCCGGCGACGGCGGAGGCGGCCTGCGTCGGACGTAACGACGAGCTGAAGGGTCAGGCGCTGGTGGCGTTCGTGACGATCAAGGACAGCCACAAATTGACCGACGGCAAGGAGGCGCGCGAGGCGCTGGTCAAGCAGCTCAAGGAGCATGTGGCCAACAAGATTGGCGCGCTGGCCCGCCCCGACGAGATCATCCTGACGGCCGACCTGCCCAAGACGCGCTCGGGCAAGATCATGCGCCGGCTGCTGCGCGACATCGCGGAGGGCCGGATGCTGGGGGACACGACCACGCTGGCCGACCCCAATGTGGTGGCGATGCTCCAGCAACGCCACAGCGAGGACTGAGCGGGACTCAATTCAACAGATCCCGCCTGAAGGCGGGACTACGTACGCAAAGCCGCCCGCCCCGGCTTCCCCGGAGCGGGCGGCTTTTTTATCATTCTCTTGTTCGTGCAAGGACCCGGTGCGTTTGCCCACGGTGGCGTTCATGCTTCCGGCGGCACCCGCCGCAGGAATTCCTCCTCATCGATCACTTCAATGCCGAGTGACTCGGCCTTCTTGAGTTTGCTGCCGGCGCCGGGGCCGGCGACGACACAGTCAGTCTTCTTGCTGACACTCGAGGCTGCCTTGCCGCCAAGCCGCTCCATCAGTTCCTCGGCCTGCTCACGGGTCATCTGCTCAAGGGCTCCGGTGAAGACGTAGGTCTTGCCGGCAAAAGGGGAGCTGGCGATGGCTTCGGCGGGCGGGGGGGCTTCCTCGGGGAGGCGCTCCATGTTTACGCCGGCGGCGCGCAGCCGACCGACCAGGTCCAGGTTGCGCGGCTCGGCGAAGAAGTGATGAATGCTGCTGGCCATGACGGTGCCGATGCCGTCGATGGTCTCAAGCTCCTCGGCCGGGGTGTGGGCCAGATCATCGATGGTGGCGTAGCGGCGGGCCAGCAGGCGGGCGCCGGTCTCGCCGACAAAGCGGATGCCGAGGCCGAGGATGAGCTTGCCGAGCGGGCGGCGGCGCGACTGATCGATTGAGCGGGCCAGGTTCTGCGCCGCGCGCGTCGGGGTTTCCTTTTTTTTAAGGCCGACCATATCGATTTCGCCGGCGCGGCCGCGCGCCCGGGCACGCATGCCGTCAAGAATGGCGGCGAGGGCGGGGACGTCGAAACGGTAGAGGTCGGCGATGTCGTGGACGTGGCCCTCGTCGACAAGTTCATCGACGATCTTGTCGCCGAGACCATCGATATCCATCGCGTTGCGGCCGGCAAAGTGCAGGATGCGGCCCTTGACCTGGGCGGGGCAGGAGGCGTTGATGCAGCGGTGGGCGGCCTCGTCGGCCTCGCGCACCAGCGCGCCGCCGCAGACGGGGCAGTCGGGTGGGAAGGCGAAGGGGCGCTCGGCGCCGGTGCGCAGGGAGTCGAGCGCGCGCACGACCTTGGGGATCACATCGCCGCCCTTCTCGATGATGACCTGGTCGCCCTCGCGGATGTCCTTGCGTTCGATCTCGTCGGCATTGTGCAGGGTGGCGCGGCTGATGGTGGATCCGGCCACCGGGACCGGCTTGAGGATCGCCACGGGTGTGACCGTGCCGGTGCGGCCGACGGAGAGCTCAATTTTTTCCAGCGTCGTCTGCGCCTGCTCGGCGGAGAACTTGTAGGCGATCAGCCAGCGGGGGGATTTGGCGGTCGTGCCGAGCCGATCGCGCAGGGCGAGGTCGTTGACCTTGATGACGAGTCCATCGGTATCGAAGGGAAGGGCGGCGCGGCGGGGTTCCCATTCTTCGATGACGGCCAGCAGATCCTGGACGGAGCGGCAGAGGGTGCGGTGAGGATTGGTCGGCAGGCCGTGGCGGTCCAGCAGTTCGAGGAAGTCCCAGTGGGTCGGCGGCAGGGGGGCGTCGATGGCGCCAAAGCCGTAAAAGAAGACGCTGAGCGGGCGGGTGGCGACGATTGCCGGGTCGAGCTGCTTGAGCGTGCCGGCGGTCAGGTTGCGGGGGTTGGCGTAGGTTTCGGGGCCGGCGGCCTCGAGGCGGGCGCGCCGCTCGGGGTGCTGTTCGCGTTCCAGGCGGGCGCGCCAATCGGCCTCCTGCTGGCGGTTGATCGCCTCGAAGTCGGCGCGCTGGAGGAAGACCTCGCCGCGAACCTCGAAGCGGCCGGCGGGGGGCTGGCCGTTGGCAATCTGCGCGGGGATGCCACGGATCGTGCGTGCGTTGGCGGTGACGACATCGCCGCGCACGCCGTCGCCGCGAGTGGCGGCGTAATCGAGCTGCCCGTCGCGATACATGACCGAGATCGCGACGCCATCGATCTTGAGCTCGACGACGTAGCCGAGGGGAAAATCGGCGGCGGCGCCGAGCATGCGGCGCAGGCGGGCGTCAAACTCGTGGACCTCGTCGGGGGAGTAGGTGTTACCGATCGAGAGCATCGGGATGGGATGGGCGATGGTGGCGAAGCCCTCGGCGCGGTCGCTGCCGACGCGGCGGGTGGGGGAGGCCGGGGTGGCCAGCTCGGGCCAGCGAGCCTCCAGTTCGGCCAGCTCGGCGGCCAGCAGGTCGTATTCACGATCGCTGATTTCGGGGCGCGCCTGGCGATAGTACAGCTCGTCGTGGCGCGCCAGTTGCGCGCGCAGCTCGGTGATGCGGGCGGCTGCTTGCTCACGATCGTGTGACGGTTCCATGGATGACCTCGGGCTATGGGAGATAATCGGTTTCTTGCGCCGCCGACATTCCATTTTCATCATCCCGGCACATCCTTTATAGTGGAAATTGAACGGCACCGGCAACGCGACCGATGGGGATGTTGCATGCTCTACGTTCCGCCCTTCTCGCCCGACCTGTTTGACGTGCTGGCGTATGCGCTGGAGGAGGCGGAGTGTTGGGGCCATGACCTGATCAACCCAGAGTTGCTGCTGCTGGGGTTACTGCGGCGCGACGAGGAGGATGAGCTGGTCGGGCTGGATCGGCTGGAGGTGGACGCGGAGCGAGTGCGCGGGGAGCTGACGCGGGCGCTGGAGCCGGGACCGGGGCGCTTGGAGGAGCTTTATCGGCCCGATGCCGACGTGCGCCGGGTGATGGACCGGGCCTGGCGGATTGCCGGCGAGATGCGCTCGGGGCAGGTCTGCTCGGCACACCTGTCGCTGGCGCTGGTGCTGGATGGGCAGTGCACCGCCAGCGTCTGCCTGGCGCGCCATGCGATCGACCCGCGCGAGGGCTGGACCCGGACCTACTGGCATGTGCGCGAGCAGTATTCGCGCCGTCGCCGCCTGATGCGCGCCATTGGGCGCTTCATCGGAATTCACTGAGACAGGAAACACTATGGAAGACATAGCCATGCGCGACCGCACCGAGGCCTCGATCGTCCACATCCGCCGCGAGCCGGGCTGCGAGGATATTGAGCTGCCCGATTACCAGACGGCGGGGGCGGCGGGGCTGGACGTGCGCGCGGCGGTGCCTGCCAGCGAGCCGCTCGTGCTGGCGCCGGGGGGATGGGCGCTGGTGCCGACGGGGCTGCGCGTGGCGATCCCGGCGGGGTTTGAGATTCAGGTGCGGCCGCGCTCGGGGCTGGCGCTGCGCCACGGCATCGGCATGCTCAACGGCCCGGGGACGATCGATGCCGATTACCGCGGGCCGGTGGGGATTCTGCTGTTCAACTTTTCGAGCGAGCCATTCACGATCCGGCGCGGCGATCGGATCGCCCAACTGGTGCTGGCGCGCGTGGAGCGGCTGCGCTGGGTCGAGGCCGAAGAGTTGCCCGGGAGCGAGCGCGGCGACGGCGGCTTCGGGCACACGGGGAGATCATGACCGATTCATGAAAGTGCTGACCCTATGCCACGCCTTTCCGTTCCCGCCACGAGACGGCCATGTGGGGCCGATTTTTCATTTTCTGAAGCACCTGGCGCCGCGGCTCGAGCTGACGATGCTGACGATCCGCCCGGAGGATGAGGGGGAGTGGCGCGAGGGGCTGGCGTTGTTTCAGTCGTGGGGGATGCGGGTGGAGGCGGCGCCGTGGCGGGCGCGGCGCAAGCCGTTGCAGGCGCTGGCGTGCCTGACCGAGGGGCGGCCGTGGCCGAACCGGTTCTACTCGCCGGAGTTTCGTCGGCTGGTGGCGCGTGAGCTGGACGGGGGGGGCTGGGACGCGATCCTCGCCTGGGGGATCATGAGCGCCCAGCATCTGCCGCGACGGCCGGGGGCGCCGATGCTGCTGATGGCGCGCGACTGCCTGTCGCTGGGGCACCGTCGGCGCCAGCAGGCGAACGGCGGGCTGGGGGAGTGGCTGCAGTGGCGCAAGATTCGGGCGATGGAGCGGGCAATTTTTGGCGCCAGCGAGCGGGTTTTTGCCGTCTCGCCGATCGACGCCGAGGAGATGCGCCGGATCGCGCCGGGGACGCGGGTGGAGGTGCTGCCCACCGGCGTGGACGCGGAGGCCTTTCGACCCGCGCCCGAGCGCGAGCAGGATGGGGTCGTGCTGTTCAGCGGGGTGATGGATTACCCCCCCAACGAGGATGCGGCGCTGTGGCTGGCGCATGAAATCTGGCCGCTGGTGCGGGCGGCGCGGCCGGGGGCGCGGCTGGTGCTGGCGGGGCGCTCGCCGACCGCCGCGGTGGCGGAGCTGGCGGGGGCGGACGTGATCGTGACGGGGCCGGTGGAGCGGATGGAGGATGAGGTGGCGCGCGCGGCGGTGGTGGTCTCACCGCTGCGGCAGGGGACAGGGATCAAAAACAAGGTGATGGAGGCCGCCTTCATGGCCAAGGCGATGGTGGTGACGGGACTGTCGCTGGACGGGCTGCCGCTGGAGGCGGGGCGCGATTGCCTGGTCGCCGATGAGGCTGGCGCCTTTGCCGCGGCGGTCGTGCTGCTGCTTGGAGATGCCGCCGAGCGCCGGCGGCTGGGCGAAGCCGCCCGCGCCAGCATCGCCGAGCAGTTTGACGTTGAGCGGCTGGTCCCGCGATTGGTGGCGATACTTGAGGAAACCCGCCGCTGAGGCAGCCCGAGGGGGGGCGCTTTCAGAGCTCCCGATCCATGGCCATTGCGATCTTGCGGACCTCGCCGACCAAGTGAGCGAACTTTTCGGGCTTTAGCGACTGGGCACCGTCGCTCATCGCCAGCCTGGGGTTGGGGTGGACTTCGATCGCGAGGCCGTCGGCTCCGGCGGCAATTGCGGCGCGCGCCATCGGTTCGACAAGGTCCCAATGGCCGGTGCCGTGGCTGGGGTCGACGATGATGGGCAGGTGCGAATGCTGCTTGATGACAGGGACGGCGTTGAGGTCGAGCGTGAAGCGGGTGGCGGTCTCGAAGGTGCGGATGCCGCGTTCGCAGAGGATGACGTTGTAGTTGCCGTGGCTGAGGATGTATTCGGCAGCCATCAGAAACTCACTGATGAGGGTCGACATGCCGCGCTTGAGCAGCACGGGACGGCCCGAGCGGCCGACGGCATCAAGCAGGGCATAGTTCTGGCAGTTGCGCGCGCCGATCTGCAGCACGTCGACGTCGGCGGCCAGCATCTCGTCGAGGTCGTTGACGTTGACAATCTCGGTGACAATCTTGAGGCCGGTGCGCTCGCGGGCCTCGACCAGGTATTCCAGACCCTTGCCGCGCAGCCCCTGGAAGGCGTAGGGGGAGGTGCGGGGCTTGAAGGCGCCCCCGCGCAGGAACTGGGCGCCGGCTTCCTTGACGGCCTCGGATACCTCGAGTATTTGCTCGCGCGATTCCACCGAGCAGGGTCCGGCGATGAGGGTCAGTTGGCGACCGCCGACGGGCACGCCCGCCACGTCGAGCAGGGAGGACTGGGGGTGAAACTCGCGGCCGGCCAGCTTGTAGGGCTTGAGGATCGGGATGGCGCTCTCGACGCCGGGCATGTTCTCGAGCGACTGGAGCGGCGACTTGTCCTCGCGGCCGACGCAGCCGATGACGGTGCGCTCGACGCCGAAAATGGGGTGGGCCCGGTAACCCAGCTCCTCGATGCGACGGAGCACCTCGTCGATCTGGTCCTGCGGACAGCCTGACTTCATGACCAGAATCATGTTTCAACCTCACTGCGCTTGTTCTAGTATGCGGGCGGGTCCGCCGCGCGCCGGGGCGCCCGGCAGGCGAGCGTCAAGCCATATTCTGGCATGGCGCCGCGGCCGGTGCAATGGCAAGAAAAGGGGAGCGCCAAGAGAGGCCCGGGCGGTCAGGTTCTGAAGAAAACGAGGATGAAGATGAGCTTGATGGATCACAAGGAACTTGAGGAAGGCGCCGAGCTGGCGCTGGATTTCGACAAGCTGGAGAAGGTGGCGCGGGCGGGGCAGTCGGTGCTGCCGGTGGTGGTGCAGGATGCGGCCACACGCGAGGTGCTGATCCTGGCCTACGCCAATCGGGTGGCGCTGGAATATACACTCCAGCATCGGGTGGCGGCCTTCTGGAGCACCTCGCGCAATGAGTTGTGGGTCAAGGGCAAGACCAGCGGCGACACGCTGGAACTGGTGGAGGCGCGGGTCAACTGTGAGCAGAACTCGCTGCTTTACCTTGTGCGCCCGCTGGGCCAGGGGGCCTGCCACACCAAGGGGCTGGACGGGCGTGCGCGCTCGGGCTGCTACTATCGCCGGATCGCGGACGGGGCGCTGGAGATGGTGGAAGAGGATTGATCAAATCTGGAGGGTGACCGATGAAAGCGATGAACTGCAGAGCTGCCTTGGTCATTTCAGTCCTGCTGGCGACGGTCGCGCAGGCGGCGGAACCTCGCCTGCCGGGTGCGATCCCCGCCATCGAGGCGATCAACTTCCCGAGCCTGCAGGCGGCGATCGACGCGGTGCCGGACGAGGGCGGAATCGTGATCCTGCCGCCGGGGACGTTCGAGATCCGCGAGCCGCTCGTGATTTCTGCGCGTCGGGACTTCACGCTGCGCGGGTCGGGCACGGCCACCCATATCAAAAACCTGAACGAGGCGGGGGAGCCGGCGCTCATCCTGAGGGTTGACGCACCCGGGCCGCGGCCTCAGAACGCGCGCCAGTGGCGCATCCAATTGAGCGACCTGCGCATCACCGGCAATGAGAAGAGCGGCGATGGCATCCTCGCCGACCAGGTCAATGAAATCTTCCTGCGGAACCTGACCGTGAGCGAGCACGGCGGCAATGGGATCGTGCTCGACGAGTGCTATGAAGATCCGCGCGTGAGCGACTGCCTGATCACCTACAACAAGGGCGCGGGAATCAATGCCCTTGGTGGGCACGACCTGATCGTGTCCGCCAATCAGTTCGAGGAGAACCAGGACGCGCTGCGCTTTATTGATGGCTTCAATCTGTGCATGACCGGCAACAACATTGACGACCACCTGCGACACGGCGTGGTGATCGAGAACACCTACGGCTCGGTCGTGTCGGGCAACATGATCGAGGAATGCAACGGCTCGGCGATCATTTTGGATCGCGACTGCTACGGCCTCACGCTGAGCGCCAATATGATCGCCCATAACGACAGCGGGATCGACCTGCGCAATGCCCACGGCTGCACGATCAGCGCGAACAATTTTGTGCTGCAGCGTGATTTCGGGCTGAGGCTGGGTATGCTGACCGGACGGCTCGCCGTCAGCGGCAACAATTTCACCAATAGCTACCTTGCCGAGGGTCGCACCCGGCGCGGGGAGCAGGACCGAGCCGGTGGGATCATGATCGAGGGCGCATCCAACTCAATCATCACGGGCAACATGTTCGCCACGGTGCGCCCGGGTGCGCTGGTGCTGAGCGGCGAGCCGGGGCGTGGGATCGTCTTCGTCAACAACATGATCGTTGATTCACCCAGCGAGCACGAAGCGCTGCGGCCAACCGGCCGTGTCGAGGGGAATTTCGAAGTTGATGCTCCCAGGACCGAACGCGATGTAAGCCAATGAAATCAGCTCATGCATCGAAGACCTCGATTGCGCGTTGGGTGTAAGAATGCAAGGTTTCAGGCAATTGTGCTTCATTCACCTTTGGCTGGTTGCTGGTGCGCCGGCTGCCTTTGCATGTCAGCATTGCAGTGTGACCTTGTCATATAATGCTTTCCCTTTTACCGCTGTCTGGTTCTATCTTTTCTGGGTCTGGCTGTTGGTAGCCTGGATGGCGGGGGCCAGTATGGCAAAAACGCATGGAGGCAGCGCTTTTCGGTTCGTGCGCCCGGGACTGAAAATGATGATCGCACTGCCGGTTTTTTGGTTTCTGGGCGCGCACCTGCTTGCCTATATGATTGCCCTGCCGATCTTGTTATTCAAGCCATCCCTGGGGTGGAGAATCCCAGATGCGCCTCGATTTTATCTTTGGTCCGCCCGCGCAATCGTGATCCTGATGCTGATTTCCATTCCCGCCTCCTATTCCTTTCCCAAAGTACTCAACGAACCGGGTGTTCGAATTGAAGTAACCACTCAGAAGGAACGGATGCGGCAATTGGCCGTGGAGATTGAAGCATTTAAGGATCAAAATGGCCAACTTCCAATGGGGCTCAGCGCTTTGCAGCTTTCCCAAGAAACATTGTCAGCAGATGCCTTTCATTACGGATCCCAGTTATTTTTGCCGGCAAGCTTTGCCATGCTGGGGATGGGGATGTATTCGTTTAAGGTCGATTTGGAGCCACAGCCCCTGTTTTATGCCACCGACGGCCAGCGCGGCTGGCTGGTTTCACGTGGTCCCGACGGCGTGCTGAATCTGGATCTGGAAGCGCTGCCGGCGCTGGCGGATGAGCAAATCGGCAACTACAGCTATGATCCGACCAATGGTTCGTTCAGCCCGGGTGATATCATCCGACCGCTCCATTGGATTGATAGCGCACACTAAAATCGAAGGATGCAATCATGATCGTCGGCGTGACAGGGTTTTTCGGCTCGGGCAAGGACACGATGGCGGAGTTGCTCGTGCAGAAGGGTTTCGCGCATGTGTCGCTGTCGGACATGATCCGCGAAGAGGTGCGCGCGCGCGGGGGCGAGGTGACGATTGACGCCCTGACCGCGGTCGGCAACGATCTGCGCCGCGAGCATGGTTCAGCCGTGCTGGCCCAGCGCGCGCTTGACCACATCGATCACTCGCGCAACTGGGTCGTGACGAGCATCCGGCACCCGGCGGAGGTCGAGGCGCTGCGGGCGCGGCCCGACTTCATCATGGTCTTCATCGACGCCGATCCACGGGTGCGCTTTGAACGGACGGTGACGCGGGCGCGCGCAGGCGACCCGCAGACCTATGAGGAGTTTGCCGCCCAGGAGATGCGCCAAATGGAGGCTGCCGATTCCGCGGCGCAGTCTTTGGCGGCCTGCCGGAAGCTGGCCGACCGGCAGCTCGACAATGGCGGGACGATCGAGGCATTCCGCGAGCAGGTCGTCGAGTTTCTCAAGCGTGAGCTGTTCACGCATTTTTTGCCGCGGCCGGACTGGGATGAATATTTCATGATGATCGCGGAGGTGGTCTCGACACGCAGCAACTGCATCAAACGGCGGGTGGGGGCGGTCATCACGATCGACAAGCAGATCCTGACGACCGGCTACAACGGCACGCCCAAGGGGATCCCCAACTGTTGCGATGGGGGCTGCCCGCGCGGGCTGGCGATGGCCGATTCCGGTGCGGGGCTGACCGAGTGCATTGCCCTGCATGCCGAGGAGAACGCAATTATTCAGGCGGCGGTGCATGGGGTGCGGATCGCGGGGGGGACGCTTTACTGCACGCTGTGCCCCTGCCAGTTCTGCGCGCGGGCGATCATCAACGCGGGCATCGTCGAGGTCATCTATCACCACGGCTACGTCAGCGATAAGATGACCGAGCAGTTGTTCGAAATGGCGGGGGTTAAATTGCGCAAGCTGGCGGCGCCGGCGGTGACGGTGATGCCGCGCTACAGCCCCAAGACGTTGGAGCGTTACAAGTAGCATTTGGCGATGAGATCGCATTTGCCCCGGCATGCCATGTGGCCTATGCTGAATGTATGAGAAGCCTGCCGCGCAAGCCCCGCATGGAAGTGATCCCGCCGCCCGGGCGAGGGGAGCTGGTGGTCGCGCCGGCGCCGATGGCGGTGAGCGGGCAGGGGGCGCGTTCGCAGAAGGCGGCGGCACGGCCGGGGATGGGGTCGGTGCTGGCCTACGTGCCTGGCGTGCCGACGCTGGTGGGGCTTTGGTTTTACCTGCTCGACACGGACGCGCCGGTCAAGCACCGGCTCGCGATCATGGCCAGCATGATCTATCTGGTTTATCCGGCGGATGCGATTGCGGATGTTTTTGCGCTGCTGGGGGGCGTCGGGCTGGTCGATGATTTGGCGGTGTTTACGGGCTTGGCGATGTTTTTGGGATCGAAAAACCTTAATCCGTATCGCGAGAAGGCGCGCCGCTGGCTGAAGGGCCTGCCGCTCGAGGATGAAGTCGAGCCCAAACGGTAGTCAGGGCTTTACAATTTTCCGGCCAGCACCTGGTCGTAGAGGTCCATCATCTGGCTGGCGTAGGCGGAGGTGGAGAAGACTTGGACGGCGCGGCGGAAGGCGGCCTCGCCCATATCGCGGCGGGCGGCATCGTCGGTGGCCAGCTGTAAGATCGCCTCGGCGAGGGCGGCGGGGTCCTCGGAGGGGACGAGCCGGCCAGTGGCGCCATCGACGACGATCTCCTGAATGCCGCCGACTGCGGCTCCGATGGTGGGGATGCCGAGTGCGCCGGCCTCGATGACGGTGCGGCCGAAACCTTCCTGGCGCGAGATGAGCAGATTGATGTCGCAGGCTTCGTAATAGGGCAGCACCTGGGGCGAGAAGTCGAAGAAGTGGACGCGCCCGGCCAAGGGGGGGCGAGAGGCCCGCTCCTTGAGCTGGCGGGCGAAGGCTTCCTGACCACGATGGGGCTGGCCGATGAACAGCAGGCGCAGCCGCGGCACGCGTTCTGCGATCCGCTCCAGTGCGTCCAGAATGATGTCGCCGCCCTTGCGCGGGCCAAGCTGGCCGATCGCCCCCATGAGGATTGAGTCGCCGGGCACGCCGATCTGCAGGCGGGCAGCCTCACGGGTGCGGGTGCGGCGGAATTCCTCGAGGTTGACCCCATTATAGACGACGCTGACCAGCCCGGGCGCTTCGGGCTCGATCTCATCGGCCAGTGACTGGCTGGGCACGACGATTCGTCCGGTGCGTTGGAGGTCGTATTTACGCACCATGCCGGGCTTCATCTGCAGGCGCACATGGGTGATGACCGGCACCGGCTTTCCCGCGCGGGGGGAATCGGCGGGGGCAGGCACTTGGCGGGCGGCGCGGATGGCGTAGGGATTGGGATAGAGCTCATTGCAGTGGATCAGGTCGACCTGAAGGCGGCGCGCCAGTTGGGAGAGCCGACCGATGGCGAAGGGGCGCCAGAGAAAATAGCGGCCCTTGCGCCACCAGCCGAGCTTGACGATCTCGAAGGGGATGTTGCGCTCGGCGAGGGCCTCGGCCAAGTCGCCCTCGCCCTGACCGCAAACCACTGCCTGCCAACGCTTTGGGTCGAGCGACTCCGCCAGCGCCAACAGGCTGCGGCGCGCCCCCAGGAGGCGGGAACTGGGCGTCAGCAGCAGCACGGTGCGCGGACGGGCAGAAGGCGAAATCATCAAAACCCCCGGTCGAGTCGGTTGGCGAGGTCGCCGTGGCAGCGGCGGATTGCGCTGGACCGTTAATTTTTCAGGTCCGGCTGCTTTTGTCAACCTTGCGAGCCGAACGCGGTTGTGGGAGCTGTTTGGTGGGGAGCGCAGGCCGGTGACAGTGTGGAGGATGGATATCAAAATATTGGCAAGCGCCATGGGTAACCCTTACAATCGCATGCAATGAAAAAGGACGGCCGAGCGTCCAATGGACGGTCAAGTTTTCAACCCCCGCCCCCGAAAAGACAGATATGTAATGTTTGGGGAGCGGCAACTGGTGAGGGCAAGAATGAGCAAGCGGATGGGTTCATGGCGGTGGTTCGATGGTGTGCTGCGCATGATGCTGGTGACGGCGTGCATGGCGGCGATGGTTTCGTGTTCGGGACAGAGCAAGATCGAGAAACTGCATGAGCAGGGTGCGCTGCTGCATAAGAACCAGAAATTTTATCAGGCCATCGACAAGTTCGAGGCGGCCCTGAGCCTCAGCCGCGAGCAGAACCAGTCGCCCGATCCGCGCACGCTCATCCTGTTGTCGGATGCCTACATGAACGTGGGCAATGCCGAGCAGGCGATCGCGAAGGCGGAGTTGCTGGTGGCCGAGAACGGTCCCGCGGGCATGACCGAGCAGGATCGCGATGAGGCATGGCTCAAGATCGGTCAGGCCAACCTGGCGCTGGCGCGCATGCGCGGGACCCCGGCTGCGGATGGCAGCTTCCAGTTCGACCCGCAGCACATGACCGTGGCGGCCGAGGTGGCCGGGCGACTGCGTGAACAGGATCCGCTCTCAGTGGAGGGGATGCTGTTGCAGGCGCGAATCGATTACATGTCGCGCCGTCCCGCCGATGCCGAGCGGATGTTCGCTGCCGTACTGCGCGAAGAACCCGATAACCTGACGGCCACCCAGGGGCTGATTGACCTGCGGATGGCGGCCGGTAAGAACGAGGAAGCCGAACAGATGGCGCGCGAGGCGCTGGAGCGCCAGCCCGATGCTCCCGCCAGCCTCCACAGCCAACTGGCGGCGGCGCTGTTGCGGCTGGGGCGCTACCGTGAGGCGTATGACGTTATTCATCCGCGAATTGCGCAGGCGTCGGCGGCGGCGAGCCTGGAGCAGCACCGGTTGGCGGGCCAGATATTGATGGAGTGGATCGACGAGCTGCGCATGAAGGACACGCAGGCGGAACAGCCCCCCGCCGAGGCGAACGCGGCCAAGGCCGAACTGGATGAGGTGATCCAGTCGCTTGCCTGGCTGGGCGCGGAGATGAAGGGGCGCTATCCGACGATGCCCGAATCGTTCTTCATCCGAGGACTGTCGCACGAGCTGCAGGGGAGTTTGGGGGAGGCGATCGACCATTACAATGAGGCGCTTTCGCGCACGCGTGAGGGCTCTGGATCGCAAGCCGAACGAAAGCGCTACAGGCTGGCGCTGGCGCTGGCCCAGATGCAGCGCAAGAATCATGGGCTTGCGCGCCAGGAACTGCGCAACCTATTGCGTGAACTGCCGGGCGACGTCGATGCCCGGATGCAGTTGGCCAAGAGTTTCGCGCTTGAGGGCAGCATCCAGGATTCGCTGGACGTGCTGCAGGGGCTACGCCGCGAGAACCCTGATGACCCGCAATTGCGCCAGATGGTGGCGGGCCTGTTGATCATGCAGCCTGACCAGGCGCAGATCGAGGAAGGGCTGCGGATGCTCGAGGAGCTGGCGGGGGCCGAGGGGATGATGCCGGGCACCGAGCTGCTGGTGCGTGCCGAGAACCAGATCCGGCAAGCCCGGGCTGCCGCCGAGGCGGGCGATGAGGAAGCCGCCAAGCGGGCGCTCGCCCAGGGCGAGGCGCTGTACCGTGAGGCCGCCGAGAAATATCCGGACCAATACCTGCCGCGTCTGCGGTTGGCCAACCTGGCGCTGGGCCGGGGGGACCTGTTCGGAGCCATCACCCAGACGCGCGTCGCCAGCCGGCTCAACCCGCAGATCCGACCGCTCGAGGCGGCGCTGCTGGCGCGGCTGGGGCAGGTCGAGGCCGCGCGCGCTCTCTATGAGGAGCTGGTGGCGAGCGATGAGCAGGCGCTGGGATACAATTTGATTTTGGCCGAATTGGAGGGTCAGACCGGGCGCCAGCAGGAAGCGCTGGCGCGATATGAGCGGCTGGGTGCGGCGCATGCCACCGATGCGCGACCGGTAATCGGGCAGGCCAGCCTGCTGGCGGCGCGCGACCTGCAGGCGGCGATCGCCTTCATGGACCAGACTGCGCCCCGGTTTGTTGCGGACGGACGCTTCCTGCTTGCCCACGCGCGTCTGCTGATCCAGGGCGGCCGCTATCAGGACGGGGCCTCGCGGATTGAGGCGCTGCTGGCGCGAACGGTCGAGGCGGCGGGGCAGAATCCCGACGTCAAGACAGAGGAACTGACCCGGAGCCTGGCCCCATTGCAGTTAGAGCTTGCGCTGGCACAATTGCTGGACCAGCGCAACGAGCCGGCCCTGCGCACGGCTCGCGCCGCAGTCGAGGGTGAACCCCAACTGAGAATCGAAGGCCAATGGATCGAGGCGATTGCCCTCATGCGGCTGGGGCGGGCCGATGAGGCCCTTGCCCGTCTCGGGGAGCTACGCGAGCGGCGACCGCAGCCGGCGACGCTGGCTTTAGGGATCTCGCTGGCCGAGCTTGCGGCGGGACAGTTCGATCAGGCCGCCGCCACCGCCGCGGCCGCCGAGGGACTGGACCCTGTCGCATTGGCGATGTACCAGGCGATGCTGCGCGAGCGAGGCGAGGCGGCCCGCTCGGTCGCCGCCGACCTCTCGCTGCAGGCGCTGCTCTCGGAGCGTCCGCTGTATGCGGCCCAATCGCTGGCTCTGGCCGACGCGGTGCTGGCGCAGCTACCCGACGAGCCCTACCTGCTGGCGCGGCGTGCGCGCGCGTTGCAAATGCTTGATCGCCAGGAGGAAGCCCTGGCCGTGCTCGAGCGACTGGAGGAGCGGGCGATCGATCCGCTGGAAGTCCGGATGATGCGCAGCGATTTGCATGCGCTGCTGGCCCGGCGCGCCCAACAGGATTCACCCGCCGCCGCGGCCGAGCACGCCCGGCAGGCGGAAAAGCTGCGTGAGGAGGTGCTGGCGGCCCGGCCTGAGCACGTGCCGGCGCTGGAGCGCCAGGCGCTGGCGCGCCAGCAAAATGGGGAGTTTGGCGCAGCCAACGAGGCCTATCGCCGGATCATCAAGATTGACCCTGATAACATGCAGGCTTACAATAATCTTGCCTGGAATTTACTGGAGTCGGGGGAGTTGGACGAGGCGGCGCGGATGGGTGCGCGTGCGCTGGAACTGGCCCCCGACGACGGGGCGGTGCAGGACACGGTGGGCCTGATCGAGTTGCGTCGCAACAACACGACCCGCGCGGTGGCGTTGCTGCATGAAGCCAGCAGCCGGTTGCCGAACAACCCGGACGTGCGGCTTCACTTGGCCGAGGCTCTGGAGCAGGATCAGCGTCCGGCCGAGGCAGTGCGGGAGTTGGAGGCGATCGTGCTGGCCGCGCCGGGCTACGGGCGGATCGACCAGGTGCATCGCCTGCTGGAGCGACTGGTTCCGGCCCAAGCGGGCGCCACGCCCGCGCGATGAGGTAACAGAAGAGCTGACCGGGGGAAAACCCGCGGCAGGATGCCATGGTTCAGGAGCCGATCGATGATGGGTGTCAACTGGCTGAAAATGGGGCAGCGGGGCTGCCTGCTGGTGGTGATGGTCTGCCTGGCGGGCTGCCTGCGCATGGAAATCATGCCACTGCCGGTGGAGGAGACCACGCGGCCGATCGCGGAGCCGCGGATGCTCTCGCAGTTGGATCTGCCACTGGACATCGACACGACGCAGCCCTACCGGGTGGGGCCGCGTGACGTGATCCGCATCGACGAGCGGCGCGACCCCGAGATCACCAATGAGTATATCGTGACGGCCGAGGGATACATCCTAGTGCCGTTCATCGGACCGATCAAGGTCCAGGACATGACGACCGACGAGATCGCTCAGATGCTGGTGGGGGTGTTGCGGGAGTATGGCATCCGTGATCCCGACCCGCGTGTCGGGATCCAGGAGTATAACAGCAAGGTGGTCTATGTCCTCGGCCAAGTCAATAATCCGGGTCCGGTGGTGATGAACGCGGACGTGCTGACCGTGCAGCAGGCGGTGGTGGCCGCGGGCTTCCCGACGCCCGATGCGGCGCTCAAGAAGACGCGCGTGATCAAGCCGGACCTGCATCACCCGGTGGTGCGTCAGGTCAGCCTGGACCAGGTGCTCTTCGAGGGGCGGATGGAGGACAACATGGTGCTGCGTCCGGGTGATTATGTTTATGTGCCGTCCAAGTATAACGTGAATCTGGCAGGTGCCATTGGCGAACTGTTGCGGCCGGTTCAAGAAGTGGGCAACCTGTATTATCGGGCCATGTTTTTCCAGGACGATCGTTACAGCCGCTAATCGAGGGGAAGATCATGAATTCGCTGTTTGATCCCAAGCGCTTTTTGCTGAAGTTGCGCACGCACTGGCCACTGTGGCTGGCCATGGTTCTGTTGGTGTTTGCCGCCGGCAACATGGCCGGGTTGCTGATCCCGAAGAAGTATCGCTCCGAGGCCCAGCTTCAGGTGATCAGTCCCCGGCCGGAGTTGGTTCCGCGCGGCCAGAGCGCGCCACTCGATCCGCAGGACCAGGTGCGAGTCGTACGTGAGACGATGACCAGCCCACGCTTCCTGGCCACCGTGGTGACCCGGCTGAATTTATACCCGGGGCTGGACCCGGCCTCGGCTGAATACCAGCAGCACCTGCGCGGGATCGCCCAACGCCTTGAAATCTATCCGCGGCCCAATGACCTGATCCGTTTGAGCTACGTGGATTTCGAACCTGAGCGCACGGCGCTGATTTTGCAGACGATCATTGACCAGTGGCGAGACTTGACGGGCCAGCGCATTACCGCCCGCACGGAGCTTAACGTCGAGTTCCTTTCCCAGCGCTACAATGACGCTGAACTGCGCTACAAGGAGGCGCAGCGGGCGGCGCTGCTTTATCGCGAGCAGAACAAGACCTTGTTCGAGACCGACCACCAGCGTCAGCGCGACGAGCTGGTGCGCACGCGGATGGGGCTCGAGCAAACGATCACGGGACTGCGTCAAAGCATTCAACTGGAACAGGCGCGCCTGGCGCGGGAGCGGCCGACGATCGTCACGGCGCGGCGCTTCGCCCGCGAGAACCCGGAGATATTCCGGCTCCAGTCCGAGCTGGGGGCCTTGGAGCGCAACCTGAGCCTGCTGCTGGAGGACTACACCGAGGAGCATCGCAACGTGGTGGCCCTCAAGCGGCAGATCGAGGGGCATCGCGAATCGCTTGCCAAGGCAATGGAGAACGAAGGGGTGCTGGAGGAAACCGAGGAGCAGCCCAACCCGGCCTATCTGGCGATCCAGGACCGGATCCACCTATGGGAGGCCGAGGTCGCCCAGCGCGAGGATCAGGTTCGCCAGATCGGCCAGCAATTGGCGACGATCGACACCTATCTGGATGAGCTGCCCCAGCACCAAGTGGCGCTGGCCAACCTGCAGGCCGACGAGAGTGCGGTGCGCGGGCAGATGACGGAACTGCGCAACCAGCTGCTGGCGGCCCAGATCGCGCTGGAGATCGAGCGGCAGGGATACGGCGCCAGCTATGAGGAGATCACGCGCGCGGAGATGCCGCTGGCGCCGATCACGCCCAAGAAGGGGATGATCGCGGCGGCGAGCGCGGCTGGGGGCTTGGGGGCTGGAGTGGGTGTGATCTGGCTGTTGATGCTGCTCGACGTGGCGGTGCGCTCGGTCGAGGAGGCGCGCGGCGTGCTGCGCATGCCGGTGCTGGGTGTCGTCCAGCGCATCCAGACCATCGGCCAGCAGGCGCGCGAGCGCCGCCGCCGGCGCCGGCTGGTGGGCATGGGCGCCACGGCGACCCTGCTGCTGTTAATGGCGGTCGCCGGGCTGTTTTGGGGCGAACAAATTCGCAGCAGCCTGCTCGCGTTGCTCGGTTAGTTTGAATGGGGCGCGCAGGACGCCGTATGTGATTCCATGGCATTCAATCGATCCACAGGCGTCATTTTGGAGTTGGACAGCTCGCTGGGCGAGTGTTGCCGTGAGGCTGGCCGTCGCTTGCCGGCCATCGGCGAACGCCATCGCGAAGATCGCATTCGGATGCGGGTCAATGCGGTCGACGGTGCGGAATCGGCAGGGTTGGATTGGAGCGCCGAAGGCTCCTTTGAGGCGGTGCTGCGCCAGTTTCGGCTCGATTTCCTTCGCTACCTGACTCCGGATCAGTTATCCTGCCGCGCTCAGTTGGGGATTTATCATGCGGACCTGGGTGGGGGCGGGTATGAGCCGGCGCTTTCGCCCGAACCGGACATGATTTCGAACATGGGCAACGGCAAACGCGCCGAGGCCGCGCCGGCCGCCGCACCAGAGGAACATCGATCGCTGCTGGTTGACCAGCTGGGCCGGCCGCTGACGATCAGCCCAGTTGAGCAGCCGGGGGCGGGCATCCCCATGCCGCCGCTGCGCCCCGAGCCGATGCCCCCGGCGAGCCTGCCGGCGGCCGCCGCGCCGCCACCCGTTATGCCCGCGCCCGTCCCCGCCCCGCCAACCAGCAGCATTCAGCCGCGCGCGCTCATGCGGAACATCTACCAGGAATACTTTGGCCTGGAAGTGATGCCGTTCAACAACACGCCGGACACGCATTTCTTCTTTCCGACTGAAAAGCATCAGGAAGCGCTCTCGCGGCTGATCTATGCCATCAGCGAGCGCAAGGGATTCGTGATGATCTCGGGGGAGATCGGCGCGGGCAAGTCCACGCTTTGCCGGATGCTGCTCAGCCAGCTGCCGGGCGAGGTCAAGACCGCCCTCATCACGCAGACCCATCTGGACGCCAGTCAGCTGGTGCGGGCTATCGCCGAGGACTTTGGGCTCGACCCGGGCGGGCGGTCGCATTATGAAATTCTGGAGCTAATCAACCTTTGGCTGATCGAGCAGCTGGCCGCCGGCTGCACGCCGGTGCTGATCATCGACGAGGCTCAAAACCTGTCGCCCGAGGTGCTCGAGGAGATCCGCATGATCACCAACCTCGAGACCGAGCAGGAGAAACTATTGCAATTGATCCTGCTGGGCCAGCCCGAGCTGCGCGACAAACTGAAGCTGCCGCAACTGCGCCAACTGCGCCAACGGATTGCGGTGCAGTTTCACTTGGAGCCGCTGACCCGCCAGGAGACCTTTGAATACATCGAACACCGGCTGCGGATCGCCAACCCTACGATGCCGCTCCACTTCCGGCGCAACGCGATGGCGGAGGTTTTTCGCTACACCGGCGGGGTGCCGCGGCTGATCAACACGATTTGCGACCACGCGCTGCTGGTGGCCTTCACCCGCGAGGTGCGCCAAGTGACGGCAAAGATGATTCGCGAGTCGGCGGTCGACATGGACCTGGAGCCGGCCGGCGGCGATGCAAAGTCATTTTTCCGCATCTGGTAAGTCGCGGCGCGACGACGGATGAAAATGGATTGGAATCGGCCGCGCCTCCTGCGAGGCAGGCCGGGCAGGCGAGGGAAGAGAGGGACCCACGGAATGGCACGGATGCTTGACGCACTTGAACGCGCGCGACAGGAACGGTTGCGCCAGCTTCAGCAGGGTGAGGGGAGCGCCGCGTCGGCTGCGCCCGCGCCCGCGCAATCGGCCTCCGACGACGCCAAGGGCGGTTCCGCGGCCCCTGCGCCCCCGGTAACCGCGCCTGCGGCAACGGCGGCCCGGCCCGCCGAGGCGCCCAGCCGTTCGGTGACGTATCATCATGAAATCGACGAGCAGGTGGTCGGCGTGCATGACGTGCAGTCTCCCGTCACCGAACAGTTGCGCCTGATCCGCACCAACCTGGAGACGGTGCTGGCGGATTATCGTGCCCGCTCCATCGTGATCAGCAGCCCCTGCGCCGGCGACGGCAAGTCATTGGTCGCGGCCAACCTGGCGGCGGTGCTGGCCGATGATCCCAAGAGCCGGGTGGTGCTGGTGGATGCGGACCTGCGCGGGCCGGTCCAGCACCGCAATTTCGGTCTGCGCGGGACGCCCGGCCTGGCGGAATATTTACAGGGGCGGGCGGGGCTGGAGCAGGTGGTGCGCGAGACCAGCCTGCCCAACTTGAATGTGATTCCAGCGGGGCATCCCCCCGCAAAGCCGGCGGTGCTACTCGGCTCGGAGCGGATGCAGTCACTGCTGGCGGAGCTGCAGCACGGCTGGCAGTGGATCATCATGGACACGCCACCGCTATTGCCCGTCAATGATGCCGCGGTGCTCGGGCGGGAGTCGGTCGGCATGATCATGGTGCTGCGCATGGGGCGCACACCGCGCGGGCTGATCCAGCGCGCCCAGGACATGCTGGCCGAGATGCGGTTGCCGGTGCTGGGCTGCATATTGAACGACTTCGACAGCCCCGGCAGCAGCAATCAGTATTACTATCAGGAATATCGCAAGGCCGCCCGCGACGGCTTCCGTTCATGAAATACGAGGGCGTCGCCGGCTGGGTCTTCTGGCTGAGCCTGCTGTTTATCGGCTATACCTATCTGCTCTATCCGCTGCTGCTAGGCGCATGGGCGTGGCTGCGTCCGCGGCCGGTTCGCCGTGCCCCTCTACGACCAAGCGTCTCGGTGGTGGTTGCCGCTTGGAATGAGGCGGCCAACATCGGCCGCCGTGTCGAAAACCTGCTGGCCCAGGATTATCCGGCCGAATCATTCGACATCGTGCTGGTCTCGGACGGCTCGACGGATGAGACCCCGGCCGTCATCGAGGCGTTGGCGGCGGCCCACCCGGGGCGGGTGCGGGCGCTGGTGATGGCCGAGAATGCGGGCAAGGCGGCGGCGCTGAACCTGGGACTCGAGCACGCGCGCGGGGAGATTGTGGTCTTCACCGATGCGCGCCAGCGGTTCGAGCCCGACGCGATCAGCCGGCTGGCGGAGAATTTCGCGGATCCCGAGGTCGGCTCGGTCAGCGGCGAGCTGGTGCTCGAGACGGGCGCGGGGGTGGCGGCCCACGTCGGCCTGTATTGGAAATATGAGACCTGGCTGCGCCGGCGCGAGAGCGAGGTCGGCTCGATGCTGGGCGCCACGGGCGCGATTTATGCCATCCGGCGGGAGTTGTGGCGGCCGCTTCCCCCCGGCACGCTACTGGATGACTTCCTGACACCGATGCGAATCGTGCTGGCGGGCCGGCGGGCGGTGCTTGACGGGAGGGCGGTCTGCCGCGATCAAGCCTCCAGCCACGGCGGGCAGGAATTGATGCGCAAAGTGCGCACGCTGGCGGGGAATTTTCAGGCCTTTGCCCTCGAGCCTGGCCTGCTGCTGCCCTGGCGCAACGGTGCCACCTGCTGGCAGGTGTGGTCGCACAAGCTGGCGCGCCTGTTGGTGCCCTATGCGCTGGTCATGCTGTTGACGGCAAACCTGGCGTTGGCTGGGTGGTTTTACTGGCTGACAGGCGTGGCTCAGGGTGGGTTTTACGCGCTGGCGCTGTTGGGTTGGATCGGCGAGCGGCTGGGGCGGCCACCACGCTCGCGGATGGCCAGTTTCGCCTACACCTTCACGCTGCTCAACGCGGCTGCCGTCTTCGGGCTGTGGTCGTGGGCGCGCGGTCGCGGCGGCCGTAACCTCTGGCGCAAGGCCTATGGGGTACCGCCGGTGGGCCGGTGATCAAACGGCTCTTGCGACTGCTGTGGGAATCGATCTCGGCGTTCATATTTTTCAGCCATCGGCCGATAAGAGAGTTGAGGTTGAGCCCAGGACGCGGGCCCGGCCCAGGCTCCAACGTGACCATATGGAAGTTGCACCGATGGCGACCTTATCCGACCAGACGGTCTATGACGACGAGGGTGAATTTGAGGAGACGGAGCGGGTTTCGGTTGAGCGACCTGTCCTGATCCTGCTGGAGGGCAATGGCGTGAACCGACGCCAGCCGGTCGACAAGCCGACAATGACCATGGGGCGCGATACGGCGAACGAGATCGTGTTGCGTGACACCCGCTGTTCGCGACGCCATGCGCGGCTTGATTATCTCAATTATACCCAGTCGGGGGAGCCGCCCCAGATTCACCTGCACGACCTGGGCAGCACCAACGGCACCTACGTCAACGGCACGCGGGTGCAGACCCACACGTTGCATGATCGGGACAAGATCATGATCGGCTCGACGATCTTCGGGTTCTTCCTGCGTGATGAGGCCGAAATCGCCGCCGACCAACAACTGTTCCAGATGGCCAGCAAGGACGCGCTGACGGGGCTGAGCAACCGAGGCGTGTTCAACATGGAGTTGGAGAAGGAGTTTGACCGTGTCCGTCGCTACAACCGCAGCCTCTCACTGGTGATTTTTGACATCGACCACTTCAAGCGCTTCAACGACACCTATGGCCACCAGATGGGCGACACCGTGCTGCGTGAGATCGGCCGGCTGACCAAGGGCAATATCCGCTTCAACGACATGGCGGCGCGCTATGGCGGCGAGGAGTTCACCATCATACTGCCCGAGACGGCGATCGACGGGGCGCTGATCCAGGCCGAGCGCATGCGCCAAGCCGTCCAGCAGTGCCGGATTCCCAATGGCAGCACAACGATCTCGATCACGATCAGCGTCGGGGTGGCGCAGGTGCAGGCGGGAATGACATCGACCGAGGATTTGATCCGGGGCGCCGACCGTGCGTTGTATCACGCCAAAGCCGAGGGGCGCAACCGCGTCTGCTGGCTCAACGGGGATCGGCTCAACTCGGGACTGGGCACGGAGATCCTACCCCGGCAGACGGCCTGAGACCGCCGAGGACCCAACGATACAAAAAGGGCCTCCCGCAGGGGAGGCCTTTTTTATATTGTTGGGAAGCGGAGTCATTCGTTCTTCTTGCCCATCGGCGGCAGGTCACTCTTGCTGGTGATGACGGTGTCGATCAGGCCGTAATCGCGGGCCTCGTCGGCGCGCAGGAAGAAGTCGCGGTCGGTGTCCTGCTGAATGCGCTCGATCGGCTGGCTGGTGGCATTGGCCAGGATCTGGTTGAGTTCGTCGCGAATCTTGAGGATCTCGCGAGCGTGGATGTCGATGTCGGAGGCCTGGCCCTGGAAGCCGCCCATGGGCTGGTGCAGCATGACGCGGGCGTGGGGCAGTGCGAAGCGCTTGCCCTTCTGCCCGACCGCCAGCAGCACCGCACCCATCGAGGCGGCCTGGCCGACGCAGGTGGTCGCCACGTCGGGCTTGATGAAGCGCATCGTGTCGAGGATCGCCATGCCGCTGGTCACGACCCCGCCCGGGCTGTTGATATAGAGGTTGATGTCCTTGTCCGGATCCTCGCTCTCCAGGAAGAGCAATTGGGCGATGATGACGTTGGCGACGTTGTCATCGATCGGGGTGCCCAGGAAAATGATCCGGTCCTTGAGCAGGCGCGAGTAGATGTCATAGGCCCGCTCGCCGCGCTCGTGCTGTTCCACCACGTATGGGATATAAAAACCGTGAGCGCTCATGGGTCGTCCTTTGTTAAGTGTTCTGGCCGGCTGCCGCTCGACTACTGGTCTTCGCCGGCGGGGGTCTCCGCGGGCGTCTTCTGGATCGTGTTCTTCTCAAGCAGGAAGTCGTTGATCTTGCGCTGCATGATCTGGTCGGCGAACGCAGCGAGCTGGTTCTGGGCCTCGAGGCGCGCGCGCACGGCCAGCGGCTTGCGACCCGAGGATTCGGCCAGCTTGGCGATCTCGGCCTCGACGTCCTCGTCGGTGACTTCCATCTTCTCCTGGGCTGAGATCGCCTGCAGGATCATGTTGGCCTTGACGCGTGTTTCGGCGCCGGCCCGCTGGTCCTCCAGGTATTTGCCCGTGTCTTGAACCACCTGTTCCAGCCGCAGTCCGACCTGTTGGAGCTGATAGCTGTCCTCCATGATCATATCGTACTGGGCCTTGGCGAGGAAACTTGCGGGCGCATCGATGGGGTTGAGCTTGATCAGGTCGTGATAGAGGCTGGCGATGGCGGCGCCGCGATGACGCTCTTCCATTTCCTTTTCGAGTTCGCCGCGGATGGCCGCGCGCAGGTCGGCCAGCGTCTCATGCTCGCCAAGGTCCTTGGCGAATTCGTCATCGAGCTGGGGCAGTTTCTGCACGCGGATTTCACGGATGGTGACGCGATAGAGGTCTTCGTGGGTGATTTCCTCGCCGCGGCGGTTGGTCGTGGTGTTGGTGACGCGGGCTTCAATCGGCTCGCCGGCCTTCTTGCCGACGATCTGCTCGGCAATGGCCGGCGGCAGCTGACGGGCGGGATCGTAGAGGGGGGTGGCTTCCTTGCAGAGGTGCTCGAGCCGCTCGCCCGCCTCATTGAGAACTTCGATGTCGACGGTGGCCGAGTCACCTTCGTTGTAGACGGCATCGGCGTCGGCCGGCTCGGTCACGGCATTGCGATGGCGCATCTGCTCGAGCCGCTGGTCGACCATCTCGTCGGTCACGGGGGACTCGGGTGCCTGGACGGTGATACCGGTGTATTGCTTGAGTTCGACAACAGGCTCGACTTCCAGCTCAACCTCGAAGCTGAAGGGCTTGTCGGCCGCGTCGGCCTCGAATTGCTGCACCTGCGGTTTGCTGATGAGCTTAAATGACTGCTTGGCGTTTTCCTGGCGCAGGACGTTGGTCGCCAGCGAGGCGATGGTATCGCGGACAGCGTCGGGGCCGAGCCGCAACTGCAGCAGCTTGAGGGGAGCCTTGCCCTTGCGGAAGCCAGGCAGCGCCACGTCCTTGGCAATGTCGCGAAGCAGGCGTTCCTGCTCGTCGATAAAGAGTTGGCGATCCATCTCGACCTGGAGGGCCAGCACCGAACCGGGGCGGCTTTCCTGGCTGAGAAGCCGGTAGGGCAGGTCCTGGATCGGGCGTCCCTGCTGCTTGGCGAGCCGCTGGCGGCCCTCCTCGCTCAGGTCCTCGATCTCCAGCGAGATCGCGCGGGCCTTGGGCTCTTCGGGCGCGGGTTCGCCCTGCGTGGTGGGTTGATTCTCAGTCGGATCCTGCATCTCGTCGCTCATGGCTGCACCTTGGCTGAAGTCGGTTGGCGCTCCACGGCAGAGTCGCCCGGTCGATACGAAACCAATAGTTTAATCCCGGTGGGCATATTTTCAAGTTTCTTTTCACAACTATTGGCGGCGGGTTCGATTTGAGCGGGATTGACGGCGGCGGCGGCGGCCGGTAAGATGATCGCATTGCGCAAGGAAGGAACGCGACGCACCCATGGCATGGTTCCGCAAGAACAAATATACCACGCTGCAGCCGCCGGCGCCGCGCGGTCGCATTCCGGAAGGATTGTGGCTTAAATGTCCCCACTGCCTTGAGATGGTGATGACGCGTGACTGGGAGGATCGGCTCAAGGTCTGCCCGCGTTGCAACCATCACCAGCAGTTGACCGCGCGAGAGCGGATTGCCCAACTGACCGATCCGGGCTCCTTCGAGGAATTCGACGCCGGCCTGATCAGCGCCGACCCGTTGGGCTTTGTGGACAGCAAGCCCTACCCGGTCCGGATCGAGGAGGCCCGCCGCAAGACGGGCGAGCGCGATGCGGCGATCTGCGGGATGGGTATGGTCGAGGGGTTGCCGCTGTCGATCGCAGCGATGGATTTTCAGTTCAACGGCGGTTCGATGGGATCGGTGGTCGGCGAGAAGATCGCCCGCTCGATGGAGCGCGGCCTGGAGCGCCGCTGCCCGGTGCTGACCGTCTGCGCCTCGGGCGGTGCACGGATGCAGGAGGGAATTCTCTCGCTGATGCAGATGGCCAAGACCAGCGCCCTGGTGGCGCGGCTAGGCCAGGCGCGGCTGCCCTATTTCATCCTGATGACCCACCCCACCACGGCCGGCGTGCTGGCCTCATTCGCCTCGCTGGGCGACGTGATTATTGCCGAGCCCGACGCGCTGGTGGGGTTTGCCGGCCCGCGTGTGATCGAGCAGACGATCAAGCAGATCCTGCCGCCGGGGTTCCAGCGCTCCGAATTCGTGCGCGACCACGGCTTCATCGACATGGTCGTTCCGCGCGGGGAGCTGCGGCCGCTGTTGGGCCGGCTGATGGTCCTGCTGGGTCCGGCGGGTCCGGCGCGTGAGGCGACCGAACCCGAGGCTGAGCCGGAAGCCGTCATAACCGACGACAGTATGCTCGTGGATACGACAGCCGAGAGCTGACTCTTGCGGGAGCCGGCCGATGGCGCGCCGACTATTCCTGATCATCATCGCCAGCCTGTGCCCGGCGGCTGCCTGGGCGCACTCCACGCAGATTTACATTTCAACACCCTTTGCGCCGCCCGCCGGCTGGGGCTGGATTATTTTACTTTATGTTGGGCTGCAGGGCTTGTGGTTCCACCGGCTCGCGCGGCGCCACCAACTTGAAAAACGGCACTATGGCCTGTTCGCCAGGCAGTTTTTGTATTCCATGCTTTTTGCCATGCTGGGTGGGGTCCTCTTTGCCGGCCAGAACACGGCCCCGCCGCCGGGGTTCGGCTTTTTTGGCCAACCGTTCCATGGTTACGGCTGGTCGATCTGGCCGCTGTTTTTGATCGGCAACCTTTTTGGGCTGCTGGTGCTGGGCTGGTTCGCCTGGCGGCTGACGCGGGGGCTGGCAGCGGTGCCGGTCCGGTCGCGCCAGATTTACGCCATCGGCATGATCCTGATTTACCCACTCGCGCTGGCGCCGATGATGGCCGGAGGCGTGCTCGGCCACGGCTGGCATGGCGGGTATGTCATTGGCCGCTGTTGGCTGAAAATGAACGAGCTGGCGGCGGGTATGATCCAATATGCGGACGCGCATGAGAACCGGCTTCCGATGGCGCCCGATTCCGAGGAGTTAAGGGCTGCCGTCGAACCCTATCTGGAGCATCAGCGTTGGACGGCAGGTCCGGTGGGGTTGATCTGCCCGCTGGAAGAATCGTTCCGCATCCCCGCCGAGCGGCGCCCCTACACCTGGAACCCGGATTTATCGGGGCAGACGCTGGCGCAATTGGGCGGGCTCGATCCGGCCACGCCGGTTCTTGAATGCCCGGCCACTGAGTCAGGTCACAACATTTCCCTCTCGGTGGGCCAACTGCTCGACCTGTCAAACCGCTCCATTCGCGCTAAGTCTTCCCCGTCAACGGACCGAGCGGGGGACGGTGGGGAGGGGCAGCGTGCGGTAGGGGGGCGTGCGGAAGGTGATTGCATAGGGGGTGTTATCGAGGGAGCGGTTGTCGATCGTGCGCAGGCCGCGCTCGAGTGTCAGGCGATAGACCTCGTCGGGACGCAGCGTCTGCTGGATCAGCAGCGTGGACCAGCCGGTCTCGGGATCGCTCTGGAGCGCCAGCTGGGGGGTCTGGGGCAGTTGCGGCCGGAAGCGCACGGTGCGGCTGTTGACGCTTTCGATGCGCAGAGCAACGTTGAAGCGCACGATGATCGGATCGGTGGGCGTGAGCTGGGCCTTGACGCCGCCATCGGCCGGCCAGGTTTCGACCACGGCCGGCCCGCCCATGCGCAGACGCATCGAGTAGGGCTCGGCCATGGGGATGCCCTCGACGTCGGTGGCCGTCTCGGCGATGGTCATCCGGTATTGGGTATTGAACTGGGCTGAATTCACGCCCACCCCCTCGAGCACGACCTGGGCCAGGTCAAAATCGGTGGTCGGCAGGTCGCGGCCGATGTAGACGCGGAAGGCGATCGGCGGGTCGATGCGGATGGCCTGGCGGACGCTCTCGGGGTCCATGCGCTTGCTGAAGCGAACGGCGATTGGAATCTGGGCGTCGAGCAGAACCCCGCGAGCGCCATCGGTGGGGTCGGTGCCAATCACGCGCGGACGATCGACGCGCGCCGCCAGCACCAGCGGTTCGTCAATCGACAGATCCTCGCCGGCGGCCAGATCGATGGTGGCTTGCGCCGTCTCGAAACCCTCGGCCTGGGCCAGCAGCCGATAGTTGCCGGCGGGCAGGCGCTCGAAGTTGAAAGTGCCATCGGCATCAGTGGTGGCGGAGTGGGCGGTGCCGGCCAGCGCCACGCGGATGCCCGAGTGGTCCTGATCATTCTCGCGCAGCGCCTGGCCGCGCAGCACACTTTGGCCAGCCGCGGCTGCGGCTGAATCGGCGCGGGCCACCAGGTCCAGACGCATCTCCATCTGCGGCACGCCGGTCAGGTCGATCTCCACCGGCACGGCATCCTGAAAGCCGTCGGCACGGGCGGTGACGATGTGGCGGCCGGGGCCAAGTCCGTCGATGACAAAGCGGCCCTCGGAGTCAGGCAGCGTCGCGGTCTCGGGGCGGCCGGCGATCTGGACGAGGGCTTGCTGCTGGTCGGTGAGGCGCTGACCGTCGGGGCTCCAGAGGCGCACCTCGCCCAGGATGCGGCGCGTGCCGCGGGCGGCCTGGGGCTGGAGCAACTCCACCCGCAGCGGCCCGGTCAGCTCGCCGGCCGTGACCTCGACCTCCAGATTGACGGGGGCGAAGCCGGTCGCCAGCGCTCGCAGGGTATAGACGCCGGGGGGGATGCTCCAGAGCATGAACCGGCCGGAATCGTCGCAGACGGTGCGCCAGGGCGTGCCGACCAGCTCGATCCTGCAATCGCCCGCTTCACCGGCGGCGCCGGCGGGGCGGATAACTTCGCCCTCGATCCGGCCGGGAGCGTCGACGGCGGGCGGGGCCGTGGTGCTGACGGGGGTGGTGGGCTCATCGGCGATGGAGGTGGTCAACAGGCGGGCGGGCAAAGTGAACGTGCGTGTGGTGGGGGGATCATCAATATAGACCTCGCCCAGGACCAGCGGCTCGTAACCCTGGGCGCGGGCGACGACGGCATGGAGGCCGGGCTCCAGCCCCGACAGACGAAAGCGGCCGTCGGGGCCGGTGATTGAGACGTGGGGGGTGCCTGGAATGTAGACCTGAATGCCGCCGGCCAGCTCGCGCCCCTCAAGGCTGACCTGGCCCTGGATGCTGAGCGGCGCCGGCGGGGGCTGGCGCGGGGCGGCCACGGCGGGATCGGCCGCCTGCTGCGACGCGGCATCGCAGCCGGCCAGCGCAATGCCGACGATCAGCAGGAGCAGCCAACCGACTGGACGGCGCGTCATGGGTGACCTTCTTTCCGCGCGCCCCAGTGCAGGACGCGCGGCATGTCAACTCATTCCATTATAGGCGTCAGCGGGCGGCGGAACCCACATATTGATACTGAGCCCGCTCGGCATATTCATCGATGAGCGTTTGATAGACCTCCTCCCGGGTCTCGTTCATCAATTGCTGGCGGATCTGGTCGGCGACGGCCTCAAGCGGACGCACCCCACCCTCGTGTCTGGATTCGACCAGGAACGACAGGACGCTGCGGTCGTCATAGATAAAGGGTTCGGTCCACTGGCCAACCTCGACGCCTTCGACCTGCTCGCGCAAATGGAAGGCCAGAGCCTCGATGGGCAGCTCGACGGTCTGGCCCGACAGGACCTGCTCGCCCTCTATCAAGACACGCATGGCACTGGCCTGGGTGCGGAAATCCTTGGGTGACTTGGCTCGCTCCAGATCGCTTGCCATCGAGCTGAGCTGGCGCTTGAGGGCATCCTCGTGGGCGATGCCGGTCAGTTCCTGCTCGGCGGGGGAAAGCCGGCGCTCCATGATAGTGACAGTGACCGAACGGGGGGCTTCATACATCTCGGGGTTGGCCTTGTAGAAGGCCTCCACACGGGCTTGGTCGAACTCCTGCTGACTGCGTTGCTGGAGCTGCCGATTCAGCCAGAAAAGGCCCTTGACGCCGGAGGTGTAGTAATTGAGCAAACGTGACAGCTCGCTGTCGGGGTCGGCGAGTTGGGTTTTGGCCCAATGCCGGGTCAGCAATTGTCGCAGGGCGATGGTCTCGCGCAGAAGGCGGCGAATCTGATTGATTTCGGAAGGCTGGCCGCGACGATCCCACTCGTGGCGGAACTGGCCCCAAACGAAATTGGTGTCACCCATATCGACGATGACGGTCTGGCTGTCGAGCTGCGTTCCCTGCTCGGCGATCAGCTCGGCATGAACCGTGACGCCCTCCTGATCCAGCAGCCCCTCGAGCATCTCGCCCTCGAGCTTCTCGCGCTGGGCGCCCTGCAAGGTGGCGATGATGATCGGAGTGGCCTCCTCCAGGGGGAGGTAGCCCTCCTCGCGCTTGTCGACGATCTGGATGACCTGCCAGCCGTGGCGCGTGCGGAAGGGCTGACTGACGGCCCCGATCTCGGTGGCGCGGGCGGCATCGAGGATCTCGGCCAGCATCGGCGGGTCAAGCGTGCCGGTGGGCATCCAGTCGGTCGGCTCGTCGCCGCCCTCGTTGTCGCTGTGTTCGCGCACCAGCTCCTCGAAGCTGCGGCCCTGCTCCAGCTCAGCAAGGATTGTCTCCAGGCGGCGGCGAATTTCATCGGCACGCTCTTCGTCCACCGGCACCAGCAGGCGCTCGCCGGGCACCAGCGGCTTGAAAAGCTTGCTGGATTCGCGGCGCAAGGGACGGCCGGCCAGGTCGGCGCGGATCTGCTCAGCCTTGGACTCGTCGCCCGAGATGCGCTCGGCGATCGATTCGAGGGTATCGCCCTCGAGCACCTCATAGGTTTCATAAGTGGTCAGGATCAGGTGACGCATGCGAAAGCCGAAGGGTTGGCGGAATTCCATCTTGTGCTGATCGTAATAGGCTGCGACCGTCGCATCGTCGATGTGGTCGAGATTCATGTCGACCTTGCTGACGCTGAGAAAGCGTCCGTAGAGGTCCTGCTGCTGGCTGTCGATGAACTGTTGAGCCTGCAGGGTGGTTGTGGTGTCGGCTTCGTTTTCGAACGCGGTCGCGGCGGCGAGGCGGGCAGCCAGCTCACGGGCTGCCTTATCGAGCTGCTCGGGGGTGGCGAGCTCGGGGCGCGAAAAGAACAGGTTGGCGGCGCGCTGAACCTCGATCGGCGTGGATGCGGGTAGCTGGCGGGGATCCAGATTCATCAAGCTCTGAAAGGGGCGAACCAGGTGCTGATAACGCAGGTCATCGAGGGTGATGTCGCCGTGGGCCGTGCGGGCGATGATTCCGGAATCGGACTGGCTGACGGTCTGGGGGGTCGCCTCGGCGGCGGGCGTTGCCGGAGCTTGCGTGGTGTCATCGGGTCTTGGGGAACAGCCGGCCAGAAGTATGCCGGCAAGTGCGGTCAACAGAAAGGACCATTGGATCAGGGTCGGCCGGGAGCTCGAAATCATTGATGGAATCCACCTGAGTCTGGTTTGGGCGGGGCCGCTCGCCCCGTGAGTGTCGGGGCCGACCAATCGGTCATGCCCCGCTATGGGAATATTCACTTTATAAACCTGTCCCCAGCATACGCAAGCCCAAATCAAGAGCACGCAAAAGGGCTTGCCTGCAATTGTTGATATTTGTTAAAAAGGAATGCTGTTCAAGGGACGGACGGGCACTGCTGCCCGGACGGACCAAAGGTCAGCAGCAGCGGCCGCCCTGGCGCGGCTCGCCAATCCACCATCACACACGTCCCGCCAGGACCGCGGGGTGCTCCGCCGCCACAGGGGAGTCGAGTGCGGTCCGCCGCCGGCACGACCGGCGTCACAGGGACGGAGGTCCAACCCGAGAGGAAGGCACCATGCTTGGTCAAGTTACGATGAAGCAATTGCTCGAGGCGGGGGTCCATTTCGGCCACCAGAGCCGGCGCTGGAACCCCAAGATGAAGAAGTACATCTACACCGAGCGCAACGGCATCTACATTATCGATCTCAAGAAGACCCTGCGGATGATCCGCGAGGCCTATAATTTCGTGCGCGACGAGTCGGTCAAGGGCGGGCGCGGCATCTTTGTCGGCACCAAGAAGCAGGCCAAAGATGCCGTGGAGCGCTGGGCGCACTTTGCCGGCTGCCACTACGTCAACAACCGCTGGCTGGGTGGGACGCTGACCAATTTCCAGACGATCCGCAAGTCGATCGATCGGATGGTTGAGCTTCAGGAGCTGGTGGGCTCGGGCAAGATCGAGCGCTACAGCAAGAAAGAACAGAGCCAGTTGCTGCGCGAGAAGGCGAGCCTTGAGAAGAACCTGCAGGGCATCCGCAACATGACCGAGAAGCCCTCGTTCATGTTCGTGATCGACCCGAGCAAGGAACTGATCGCCGTCCAGGAGGCCAAGAAGCTTGGCGTGCCGGTGGTTTCGGTGGTCGATACCAACTGCGACCCTGACCCGATCGACTACGTGATTCCGGGCAACGACGACGCGATCCGCTCGATCAACCTGGCCTGCGAGAAGATGGCTGAGGCGGTTGTCGAGGGGATGATCAAGCGCGTCGAGCAGGGGCTGGAGTCGCCCGAGACGCTGCCCGAGATCGCGCGTCAGCTGCTGGCCCAGCGCGAGATGGCCGAGAGCGAGGCGCAGGCCGGGGAGCACGACGAGGAATATGAGGTTTCGGACGCCGAAGTGAGCCCCACCGACGAGGTCGCCACCGAGGAAGAGACCGAGCAATAAACGAGCCGGGCGGCTTCGGCGCCGGGCGCCGGGGCCGCCCCACACGCTGATTTTCCAGAGGAGACGAAACAAGTGGCAGAAATTACCGCAAGCATGGTCAAAGAGCTGCGCGAGAAAACCGGCGCAGGGATGATGGAATGCAAGAAGGCGCTGCAGGAGACCGGCGGCGACATCGAGGCGGCGGTGGACGAGCTGCGCAAGCGCGGCCAGGCGATCGCCCAAAAAAAGGGCGGCCGCGCCACGCGCGAGGGCCGCATCTTCGCCAAGGTGGCCGACCAGGTCGGCGTGCTCGTCGAGATCAACTGCGAGACCGACTTTGTCGCCCGCAATGAGCAATTCGTGGCCTTTGGCGATGAAGTTTCGGGCATGGCGCTGGCGACAGCCTCGGGCCGGCTCGAAGACCTGCTGGCCACGCCGATGGCCTCGCGTGGCAAGCCGCTGGCCGAGGCGCTGACCGATGTGATTGCCAAGATCGGCGAGAACATGGCTGTCAGCCGGATGGTGCGCTATGACGCCTCGGCCGCGACCCCGGCCGGAGCGATTGCGGCGTACATCCACCCCCCCGGCAAGCTGGGCGTGATGCTCGAGATCGAGGCGGACAAGGTGGAGGCGCTCAAGGCTGAGCAGGTGGTCCAGCTGGGCCGCGATTTGGCGATGCAGGTGGCTGCAGCGGCCCCGGTCAGCGTCAGCCGCGACGAGATGCCGGCCGCAACCCTTGAGCGCGAGCTGGCCATCTACCGCGACCAGGCAAAGATGGAAGGCAAGCCGGAAGCGATGTGGGCCAAGATCAGCGAGGGCAAGCTCAACAAATTCTTCAAGCAGTCCTGCTTGACGGAACAGGAGTTTGTCAAGGACCCGGATCTGACGATTGCCAAGCTGCTTGAGAAGGTTGGGAAGGAAGTCGGCGCGCAGCTGAAGGTGCGCCGCTTCGAGCGCTTCGAAGTCGGTGGCGCCGCCGAGGCGGCCGAATAAGCGGCTTGTGCATTGCGTAAAACGCCAGCGGCCCGGGTTCTCCGCGAGGGAATCCGGGCCGTTTTGGGATCAGCCGGTTTTTTCTGGCGCTTCCATGTCAGGGTGCGGGAAAATTTGACGACCAACATCGCAGCCGCCGGCCCAGTTCCGGCCATGCAGTCAACTTGGGAACAGAGGAACAGACGATGGTCAAAGTTCATTTCGAGCACCTGACGGCACCGACGCAAGGTGACGCCATCCAAGCCCGCGAGGACGGATCGCTGGTGGTGCCCGACCACCCGATCATCCCGCAGATCGTCGGCGATGGTATCGGCCCCGACATCTCACGCGCGATGGTCCAGGTCGTCGATGCTGCGGTCAAGAAGGCCTACGGCGGCCGCCGCGCCATCGTCTGGTTCGAGGTGCCCGCCGGCGAAGAGGCCAACCAGAAGTATGGAAGTTATCTGCCCGAGGACACGTTGGCCGCGATCCGCGCCTATCGTGTGGCGATCAAGGGACCGCTGACCACCCCGATTGGCGGCGGCATCCGCTCGCTCAACGTCGCGCTGCGCCAGATTTTCGACCTTTACTCCTGCGTGCGGCCCGTGCGCTGGTTCACCGGCGTGCCCTCCCCGATGAAGCACCCCGAGAAGGTCGACGTGGTGATCTTCCGTGAGAACACCGAAGACATCTACAAGGGGATTGAGTGGCCCGAGGGCAGCCCGGAAGCCCAGAAGCTGATCCGCATCCTGAAGGAGGACTTTGGCAAGGAAGTGCGGCCGGACTCGGGGATCGGCATCAAGCCGGTCTCCATCACCGGCAGCAAGCGGCTTGTGCGCATGGCGATCCAGTATGCGATCGAGCACCAGCGCCCCACCGTGACGCTGGTCCACAAGGGCAACATCATGAAATTCACGGAGGGGGCGTTTCGGGACTGGGGCTATGAGGTCGCGCGAGAGGAGTTTGCGGACCGGACGATCACGGAGGATGAGCTGTGGCAGAAGCACGGCGGACGGCGCCCCGAAGGGAAGGTCGTCATCAACGACCGTATCGCCGACTCTATCTTCCAGCAACTCCTGCTGCGGCCCGATGAGTATTCGGTGCTGGCCACGCTGAACCTGAATGGGGATTATCTCTCCGATGCCGCCGCTGCGCAGGTTGGCGGCTTGGGCATGGCTCCGGGCGCCAACATCGGCAAGGGGATCGCGGTCTTTGAGGCGACCCACGGCACCGCGCCCAAATATGCGGGCAAGGACATGGTCAACCCGGGCTCGCTGATCCTGTCGGCGGTCATGATGCTGGAGACCATGGGCTGGGGCGAGGCGGGGGCGTTGATCATCAAGGGGATCGAGCGCGCGATTGGCGATAAGATCGTTACCTACGACCTGGAGCGCCAGATTGAGGGTGCGACAAAGGTCTCGACTTCACAATTCGGTCAAGCGATCATCGAGCGCATGTGAGGGATCCAGCCGGGATCCTGCGAATAATCTGAGAAGCTGATATTTCCATGAGCCAGTTCGAGTTTCACCGTCGCGGCCTGCTGTTTGTGATTTCGGCCCCGTCGGGCGGGGGTAAATCGGTCGTTGTCAAGCGCCTGCTTGAATCGAATCCGGATCTTTCCTACTCGGTTTCGGTCACATCACGGCCGATCCGGCCGGGCGAGGCCGAGGGTCAGGACTACAGTTTCGTGGAACGCGAGCATTTTGAGCGGATGATCCGCGAGGATGCGTTCTATGAATGGGCGGAAGTTCATGGCAACTTCTACGGCACGCGCGAGGACAGCGTGCGCCAGGCGCTCGACCGTGGGCAGGACCTGATCCTGGACATCGACGTGCAGGGCGGGATGAGCGTCAAATGGCGATCGCCCGAGGCCGTCCTGCTTTTTCTGATGCCGCCGTCGCTGGAGGTCCTTGAGCAGCGGCTGCGTGGGCGCGGCACCGACGCCGACAGCCAGATCCGGCTGCGGCTCGAGAATGCCCGCCGCGAGACCGATTATTGGCGTTTTTACGATTATGTGGTGGTCAACGACCACCTTGACCAAACCGTGGCCGCGGCCAACCATATCCTGCACGCCGAGCGTGCCCGTGCAAGGCGCCTGCGGCTCTGCCAGTTGCAAGACCGCTAAATTACTTTCCTCTGCCTGATCACGCCCCTCCCCCGATCGCCGAACGGTCGGGGGAGCATCTTGTTTTGCCCAATTGCGCCAGCGGGAGTTCAGTTTGTTGAGGCGGTGGTCGATAAGCAAAACGGAAACGACCGGCAGGCCATGCCGGCAGGGGGCCGACCGCGGGGATCATCGCGGCCGAAGCACGGCGGGAGTTTGATGATGGCAGAGAGCGCAGCGGTAAAAACATCGAATCCGGGCCGGCCCATGGAGCTTGAAGGCAACCTGGGAGCCTTTCAACTACCCGACATCCTCAAGTTTTTATCGATGGGCGCGATGTCAGGCAAGCTGACCCTGTCTGGCGACCGCCGCACGATATCGCTCAAATTCAAGGATGGCCGGCTGGTCGGTTCGGCCTCGCCTGGCCGCATGCTCAGGCTCGGCGACGTGCTGGTCACGAGCGGTCTGCTGCGCCGACGCGAGTTGGACGACGTGCTCGACCATCAGCGCGAGGAACTGCGCGGGCCGGCGATGCTGGGGGACATGCTGATCCAGAGGCAACTGGTCTCGGCCGAGCAGGTTTCGCAGGCGCTGGCGCTCCAGATCAAGGAAGAGTTGTGGGAAGCGCTCAGTTGGGACAGCGGCAGCTTCAAGTTTGAACATGGGCCGGTCAGCGATCACACGCGCGATCTGGTGGCGCTGGAGATTGGGCCGCTGCTGGAGGAGGGGGCGGCCCGGATGAACCAGTGGCGTGACCTTGACCGCCACTTGAATGACCTGCGGCGAATTTACACGGTGCGCGCTGATCTGGCGACGATGCCGGAGGCGCGAGTGAACCCCAACACATGGCGAATTCTTTCCCTGATCAACGGCCGCCGTTCGCTTCAGGTGCTGATCTACCTGGCGGGCTTGGGCAAGTTTGAAACCCTGTGCGCGATTGACCAACTATTGGGTCTTCAATTGATTGAGCTGGTCGAGGAGCCCGGAATCGCTGTGCGCGGAAAGTCATCGCCGGAGAGCCATGGGAGTCAGGCTGAAAGAGCCAGTCACGATCCGGGTGAAACCGGTGGCATACGCGCGCTCTTCGGCCGGCGCCGCCGCGGCGAGGGTCAGGGGGGTGCGGTTTACCAGGGTCAATGTGGGCCGTTTGCCTCCTGCGTCGGGTTTGGCTGTGCGCTGCTCAATCGCCTGAATGAGCGATGCGGGGCCGTCACCCAGACTGATGAGCAGCCGATCACGACGCTGCTGGACGAGCGGCTCTGGCGCGAACATGGGCTGCGCTTCCGTCGGGCGGACCTGGTGGAGTGGCGCGAGGGGCGGCTGGACGCCTCATTGTTTGAACACTACGCGCTACGGCCGGGGGCCCCGAAATACATCACCGGCTGCCTCGAGGATTCGATGGCGGCGCTGGGAGCGATCGGGCGGCAGATGATTGATCGCGCCGACGGTCAGTTCGGCCCGCGCGGGATGCGCATTATCGAAGAAGTAACGCTTTCCTTCAGTGACAGGGTTGAGATCGGCTGGCCGGCCGATTTTCAGCCCCGCGCCTGGATCCAGCAGTGGTCCGAGCGCTGAGCCCCTTGGGGCCACCCATTCTGGCAGGAGTCCCCGTGCGATGCCTGGTGAATCCATTTTATTGGTCGACGACAGCCTGGCGGTGCAGGATATTGCCCAATCGGCTCTCTATGAGGCGGGATATCACGTGACCACCGCCAGCAATGCGACGGCGCTGTTGACCGCCCCCATGCTGGAGGAGGCGCAGCTGATCGTGATGGACGCCGAGATGGAGGGGCTGACCTCGACCGAGGCCACGCGGATCCTCAAGCAGCACCAGGCCACCCATCCGATCCCGGTGCTGCTGCTGGTGCCCGAGGAGGCGATCGGCCATCCCGAGTCGCTGTCGCTGGGCGGCGCCAGCGGGTTTCTCGTCAAGCCGTTCGACCCGCCCGCGCTCGTGCGCAAAGTCGGGCAGGTGCTCGAGCAGCAGCGCCTCGATGAACTGGCCCGCAATCGGCTGGCAGAGGCGGCCGACCGCATCATGAACCAGTTGGCCGACCAGCAGATTCAGGCCGCCGTCGACCGCAAGACCAAGCTGATCGTCGAGCGTTGCATCCAGAACATCACGGCGACGGTGGACCAGCGCGCCCGCACCCAGGTCGAGGAACACGTAGTCGGGCTGGTGAGCGACAAGGAGCAGGAACTGGTCAAGCTGACCGTGCGCGAGGTCGCGCAGTCGATGGTTGAGAAACTGGCGGCCAGCAAGGTCGAGGAGGCGATGAGCGCGATCCTGAACGAGCAGACCGAGCGGGCCGTGCGAAATGCCGCCGAGAAAGCTTTGCCGACGCTGATCCGCGACAAGGTCCGCGACATGCTGGCCAACATGCTGCCGCGCGAGGTCGAGTCGCGCCTCCAGAAGGCGGCCGAGAAGATGGTTCCCGAGATCAGCCAGCAACTGGTGGGCACGGTCGAGGGAGTGGCCAAGCGCGTGGTGCCGCGCGCCGCGCGCGAGCACCTGCCGGCCGTGATCGAGAGTCAGGTCGCGGCCGCCCTCGAGCAGGTCGTTCCGCGCCGCGTCAGCGACTTGGTCAACCGCGAACTGGAGCGCCAGTTGCGCGAGAAGATCGAGCCCACCATTCGCGACGCCGCTGCCCGCATCCGGCGTAATGTGGTGATGGTCAATTCCATGATCGGCCTGCTGGTGGTCGCCGGCATGGCCGTGATGTTCTGGCTGACGTTTTACGGCAAAGGTTGAGCGCGGGGAGAGTGCCTGTAGCCGGGAGGATTACAGGTCCACCCGGCAATGTTTCTTGCGGCAACTGGCGGGGATGTCATTGGCCAGGAACATCCGGCGCATCTGAAGCGCAGCCTGCCCGTTCCATGCATCCTCGAAAGAAATTTGATTGAGGTTGCCCCAACTGGCGTCGGCCCAGCAGCATGGCCGGGCGTCGCCGTCGGTGTCGATCAGCAGGTTGTACCACGGGTAGTGGCATTTTTCGACCAGCGTCTTGCCGCGCATGTCGATGGCGGAGTCGAGGGACTTGTCGGAACAGCCCGAGCAGCCGTTGCAGCCGCCCTCAGCGGAGTCGGCCACGGAGGGATCGGCCACGGCTGGGGCGACGGCGCTGGACTGGGCCTGGCGCCGGCTGGCGGGCATAATAGGCGAGGCGGCCAGAAATTCATGACGGCTGACATCGCGGCCCTCGTGGGAAGCCGACAGCAGGTTGCGCAGCGCAAGGTGGGGACGCACGTCCAGCCCGGCCTGCTGCCCGCGCGCGAGTGCCGCCATCACCATCAGGCGCGCCAGCGGCACATGGTGGCCCAGAAATTCAGACTCATGCTCGGGGTTTTCGATCTCCATCAGCTGCACGCTGAACTGCTCGAAGCCCAGTTGCTTTGCCCAGTCCACCATAGATGGCAACTGGTGGATGTTGCGTTCCATGAAGGTGGCATTGAGATGCAGGCGCGGCCAGCGCGACCCCAGCCGCCGGCGGGTGGCCATCAGGCGGCGCACCCCCGCCTCGACCTCCCGCAGGTCGCCACCGACCCGCATGCCGGCGTAGACTGTGGGATCGTTGCTGTCGATCGAAACGTAAAGCTCAGCGAGCTGGCCGCGCACCAGGCGCTCGCAGTTGCGGTCGTTGAGCAGCATGCCGTTGGTGGTCATCGCCAGGTTGCGTGAGCCGGCGCTCCGGTGCAGCTCGAGCAGGTCCTTGAGCCCGCTCCACAGCAGCGGCTCGCCCAGGGGGGTCAGCGTCAGCATCTCGGCGCGCGGCAGCAGGCGCTCGACCACGGCCTCCACGCGCGGGCTGAGTTGCAACCCGCCGGCCGGCAGGCGGCCCAGCTGCTCGCGCGTCCAGGGCATCGTCAACCGGCAGAAGGAGCACTTCAAGTTGCAGGTCCAGTTGGTGCCGACCTGGATCAGGCGAGGGGAGGACTCCAGCTGGAGTTGCCCATGCCAGAACTCGCGCCAGTTCAGCTCGCTGTTCCAACGCTTGATCTGCTCGCCGCCGGCCAGCCGCAGCCGGGAGCGGGCATACCCGCGGCGCAGCCACCGCGCCTGCGTGCGCAGCCAACCGGCCTCGGCGCGGGGAATCACGAAAGGTTGAGTCAGGTCGTTCAAAGCGATGGGTGGCCTTTGGATCGACATCGATGGTCGCGGCCGATGCGCGCCGCGCGGCTGAGCTCATTCTAAAGCCCCCCGAGCCGCAAAACAACCGCTTTGCGACCCGGGGGGCATAGCTGACTGAATTGACTGCACGATCAGATACGAACGGCCTTGTAGCCCCCGCGCGACCTGTCGCGCAAATACATCCCGCCGAAAACAAAGAACAGGATAATGGTCAGCGGGGCGACGTGGCGGAACGACATCACGCCGCCGTGATATTCGGCCGGTTGCAGCAGGGCCGCGGCGGCGCCGGCCGCCTCGGATGTACCGCCGACCTTGATCGCGCTGCGGAGGGCGCCGACGGCATCCTCCATGACCAGGGCTTCGCCGGCCGCGCGCGCCGCCAGCACTTGCCGGGCCATGGTCTGCGCATCCAGAATTTCCCGGGCGATCTTCTCGGGCTCATTCTGGGCCAAGGCTGGGAAGGTCTGGTCGATCTGGTGGAGCACGGTCACGATCTCGCCTTCGTCCAGCCGCTGATAGGTGTAGTGGTCGATGATCTTGCCCATCTCGGGTGTGGTGACCAGTCCGACAATCAGCATGCCCATTCCGCCCATCACGCCCAGCGCCAGCGGGCCACCCTTGGGGATGCGTTCGCTGGTCACGCCCAGCATCGTCGGCCAGAAATAGGTGATGCCGACCGAGAAGACGGTCACAGCGAGGAACGACATGAGCAGGCCATCGGCCACGCTCAGCCAGAACAGCCCGGCTCCCGAGAGGATCGCCGAGCCGAGCAGGATGCCGGTGGGGGCGAGCCGGTGGACCACCGGCCCGGCAAAGAAGCGCAGGATGGCCATCAGGCCATTGATGTAGGCAAGCACCAGGATGGCGCTCTGCATGCCGCCGTTCTTGAGCACCTCGGGCACCCAGCGATTCGTTCCCAGTTCCACCGAAGCCGTCAGCATCATGCACATCAGCAGCATCCAGAACAGCGGCCGGCTGAAGGTTTCCTTGAACATGCCTGGGACCGAGACGCCGGCCTGGTGGCTCTCGGTGGCGGGGAACTTCTGGCCCAGGAACAGCGAGCCGTAGAGCAGGGTCGGGATCAGCGTCAGCCCCAGTTTCAACTGCCAGAGGCCAACAAAGGACTCAATCCCCGCGCCCAACCTGGTGAGCATGAAGCAGAGCAGGGCACCGATCACGATGCCGCCGGGGAACCAGACGTGGAATTGGTTGAGCTTCTGGGTCTTGCGCTCTGGATAAATTGTGGCCACCAGCGGGTTGCAGACCGCCTCCACCAGCCCGTTGGCCAGCGAGTAGGTCAGCGCCCCCGCGAACAGCCACCAGTAGCCTTGGGCGAAGATCATCAGTAACGCCCCGCCCGCGTGGCAGAGAAAGGACAGTCGCAACAGGCGGCGCATACCGATTACGTCACACAATGGCCCAAAGCCGAAGGTGGCGAGGGTAAAGCCCCAGGTGGCCGCCCCCATGATGACGCCGATCTGGAGATTGGTCAGCACGAATTGGGCCTTGAGCGAGCCCAGGATGTCGGCCGTGATGGCGAAGAACATCGAGGTGGAGATCAGGGCCAGGCAGCTGCCCAGGAACAGGCGCCCCTTCTGAATGCCGACCAGGCCGGGTTGACCGGCCGCGCCGGCCGCCGGAGTTTTCACTGCAGTGACATTTGCCATTTGATGCGTTTCTCCCTGTAAGGATTGCGAACCGGCTGGCGCCGCAAATTCCAAAGGCGATCAAGACCCTGAGCGGGTTGATGCGCTGTTGTATCCCGCCGCCGGGGCGTGGTCAATGAATAAAAAGTCCCGGAATTGGGGATTGGGGTGCTTTGGCTTTTTGTTGCGAGGGCATCAGGCGGCTTGACCGGCGGTGGCAGATTGATATGATAAACAAGCCTCCCCGCCGCCCTCGTAGCTCAGGGGATAGAGCAGCGGATTCCTAATCCGTTGGTCGCAGGTTCGATTCCTGCCGAGGGCGCCAAATATACACGGCAAATTTTCTGCGGCGTGGAGCCAGGCATCGGCAACAAGTCCGGCAGCAGGAATAGGTTTTCGGCGACTGTGATTCTACTTGTCTAAACGGATCGTTCAATGCCTAATAAATATGCTGAGGGAGTTCTTCGCGAGGAGCGGTGGCCATGATGAGTTGGATGAAGCCGAAGGCTCGCCGGGCGGGCTGGGCCGGCATGTGGTTGTTGCTTGGGACGGGCGCGGCCTGGGCTCAGGTCGATGCCAGTGTTGAATTGGGGACTGTCTCGACGACCGATCCCCACCCGACGACCTATGTATGGACGGCCCCAGTGGCGACCATAACCGAACCGGGCACGCAGTACTATCACTTCTATTACACGGGCACGGTGAACCCGGACGCGCGGGTTCCGGAAGATGTCACGATCCAGCGCATTCCGATCCCGTTCAATGAATGGGAGGAAAATAAGCGCTGGCTGATCACGCAGCTGACACAGTACTACCAAAAGACACGCAATCTGCCACAGACGGCGGTGCAGGAATATCAGGCTGGTCCGGTGGACCCCAACGCACTGGCTTTCCAGCCCGGTGGCGATCTGGCGGGTGCGCCGGGGATGCCTGGCATGGGCCCGGGAATGCCCGGCATGCCGGGGATGGGGCCCGACCCCGGGATGGGCGGCTTTGGCCCGCAGGCGGGAGGGTTCGGCCCCCCCGGAATGGCTCCCCAACCCCAAGAGCCCGAGCCCGCCGAGGATATTCTGGAAGATGACTTCCTCGAAGACGACCTGGGCATGGACGAGGATTTGGGTTTGGGCGGGGAATTCGGGACGGCATTTTCCTCGGTGGCATTCGATCCCAAAGTGGCTGCCGAGTGGACCTTTTACTACGATCAGTTGGTGCTCTGGCAGTATTACTGCGCCCGGGTATTATTGCGGGACGCGGAGGAAAGATTGCTTGAGCCCCTGCCTCCCGATCCGCGCCGGTTGATGCGTGAGAGGCAGTTGTCAGATATTTCTGGGCTGCGCCCCGCAGAAATTCGTGAGGAAACCACGGTTGGGCCTCTTGGCGTGGGACGGGCGGGGCTGGCTGCGGATGCCATGGGCGGCATGGCCGGCGCCGCCAGTGGATTCTTAGAAGACGACCTTGGCTTTGGCGAAAGCCTCCTCGGCATGGGCCCGCTCGGACAACGGGGTCCGGTCAGCGCTCTGCGTGAGCGGTTTTCCCCCCAGACCGACTATGAAAACCCCGATGGCGGCAAGCGCGCCGAATATCTGGAGAAGTTCGAGAAAGAGGCCCGCTGGCTGGATGAGCAGGTGTATTATCAATACATCCAGATGATTGAGGGGATTGATCGGCGGGCGCTGAACCAGGAACATTACGATGAATGGGTGCGTGAGAAGCGCCAAGAAATTTACAACTTTGCAGAAACGTGGCGCCGGGTTGACCAAGGTGAGACGCTTGTCTTTGACGAGACGCTCTTCCTTGTTTCCGAGGACCCGCTTGAATCGTTGCCGAACAACACGGTCAACATCATCCGCCAGCAGCGATTGACGCCGCAGGACCTGCTCAATAACGATGGCACGATCCGGAGCGGCAACGGCTATTAAAAGGTGCCCGTTTGTGTAAGACCCAACAAGGCCGCCCGGTGACCGGGCGGCCTTGTGACATCTTGGGGATGTGTGAACATCAATGCCGCGCTTTCTTCCGCTGAGTCTGGTTTTCTTCACATGGGTGCTTGTGACCGCGGCCGCAGTCGCCGCCCCGGCCGAGGCGGACTACCAGCGCATCGTGTCGATGGGGCCCAACCTCACGGAAACGATTTTTGCCTTGGGGGCGGGTGACCGGCTGGTTGGAGTCAGCGAGTTTTGCCAGTGGCCGGAGGCCGCGCGCAAGCTTAAGCGGGTGGGCGGGCCGGCAACCCCGCGCCTGGAGGTGCTGGCCGCCCTGCGTCCCGACCTGATCGTGAACCAGTTTCCCTCGCCGGCGGTGGATGCATTTGCGCGCGAGCGGGGGATTGCGCTGATTGAGTTTCGCATGGACAGCCTGGATTCGATCAATCGGGAGATCGAGCGGCTGGGGGCGCTGCTGGGATGCTCTGATGCCGCCACCAGCCTGACCCGCAGGATGCAGGAAGATCTGGCGGCCATCAGCGGGAGAGTTGAGGAAATTGCCCCTGACCCCGCGCGGCGGCCACTGATTTTCTTGAGTCTGGAACGACAGCCGGGATCGCTGGCGGGCGTGCTGAGCGCAACCGGAAAGAGCTTTCTGGGCGAGGCATTGGCACTGGCGGGGGGGCGCAATGCGCTGGCTGACCTGACGCGACCGTATGTCGAGGTCTCACGCGAGAGTCTGGCTGCCCGTCGCCCCGAGCTGATCCTCGAGCTTCGCGCGCGCGGGGGGGTGAGCGAGCCGGAGCGGCGGGCGTTGGCCGCGGATTGGCAGGCGATGAGCTCGCTGCCGGCGGTGCGCACGGGACGGATTCATGTCCTCGATGGAGATTACCTGCTCGTGCCCGGGCCGCGTTTCCCGCAGATCGTCCGTGCGCTGCACGAGGCGATTTACGGCGCCGCCAGTAATTGATCTTAAAGTTTTAGATTATTTTCCGCTCAGGAAGCGCAGCGCCACCGAGAGCGCGACAAGCAGCAGGCCCATGTGGACCATCATTGAATACCAGAAGCGGCGATTGGCCTGAATGCGGGCATGGCCCCAGGCCATGCCCAGGGCGATGCCGAAGAGCATAAACGAGAGCAGGATCTTGAGGCCCAGGATCATATGATAGGCCGGTGGCGGCATTGGAGCGACGGTAAAGGCGCGATAGACATTGATCAGGCCAGTCAGGATCAGCAGCAAAACGGCCGCGGGGACGATGCGGGCCAAAGCGCGGCCCATGCGGTCAAGAAAACGCCCGCGTGTGGACTGATCCAGCTCGCTGAGCGCCGGCTGAACGGCATAGCGAATGATAAACGCTCCGCCGATGGCAATGATCACGGACAGCAGGTGAAAGTAGCGCGAGATCGCGAAGGTTATCGTCTGGCCGATCAGCTCGTTCATCGATGACTCCCATGGGTGGTCAGGCATTTGCCGGCCCACCATTTTGCCCCAGCCGGAATCATGACACCAAATACAATATTTTGAGGCGAGGAGGGTCTGTCGGTTCTTCGAGGCAATACTTGGCCATGTCGGGTCGAAGACCCGACCTACCAATCAGGGGTTTGTTCGCGTGCGGAGGGCGTCGGCGCGCAGGCGAGGCGAGCGGTCGTAGCGCACGAGGGGATCCTCGCCACGCTCACGCAGCCATTGGCGATTGGCGGCGCGCCAGTCCATACCCAACCGGCGCACCGCGAGCACGTAGTGGGAGGCCTCGACCCCGCCCATTGAAAGGACAGCTTGGGCGCGGGCAAGTTCGGGACTGGCGGCGGCAACACGGGTGTTGGGAATGCGCTCGAGTGCGCGTACGACTTTGCCGAGCCGGCGGCGGACGATGGCGGGATCGACCGGCTCGATGTGCGCCAGCGGCAGGTTGGGCTTGGGGACGAAGACGCCCAGGTTGATGCCGATATGGCCCATGCGGCCGCGAGGGCGCGCCCACTTGAGCTGAATGGCGCGAATCTTCTCGGTGAAGGCGGCAATCTGGAGCGCCTCATCATCGGTCTCGCTCGGGATGCCGATGATGAAATAAAGCTTCAGATTTTCAGCGCCAAGACCAAAGATTTCCTCGGTGACGGCAAAGATTTGTTCATCGCTGATGCGCTTGCCGAGCAGGCGGCGCACACGCTGGGCGCCGGCCTCGGGGGCGATCGTGACGGACTTGCCACCACCCATCGCCAGCGCACGCAGCATCGTTTGGGTGACCTCCTCGACACGCAGCGAGGAGTAGGAGACCTTGAAGTTGCGCGCCATCAGGTGCTCACAGATCGTGTCGATGTCGGGATGGGCGCCCACGGCTGAGGCAACCAAACCAAACTTTCGGGTGTGGCGCGCGAGCCGGTCGATCTCCTCCATGATGCTTTCCATGGGACGAGTGCGATAGGCGGGGGCGTTGTGGCCGATCCAGCAGAATGTGCAGTGGTGGGGGCAGCCGCGCGCCAAGTCGATCAGACCCATGTCGGCGAATTCGGTATTGGGGGTCAGGATGGCGCTGGCCAAGGGCGTGTCAAGGAGTGTCTCCAGGATCGCGCGTGGCGGGGCTGGCGGACGCGGAGGGGGCTCCCCGGAAAGATCGCGGTCGAGCAGGTCCACCAGCGGGTCCAGCTCGTCGGGGATGGGCAGGCCGGCTGCGGCGCGCGCGCCGACGGTGACTTCAAAGCCGGGGGTCTCGGCGAGGGCGGTCAGTGCCTCGGGACGGGGGCGGCCGGCCAGCTCCAGCAGGGGGTGCAGCAGGCGCTCAGCCTCGCCGTGGGCGAAGAGGTCGAAGAACGGGTAGAGCGGCAGGCGGTTGACCGAGACCAGCACGCCGCCCATGACGACCAGTGGGTGGTCGGGGCCGCGATGGCGCGCCTCGAGGGGCAGGCCGGCGGCCGCGATCAGATCGAGCACGAGCGGGGCGTCCATCTCATAGGTGGCCGAGAAGGCAATGATGTCGAAATCAGCGAGCGGGGAGCCGGATTCGATTGAGCCGCCCGCGATGGTGTCGGTAAAGAAGCGCTCGGCGCGGGCCCCGCCGGGCCAGTCATTGATCAGGCGCAGCGCGATTTGAAAGCCCAGGCTGGACATGCCGACATGATAGGTATGCGGATAAACCAGCGCCACGCGCAGGGGACCGCTGCCGCCCAGTGGTGGGCCGTACTCTGCCGCCAGCAGCTTGCGGCGGTCGGGGGTGGCTTCGGGAGTGTGTCGCTTCCGGCTCATCGGAATCAGTTTACCGGAAAGAAGGGCGTGCGGCAATGGACCCGGCGGGCTTGGACGAAAAGAGGGTGCCCGGCGGGGGCACCCTCTATAGGTAGCGCTTTGAGGTTGCGATCAGGACTCCAGCGCGTGGTGGCTGCGAAGGCTGGCAATGAATGCCGGACTCAGCTGAACGCGTTTGGACTGGAGGGCCTTCAGCACCTCGTTGCCCAGTGCCGTATTGAGGTGGTAGTGCCGAAGCGGTCCATTGATGGTCAGGAATCCGCAGCGGTCGATGAGGGCTGGGTCGGTCTTGCCGCCGACGATCGGGGCGTGGAGCGTGCAGTTGGTGAAGCGGGTGCCCAGGGTGCTGTTGACGGCATAGAAGACCTCCGCGCTCTTGGCGATGTCTGGTTGCAGGCGGCATTCGTTGAAGCTCAGTTCCCCACGCAGCCCAGGGGCGGTTACGGTGTTGATCGAACAGCGCTGCAAGAAGAGGGCGGCGATGCAATTCTCCAAGCTGAGCGTGACATTCTCACAATCGACAAAGGTGATGCGGGGAATCAGCGCCAGCTGGTCGACATATGGGGAGGCCTTCTTGTCACCGATCAGGAGGTGGGCCTGGGCAGGATCGCCAGGGGCGGCAGGAATCAGTTTCTCGAGCTGGACCTGTTCGACGTGCATGGTGCAGTTGGCGATCAACCGGCTGTCGTCGTAGCTGCCGGGGCGGCGCACATCGTAGTGATAGGGCTGGGGGATGCGCATGAGGCGCACGCCCTGTTCACGACCTTCGACCGAAATATTTCGGAATATCAGGCGCTGGGGGAAGAAGAGTCGCTGCTTGAAACGATTGAGCGAGAAGGGCGAGGTGTCCAGCAGCCAGCAGACATCCTTGCTGGTGGGGGCGGCGCTGTAATCAATGCGCAGGTCCTCGATGGTGATGCTGGTTCCCATGCCGACGGGATACTTGTGGTCGAAGTCGGAGGGGGTCATTGTCAGGACCGAGACGCGGCCACTCCCGCTGGGCTTGAGCGTGCAGCCCTTCAGGCGGATCGGGCCGTCCCACTTGGAGCCGTAGTCACGGCGGAAGTTGACGAGGTTGTTCCCGTGTCGGGTTGTGTTTTCGATCAGCAATTCGCCGCCGCCGGTGACGGTGATGCCCTTGAAGCCGATCGTGCTATTCAGGATGTGCAGGTTCCAGCAGTGGAAGTGAACGTCGAAGCGGTTGAGACGGCAGTTTTCGAGCCGGAAATTTTTGGCGATGTTGGTGCCAAAGACGCCCCAGGCGACGGGGCCGGCCTCGGCGGTCAGGTTGCGGAAGGTGCAGTGAAGCATCCGGCTGCCACCGATGCCATAGGTGCCTTGGGGCACCGGGGTCTCGGGCGGGCGGCGGAGTTTTTCCCAAGGCATGGCCCGGATGTTCTCCAGGGTGACGTCGAAGACCTCGCGCAGGTTGTAGAAGCCACTGCGCGGCTGGGGCGAAATATCGCGCTTGCCCGGCTCCAAGCCCATCCACTGCTCGCGGAGGATGGTGCGGCTGCGGCTAATCGAGATACCATTCTGATGATAGCTCTCTCCATTGGTGCCGACGGCGGAATCGCCGGAGAGGTAAAAGCCGCCGCCCTGGATGACCAGGTAGTTGCGGCTGCAGGGGATGGCGCGGATGGAGGTCAGGTTTTTAAATGCCCAGGCAATATCGCCGATGATGCGCCCTTCCTCCTCGACGTAAAACAATTCCTCCCGCGCCCAGCCGCGGTTGCCGGGGCGGCCGGTCCGGATGCCGATGCGGTCGGCCTCATCCAGAACAATGAACAGATGGCCGGCATAAGGGGCTAGCTGGGGGATGATCTGGACGCCGGGCTTGAGTTGCTCAACCAGCGCCTTCTTGATGGCTTGATTGGCGGTGAGGGACAGGGTGGGCTCATCACTCTTGACGGTGAAGCGCGGGGTGGTCCTGGAGTTGAATTTCTCGTCGATGTGGAAGATGGATGTGCCCCATTGAACAGGGGTGGTGATGTTGATATTGTTGGTCTGCTTGATCCAGAATTCCCCATTCAGATTGATCAGCGGCACTTGGTGGCGGTTGGCATAGGCGTGCGCGAGCTTGATCTGGACACCGTCATCATTGACCCCATCGCTCATGGCGCCGAACATCCGGTAGTTGATCGCCTTGCGTTCGACCAGGATGGCGAGCAAGCCATTGGCGAGCTCAATGATGTCACCGCCATTGGGCTTGTGATCGGCGCCGGCGGGAGCAATTTGATAGAGAGCCGCGCCACCGTCGCCCGGGGTATGGAAACCGGAAGTCTCGGCCCATTCGCCGGCCCGCAATGCGGTCTGAGCGCGAAGAGCGTGGAGCGTGAGGTGGCGAGAGACGGGCTGGCCCGGCTTGGGGGATGCCTCCTGCGCCAGGGCGCTGACGGGAGCTTGGGCAAAGACTACGCCGGCAAGACCAATGCTGGCGATTGCTTCGCGCCTGCTGAGTATGCGGGGACTGGTCGGATCAGACATCATTCAACTCCTGGCGCTGATGTAATTCTTGGTGATCGGTGGTGCGCCACCGGAAAATCAGGGTAGCAGCCGGGATCTGGGAAGTCCAACCCGGTGATGGGTAAAAGTTAAAATATGCGCAAGAGGCCCCTCGCCGGATTTGACGAGGGGCCTCTCAAGAGCAAGTCGTATGTTTTTTTTCAATCCTTCAAATAGGGTTCGGGAGCTGCGTCTATTTCTGAATCTATGATGGCATATAGAGTTCGGGCGCGGGGGGAGCCCCCCGCCCGAATTTGTCCTTCCTGCATCCAAACCTGTAACCGTGGGGCAAGTATAGCTGGCTGGTCACGAAAGGATATCGGGGGAGCACGCCGTTGACAGATCGGGGAAATCCTCAAAATGAGTCTGGGCGCATTTGTCTTTCCAAAGCGGGGTGGGATAAAATGGAGCTGGGCATAACCAGGAAGGCATTCATGGATATCATGGCTAAGTCATTCAAACGCAAGGCCTTGGCTCATATAGAACGAAGGCTGGGGCAGAGCAGGCGGCTTGTGTTGAACCAAGCTCAGACCCAGCCCGGACGGGTGGTGCACGACCTTCGGCGCTGGTCCAAGGAACTGCGCGCGCTGTGGCGGTTGCTGCGACCCTTAACGGGCCGGAAGCGGTATGTGCGGGAAAATTTCCGCCTGCGTGACGCGTCCAGGGGACTTTCATCGGCCCGTGATGCGGCGGTGCTGCGCGACACGCTCATGCTGATGCTGAGGGCCCGCCGCGGGCGGCGTGGGCGCAGCGCCTGGTTTAGTGTGAGCGCGCTTTTGGAGGAAGACCTCGAACGTGAGGGGGCTCCGCAGCAAGCGCCCGACGAGGCAATGGAGGCGATGCTGACGGCGATCCGGCGTGGACGCGACCGGCTTGCCGCCTTGGAGCTGAAAGAGGACTCGATAGACTGGAAGAAGGGGCTGGAGCGGATTTATCGGCAGGCGCGCCGACGCCACCGTGAGGCCGGCGCCACCGAGGGCGCGGGCGCGGAGGTGGATGCAGTCATCCATGAATGGCGCAAGAGCGTCAAATATTTGTGGCACGCCCTGCGCTTGCTCGAGCGGATGAAGCTGGTTCACGGGAGCGGACGCGTGGCGGAGCTCAAGCAGCTGCAGTCCGACCTGGGGCGTGATCACGACCTGGCGATGCTGCGCGCACGGCTGGAGGCATTGCCGGTGGGCGAGGGGAGCGAGGAGCAGGCCGCGCTGGCGCTGGCGATCGGGGATCTGGATCGAGCCATCAAGCGGCAGCGCCTGGTTTATCGCAGACCGGAGAACCGATTGATCAGTGATAAGCCGGGCGAATGGATGGAAAAGGTCGTCAAGCGATCGCCGGGAGACTAATCAACGTCATCGGTTTCGGGCTGATTGGTGGCGGCGGTGCGGCGGGCCTTGTAGCTTTCCCAGGCGGAGAAGGGAATATTGCGCAGACCGCCGAGCGGCACGGTGGCGAATTGCAGTAGCGTGCTCTCGCCGCCCCAGCGCCGCTTGTAGTCGCCGAAGCCCGCGAGCATGTCGAGGCGCCTGTGACCCAACTCGATGGCCGCCTGGCTGAGCGCGTCGATCAGCAGCGTGCCGGGACTGAGCGCGGCATGATCTGGATCGAACGAGCCATTGTAATAGCCGATCCAGGAGCCAAAGCGCAGGCCGAAGATCGTGCCGATGCAGCGGTCGCCGACCCAGGCTGAGAAATAGAGGCCGCGGCCAAGGGCCAAACTTTCCAAGATCAATTCATGGAAAAAGCGGGCCATGCGCGGGTCGGCCATCGTCGAATCGAGACCCTTGCTGCCGAGGCGGGCGATGGAATGGCTGCGGAAGGCTTCCACAGCGGCCTCTGCGCCATCCATATCATGAATTCCTTCGATGCGACCACCCGCGGTTTTGGCAAAACGATTGCGCGCACTGATGAGATTCTTGCGCAGCTTGCGCGGCAGGGTTTGCAAATATTGATCGAGTGATGCGGCCAGCGGGGCCGACCAACTGGCCTCCCCCTCCCAACGCACAATCGATGCCTGGCGCTCGAGGGCGATCCGCTCCACCAGTGCGGCCGCCGGTTGCAGGGGCAGATAATTTTCGAAACAGATGGCATCCGCCTCGCGTTGGGTTGACAATGCGCGCGCGAACAGCGCCAAACCTTCCCCATCGCATGTTGGGTCAAGCAGGGGGCCCAGGTACTGCGGCGCGGGCGGGGAGGCTGCGCTGAGCGGCACGAGCCGGCGGCGGCAAAAGACCCGCCCCAGTCGCTGGGAGGCCAGCTTCATCGGCAGCAGGCCAACCAGCCGGTCGCCTTGGTGGAGCGCAAAAAGCCGCAGCTCGATGTCTGTGCCGAAATGCTCCAGCCACAGCCGCGCCCATTGATGGGTGTGGTAGATCGTCGAGCCGCGCGAGGCCAGCGCCAACTCGTCCCATGCGGAGGGCTCGACATCCAGGAGGCTCTGGTGGATGGTGAGTTTGATGGCGGCGGTTACCTGTTTTTCCTCTATGGAGGGGGTTGAATCGAGCAGCTGATGATCATGGATCATGTTGCAAACCTGAGGCGAAGGTCAAAGGAACTTGCAGCCGCGGGTGGACTCCAAGTCGGCTCGAAGAGCCGACCTACCCTACTGCTGCGCCAGTTCGAAGCCCAGCATTTCAACCCGCTTGAGCAGATCGGGGGAGGCGTCATGGAGCTTGACGCGGGTGGCGGCGAATTCTCGGCGCAGCGGATAGAGTTTACGGCGGGTGTCGAATGCCGGGCCAATCGATTCGCCAGCCTGAGCCAGAGCCAGACGCAGATCGGCATCGTCGCGCCCGATCGGGTAGGCCGTCTGGACCAATTCCGCCAAAATGGAGTCATCGGCGCGGCCGGCGGTCTGCAGCTCGATGAGCGGAACGGCGGTCGCCGGCAGGGGCAGGGGAGGAGCCGTAAAAATGAGTTGGGCGTGGCGGGCCAGGGCCTCGGCGATCATGACCGCACCGGCGATTTTGCCATCGAAGGAATAGCCGGCGATGTGGGGCGTGCCCAGCATCACGTCCCGCAGGTGATCGGGATGAATGGCGGGCTCATTTTCCCAGGCATCGAGGATCGCCCCGCCCAAGCGCCCGTCGCGCACGCGTGCCATCAGGGCGGGCTCATCGACGACAAAGCCGCGGCAGGCGTTGATGAGGACCGCGGGAGCGAGGCGGTCGAGCACCGGCTCATCGATCAGGCGCCATGTGGCGTGTTCGCCGGCGCGCGTCAGCGGGACGTGCAGTGAGAGGAAATCGCAGCCGAGCAGCTCCTCGAGCGGGCGGTATTTGGCATCGCCAGTGGCCTGGGCCAGCGGCGGGTCGTTGAGGCGGACTTCCATGCCCAGCGCGCGCGCAATGCGCTCGACGCGCCGGCCGCAATTGCCCACGCCGACAATGCCGATGGAGCAGCGCGAGAGCGCACGACCGAGCCGTCCGGCCGCGCCGGCCAGCGCCGCCGCGATATATTGGGCGACCGACTCGGCATTGCTGCCGGGGGCGGAGGAAAAATCAATGCCGCGGCCGGCGAGCCAGTCCAGGTCGCAATGGTCGGTGCCGATGGTCGAAGTGCCGACAAAACGCACGCGACTGCCGGCGAGCAGCTTCTCGCCCACGCGGGTTACAGAGCGAACCACCAAGGCGTCGGCCTCACGGACATCATCGGGAGTCAGGCTGCGGCCGGCGACGAGGCGGACCTCGCCGAGCGATCCAAAAATTTCAGGCGCGAAGGGGATATTCTCGTCGACGATGATCAGCATGAGCTCTCCTTTGGGGCAACAGCGGGGATTTGCATCCGGCGGCGCGATATGCCAGACTTTTGGAGCGCGCGCCGGCCATATTGTCGATCACCGAGCAGGGGACCGCAAGCCAAATGGAACTGATGGAATACCATGACATGTATGAGCTGGAGGACCGCCACTGGTGGTTTCAGGCTCGGCTGCGGATGATCGAGGGGCTCCTGCGGCGGCATGTCGGGCGGCCGGGACGGATGCTGGACCTGGGCTGCGGCACCGGGATGTTCCTGAGGCGGCGCCAGGCCGAAAGCGTCGCCTATGGCAGCGACCTGTCGCCGGCGGCGCTGGCCTTCTGTCGTGCGCGCGGGATCGCCAACCTGATGCAGGCCGATGCCGGCCGTATCCCGCTGGCCGACGCCAGCCTGGATCTGATCACCGCCTTCGACCTGATCGAGCATGTGGATGATGATCGGGGGCTGGTGGATGAGGCCTGGCGGGTGCTGCGGCCGGGGGGATGGTTCATGGCAACGGTGCCGGCCCACCCGCTGCTGTGGTCAAGCCATGACGTCTCGCTGCATCACCGCCGCCGCTATACCGGGCATGAATTCGAGGGGCTGTTCGAGCCGGAGCGCTGGGAGCGGGTGCGGATGACCTCCTGCTTTGCACTGGTCCTGCCGGCGGCGGTGCTGGTGCGGCTTTCGCGGCGGCTGCGGCGCGCACGGCGACCACCGCATTCGGATACCTATCAGGTGCCGGCATGGCTCAATCATCTGTTGGTTGCCCTGCATGTCGTGGAGGCGCGCTGGCTGGAGCGCCACGACCTGCCACTAGGGCTCTCGCTGATGACGATCCGGCGCAAGCGGGAAGGCTGAGTGACGTCCATCGTGATTGAATCGGCCGGGTGGGTCGATTAATCTGGATTATCGCGCGGGGCCGGGGGCTGGCGCGTCATCTTCGGGAGGCTTCACATGCACTTGATTCGCCATGCCACCACGCTCGCGATCTTGCTTGCGACAGGTTTTTGGACCAGCGGCTGCGACCGCCGAGAGCCGGACACCCCATCGGGGTCTCCTGCGGTCGCGGAGGTCGAGAGGACAGATGAAGCAGCCTCCGAGCCGGAGGAGCAGCCGCCTTTCATTCCGCCGGTTCCAGCGCCAGCCGAGGACCCACGCGTAAGCCGAATGGGGGATGAGGCCGTGGTGATGCTTTCACTGATCGGGCATCCCGAGCAGCCGGCGTTTATGGGTGAGCCGCTGAGTGAGCCGGCGATTGCGGAGCATGCGGGCCGGCGCGGGGTGGTGCGGATCAATTTCAAGACCGACAGCGAGAAGGATACCTTTGGTTTTTATGTGCTTCGGGCCGACGACGTGGCGAGCAGCCCCGTTCGGATCAACCAGCAGATGCCGATCGCGGGGGCCGGCGAAAGCTCGGCGCCGCGCTATTACAGCTTCTTTGACCTGACGGTTGAGGTTGGCCGGACCTATTATTATGGGCTCGAGGAGATTACGCTGGGGGGAAAAATCACGCCCATGCTCGAGCAACTGGTTCCGATCAAGGTGCGCTCGCTTTATCTGGATCCGGATGCCACGCCAGCAGCGCCATAACGGCGTCGCATTAGCTGTTGCCAAGCGCCCGGCATTGGGCCAAGCTGACGTGGGCGGCGGATTTTGAACCGCGCGGTGGAGGCGGATGCAGTCCTTCTGGAAAAGCCATTTTTTGACGATGTGCCTGGTGGCGCTGGATATCCTTGCGCTTAGCTTCATCTGGGGCGAGGCCTGGCATATCCGCTCGGCCATGGCCGGCACCTTCGGCACGCCGATCAATGACTTCATCTACTATCAGCGGGCGCTGCCGTTCATTGCGCTATTCTGGGTGCTGACGCTGGCGTGGTTCAGTCAATACAACCACTACGGCAAGATCAGCTCGCTCAACCAGGTCGGTGACATCATCAAGGCAACAGGCGCGGTGCTGATCATCTGGCTGGCCTTCGCCAACGTGACCAAGGCTCGTTACGACCTGGGAAATTCGGTGATCGGGATCAGCGTGGCCGGAGCTTTCCTGTATCTCTATGGCAGCCGTTCGCTGCTGCGTTTCATCAAGGGTTGGCTGCGAGCGCACCGGATCGGACTGACGCGAGTGGCGATCATCGGCGCCGGCGAGACTGGCCGTCGGGTGGCGCTGCGCATCCAGAATCACCCCGAAGTCGGCTATGAACTGATGGGCTTCATCGATCGGCGGGCGGCCGAGCTGGGGCCGCGTGTGGCGGGGGTGCCGGTCATCGGCGACACCAGCGAACTGGCCAACCTGCTGCTGCGCTACCGCATCGAGGAAGTTTTCCTCGCCGTGCCGACGATCTCGCAGAACGAGGCGTTCAACATGGTGGTCCTCTGCGAGGCGGCCAGGGTGAACTTCAAGATCGTTAAGAACGGGCTGCTCGAGGTGATCACGGACCGCGTCAAGATCGACGACATCGATGATTTTCCTGTCATCCAGTTAAGGGAGGGGCGGCTGACGCCGCTGGGCGAGGCGGCCAAGCGCGCGCTGGACCTGGCGATCACCGTGCCGGGGCTGATGCTGACGTTGCCGCTGTGGCTGGGGATCACGCTGGCCATTCGGCTGGATTCCAGCGGGCCGGTGCTTTTCTGTCATGACCGGGTCGGCAAGGATGGACGCAAATTTCGGCTATTCAAGTTCCGCACGATGCGGCACGACACCAATCCCTATGCGGTGGCGCCGGGCGACCAGACCGACCCGCGCATCACGCGCGTGGGGCGCTGGCTGCGCAAGACCAGCCTGGACGAGTTGCCGCAGTTGCTCAACGTCGTGCGCGGGGAGATGAGCCTGGTCGGACCGCGCCCCGAGATGCCATTTATTGTAGATCAATATGAGCCCTGGCAGAGACGACGGCTGGATGTGCCGCAGGGAATCACCGGCTTGTGGCAGATCGCCGGGCGCAAGCAGTTGCCGCTGCATTACAACCTTGACTACGACTTCTACTATATCCGCAACTGGAGCCTGCTGCTCGACATCGTGATCCTGATCAGGACGGTGCCGGCGGTGTTGCTGGGCAAGGGCGCATTTTAAGATTTCAGAAAAAAAGACGCAAAGCCGCGAGGGGCTTTGCGTCTTGAAGGGTTGACAGCCGGCCAAGGCCCTCAGCGGACAGAGACGGGGAGTCGGCTCTGGAGCTGAAATCCTGTGCCTGCCGGTTCGGCAAGGAAGATGGGATCGGCCGAAAGCTGCTCGCCATCGGCTGAGAGCCTGAATTTCCAGAAGTGGTCGGCACTGGCAGCTTCGTCAAGCCACCAGTAGTCGGCAGGGTCCTTGACCGTGCGGGTGGGGGCGCCCCAACCACCGTCGCCGGTGTAGATCACGCCGCTAGCATCGTCGCGCCGGCCTCCGCGGATGGGCACGGTCTTCTTATAGGCATGATCGTGTGCCTCGATGACCACGGCGACATCGTGCTTTTCGAAGAGCGGCACCCACAGGTCCCGAATTTTGACAGGCCCAGCACCATCGAAATCGCGCACGCTTGGCCAGGCGGCGACGTGATATTGAACAAGCTTCCAAGGGATGTCGGCATGGGCCGTCAGCGTCTCGTCCAGCCAAGGGGTCTGGCTTTCGACGCTGGTGGTGTGGCCGGAATCAAGAGTCAGCAGGACGAGGTCGGGTCCCAGTTGCAGGACATGATGGCTGCCCGGCTCGGGAAGGGCGAAACGGTTGTAGTAGAACGGGGCCTTGCTGCGGGGCTGATTGGTGCCGCCAGAGACCTCGTGGTTGCCGATGGCGGGGATGACGGGAATACGGCGGCCGCCCGTGCCGATCATCTGCTCGTGCCAATCATCGAACCACTCGTCCCATTCGGTCTCGTTGAGCGCCGACGCAATAAAATCGCCATCGAAGATCACGAAATCGGGGTCCTGGGCCGCGGCCAGGGCATTGACCTGGCGGCGCACATCCCGCTGAGAGCGCGAATCGCCGCCGGCCAGAAAGACGAGATCGCGCGCCCCACGCGTGGCCGGCAGGGTGCGGAAATTGAATTGTTCAGGAGCAGTCGGATGTTCAATCACGACGTGATATGTCGTATCCGGCTCCAACTCGGTCAGCGCGACGCGAAAGAGGGTGGCCGAGGATTCGGCGAATGATGATGCGGGAGCGGTGCGCGTGCTCCAACTGGAGAGTGGGCGGGCGGGGTCGCTGGAGAAGCGCAGCCGGCCGGGTCCCTCCTGATCATCGGCACGCCAGGAGATGGTCATGCTCGTGCTTGGGTGGCCCTGCCAGTTGAGCACCACCTGGCTCGGAAGCGTCAGATCAGGCCCAGCCGCCTGTTTGCTTGCCGAAACGCAACCTGCTGCCAGAGCAAGCGCGGTCAGCAGGACAAATTTTGCAGCCAAAAATGGATTGCCTTGCATGTCGTAGATCCCTCCCGTCAATCATGATACAACAATCCCCCTGTGTGTGGGGGAACGGGCGCACAAAAAAATGCCGGCCCGTGTGGGGGCCGGCAAGGGTGGAGTTGACCTGTGCGTTACTGGCCTGTCTGGGCCTCTCCAGTCGCATGCAGGATGTTATCCTCGAAGGTATTGTCCGGCGACTCATCGACCATCAGCAGGATGCCCTTGCTGCCGGTTATGATGTTGCCTGAGATTTCATTGTCATAGGGGGCGACGGTGCAGTCCATGATCGCGCTGGCGAACCACGGAGGGCCGGCCCAGCGTTCGCTTTCATAATGGGCATTTTTATTGGCGCCGACCATGATGCCCGCCTCGGCGCAATTGACGATCGTGTTGCCGCTGATCAGGCTGTCGTAGACGGGCAGGTATGAAGCGGGTGCCATCAGGTCGGGCGTGCCATAGTAGAGGCGGATGCCGGTGCCGCTGGCGCCGACAATCGTATTGCCGACGATGCGATGACCGTGGCCGGAGAGGCGGACGCCGCCGGTGCCGCCGAAGAAGCGATTGCCTTCGACGGTGTTTTCCTGGCCGTGGCGCATGACCAGCTCGCCGTCGCAATTGACGAAAGTGTTATTGAGGATGGTGTTGCCGCTGTTCTTGATGCTGATGATCTCGGGCTCGCCGTCGCAGCGGATAAAGAGGTTATTTTCGATCAAGGTGTCGGTCACCAAGTCGGAATGGGGCTTGGAGCGCTGGCCGACCTGCACCGTCTCGGCGCCATTCTGGCCGTAAGGGGGCACATCCTGAAACAGGTTGTTGTCGATGCGGTTACGCTCTGGCGGGCCATTCTTCAACGAATCGTCATCAACAACGACCACGACCGAGCGATAGCGGGTATTGACAAAGCGGCAGTGGTCAACGCGGTTGTCACTGGCGCCGGCGCGGAAACTGACGAGCGCGAGGCCATGGGCAAGTTCGGAATTTTCAAAGCTGACATTGGACAGCCGGCAGAAGTCGCTACCCTCGAAGGCGACGGCGCCGCGCGTGCCGGCCGGATAGTTCAGGTCGCGGAAGGTCAGGTCGCGCACGATGATGTGCTCGCCGCGGATGCGCAGGTAGGGCTTGCCGGTCAGGATGGCCGCGCCGGGATTTTCCGCCCGCAGCACGATCGGCCGATCCTCCTCGCCATTGACGGCCAACGTCAGCTCAAGCTCGGCATAGCGGCCGTCGGCCAGTAGAATTTCGTCGCCTGGACGGGCGCGATCGAGCGCGGCCTGTAGCTCGGGTGCCGAGGCGGCGCGGATAACCTCGGCTTGGACGGCGGGCGCCGCCAGCCAGAGCGCCAGCAACGCGACCAGCAGGCGCGGTTGACGGATGAAATTCATTGGATGCTCTCCTGGATGGAATCATGCCCTGCGGGCGAATGAAGACAGCGTCCATCATGTATCGGCGGGTGGTGTTTGTCAGCTTGTTTCGCAGTGGGGCGTGCTCCACGAGGTGGCAGGGCACAGGCACTCGCGCAGGTGGTCGCGCCACTGGACATTGACGGTCCAGGTGTCGGCCAGCGGCTGGGCGGTGAAGGGCAGACGCGGCATGTAGGGGACGGGGCCGAATTCGGGGGTGATTACGAACTCGGCGGTCCCCTCGCGCTGGCGGGCAGACAGGATGCGCCGCCACAGGTCCAGGTGACGAGCGCGCTCGGGAGCCCACTCGGGGGCAAGAGGGTGCGGCACCTGTGGACCCTGGCTGAACCCGACGCGGGCATGAATGTAATCGGCCCGGTCGAGGGCCAGATCCAAGCGTCCCTCCTGGTCGCGCAGGTCCGACTCGTGGACGACCATCCAGTGCGAGAAGTCGGCATTGATGCGCAGATCGGGCAGGGCGCGCAGGTATTTCTCGGCGGCGGTGGCGCAGAAGAGGGCGCGGCCGCGATGGGTTTCATGAACAATCGGCACGCCGTGGCGCTCGGCCAGCGCAAGTGCGGCCTTAAACAGCCGCAGGTTTTCCTCAAAGCCGAAGATGTCACGGCCGGTGTGAATGTTGATCAGGCGCGGGGCGAATTCGAGTGAGTTTTCAACCCAACGCGCCATGTAGTTCTCATGCTCAGCGGGGGTTTCGCCTTCGGTCAGGATCTGGGCGATCAAACCGAGCCCGTGAGCTGCTGCGGCGGCGGCCACCCGGGCCACCGGCTCGGCGAGCTTGGCCGGCACCATCTCCGCCACGTCGAAACCGTCGGCGGCGGCGCGATCCAAGAAGACCTCCGCCGGCTCTCCAAGCATCTCCCAGTGGGTCTTGCCGAACAGGATTTGCATCATGGCTAGAGGACCCGCCGTTTATCGAGTGGATGATCGGCGATGAAAGAGGTGAAATTCAGGCGGCCGTCGCCGCAGCCGCCCTCGCCGGCGGCGCGCACGTGAGGCCGGGTGAGGTCGTCATAACCCTTCCAGGCGTGGGGGTCGGTTCCAGCCACCAGCACCACGTCGCGGTAATCCTGCTTGGCCATCGCCACCCCCGGCTGGTGCGTCCAGGGCAGGAAGCTCTCGGCGCTCATGTAGTGGAACACCAGCGCCCTGCGGTAGCCCTGCTTGCGCGTGTTAGGCAGCGAGCGGTGAAGCGTGTAGCCGTTGAAGAAAACGATCGCACCGCTCGGGACCTCGACCGGCACCGCATCCTCGTCGCTGCAGGGGAAGTTATAGGACTCGAAGCTGCAGTCGAAACGATCGTCGTCGTGAGGGTATTGCGGCCAGAGCACGCCGGGGCGCTGGGAACAAGGGATGATGTGCAGACAACCGTTGTCGATCGTAGCATCGTCCAAGGCCAGCCATGCGCCGCACAGCGAGCGGTCGCGTGTCGGGATATAATCTTCATCCTGATGCCAGGCCTGGCCCGGCTTGCCGGCGCTTTTGATGAAAAACATCGACTGCATCGCCTTCACGTTGGGGCCGATGACGCCAGTCAGTACGTCCACCACCGCCGGGTGCTTCATGTTCTTCATGACCACCGGCGAGCACTTGTGTGGGTTATGGATGCAGAGGAAGCGCGCGAGCACCTCGTCGTCGGCCAGGCCGGTCAGTTGCTCGGGGGTGGGGACGGGGGCGGCGGCGACGCCATTTTTGGCACTCGCCTCGGCGGTCTGAATCAGGTCCAGCCGGCCACGCTCGCCGCGGCAAAGCGCGACGGCCTCGGCCAGCAGCTCGTCAACCGCTGCCGGGCCGAGCGCGTCGGAAATCACAAGGTAGCCGTGGCGGGCGTAGAAAGCGCTTGAGGCCTTGCCAATCTGACTGCGCGCAAAAAAACCCTGGGTCTGGGTTGGTAACATCGCTGATGCCTCCGCATAAGATGATGGCGATGTCAAATATCATAGGGCGGCGTGGACGGCGGGGCAATAGCGGCGGGGTGATGAGGATATGGACGATTTTCGCTGGAGCCGTCATTCGGCCTATCAGTCGTAGCGCAAGGCCTCGACCGGCTTGAGGCGGGCGGCGTGGCGGGCGGGGAAGAAGGCGGCGAGGGTGCAGATCAGCATCGCCGCGCCGACGATCATCGCCACCGAGGCCGGGCGCACCTGGACCGGCAGCGTCTCGAAGTTGTAGGTCGAGGCCGGCATATCGATGCCGATGAGCGGGATGATGGCGCAGATCGCGAGCCCCAGCACGACGCCGAGGGCGGTGCCGGTCAAGCCGATCAGGATGCCATCGATCAGGAAGACGCGCGCGACCAAGCCCCGGCCGCCGCCGATGGCGCGCAGGATGCCGATCTCGCGGGTCTTGTCGTTGACCATCAGGATCAGCGTGCCGATGATGTTGAAGGCCGCTACGACGATGATCATCATCAGCAGGACGAAGAGCAGGTATTTCTGCAGCGTGAGCATGTGGAAGAAGCTGCCGGCGCGGTCTTCCTGGGACCAGTTGGATGAGCGATAGCCGGGCGGGAGGGCCAGGGCCTGCTGATAGGCGGCGGCCGCCATCGGCTCGTGCAGCTTGACGTGAATGTAATCGAAGCCGGCCTCGGCCTGGAACAGCCGCCGCATCTGGGCGCTGTCGATGAACAGGCTCATTTCGTCAAACTCGTAGAAGCCGGTGCTGAAGAAGCCGACGACCTCGAGCGGCACCATGCGCACGTTCTGGCCGGCGGCCCTGGCCTCGGGGTTGATCGTCAGCATGAAGACGCGCTGGCCCAGCTCGATGCCGAGCTTTTGCGCCAGCGGCTCGCCCAGCAACACCTGATCCTCGCCGAGACGGTCCTGGGCGAGCGAGTAGATTTGTGCCGTGCCCTCGTCGAGGGCGATCAGCGAAACCGGCTCCTTGGGCGCCTCGGCGGCGCGGGTGGGCTGGAGCACGGCGAGCTGGCGCAGGATCGGCTCGGCCAGCTCCACGCGCGGATCAGCGCGCAGGGAGGTCAGCAGCCCGGCATCGGGCTCGACGGCATAGCGAGCCTCGGTGGGCTCAAGCTGAACGTGTGGAAAGAGCTGGGCCATGCGAGAGAAGAGCAGCGCCTCGGCGCCGTCCATGACCGAGATGACCACGATCAGCACGGCCACGCCGATGGCGACTCCGAGCGTGGCCACGCTGGTGATGATCGAGATCAGCGCGCGGCGCTCGCGCGTGAACAGGTAGCGCAGGGCGATGAACCAGCCGATCGAGCGCATCAGTCGTACCTCAGGGCCTCCACCGGATTGAGCCGCGCCGCCTGGCGGGCCGGGTAGACCGCCGCCAGGGCGCAGATGACCAGCGCGGCGGCGAGGATGGTCAGCACCGTCAGCGGGCGCACGTCCACCGGCAGGTGGTCGATGGCGACCACGGTCGGGACGTCGAAGCGCACCAGCGGGATGAGCGCACAGATGCCCAGTCCCAGCGCCATCCCCACGGCGGTGCCGATGACACCGATCAGCAGGCCGTCGAGCAGGAAGATGCGGGCCACGGTCCGCGGCCCGGCGCCGATCGCCTTCAAGATGCCGATCTCGCGCGTTTTCTCGATGACCATCAGGATCAGCGTGCCAACGATGTTAAAGGCCGCAACGATCACCACCAAGCCGAGGATGAGCGACATCGCCATCTTTTCGAGCTTGAGGGCGGCGAAGAATTCGCGGTTCTCCTCGCTCCAAGTGCTGATGCGGAAGTGAGCAGGCAACCCAAGCGCCGCCTTGAAGGCGTCGGCGCGGTAGGGCTCCCGCAGCTTGACGTGGATGTAGTCGGCCCCCTCCTCGCCCCGGATGCGGTAGAGGTCGCGGATGGTCTGGCGGCTGACGAAGACCGTGCTGGCGTCGAACTCGGGGAAGCGGCTGTCGAACCAGCTCAGGAGGGTGGGATCCTCCGGCAGGATCATGTGCTTAAAAAGCGGGCCCATCGGGCTCTGGACCGGGTTGAGGGCGGTCAGGACCACCTGCGGACGTGTGTACATCAAGCCCAGTCGCTGCAGCAGGGGCCAGCCGAGCATAATCTCGCCCTCGCGCAGGCGCACGGTGCGGTCGCGCAGCTCCTCGCCGAGCATGTAGAGCGAATCCTTGCCGATCGTGTCGGTCCCAACCAACTGCACCAGCATGGGCGGGATCTGGCCCTCCGAGCCGACTGCGCCGATGAGGGTTTTCTTGTTGTAAACCGGCTCGGCGGCCACGACGCGCGGGTCGGAGCGCAGGCGGGCGAGCAGCTCCTGGTCGACCGGCTGGTTGGCGCCGCGGGTATCGGCGATGCGCACGTGCGGATAGAGGTCGGCAATCTTGCCGAAGATGTGCTTGTCGGCCCCCTCCATCACGCCCAGCACGACGATCAGGACCATGACGCCGACGGCGACCCCGCCCATCGAGATGAGCGTGATGATCGAGACCAGCGCCTTGCGCTCGCGGGAGAACAGGTAGCGCCAGGCGACGAAGGATTCAAAGCGGTTCTGGATCAGGCGGCGGAGCATCGGCCGAGGGAAGCCTTTCGCAAAAGCCGTCGTGGCGCAGGCCACGCGCCCTGATCCTATCATAATGAAGGTGAGTTTCATCCCAAGAATTCGGCCGGGTGGGAGGGCTACAATCCGTATAGGTTTAGCGCGTTATGCGGGATGGGGATGGATGCGGGATAAGATTGGGACGCGGATGGCGGCGCGGATTGACACGGATCATCGATGGTATTTGACGCTGAGGCGAGGAGGAGGGAGGGGGAAAATGGGGCGCGGGAGGCGGCGTGGATAGATATACGGCCCAGATACGGTCAATACATACTTCGATCCAATTATGGTCTCCAGTGTCGGCTCGAAGAGCCGACCTACCCACCCCGGAGGTGGCGGTTGACATGCCGGCTGAATGCGCTAAGATGGGGCCAAACGCCGGTGCGAGCCGGCCGCCCAAGGAGCCCCCGTCCGATGCGCCTGCGCCCCGAAAAAATTCAAATGCTGGCCGAGCTGATCCATGACGCATTGGTGGCCCACCCCGAGCTCAAGCTCGAGGGCGAGCGCGACGCCGTGGCGGGCCTGATCCGCCGCGTGATCGCCGAGGATTTGCAGGCCGAGGACGAGTTGGAGGAGGAGGCGCGGCGTCTGCTCGAGGAGCACCGCGAGGAGATGACACGCAAGGGAATCGCCTTCGACAAGATGCTGCTCAAGACCAAGCAGAAGTTGGCCCGCGAGCGTCGCTTCACCCTCTAATATCAATCAAGGAGCGCGCCGATGCGCCTGTCTGAGGACCGGATCAATGCCATCGCCCACAAGATCGCCTTCGAGCTGGTCAAGAAGCGCCACGTGCGCACCGCGCGCCCGCTGGCCCAGGTGACCGCCTGGGTTGAGAAGCCGATCATCGAGCACTTCATGGCCGAGGATGCCATCGACGAGGTGATCCGGCGCGAGCTGGCCTCGATGTCGACCTGCCCGCCCGAGGGCTCGTTCGAGTATCAGGCTCTGTTCCAGAAGAAAAAAGAAGACTACGCCCGCCGTCGCGGCTTCAAGCTCTGAATCGCAACAAGACCTACCTTACCTCCAACGCCGACAGCGGGATGATCGACAGCGCGGCGTCCTCCTTGCCCTGGGTATAGCTGACATAAAGCAGGCCGTCGTGTTCGATGGCGGCGGGGTAGGACCATTCGGTCCGGCCGCCGATGAACTGGCGGTCGGTGTGGCGCGTGCCGAGCAGGCGGCGCACGGGGGCCGCCTGATGACGGATTTTCCAGATGCGAACCAATTGGTCGCTGCCGGGTTCGGTGACGGCGATCGACAGCAGCGTGCGGCCTTCCTCCAGGTTGTTGGCGATCAGGTATTGCTGACCGGTGCTGAGGCGCCCGCTGAGGGGTTTGCTCGTCCAAAGCGGGAAGTTGCTCGGCTGGAGCGATGTCCAACTGCGGCCGCAATCGTGGCTGATGGAGACCGGGGCGGTCTGGACGCCGCGCGGGGGCCGGCAGATCGCGATCAGCGCATCGCCGCGCTCGAGGAGGGTGGTCTCGGGGTAGCGCAACTCGAGCGCCTCGGGGCGGGGGAGGATCACCAACTCCCAATTGGTAAAGTCATCGCCCCGGCTGATGGCGACCGCGGCCTCGGTCCAGCCCTGCTCGCCGCCGATGATCCAGTTGCCGTCGCGCATGCGGCGGGGTGGGGTGAAGGGGAGGAAACCCGGGATCACGCCCTTGCGTGACTGCCAGCGGCCCGCCTGCTCGTCGAGCGTGAAGATGCGGGTCTCGGGTTGTTCGCCCACCCAGCGCGTAAAGAACCCCCAAAGGCGATCCTGGTGGACCGCCAGAACGGGATGGTTCCAGCTCTCGGCGCCCATGGCGGGGGGCTCGATCCAATTGACGGGCTCGCTCCACGTCAGGCCGCCGTCGCGGCTGACGCCGCCGCGCAGCAGCTCGTCGAGGTAATTGGCCTCATGGAGCGGATGGTTGGCCCAGCCCATGTGCAGCAGCCCCTTGTGCCAGGCGATGGCTGTCTCGTGCAGGTAATGAAATTCCCCAGGCTTGGCGCGCTCAACTTGGACGTGGGTCACGATATCGAGATCGGGCATCTCGTTGAAAGGCGGGAAGGGGATGGCCGGGTCCCACAGAGCCAGCAGGGTCGGGTCGGCCGCCAGTTCGGGCGAGGTACGCGGCGGCTCGGCCTCGGCAGCCGTCGCGCCGGGCGCCGTGGCCAGGATCAGACCCAGGATCAGCAGGCAGCCCGCCCGTAAAATTCGACTTGGCATCGTTGTTCCCCTTGGTTGAATCATTGAAATCGCCGGATTTCATCCTAGCAACGACGGGAAGGATGTCAATCGCAAGCACATGGGTGTGGTCGGCGGGGGGGCGTTTGGCATAATATGGGGCTTCCGCCATCGTGCGGGGATTTGGTTCGGCAGAAGGATCGGCCTCTCATGAGGATCGGGATCGATGCCCGTTTTCTGGGTGACAAACGCACCGGGCTGGCCCGCTATAGCGAGAACCTGCTCGAGGCGCTGGCGCGCGTGGATGACCAGAATGATTACGTGGTCTTTGTCAACAGCCGGCTGCGGCGCAAGCTCAAGCTGGGGGCGAACTTTCGGCTGGTGCCGATGCGGGGCAATCCACTGGGATTGTTGCCGATGCTGCGGATGATCAAATCGGTCAGGCGAGAGCGGCTGGACCTGCTGCATGTGCACTCGCCCGCCTCGCCGCCGCTGCTGGATTGTCCGGTGCTGATCACGGTGCACGACATCCTGCCTTTCGCTCGCGAGAGCGCGATCACGGGCTACCGGCTGCGCGTGTGGCGGCTGCTGTGGAGCTACGTGCTCTATACCATGACGCTGATCCGGGTGCGCTGGATCATCTGCGTCTCCAATGCCACCCGTGAGGGATTGTGTCAACTGTTCCCGGAGCTGCGCCACAAGACGATGGTGATGCATTCGGGGGTGGATGAGGTTTTTCGCGAGCCGGTGGAGGGGGGTGGGCTGGAACTGGTGCGAAGCCGACTGGATCTGCCGCGCCGCTACATTCTTTATTCAGGCTCAATCCGGCTCGACAAGAACATCACCGGGCTGCTGCGCAGCTTTACGTTGCTGCGTCAGCGCGACCCGGCAATGGAAAACCTGTGGCTGGTGATGGAGATCATCGCGCAGGATGTGGAGGTCGAGATGTTGCGGCGTGGGCTCACGCAGCTTGGCATCGACCATCGCGTGCGGATCGTGCGTGACGCCAGTGAGGAGGAACGGCGTGTCATCTTTCATGACGCGCGGCTGCTCGTGGTGCTTGGGAGGGCGGAAGGATTTGGCTTTCCGATCCTTGAAGCGCAGGCGAGCGACGTGCCGGTTGTGGCCGCCGACGCTGGCGCGCTGCCAGAAATTGCCGGGGAAAATGGCGCGATGCTGGTGGACCCGGAAAACATGGAATCGCTGGTCGGGATCATCGAGCGCATGCTGAGCGACCAGGAGTTGCGGGCCTGGCTGGTCGAGCAGGGGCGGGGAAACCTTGCCCGCTTCGAATGGACTCGCGCGGCGGGCCAACTGATTCAGATCTACAACTACCTGTTTTACCCGCGCGACCAAATCGAGCTCCCGCCGCGCAACAAGCTGCTGATGCTGGTGGACCAATGGCTGCGGCTTTGATTATTTCATTTGTGGAGTGGGCGGGGGCGTTTCAGCGGCCCCAGCACATGGCGCTGGGACTGGCGCGGCGGGGGTGGGAGGTGACTTACCTCTGCCCGCGCTATCTGCATCGAAATGCCCAGCAGGTGAGCAGTGGGCTGGAGCTGCCCGCCACTCTGCGAGTGGCGCGGCCGGCGGTCCTGCCGGGGGGGAGCCGTTCGGCTCTGCTGGCCGCGATCAACGATGGCCTGATGCGCCGGGCGGTGGGCTCGCTGAGGCGGAAGCATTGGGATGCCGTCATTTTTAATGACCCCCGCTGGGGGCGACTGGCCCGCGGGCTGGCGGCGGAGACACGGGTTTTCGATTGCATGGACGACCTGAGTGCGCAGGCGCCGGGGGCGGCCTGGGCCGAGCGGCGCGAACGTGAGGCGTTGGCCTGCGCCGATCGGGTCTGGACCGGAACAGGCACGTTGGCGGACCGGCTGGAGGGGCGACATCCGCAGGTGCGGTTCATCCCCGGCGGAGTCGATGCCGAACGCTTTGCGCAGCCCGATCCGACATTGGCCGAGCGAGTGGAGCGTGAGCTGCCGGCGGGTGATGGTCCGCTGGCCGGTTATTTTGGAGTGATTAATGAACGTTTTGATGGTGCGCGGGCGGTGGCGCTGCTCGAGAGCGGATGGCGGGTGCTGCTGATCGGGCCGGGCAGTTCACGCTCGCCTCGGTTGCCCGAGCACCCGCGCCTGCGCTGGATCGGACCTCGTCCCTATGCGGAGCTGCCGTCTTACTTGGCACGTTTCGACTTGGGGGTGATCCCCTACGATACTCAGGGCCCGCATCGCTTCCTGTATCCGGTCAAGGCTTTGGAATACCTTGCCGGTGGCAAGCCGGTATTGTCGACACCCCTGCCCGACGTGGTCCGCTTCCTGGGGGAGTATGTCGAGCTGGCCGACACGGTCGAGGATTGGCGGGAGGCCGGGGCGCGGCTGGCCGTGGATCGCGCGGAGGCTGGCGCGCGCGCCCGTGCCGGTCAATGCTATGCCCGCACGCGCTCGTGGGAGGCAATGGTCGATGAAATGGAGCGGGAGTTAGACGCCGGCGTCCAGGCAGGAATAAAGTAAATGATGAGCGAGCGGAAAAATCGAAGGAGAATCAGACATGGCCCCCAGCGGGAACGGACCGATGACAGGCGAGGGGAGTCGGATAATCGGAAGATGATGCGCATTGGCCACATCCTGGATGGGCGACATTTCGGCGGAGCTGAGCAAATGGTGCGGCGGCTGGCGGAGGCATCGCCGGCGGCGGGGGTCGAGGCGCATGTGTATTGCCTGAGCGAGGGGCGGCTGGCGGAGTTTTTGCGGGCGGGAGGTGTGCCGCTACGGGTGTTTGATTCGGGCGGGCGTTTTGATCTCAAGTTTGTACGGTCGATGGCGGCGGCGGCACGCGAGGATGGCTTGCAGGTGCTGCAGGCGCACACCAGTCGCACCCACCTGATTGCCCGGCTGCTCTCGCGCTGGCTGGGTATTCCCAATATTACGACCATTCAGTCGCCAATCGCGCTGGACGAAAACCGCGGCACCGCACGTCACCCCTGGCGCGCGCGCGTGGAGCGGCTGGGGCGGCGCTGGACCGACGCGATCTGCCCCGTCAGTCGGGAAGAAACCGAGCGGCTGGCTCGCGAGGAGGGCGTGGCGCGCGCGAAGCTGCACTGGATTCCCAATGGCATCGAGCCGGTGGCGGAGTCTACGCTGGAGCCGGCGGTGCAGCGGGTGGAACTGGCGCGCACCCTGCGCGAGCACAGGCTGCCAGAGGATGCTTTTGTCGTGGCAATGGTGGCGCAGATGCGTCCGCGCAAGGGGCCCGAGGTGCTGCTGGAAGCTTTCGGTCGCTATCGAGCGGACGGAGGGCAGGGCGTCCTGTTGATGATCGGCGACGATGAATTCGCCGGGAAAGGTTTCCTTGAACGACTCCGGCTGATGGCGGCCAGTTTTGGGTTTGCCGACCGCGCTCTGTTTACCGGGTTCATGATCGACCCATGGAGGTTGGCCGGCGGAGCCGACCTGCTGGTGCTGCCCTCGATGTTTGGGGAGGGCCTGCCGCTGGTGCTGCTTGAGGCGATGAACCGTGCGCTGCCGTTGGCGGTCTCGAACATTCAGGGCAATCGTGAGCTCGTTGAAGGTTCGGTGACTGGCTGGCTGCATACGCCTGGGGATGCCGGCATGCTGTCGCGCCAGCTGAGCCAGGCCGCGCGCGATCGGGAAGCCACTCGACGGCGGGGTCGCGCCGGGCGCGAGCTTTTCCTGTCGCGTTACACGCTGGCGACCGTTGTGGCACAGTATCGCAAGCTGTATGACGAACTGGCCGGCGGGGCGGACTGAGGTTTCAGCCAATATCGAGGAGGGCGCGGCAGAGTTTTTCATCACTGCGCAGTTGCTTGACCAGCGCCTCGACCGAATCGAAGCGCTGTTCCTCGCGAACCTTGTTGACGAACGCCAGCCGCAACTGAACCCCATAAAGATCGCCATCAAAATCAAAAAGATGCGCCTCGATAGTGCGCCGATCGCCGGCAAAGGTCGGGCGCACGCCGATGTTGACCATGGCGCCGTAGTGGCGGTCGTCGATCTCGGCGTGGGCGGCATAGACGCCATCGCCGGGAACGAGGCGCTCGCCGGGCGGGACGAGGTTCGCTGTCGGAAAGCCAATGGTGCGGCCGCGGCGGTCGCCCTGGGCAACCACTCCGCTAAGCTGATAAGGATGACCGAGCATCTTATTGGCGGCTTCGAGCTTGCCATCCATCAGGAATTGGCGGATGCGGGTGGAGCGGATGGGTGAGCCGTCCTCGAGGAGCGAGCCATGAACCTCGAGCGCGAAGGCTTCGCGGGCGGCGTAGCGGGCGAGCATGCCGATATCCCCCTTTCCGCGGGCGCCAAAGCGAAAGTCCTCGCCACAGGAAAGGAAGCGCACGCGGCAGCGGCGGATGAGGATTTCCTCGATAAAAGCCTCGGCCTCGATCGCGGCAAACTCCGGGGTGAACTCCAGCAGCAGGCAGAGGTTCAGGCCAAGCCCGGCGAGAAGAGCGGATTTTTCCTCGGGCGAGCTGAGCAGGCTCGGCGCGAAGGGCGGGGCCAGCACGCTGAGGGGATGGTTACAGAAGGTCAGCGTCATCGAGCGCGTTCCCAGTTGCTCGGCCTGCTCGAGCACCCGCCCGATCAGCATCTGGTGGCCGCGGTGGACGCCATCAAACATGCCAATAGAGAGGCTGACACCGGGGCGGCAGGCTTCGTCGAGCTGGTCGATGGCGTGGATCAGTTGCATGGCAACATTAAATCCTAGGGGGCATCGTGTGGGGGGGCGATTGGCCGGCGCGGCGGCGGCCGGCCAGTTCGAGCATGACGATGACTGTAAAAAGCAGGATGAGCCCCGACATGTGCAGCAGCGCCCACTCCCATTCGAGGGCGCGCAGGGGCAGGGCGAGCAGACCGGTGGCGCCGGTCAGCAGGGCGATCGTGATGGCCGTCTGACGCACGCTCAAGCCCATCGCCAGCAATCGATGTGAGAAGTGGTTGCGATCGCCCACCATGATCGGCTTGCCCGCGCGCCAGCGGATGAAGATGACGGAAAGCGTATCGAAGAGCGGCACACCCATGATCGCCAGCGGGACAAGAATCGGCAGCGCCGTCGGCACGCCCGGTTGGTAATAGGTGATGAGGATCGAAAAGACGCCCATCAGGTAGCCGGTCGTCAGGCTGCCCGAGTCGCCCATGAACATCGAGGCGGGGTGGAAGTTGAAGATGAGGAAGCCGCCGAGCGTGCCGGCGTAGCAGAGGAACAGGGCTGGCATCCAGTATTGACCGGCGGCGACCGCTGCCAGCGACATCACCAGGCAGGCCACCAGCGCCACCGAGGCCGAGAGGCCATCCATATTGTCGAGCAGGTTGAAGGAATTGGTCAGCAGCATGATCCAGAAGACGGTCAGCACCCAACCCAGAGGCACGGGCAGGAAGCCGCTGATGGCGATGTCGGCAGCCAAAAGTGGCAGGGTCGCGAGAAACTGGATGGCCAGTTTGCGGCGCGGGCCGAGCGGGCGCAGGTCATCGACGGCGCCCATGATAAAAATGATCGTGGCGCCGGCGAGGACGGCGAGGATGCGTTCGGCGACGCCGGGAATGTTGGCCAGATACGGAGAAATGGCCTCACCCGCGACTCGGGCCAGCGGGAGGGCGGCCAAGGTGCCGCCGGCCACCAGCAACCCGAAGGTGGCGTAGATGCCCCAGCCGCCGGTCAACGCGATCGGGCGCAGATGGGCCTTGCGGCCGGCAGGATGATCGAGCAGCCCCCAGCGGGGCGCCAGTGCGCGCGCGACGGCGCAAAGCACCGCCGAGAGCCCCAGCGCGGCCAGGAAGACCAGCAGGTAGAGGATAAGCCATTCGTGGCGCATAAAAATCCTTGGGCGGGCGAAGCCGCGCCGGGAGAGGCGACCGCGGGCGCGGCCAGCAGTCCAGATTGACAGAACAGGTTGGTAAAGGCAAGATCGACGGTCCGCCGGGCCTCCGGCATGTGCGGGATAGCGGCTGGTACAAGAATTGGTTTCTCTGTCTGTGGTTGCTATCATAAGAGATTGAAAAACTGAATGTGGAGATAGGTCCTATGCTGAGGTGGTTCCGCAAGAAACGGCCGGTTGAGCAATTCGAGACGCAGACGGGCGTGGCTCCCTCCGGTGAGGCGGCAACGGGAAATGGCGATACCTTTCCGCTGCCCGGTGAAAAGCCAAATGCGGAATTTACGCCGCTCAAGATGCCGTTGAGCTCGACCACCGCCATCGGGGCCGACGTAGTGTGGTCGCCGCAATACGCAGAGAAGGAGGAGGCCCCGCCGCGCGGGTATCCGAACGTCGAGGTGCGGCCGCGGATCGCGCCGGCAACCTCGACCGCCTTTGAGACGCGTTACAGCGAGCCGGTGGCTTTGGCACCGAGCCAGCCGTGGTCGATGCCGACGGGGCCGGAGACGATGCGGCTGGGCGAGGGGCGCGACGAGGATCTAGTGCTGGAGCGCGATACCGGCGACGCCGTCGCCGTCGCCACCGCCCCCGAGGTGGAGGTCGAGCCTGAAGTTGAGGCCGAGCCTGAGGCGGAAGTTGAAGAGGAAGTTGAAGAGGAAGTGACCGCCGCTCCCGAAGTGGAGGCGGTGGAGATCGAGGCGGCGGTGGTCGAGGAAGCGCCGGCTGTCGAGGAGCCGCGTAGTTTCTTTGCACGGCTGCGTGAGCGACTGGGCCGTACCACCGACACGCTGGTGGAGTCGGTGCGCTCGGCGATCAACCTGCACCCCAAGGTGGACGAGGACCTGCTGGAGCAGGTCGAGGATATCCTGCTTCAAAGCGACGTGGGTGTGGCAACGGCGCAGAAGATCGTCAATCGCATGCGCGAGCAGGCGCGGCGCGAGAAGGTCAATGAACCCGAGGGGGTGCTGGCCTTGTTCAAGCGGTCAATCGCGGAGATCCTGGAGGCCAACCAGCGCCCCGCCAATTTTGCCGCCGCACAGCCGACGATCGTGCTGGTGGTGGGCGTCAACGGCACCGGCAAGACCACGACCATCGGCAAGATCGCGCGCGAACTGCATGCGGAGGGGCGCAAGACGATGCTGGTGGCGGCCGATACCTTCCGCGCCGCCGCCGCCCAGCAGCTGGCGATCTGGGCCAAGCGCACGGGGTCGGCGATCGTGGCGCAGGAGGAGGGGGCCGATCCGGCCTCGGTGGTCTTCGAGGCGCTCGAGAGCGCGCGGCGCGGACCGACCCCAGACGTAATCCTGATCGACACCGCCGGCCGGCTGCACACCAAGACCCACCTGATGGAACAGCTCACCAAGATCGTGCGCATCATCAAGCGCCACTACCCGGAGGCGCCCCACGAGACGGTGCTGGTGCTCGACGCCACCACCGGCCAGAACGCGATCAACCAGGTGCGCCTGTTCCACGAGGCCTGCGAGCTGACCGGGCTCATCATGACCAAGCTCGATGGCACGGCCAAGGGCGGGGTGCTGATCGGCTGTAAGGACCAGTTCGGTCTGCCGGTCTTCAAGATCGGCATCGGCGAGGGGCCGCTGGACTTGCGAGACTTTGATGCCGGGCAGTTTGTGGAGGCGTTGTTTGCGGGGAAGGATTAGTGAGCGGCGCGGGTGCGCCGTCGGTTCCTCAGCATAAGGGAGATCTTGATCAGCAAGATGCAACCGAAGAAGCTGAAGATGATGGACCTGTCCAGCCACCTCGGCGTGTAATCCATCCATATGCGCTGGCGACCGCGATCGAGTCGAATGACCCGCCAAGGCCCCTCCCGGTGGATTGAGGCAAACTGCCCATCGACTCTCACCCGCCAGCCGGGCCAGTAAGCTTCGCGGAGGATCAATTCTGCGGTGCCGGCGGGCGCGGAGGTGATTTCAACCTCGATTTCGATCCGGTTGGCGTGGATTAGGCGGCTAAGGACGCGGCCCTCGCCGTGGCGGAAGGTGGCCCAGGCCGGGGCGCCGCGGTAACGCATGAGTGCAGCTATTTCGCGAACCGCTACAGGCTCCCAAAGGGCGGAGTGGCGCTCGCCCCAGATGTAGCCGTCGGCCAGTTGCGCACCATCCGGCAGCCGGATTGCCCACAAGTCGGCAGTGGTGGGCGGGGGTTGAATCTGTGCGGCCAGCAGCCGGCCCGCACCAGGGGAAGGCAAACGCGGGATGCCGGGCCAGCGCTCGGGAGGGGCCAGCAGATCGGCCATGGGGCCAAGCTGTACGGCATCGGCTTGGGCGACCTCGATGATCCGGTCGCCGCGGATGGCCTCTAGGCGGATTCCAGTCGAAGCGGCGGCGGTTGAGATGCTAAGCAGCCGATCGGCGTGTGTGGGAGCCGGCGCAATCCAGACGCCCGGCCCGGCGGGGCTGAAATACTGCGGCACGCCCCAGCGCGGCATGATGGCGGCGTGGACCGAACCCTCGTCGAGCAGCTGTTGGCGGTGGGGCGCCTGAATGAGGGCGAAATGGTGCGGCCAAAGCCGGCGGCCGGGCTCGGTTGCATGGAGCTCGTCCATGTATTTGCGCCAGGCGGCCGATTGCGCCGGCTCGTATCCGCCCAGGTCCTCGAAGCCGTAGATCATCCCCAGGTTGGGCAGCATCCAGTCGAGCAGGTCGGGGCGGCGGAAGTCATAACTGAAGTCTCGCTTGTAATCGATTGTGAAGAACCGCTGGCCGGGCTCGAGCCCTGCCCGGGCCAGCAGCGGCGGCTGGGTTGGGCGCAGGATTGGCCCGGCGGGGATGGTGGTGAGCTCGACGGTGCGCCAGGTGTAAAGCCCGAGGCTAGTCACGGCCAGCGCCATCGCGGCGACGGACACTTTGCGCCAGCCCAGGTTCATGAGCGAACAGGCGCCCAGCGCCGCGGCCAGCAGGATCATCCACTGGGCCACACCCAGCCAGCGGCGGGGGCCGTGGAAGATGCCGGTGGCGGGGATCCACTCCAGCAGCAACGTCATGACCGGCCGCAGCGAAAGCAGGATCGCAAGGGCGGCGGCGAGCCAGCAGGCAAGCCATGCTCGGCGAAGCGGTCCGCGCGGCGGAATGAAGAACAATGCGAAGATGAGGGCGATCGGGCCGAGGGCGGCGGCGGATTCGGCGTCGGCCCAACCGTCGCGGCCGGGCAGCAGCAATCCCCAGTCTCCGGCCAATGCACGCGCCAGTTCGCCCACCGAGCCGATCGCGCCAGCCAGCACCGCCTCGGCCGCCATCCCGGCCGGGCGGCTGGTCTCGGCGATGAAGCCCACCTGTGGCAGCCAGCCGGGCGCACCAATCAGCAGGCCCAGCGTGTAGGTGATCAACAAGAAGCTCAGCCAAACTCCCCGCGAGGTGCGATCCAAGGCTGCCTGCACGAGGCCATAGAGCCCGAGGACCGAGAATCCGTAGAAGGCGAGCTGGTGCGCCCCGGCCAGGATCATCAGCGCGGCGGCGAGCGCGCCGGCCGCCAGCCAGCGCGCCCGCCGGGAGACCACATAGGCATGCGCCGCGCCCAGCCAGAGCGGCCACCATGGCAGCACGTTCATGAAATTGCCGTATTGGAGCCGGCTCCAGCCGTAGGCGCCGGCCAGCGCAAGCGCCCCTCCAAACAGCGCCGCCCCGCGCCGCGCGCCGATCCGGCGGAGCGCCCAAGCCGTCAGCGCCGTGTAAAGCCCAAGCTGGAAGAGCTGCGGAAAGAGAAACCAGAAACCCGACGGCCAGGCGAGAAACGGCCAGTTCAGGGGGTAGGCGAGGGCCGCCTGGGGGTTCTCGAACAGCGGCATGCCGCCCATCAGGCAGCGATTCCACAGCGGCAGTTGGCCATCGTGCAGCAGGGCTGCGGCATGGGCGCGCAGCGGCAGGAAATACATCAGCGGATCCATGAAAAACGGGACCCCCCCGCGCAGCAGCGGTTTGGCCATCAGCACCAGAGGCAGCAGCAATAAGCCGATGGCGGCGGCGCGGCCGGCACGGCTCCAGTTGATGTCATGTGGCGGAGGATCATGAATCACGGGCCGATGATAATGTTGACCCACGATCCGGTCAACTGTTGATCCGGCCGCCAGGGGGGCATGTTGAGGAGGCAGGTCGGGTCTTCGACCCGCCATGATATCGACTTGAAGATCTGGCCTGACATTCTCGCAACTTGTTTAAATACAGGTGTTTGGCTATCATGAAGGGGTGCTCGGGATCATGGCCCGGTGGAAAAAACCGAGCAAACAAACATGAGGAATTTGACCATGGAAGTCCCGTGCCGCGTTCTGATTGTCGATGATCACAACGGCATGCGCGAATTGCTGGCCGAGATGCTGCAGGCTGAAGCCGGTATCATCGTCGTCGGCAAGGCGGCCGATGGCCCGCACGCGATCGAACTGGCCGGGCAGGTGCAACCGGATGTGGTCGTGATCGACGTCAACCTGGGCGGCATGAGCGGAATCGCCGTGACCCGCGCCATTCTGGAGCGCAACGCCGGGACCAGAGTCATTGGCTTGTCGATGCACAAGGATGTCGGCATCGTGAACCGAATGCGGGATGCCGGCGCGACGGATTACCTTTCGAAGGAAGGCCTCCCCGACAACCTGATCGCGGCGATCCACTCCTGTGGGATCGGGTGAAAACCGCAACCTGACCGATTGGACAGCACGCGGCGCTGGCGGCTTTACATGCTCAAGGTTTCGGGCCAGTTGGAATGATCGGTTCAGCCTTCAGTTGAATATGGCTCATCGAAACTGTTGCCTGTTGCTGCCAATTCGGCCCGCTATAGCTTCCTAGAGCGCGGACCTCCAGCGCCAGCTGAGCCTCGCCCTCCGCATTGGCTTCGATATCTGTAACAGTAACAAATTTGGGATGGGCCAATTCATTGCCGAAAAAGCGCCGAACCTCATGGCCATTCACAAAGAGCCTGACGAGCAGTTCCTCCACCCCATCCACCTGATAACCAGGGATATGCAGCATTGCGGTCAATCGGCCGAGGCTTCCGGCTGGGCCAATCTTGAAATTCCCCCATGCGCGCGTCCAATCCGCCGGTTGGTGCTGGCGGGGCAGCCCAACCAGCAGTCGGATCAAATTATGTGAATAAGGCCGCGCGTGAGCCCGCTGCTGGGGATCATCCGCCGGGGAACTCTCGACCACCCATTCCCGCTGACTGATCATTTTACCAGGTGCACCGGAAAAAAGAGCCATTGCCGCGAGAAAGAACGATCCCATTAAAAAGATCGTTAGACAAAAACCCCACCCCAAGCCCATGCGGTTAAATCTGGACAAGTTGCTCCCGCCGAGCCATCTCGCCAGCGGTGCACCCAGGTAGATGGGCAAGATCAGCCAGAGTGGATAGGCATATCGTGGCTGCACCTCGGCGATCAATAGCACGATGAAGATGAATGCTGCCAGCACGATCAGCGGCGGATAAGCGCGCCAACGCCAGCGTGACATCCCCACCATGCGCGTCAACCCGGCCAGTGCCAGCAGTAAAAAAACCGGCGTGAACCAGAAATTGATGCTCAACATCACCCGATGGAGGCGGCTGCCCAGTTGGATGCGCGACTGCTCAGTTGGCCGCGTCAGGTAGAAATAGGGGTCCCCAAGGTGCAGAAACCGTTCACTCCGCCGGATCCATTGCGGCAGGTAACGCAGATTGTTGTGGTAGTATTCCGACAAAATGGCGTCACGGTAGAACTGGTCCCAATAAGCCCGGCCGGCCGGAGGCTCCATCGTGGCCTCGGCCATCGTCAGCCGGTCTTGAACCACCATGGCCGCGTCATAGCCGCCACCCTCATTGTCGATGGTTGTAAAGATATAAGTCCAAAAAGGAGACTGGTCGCGCGTCTGGAATAGCCCGGCGGCCTTGCCCAACTCGCCTCCCAGCTTAAAGGTGCCCAGAGGGACCAACAGCCAAAAGATCAGTCCCACCAGCGCCCAACTGGTGATTGCCCAGCGTCGTACGCGCCACGCGACGATCAGATGCCGCAGTAGCGTCGCCATCACGAACAGCAACACCCCCACCAAGATGAAGATGCCATAGTCACGTTGCAGGTCCACCAGCAGCCAGAGCAGTCCGGCCCCCACGCCCCACCCTGCAGCTCGCGCCAGCCTTCCCTTTTGCCAATGCGCCAAAACTTGGTCGTAAAAATACAAGAAAATCACCAGGAAGGAGACTCCCAGCAGATCATGGCTGGGCACGCCGACACTGAAGGTCAGCTCGGGGATGAAGATCAGAATCCAGCCCGTCAGTTGGGCGGCTTGTCGGCCGAAATAACGGTCTGCCAGAATGAAGGCGGAGATCCCGGCGGCCAACAGAAAGACCAAGTTGGGTATTTTGTAGATTAAAGACGTGTCTCCAAACACCAGCGCCAGCGGCGACCAGACCGGTAAAATTCGCCGCAGGTAAAGCAGCCGCAGCGCCGGCGGATCCACAAAATCGTGGGGCAGGAGTAAGCTGCCTTCCTGCGCCACCCGCGATACCAGCACCCACATGTTGTCGAAATCGCTGAACCGCTGCTGGTCAAACATCACCAGAAACAGAACCCGCACCAACAGAAAGACAGGCACGAACACACCCAGCAGAAAGGTCTTGCGCCCCAGTGGCCGCCGCGCCAGCAGCCACCCTCCCGCTGCGAAAAACGCCAGCATCCCCAGGAGGATCGGCAGCATCGGCAGCACCTGGGTGGCGAAGTGTTGCGGGTGGGTCAGTTGCGAAATCCAGATCTGAGTCTGTGCCAACCGTACCAGCATCGGCACCCCCAGCATCAGCAGGACCGATCCATGGATGATCAGATTGACCCAGCGCCGCCTGCCTGGTTGTGTCGCCAGCGCACGGCCCAACAGCATGACGGCCGCCCCAGCAATTAAAGTGGCGATCAGCATCATGCCGTAAGTTACGATGAATTCATGTTCGAGTTTCAGGATCGATCCACCCTGTCTTGGTTACCACGCCGATCATCACCATTGCGTGTCGATCATACCCAGATCCATTTCGCACCGACAAAATTGTTCAGACTTCGCGTTCAAATGTCAACCTTGCATGCCGGAAACGTCCGCCGTCCAGCCTCGATTTCGCCTGTGAAAAATTTTGTGATGACACGATGTAAATGCACGTCTAGTATGATTGAGTGATAGAAAAATAATTGGAGGCCTGACGAATGAAGACCAAATGGATCTCTCTGCTGCTGCTGGCGCTTGCCAGCCCTACCGCCCAGGCTTTGCAGATCATTGGTGATCCGGATGTGCAGGTTAACGGGAAGCTTACGCAAACCGTGACCTCGACCGGTTACACTTCAGTTTATACACTGTTGGGTCTTAATGATCCGGGAAACGGCGCAACCCGGTTCGGATTGAGCAATCCGGTTTCAGGCTTCTTTTTTAACGCCTACGGTTCCACGGCGCCGGGCAGTCTGGCTGGCGCGGCGGGATTGTTCGCCACCGGAAGCCGGTTGGCCATCGGTGGTGGCATTAATACCCCTGTCAGCTTTTTCGCCAACAATCAGTATCTTTCCTCTGCTGGGCACCTTTTCATTGCCACAGATGGCAACATTGGGATTGGCACCTCAACGCCGCCTGCAAAATTATCAGTGGAGGCAGCGGGAACAGGCTATACAAGTATTTTCAGAGCCCGTGGATTAGCGGATCCGGGCAATGGGGCAACCCGCTTTGAAGTTTCCAATCCACAAGCTCAGATTACTGTGAATGCCTATGGCTCTGGTGCCCCGGGTCTGCTCGCGAATGCGGGCGGGTTGTTCGGCACTGGCAGCGCAATGCTGATTGGCGGCGGCATCGGAACACCTCTGAAGTTATTCGCCAACAACGCCTTCTCCAGCGCGCATATGGTCATCGATACCCAGGGCAACATCGGAATTGGAACGGCCTCGCCCACAACCAAGCTTGATGTGGCCGGTGAGGCCGCGGTGGATGTGATCAATATTCGCGGTGGCTCAGACTTGTCCGAGCAGTTCCAAATCACGGGAGCCACAGGCAGGGTCGAGCCCGGCATGGTTGTTTGCATTGATCCGGAGCGGCCGGGCGAGTTGATCATCAGCGGCAAAGCTTATGATCGGACAGTCGCCGGCATCATCAGCGGCGCTGGAGGTCTGCGCCCAGGCATGATGATGGGCCAAATCGATCATCCCATGGCTCATGGCAAATATCCTGTCGCCCTCACCGGCCGAGTCTATTGCTGGGTCGATGCCACCGCCGGCGCTATTGAGCCCGGCGACCTGTTAACCACCTCCATGACTCCAGGCCATGCCATGAAGGTGTTGGACTTTACCCATGCCCACGGCGCCATCCTCGGCAAGGCGATGACCTCGCTCCCCGAGGGTCAGGGTCTCGTGCTGGTGCTCGTGACGCTCCAGTAATTCATGACTCATCCTGCCAGCGGTGGCGGAACTAAAAGTTCCGCCACTTTTCTTCTTATCTGAAAGGCAGCCGTCGGCCCTGCAAGTGGTCTCATCGATCCTGGAGATCCGGCATGAAAGTGGCGGTTCGTCTGGAGTCAGGCATCAAAGAAAGTCCATGGCGCCAAGCCATAAACAATCCCAGCAGCGTTGTCGGCACAATCTGCGTGAGGTGATAAATGATTGCAAAGCTGATGGCTAGATCGATATCGGTGGTCGGGTCGGCCATTAACAGGCCGATCACGATGGCCAGGTGAAAGGTGCCGACAAAGCCCGGGGCATTAGGCGCCGTTAAACCGCCGGCGACGCAGATGAGTACCAAGAAGGCCTGGGTCAGGGATGGCGGCGTGGCTAAAGGGAAGCTTGCAATCAAGACATAGGCGCCCACCAGCATCATCCCCCAAAGCACCAGCGTCACCAGCACCGACATCAACATGTCATAGCCCCGGCGCAGCACATGTAGCCCGTCGGCAAACTTGCCCAGCGTAGGGATGACAATGTTGATGGCCAGCTTCGGTGCAACCCTCCCCAGAGTGGAGTCAACCAGCCTCAGAATCTGGCCTTGGCGGAAGTAAAGCAGGCCCATCAACGCAACAATGGCCAAAAAGAGCATGCCGAGCAGGCGGGCGGCACCAACCAACCACTCACTGTCGATCGACACCTCCTGGCCCAGTAGGCGGGCCGGCAGTTGGATCGATGGGATCGAGAGGAAATGCAAGGCCAAAGCCAGCGCCCCCACCAGCCAGAGCACATCAAGCAATCGGTCAGCAATCACCGAAGCCGCCAACGTGGTGAAGCGGATGTTGGTCAGGCGGCTGAGTGAAAAGGCCCCCGCCATTTCACCAATCCGGAACGGAATGATCCAGTTGGCGGCCATCCCGACAATCACCGCCGGATACAGTTTGCTCATCGGAATTGGCTGACATGCCAGCAGCAGATATCGCCAACGGATGGCACGGATATAGATGCTCACCTGACTCAAGATGATGCCTGCGGCGAGCAGGCCATAGTTGATTGAGCGCCAAGAGGTTTCGAGCCGCGAGAAATCTACAATGGACAACAAGTAGGTCAGAATCGCCAGACCGAGCAGCGGGCCGATTGAACGCTTGATGAGTCGGCGGGACATCGAACTTCCTAACTTCTGGATGTGGTTGTTTAAGATGGAGAGGCACGTTTGAATGCACGGGCCGGGACGCCACCCACAGATGTAAGGGAGGGAATATCTCGGATCACCACCGAACCAGCAGCAACCAGCACGTCTTCGCCAATCGACCGTTTCTCGATCACAGTTGAACCAATCCCAATCCAAGTGCCGGACCCAACATTCACATGACCCGCGAGTGTGACACCCGGGCAGACATGAACACCATCATGGATCATGCAATGATGGTCTATACTGGCTCGTGTATTAACGATAACATTATCTCCAATGGACACTCCCGGATTGATTACAGCGCCGGCACAAATAGTGGTCCCCAATCCAACCCTGACATCCCGCGCGATGATGGCCGAGGGATGAATGGCTTGGATGAGCCGAAACCCTGCCATCTGCACCTCATGGGCCAGTTGCATCCTTGCCCGACAATGTCCGATTCCAATCATACAGGCGCAAGCCCCACTGGCCTTTAATTCCGCGAATGTTTCACGACCTCCAAGAATGGGGGCGCCCAGAAAAAGTTTGCCCTTGCGTTCCGGTGCTGTATCGTCGAGATATCCAACAATATCATGCGCACCTGTGAGTTCGAGAATGTCCGTCACAACGTGTGCGTGTCCCGAAGCGCCCCATATAAATATTTTTTCCCGCTGGCTCATAATTGAATCACTTCATCATCTATAAGCACAGGGCTATGCTTTTGTTGGATTGATCGGATAACATAAATCGGATCTCGTTCAGAATTGATGTATGCCCGCAATACATATTCACCAATTCCGGCAAGAACTGCAAGCATGATCAATATATGAATGATCATAACATTAAGTAACAGGCCAGGGGTTACTTGGGAGAGGATCGAGAATGGAGCGATCCAAGCCAGCATGATCCGCAGGGTAAAAAGAATTGAAAGCACCAGACACAGTATTGAGAGAATCTGGAATGGCCGCCGAGAAAGACCTACAATATGATCAAAGAGAAATGACGACAATTTTTTAAAGGTCCAACCTGATTTGCCATATTTGCGTGGGTGATGCCTGATTGGAATCTCCGACACCTCCCGCGCCATCGCAAAAACATAGGCGGTCTTCCATGATTTGGTGGCACCAAAGCCGAAGGCCCGAACCAACTCGCCTTTGTAAATCTTGAAGGTGCAGCCAAAGTCGGCCAGTGAATGGCCCGAGACCTTGCGCATGATGATATTGGCCAGTTGGGACGGCAAAACCCGAAACCAAGGATCCTTTCGATCCTTACGATATCCACTGACGATGTCGTAGCCTTGGTCAAAACGCGTGATCAACAGCTCCACCTGCTCCGGGTCGAGTTGAAGGTCGCTATCCATGAATATGAAATGTTTGCCGCGGGCATGGGCAATACCGGCACTCATGGCGCATACCTGTCCCGAATTCCGAAACAGGTCAATGATTGTCGTAACGTGGGGGTCGGAATCATAGATATGCCGAAGTTTGTCCATCGTGCCGTCGGTGCTGCCGTCGTTGACCATCACGATTTCGAAGGAGCGGCCCAGCGACTGCATCGCGCGTGTCAGCCGGCCATGAAATTCCTCGATGCTCTTTTCCTCATAGTAGCAGGTGATGATGACAGTGAACTCGGGTCGGTCGGCGAGGCAAGTCATCGAGCAGATACCTGGCTTTCCATGCCGGCGGCGGCATGAATCTCGTGCATCACCTGGCAAATGGTCGCCACCGTGTGCTCGGCCAGCGTGCCAAAGATGGGCAGGCAAAGCACCTCGCGAGCCATGCGCTCGGCCACCGGCAACCGCTCGGGCGCGGCCGAGGGCAGCGCCGAATAGCAGGGGAAATGGCTGCATAATGGAAAGAAATATTTGCGTGGATGAATATTGAACTGCTTGAGCAAGTCGAAGAGCTGGTCGCGATTGATCCCATATTCGGCCGCGTCGATCAATATGGGCATGTAGGCGTGATTGGATTCCAACTGCGTATCGGACGGATCGATCAGTCGCACCCCCGGCAGGCCGGCAAGCCCCCTCCGGTAAGCCTGCATCAACCGCCGGCGCGCGGCCAACTCCTCATCCATGTGTTCGAGCGCCAACAGGCCGAAGGCTGCCTGCAGCTCATTCATTTTACCGTTGATACCAGGACCGATCACGGATTCCTCGCCGGCAATGCCGAAGTTCTTCAGCAGGTCAATGCGCTGTTTCTGTTCGGCACTGCTGGCAACGATCGCCCCGCCTTCAATGGTCGAAAACAACTTGGTGGCGTGGAAGCTTAACATTGAGAGGTCGCCCCAAGAAGCCAGTGGGCGCCCCTGATAGCGCACCCCGAAAGCATGGGCCGCATCATAAATCAGCATCAGTCCATGGCGATCACATATTGTTTGCAACGCCTCGAGCTGGCAGGGATTACCATACACATGCACCGGCAGAATAGCCCGTGTCTCAGGCCCGATCAGCCGCTCGACCTGGTCTGGGTCGATGTTGCCGGTCTGCGGCTCGATATCGCAGAACACCGGCTGGATACGGTTCCACCAGAGCATGTGGGCCGTGGCCGGGAAGGTGAACGGGGTGGTGATGACCTCGCCGCCATTGATTCGCAGCGCTTGCAGCGCCACCAGCAAGGCAATCGTGCCGTTGCAGAATAAACTTAAATGCTCCACCCCCAGCCAGTGCGCCAGCTCGGCCTCCAGCCGCTGGTGATAAGGGCCGGCGTTGGTCAGCCAGCGGGAATCCCAGATCTGCTCGACCTGGTCTTGAAAGCGCGACAAACTGGGCATGGTGGGACGGGTCACCAGCACCGGCTCATCGAGTCGATATTGTTGGATCAAAGCGTCCCAAGGGCCGATTAACTTGTTGGTTGTCAACGGTTGATCTCCCACCGGCCAAGACCTTCGCGCCGGACTATAATGATAGAAGAATTGATGATATTTAAAATCATGTCAACCCTTATCTGGATGCTGAAGATGGCCGCTCAAGGTTGCAGTACTTGGGTTTACTCCGAATTAACGCAAGTCCGCCCCCTCATCCCCAGAAAATCCGCATGGACGTGGCCACGTGGCCACCATCATGCCGGTTTTTGATTGCTTAACCCCGCCGAGTCGTTAAGATGATTGCTTGCTTGGAATTTTATACTCCTCGGAGGACCCATGGACAGCCCCGACCGCTCCGCCAAGCCCCGCTACCGCCGCATTCTGCTCAAGATCAGCGGTGAATACCTGCGGGGGGATTCCCAATTCGGCATCGAACCGGCCATCATGGACCGTCTGGCTGGTGAGATCCGCGAATTGCATGCCCTTGGGGTTGAAATCGGCATCGTGGTCGGCGCTGGAAATATCGTGCGCGGGGCCGAGGTCAAGGACATGAACCGCGCCGCCGCCGACTATATCGGCATGGTCGCGACGATGATCAACTGCCTGACGATGCAGGGTCACCTGGAGCGCAATGGAGTCGAGACCCGCGTGCTTTCAGCGATCGAGATGCGTGAAGTCGCCGAGCCTTACATCCGGCGGCGCGCCGTACGTCATCTCGAAAAGGGGCGCGTGGTCATCTTCGCCTGCGGCACCGGCAATCCTTTCTTCACCACCGACACCGCCGCTGCCTTGCGCGCCAACGAGATTGGGGCCGAAGTGCTGATGAAGGCCACCAACGTCGATGGGGTTTACTCGGCCGACCCCAAAAAAGACCCGGCGGCCGAGCTTTACGAGCGGCTGTCGTTTCAGGACGTGGTCTCGCGCAACCTGCGGGTAATGGATACCTCAGCGGTCTCGCTGTGTCGCGACAACAATCTGCCGATTCTGGTGTTCAACCTGGATCGCCCGGGCAACGTGATGCGCGCGGTCATGGGCGAGCCGATCGGCACGATCGTCAATTAGTCGACCATGGCAAGTAGCGGGTGAATACAACCCCTTGCGCCGAGGGGCGTGAGGGATGAAAGATGGAGCGATGGAGGCCGGTTCGGCTCCCATGCTCGATGGCCGGGGTGGCGGAATCGGCAGACGCAGGGGACTTAAAATCCCCCGCCGCAAGGCGTACGGGTTCAAGTCCCGTCCCCGGCACCAGCTACTTAACTGCAGCCAAAACAGCATTGCATGCTAGGAAAGCAAAAACCGCGCCAAGCCTGGAGGGGGGCTGGCAACCGGCTCCCCAAATTGCATTATCTCTGCACATTATAATATTCTCACTTTGCTGGGAAATTGACTCGGGCCTCTCCAGCCTTCCTCCCGGCAAGTCCCGCTCCGCCGCGCCCGCCAACTGATACCCCCCACCCCCCTCTATTCGCGCGACCCCCTGGGGGGTGGCATGGGACCCTATCCGCTTCTATGATTTCTCGCGCGCGCGGTCAGCCTGATGGGTCTTGATGTGACCGGGACTGGCCAGTATGATTCGTTCTTTGTTTTGGACTGTCTGCGGGAGGATGTGCTCAGGCCGCATGCTGCTGACGATCACCACCACCCACCGGCCGGCGACGGATCTGGGTTACCTGCTGCACAAGAACCCGGCGCGGGTGCAGGCGGTCGAGCTGGCGTTTGGGCGGGCGGATGTGTTCTACCCGGAGGCAAGCGAGGAGCGCTGCACGGCGGCGCTGCTGCTCGAGGTTGACCCGGTCGGGCTGGTGCGCGGGCGCAGGCCGGCGGGGGAGGGCTTTTCACTGGCGCAATACGTCAACGACCGCCCCTACGTCGCCAGCTCGCTGATGAGCGCCGCGCTCTCGCGGGTGCTCGGGTCGGCGCTCAACGGCCACAGCCGCGAGCGGCCGGAGTTGGTCGATGCCCCGCTGCCGCTCGAGGCGCGCCTGCCGGTGCTGCCCGCGCGCGGCGGCGAGGACTTCCTGCGCCGGCTGTTCGAGCCGCTCGGTTATGAGGTCGTGATCGAGGCGGAGCCGGATGGCGCGAGTGCCGCCGGGTTGGCCGAGTGGGACCGCCATCCCTACCTGGCGTTGACGCTGCGCGGGCGGCTGCCGCTGCGGGCGCTGCTCTCGCACCTTTACGTGCTCATCCCGGTGCTTGACAACGACAAGCACTACTGGGTCAGCCGCGATGAGATCGAGAAGCTGCTGCGCCACGGCGAGGGCTGGCTGACGACCCACCCGATGCGCGAGGCGATCGTCAGCCGCTACCTCAAGCGCCAGCGGCGGCTCATCAACGAGGCGCTGGCACGGCTGACCAGCGAAGAGGAAGCCGACGCCGACGAGGCCGAAAGCGAGCGCGAGCAGGAGGAGCAGGCGGTCGAGCGGACGATCGCGCTCAATGAGCAGCGGCTGGCGGCGGTGATAGACGAGGTGCGCGCCGCCGGTGCCGCCAGCGTGATTGACCTTGGCTGCGGCGAGGGCCAACTGCTGCGGCAACTGCTTGGCGAGCGCACGATCGAGCGGATCGTCGGGCTGGACGTATCGGTCGCGGCGCTCGAGCGGGCCGGGGAGCGGCTCAAGCTGGAGCGGCTGCCCGAGGCCAAGCGGCGGCAGATCGAGCTGATTCACGGCTCGCTGATGTATCGCGACCGGCGGCTGGAGGGCTTCGACGTGGCAACGATCATCGAGGTCATCGAGCACCTCGACCCGCCGCGGCTCGCGGCATTCGAGCGCGTCGTGTTTGAGTTCGCGCGGCCGGGGCGGGTGATCCTGACCACGCCCAACATCGAATACAACGCCCGCTTCGAGAACTTGCCCGCCGGCCAACTGCGCCACCGCGACCACCGTTTCGAATGGACCCGCACCGAGTTTGAAGCTTGGGCCCGTGCCGTCGCCGGGCGCTTCGGTTACAGCGTCGAGTTTAAGCCGGTCGGCCCGGTCGACGAGCAGCTCGGCCCGCCCACGCAGATGGGGGTGTTCCAGCCGTGACGACGCCTGATCCCAACATGAGCATGCCGCCTACCATTCAAATTCGTCATGCGCGAGTCGAGGATGTGGAATCAATTCTTGCAGTGCATCGAGATTCCATCCATAGAATCGCAGCATCTTTTTACGCCAAGGCAGTTATTGATGAATGGGCCGGCCCAGTGACACAAGAGGATATCGATCGAAATCGGAAGCAGATCGTGGATGGAATGATGATCACGATGGTTGCCATCGCCGATGGATCCATTGTTGGTTTCAGCAAATTTAATCCCGATGAGAATGACCTTCGCGCGCTGTATGTTGCCTCCAATTATGTAGGACAGGGATTCGGAAAAGCATTGTTCAACGCTGTGATCCGAGAGGCTGAGGCAAGGGGCCTGACCGAATTCACATTCCATTCCACGATCACGGGAAAAGACTTTTATGAGCGGCAGGGATGTGAAAATTGTGGTCCCGAAGATCGGGTGCTCAGCTCAGGAAATAGAATTCAGGGATATTTTATGCGCAAGCGGATCGGAAACGTGAAGCCGTGACGACGCCTGACCCGAACATGATCTTGCCGCAAGCGGCCGAGGCAAAGCCGGAGTTGATTGACCTGTGATGGGGGTGTTCACGCGCTCATGAAGCTGACGATCCCCAATCTCTCGCTGGTGGTGTTGATCGGCGCGTCGGGGTCGGGCAAGTCGACCTTTGCGCGGCGGCATTTCCTGCCGACCGAGATCCTGTCGTCGGACTACTGTCGCGCGTTGGTCAGCGACGACGAGAACAACATGGAAGCAACGCGGCCGGCGTTCGATGTGCTCAACTATATTGCCGAGAAGCGGCTGGCGGCGGGGCGGCTGACGGTCGTCGACGCAACCAACGTCAAGCCCGAGGACCGAAAGCCATTCGTCGAGCTGGCGCGCCGGTTCCACTGCCTGCCGGTGGCGATCGTGCTCGACCTGCCCGAAAAGGTTTGCCAGGAGCGCAACCGCGAGCGGGCCGATCGTAATTTTGGACCGCATGTGGTTGTGTCTCATATCCGCTCGCTGCGACGCGGCCGGCGCAATCTCAAGAAGGAAGGCTTCCGCCACATTTATCATCTGGAGTCGGTCGAGGAGATCGAGGCGGCGCGGATCGAGCGCCAGCCGCTCTGGTGCGACCGGCGCGGGGAGCAAGGACCGTTCGATATCATCGGTGACGTGCACGGCTGCTATGACGAACTGGCCGGGCTGCTGGGCGAGCTGGGGTATGCCGTCGAGGAAAATGCGACCGATGACGGGGAGCCGCGCGTGCGGGTGACGCCGCCGCCGGGGCGCAGGGCCGTCTTTCTTGGCGACCTTGTCGATCGCGGGCCAAAGATCCCGCAGGTGCTGCGGCTCGTGATGGCGATGGCCGAGGCGGGCCATGCGCTGGTCGTGCCGGGCAACCACGACATCAAGCTGATGCGGATGCTGCGCGGGCGCGACGTGCCGCTGAAGCATGGGATGGCGCAGTCGGCTGAGCAACTTGCCGCCGAGCCGACCGAGTTCCGCACGCGCGTCGCCGACTACATCGACTCGCTCGTGAGCCACTACGTGCTCGACGGCGGCCGGCTGGTGGTCGCGCATGCGGGCATGAAGGAAGAGATGCAGGGGCGCGGCTCCGGCAGAGTTCGCGAGTTCGCCCTCTATGGCGAGACCACGGGCGAGGTCGATGAGTTCGGCCTGCCCGAGCGGGTCAACTGGGCGGCCGAGTATCGCGGTGCCGCGACGGTGGTCTATGGCCACACGCCTGTGCCCGACGCGCACTGGCTCAACCGCACGATCAACATCGACACCGGCTGCGTCTTCGGCGGCAGGCTGACGGCGCTGCGCTGGCCCGAGAAGGAACTGGTCAGCGTGCCGGCGCAGTGTGTCTGGTGCGAACCGGTGCGGCCGCTCGAGCCCGTGCGCCCCAGCGGCCTGACGCCGCAGCAACAGCACGACGACCTGCTCGACCTCGAGGACGTCATCGGCAAGCGACTGGTCACGACGCGGCTGGAGGGAATGATCACGATCAACGCCGAGAACGCGACCGCCGCGCTCGAGGTGATGAGCCGTTTCGCCGTCGATCCTCGCTGGCTGATCTACCTGCCGCCGACGATGGCGCCGACGGAGACCTCGGCGCGCGAGGGTCTGCTCGAGCATCCCGCTGAGGCCTTCGCATACTTTCGCCAGCGCGGGGTGGAGCGGGTCATCTGCGAGGAAAAGCACATGGGCTCGCGCGCGGTGGTGGTGCTGGCGCGCGACGAGGCGGCGGCGGCGCGGCGATTCGGTGTGCGCGATGGCACTGCGGGGGTGATCTACACACGCACTGGCCGGCGATTCTTCAATGATGATGCGACCGAGCGGGCTCTGCTTGATCGTGTGCGAGCGGCGATCAGCACCGCCGGCGGCTGGGAGCGCTACGAGAGCGACTGGTTCTGTCTCGATTGCGAGCTGATGCCTTGGTCGGCCAAGGCGCAGGACCTGCTGCGCACGCAATATGCGCCGGTCGGCGCGGCGGCGCGCATGGGGACGGCGGCGGCAGGGGCGGCGGTTGAGGCGGCCGCCGCTCGCGGGCTGGATCTGGGCGAGATGCAGACGAGCTTGATCGAACGCGCCCGTTGCGCCGGCCTCTACGACGCCGCCTGGCGCCGCTACTGCTGGCCGGTCGAGTCGCTCGACGACCTGCGCCTGGCGCCCTTCCACCTGCTGGCGAGCGAGGGGGTTGTCCACGCCGACAAGGACCACCTCTGGCACATGGAAACCCTCGGCGAGTTCTGCCGCGCCGATGAGGGGCTGCTCTTCACGACAGCGCACCGGGTCGTCGAGCTGGCCGACGAGGCGGCCGTCGCCGACGCCGTCGCATGGTGGGAGAAACTGACCGGCCGCGGCGGCGAGGGGATGGTCGTCAAGCCGCTCTCGTTCATCGCGCGCGGGCGACGCGGTCTGGTCCAACCGGCGATCAAGTGTCGCGGCCCGGAATACCTGCGCATCATCTACGGCCCCGAATATACGCTGCCGGCGAACCTGGAGCGGCTGCGCCAGCGCGGCTTGGGCCGCAAACGCTCGCTGGCGCTGCGCGAGTTCGCCCTCGGCATCGAGTCGCTCGAGCGCTTCATCGCCGGCGAGCCGCTGCGCCGCGTCCACGAATGCGTCTTCGCCGTCCTCGCGCTGGAGAGCGAACCCGTCGACCCGCGCCTATAGTTTAATGCCAGGCTCGAGCCAAAGGCGCCACCTGCCCCCCGCTTTCGCGCGACCCCTTAAGGGGGTATGGGACCCGGCGTATTCAAGATTGACCTGTTCATGCGTTACCCGGTTCTTGACATTCCAGTTCGCGAAGTAGAGCATCTCCGACAAGGAGGGATTTACGGATAACTTAGATATTTTTTCGGGGGGCGGGTCATGGCGCGTGCGGGCATTCTGGGGATCATCATCATTGGGCTGCATCTGTGCTGGGCATCGGCCCTTGCGCAGCATCGCGAGCCTCCGCCGAGGGAACCGCCGGCGTATGCCAAGGTCATCACTGGCCGCGTCAGCGCCGGCGGCCGACCGCTGGCCGGGGCTCGGGTCTCACCTGTCTTTCGTCCCGATTTCAGGGTCATGACCCGGGCACGGGCAGTGACCACCACCGATGAAGCAGGCCGCTTCGTTCTTGATCTGGTTTCTTACGATCCGTTTGACCGACCGTTTCGCCTGATGCTCCAGTCAGACGAGATCCCGCTGCACGTCAGCGCACCCTTTTCTCCCGAGCTGGACGAGTTCAATTATGTCGTGGGCGATGACCTGGTATGGCTGGCCGCCCGGCTGGTGGATCAATTCGATAACCCGCTGCCCGGCAGAGTTACCATAAGCAGTCGCAAGCATCCATGGGAACAACACATGTTCCTGGATGACGATGGCGTGTTGTTGTTCGGCCCAGTCTGGGCGGGTGTCGATTACAATCTGCGAGTGAAACTTTTATCCAATGACCTTCCAGCGGACGAGACCGTGCGGGAGGTGAAACTGCCGACCTTCGACAGTTTGGCGGAAACTGTCCCGGCTGTCCTCGAGCCAATCCGACTGACGCTCCCCCCCTGGATCAGCTTGCGCATGCGGCATGAAGATGGGCGCCCGCTAAACGAAACGTACGATCTGAGTTTCTCCCGGCGAAACGCGAGCGGCAATATGCGCAACAACCCCGATGTCTTACAGGATGGAGTGTTGCGCCTTTACACGATGCGTGCCGGCTGGCAGCGATTTATGGTCACCACCGACGATGCTATCGGCTGGTCCGAGGTTCTGGTGCGCGACCCCAAACAACACCCGAGCCAGGTCTTTGATATCACGCTGATGCCGCGCTCGGCCCGCATCATCGGGCGGGTGGAGGTTGAGCCGCCGGCGGGAGACCTGTCGCTCAAATGCGAAGTTAAAGTAGAGCCCGATTTGCCAAGGGGCCAGTTCGGTTCTCTCAAGGTACCGGATGACAGAGGTGTCTTCGCCAATGACGAGGGGCGTTTTGAGACACGACCCCTGCCGCCCGGGCGCTACAACATCGAGATACGCGAGGGCAACGGACTGGGCCACGTCACGACCCAGGTCGAAGTCGGCGACGGCGAAACGAAGGAGGTCGTCCTGACTCGTCTCCGGCTCGACCTCGAGGGGGTGGCGGTGAATGGACTGGTCCTCAATCATCTGGGCGAACCGGTGGCGGATGTTGAGGTCGTTGCCTTCAGTTCACATATCCCCACGACCCGAACCGATGCGCTTGGGCGGTGGCAGGGCTTTCTGCCGCAGGCAGAGATCGAGCGTCGGGAGGGCCGCCAACTGCATGTCCATTATCGTCATCGCGGTTACGTGCGCCTTTACACAGAAATTGACTACGACCCCGCGCAGCTGGCCGCGCCGGTGGTGACCCTGTCCCCTCCGCTCGAGGTCGATGTGCAGTTGGTGCCGGTCGGGCCGGCCCCCCCGTACGCACCGCTGGCCAACCTCACTGGCTGCGAGGTCAAGGTCGAGTTGGCGGTCAAAGCGGCCGGGCGTCCGTGGCGGTTCTCACCAACGCCGCCCGCCGGTCCCCCGGTTTACGAATCGGTGGGGCCACAAATCATCCTCAGGGGTGGCGGTGCTCCGCGGGAATATGTCAGTCTGGCGCAGACGGAATGGCCCGCCGGTGAGCCGATCCTGCACCGGGTGATCGTGCCGCGCGGGGTTCCGCTCGAGCTTGGCAGCCAGCCATACGTTGGTAATCAGGTCGCGGGTGAACCGGTTTGGATCTTGGACGGTCGCGAAGTGGCGCGCGGGGTTTACACCATGCCATTGGCCGACCAGCCGGGTCGATTGACGGTGCAGGTTCCAGTCGTGGTTCATCCGCCCGATCCGCGTCCGGTCTATCCACTGCACCTCAAGGCGGTCGACGCGCGTACGGGGGAACCGGTCCCCGAAGTTCAACTGAGCATCAGCCAGAGGGGCGGGCGGGTCAAAGTGACAGATATCACCGGGCTGATTGAGCTGGAATTCCGGCAAGAGGATACTGTCCTTGTCAGCTCACTCGAACACGAGTTCCATTCGGCCAGCCGGGGTCGCTTGATCGATGCATATCTTCATCTGGATGCACCGCCGGGCACCACGGCCGATGATCCGATCATTGTGCGGGTCGTGCCCTTCCCCCAGCGCAAGTCCGTTGCGCTGGATGTTCGCGATGCGGCAAACCGGCCGATCAACCACCTGGTGGAGGTGCATGATAGCAGTCTGAGCTGGACCATTGACGGTGACGAGCACTGGCGGCCGATTACCGTCTACTATTCGGGGGATGAATCCTGGGCGCTCGAGCTGAGAATGAAGGACGGCACGATCGAACGATGGGAGCTGACATCCATCGACAGCAACCGTGACGGATTTGAAATTCCCGCCGGGATTGCGACGGTTTTTGGTGAGCCCTGGTATCGGCGGCGGCTGCATGTGAATCACGGCCTGATCCCCGAAAACACGAGGCTCAGGTGCACCATCCGCCTGCCCAACGTCAGAATGCCTGACCCTATCGAGGAGCAAGGTTCGCACGGCTTCCCGGAAAATCCCTGGCTGCAAATGCTGGAGATGTTGATTCTCCTGAACGATGCGACAGAATCTGGCGCTCCCGATACGGGTGGAGGCAATTAGCCGTAGACCCGGCACCCCCCCTCTTTCGGGTGACCCCCTGGAGGGGGTATGGGACCCTATCCGCGTCTATAATTTCTCTCGCGCGCGGTCCGGCGGCAATTATGTGATTGCTGATCTCTACCTGTCGAAGCATCCGAGATGCTGGCAATTCTTCTTGGCTGAGCCATCCAGTTGGGTATCAATATGGAATTGGGGCATCATGCGCCCGACAAGCACTTGGTGGGTAAAAAATACAGATGATCACTCGAGAAGAGCTGTATGAGCTGGTTTGGTCACAACCGATGACAAAGGTGGCCGAGCGGTTTGAGGTTTCCGGAAGCTACATGGCGCGGGTTTGCTCGGAATTGCGCGTGCCTCGGCCTAATCGCGGCTACTGGGCAAAGTTAGCCGTGGGTAAGGCTCCCAAGCCGACACCATTGCCAGAGTCCAACCCCGGCATTCCGGCCTTTTGGTTGAGGGATAATGAACCTTATGTCCGTAGCATTCCGCTGACGGTAGAGCTCCCTGATAGCGTAAAACCCAAGCGGCGCGTCAGTGAAATCCACGGACTGATTATCGGCGCAAGGATGCAATTCTCAAGAGACCAAACAGTGGACGAGGGAGAGTATCTCAAACCGCAAAAGGGGCTTGTGGTCGACGTCCATGCTTCGATGACGGGATTAGATAGGTTGCTGAGTTTTGCCAATCAATTGTTCAACGCCTTGGAATCCGCCGGACATTATGTCGTAATTGCCCCGCAATGCGAGCGGCTGCGGCGAAACTACATCGATGAGCGTGAGACGCCACCGAAAAGACGTGGAGATTTTTGGTCCAGTCGCCTCTGGATGCCAAGCAGACCGACGGTCGTCTACATCGAATGTGGCCGTTGGACTCACGATCGTGGAGATGTCCAAGGATGTGCTGATGCGATACGTGAGGGGCAAGTGGATTCGAGACGATGTCCCGGCCCCGACGTCCCGATATCGTATGGACCATTCCCCGACGACCACAAAGGAGTTGCCCTGCGGCCGACTTCGTCTCGTTGCCTACTCACCCTATGGATCCGTTTCTTGGTCAACCTGTTGGCAAGAAACGAAAGGTTCGTCCCTGAAGCGAGAGATTCCGGGCATCATCAAGGCAGTCGAAAAGGCTGCTCGTGAATTAGTCGAGAAGCTGGCGGAGGCAGAGCGCCAGGCTGAAATCCGCCGACTGGAATATCTGGCAGCAGAGGAGAGGCACCGGCAGGAAGAGGACCGCCGGCGGATTCATCAGTCTATTCAGGAGAGCAAGGATGAGCTGAAGCGGATTATCCAGGTCTGGGGCGAGGTAATGAACGTTGAACGCTTTCTTCAGGGCGTCGAGGAGCGCACGTCCGAACTGCCAGCCGAGCAGCGCGACGCGGTGCTCCAGCGCCTGAAGTTGGCACGGGAGTTCATCGGCACCCAGAACCCCCTCGACTTCTTTCGGGCCTGGAAAATCCCCATCGAGCGCTACATACCACTGGCAGCACGAGAAGCAGAGAAGAAGACAGAAGGCGATTGTATGTGAATAGATAGCAAGATTTCTTTGCCGTGCTCATCTGCGACACCTGCTGCGGGTGGGCCGGACTTCTTCATTCCCAAAGAGGATAACCTGCGTGCAGTATGTGTTCATGCCAAATATTCACCCACAGCCGCTCGGGCTCACCCTCGCCAGCCACCAATGCATACTGTCAGACTCGACGCAGACCCGTAATCAGATTCGGGATCACACGAAATGCTGGACAAAATGGACAAAATACCAAGACGCTCACTTGGTGGTACGTCAGCCCAATGCCGGTGGCGGGGTCATCGTCGCGTTGAAGTGCCGCGACCGCAGCCAAACTTCCCGCAGCTTCTCGATCGCCGGGAGCGGCACACGCGCGGCCTGGGCCATCAGCTTTAGGGAGTTCAGCAGCGTGGCCTCAAAATCCTCTTCGAACGCCTCTGCGATCTTCGTCGCCCGCATCGGCCCGATCCCCTTTGACCTCCGGGTGGTTGGAGAGATGAACTGCGCCAACCCCTCCGCCCCCGCGAGCATCTCAATCTCGACCCGTTCCACCTTCAACTGGCGCCCATAGTCCGGATGCGTCTCCCAGCTCCCGGCAAGCGCGATATGCTGCCCCTCGATGCGAACAGGCTGCCGGCGAACGAATGCGACCGCCCATCCGCCCCCCGCAGCCGCCCCGCCGAGAACTTCGGCCCGGCGTAGAAAACCTTTTCTATTGTGTCCCGCAATTTGTCCATGATACGTTGTATCTGCTTTCCTCTCGATTGTTTCCACTAGGCGACAGCGCAACCCGCGCCGGGGCCTCCACTGGTTACATACCGTGAATATGCGAAAGCTGTCGGAGGGGATGATTGATGAAGAAATTCGAGTACCGCATCGAGTTTTTGAAACTGGTTGCGGGCAAAAAGAATGAAGAGCAAATTCTCGACGCCCTGAATACGTTCGGAAAAGATGGATGGCGACTAAACCGTCTCTACGGAGAGGCCAGCCTTCGAACCACGCTGTCTTGGAAAGGCGGCTTTAACTTCTTGCTCGAGCGCGAAATCGAGGAGTCCTGAAACTGTTCGCCCAATCAGGTGGTGGCCTTGGAACCCGAAAGCCGCCGCCGCTGCTTTTCTTCTCCCAGATCCCTCACCGGTAGTGTTGGCTTGGGGTGTGTCAAACGATGAATAACAAACTCTCACTATCCGTGGCTCTGATCTTGTGGGCTTTGTATATTCTTCATGCCCTCTATTACTATCCACAGCTCCCAGACACGGTTGCCTCGCACTTTGATACATTCGGCCGGCCAGACGGTTGGTTGAACAAGTCATCCTATCTGATAGGTTCCTTGATTGCTGCCGGGTCCTGCATGTTCGTCATTCTGGGCTTCAGCTTCGCCATTCATAGACTGCCGGACTCGATAATCGATCGTTTTGTAAATATACCGAACAAGGACTATTGGCTGGCGCCCGAGCACAGACGCAAGACACTCGATGCATTCTCTCGTTGCGGCTTTTGGACCGCCTCTGCGGTTCTTCTCATAATGTTCGGCCTTAATCATCAGGCTATTCAAGTGAACATTGGCAACGCAGACTCTTTGAAACACGGAATGATGATCATCGGCTGCGGCCTAGTCCTCGCAGTCGCGTCGAACATTCCGCTGATTGTGAAATTCCGGAAGAGTGGTTCCAATCCATCGAATCCAGTGATCCCTTAAGGCCTCGTTCGTTGATGGCCCGCGCTCAGAGTTCGAGGGATGTCTCGACGAACTGCTTCGCCGTCTGCCGGTCGCCTCAGAAGTAGACCGGCACTCCCCAGTCCATGCAAATCATGATGGCCGCGCCGAAAACCGAATCTATTCACGCACGTAAGGAAAATTTCACAATGGACATTCCACGGATCTTCAACATCACCGAAAGCGCTCACCGCATCCACAACCCGATCACACCCGAAAAGCTCACCACTCTGGGCGCGGCACTGCGTCTGGAATCGTGGACCCGAGTGCTCGACCTTGGCAGCGGTTCAGGGGAAATGCTATGCACCTGGGCACGCGATCACGGCGTCATCGGCACCGGCGTCGACATGAGCCAATTGTTCACCGAGCAAGCGAAACGACGTGCTGAAGAACTCGGTGTCTCCGATCAAGTCGAATTCATCCATGACGATGCTGCGGGCTATGTCTCTGACGAGAAGGTGGGTGTGGCAGCCTGTGTCGGTGCCACTTGGATTGCCGGGGGAGTCGCCGGCACTATCGAACTTCTAAAGCAGAGCCTGCGCACCGGAGGGGTCATCCTCATTGGCGAGCCCTACTGGCGGCAGTTACCGCCGACGGAAGAGGTTGCCAAGGGGTGTCTTGCCAACTCGATCTCCGACTTTCTCATGCTTCCAGGGCTTCTGGCGTCTTTCGGCCGCCTTGGCTACGACATCGTTGAAATGGTTCTGGCTGACCAAGACGGCTGGGACCGATACGAAGCGGCGAAATGGCTCACCATGCGCCGATGGCTTGAAGCCAATCCCAGCGACGAACTCGCGAAGGATGTACGAGCCGAACTCACCTCGGCACCCGAGCGCTATGCCGCTTACACACGAGAATACCTGGGTTGGGGTGTGTTTGCACTGATGCCACGGTGATGGGGGGATTACTGTATGGGAAAATCCAATCGTGCCTACCGCTTCGCGACCCTCGGGTGAAATCACTGTGGCCCGAGACAGTCCGCCAAAGCTGCTATACTTGGTACTAAAGGGAGCAGCGGTCAGTGAGGCAGAGGCGCGGAGTGCATTGGAAAAGCTGGAGCTGGTGAGTTTCAACATTGCAGGGGCCGAAGTCGCGGTCCGTCTGGCGGGCGATCGGGCGAGACCTGCGCTGCTCCTGATTCATGGTTTCCCAAGTTCCTCGGCATCGTTCCGCAATGTGATCGGCACCCTTGCGCGCGATTGCTTCGTCATTGCGCCCGACCTGCCGGGGTTCGGCGGCACCGAGCCGGTCGCGCATCCCTCGTTTTCGGGTTTCGCGGACATGATCGACGAACTGCTCACGCGGCTCGAAGTCACCTCCATCCACCTTTACCTTCACGATTATGGTGCGGCGGTGGGGCTTGATCTTGCCATGCGCGCGCCGCGCCGCATCCGCAGCCTGATCGTCCAGAATGCTAATGCGCACGTGAGCGGGATGGGGCCGCAATGGGCGGCGACCAAGGCCTATTGGGATGCTCCCACGCCGGAGCGGGAAGCCGAAGCGACCGCACATCTGACCTTGGAGGGGGTGCGCGACCAATATGTGGGCGGCGTGCCGTACGACATCGCTGAGCGGATCGATCACAAGTTGTGGGAGGAGGATTGGCGGATCATGTCGCTCCCCGGCCGGCTCGAGACTCAGCGCGCGCTGGTGCTTGACTATCGCAGCCATGTCGCACGGTTCGGCGCGATCGCCGAATATCTCACTTATCAACAGCCCCCGGCACTGATGCTCTGGGGGCGGCATGATATCTTCTTTGACCTCGAGGAGACACTCTTTTGGATGAAGGCGCTTCCGCGCATGGAGGCGCACATCCTCGACGGCCCGCATTTCCTGCTGGAGACGCATCCGGCCGAATGTGCCGAGCTGATGAGCGCCTTCCTTAATGGCGTTGAAGTTATGCAATCAAGCGGATAACTCGCCTCGGCGGGCGCAGGGGGCCGGGTTGATGATTGGCCCATAAGATTTGGTCCCGCTCAAGATTTCCGGCTCTTTTCAGCCTTTATATCGGTAGTTCTGTTCCTTGATTTAGAATTGCGATATATCGAGAATAGCTGAACAAGCGGTTACGTTTCTTCTTCGAAATCTCACTGACAATCTTCAATTCCATCATGTGACTCAAACTCTTGTTGATCGTCGCTGGCGTAAGGTTGGTTTTTAGGCCCAAGGATTTGGCGGTCGCCATTGGATGCTCCCGCAGTGCATGGTGAATCCGGTGAGCCGAATCGGCCGCGCGCCCCAAGGTGGCAATTTTCGCTGAATCTTCCTTGACCAGGGTATCGAGCTTCCGCGCGGTCTCCAAAGCCTGGCTGGCGGTGGCGATGACCGCTTCGGCAAAGAAGTCGAGCCACGCCTCCCAGTCGCCGCTGAGGCGCACGCCGTTGAGCAGATCGTAATAAACCTGCCGGTGCGTCTTGAAGTAGAGGCTCAGGTAGAGCATCGGCTCCTGTAGGACCTTCTGCTCGCATAGCAGCAGCGTAATCAGCAGGCGACCGAGACGTCCATTGCCGTCCAGGAATGGGTGGATCGTCTCGAACTGGACGTGTGCAAGCGCGGCCTTGAGCAGGACCGGCGTCGGCTCGGGCTTGTCATGCAAGAACAGTTCAAGCTTGCCCATGCATTCGGGCACCATGTCGGGCGGCGGGGGCACGAAGGCGGCGTTGCCTGGCCGTGTGCCGCCGATCCAGTTCTGGCTGCGCCGGAACTCGCCAGGAGCCTGATCGCTCCCGCGCCCCTTGGAAAGCAGCACACCGTGCATCTCCTTGAGCAGGCGCAGCGAGAGCGGGAAACCTTCGGCCAGCCGGTTGAGCCCGTGGTTGAGCGCGGCGACGTAGTTGCTGACTTCCCGCACATCATCGAGCGGCACACCCGGCTCCTGGTCAAGTTCGAACAGCAGCAGGTCCGAAAGCGAAGATTGCGTCCCCTCGATCATCGAGGATAGGACCGCCTCCTTGCGCACGTAGGAATACAGGAAGAGCGAAGTCTCCGGCAGCAGCCGCGCGACGCTGTCTAGCCGCCCAAGCGCCAGCAAGGCCTCGTCATACTTCTCGCGCAAGGCCGGGAGCCACTGGATGGGCGGGCTCGGCGGCAACGGCGCCGGCACAAACGCCCGTACCTTCTCCCCGACCGTCGAAACGGTCTCATAACGCCCTTGCAGCTTTCTTTTCATCCTGCTCGCCATCCTAAAATAACCATCGGCCTAATTATAGGCTATTCGGCCATCCTAAAATAAAAGTCGGAGCCATTTTCTGCAAGGTCAAATATCCCCAGCAGGGAGATCGGCAGTGGATTCACCTACTGCCCGGCCGCGCCCCCGAGCCGGTCTGCGATCCCGATCAGGGTAACATCCCGCGCCTGGCGCGCCTGATGGCGCTGGCGATCCACTTCGAAGGCCTGCTCGAGCGCAGCGTGGTCAAGGACATGGCCGAACTCGCCCGCCTCGGCCATGTCACCCGTGCCCGCAGGACCCCGATCATGAACCTGTGCCTCCTCGCCCACCACATCCAGGAAGCACTGCTCGACCTGCCCAAAACCAAGCAGGGCCGCCACTGGCTGCAATTCCGCACATCCAACCGCTGCCGGTCATCGTCAGTTGGCGGCGACAACGGGAGAGGAGGGAGGCCCGAGGCCCGATTATAATCCCCCCATAGATGTTGCGTTTTTTGGAGGTGTAGCCGTCGGCCTAGACAATCAACCAATGCGAGGCGGGGGCGAGGTTGTTGAGGAGAAAATCATTCCTCCTCCTCGTCCTCCGCTTCCGGCACGACGAACTCGAACGCCTGCACCCGCTCGTTTCCGCTCAGCTTGAAGCGGCCGACGATCTGGCGGCCCCGGATACGCTGGTGCAGCTTATTGGCGTGCCCGACGTGGAGTTCATACTCGAGCGCTTCTTCGCCGCCGGTCACTTTTTGGATCAGGACGTGCCCGCGCCCGTCGGTCCTCAGCCAGTCGTTTACAGGGATGTGCATGTTGTGGGTATAAATGGCCATGACCGGTTCGTCCGCAACCGGCGTGGCGTCGGGGCGCGTGAGCGTGATCGAAGCGCCATACTCGCCATACGGCACCTCGCGGACGTTATACTGCAACTCCATTTCCGTCCGGCCCCCGCCCACCACGGCAACGATCTCTCCGTCGGCCGGCATGCAGCGCTTGTCGTTCCAGAATAGCCAGCCGAACCCCGAGTAATTCCCAGGCGCGAGATCATCCAGTTCGAGCGTCCACTCGGTTCGTCCATTGCTCCGGCTGAGCAAATACCAGGATGGACCGGCTATGCCACTGTGCGGCATCTCGCGACGGATACCAATTTCCGCCGCGGTGTAATCGTTTCTGCGCTGGAAGACGCCATCGGGGCGGATGGTGGCGGCCAGTCGGCCGGGCATGGGCAGGTCGATCTCGATCCGCCCCGACGCGAGCGCTTCCGGCTCGAACGGCCCTGCGTAGAACCCGCGCAGGAACCCTGGCTCGTTGATAAACAGATGCAGCGGCGAGGCGCCATCCCACTCCACCCGGAACCGCCCGGCATCCAGCCGGCCCAGCGGCACGCGATGATCCGCGGGACCGGACTTTCTCAACAGCTCCCGAATGTCGTCGCTGGCAACCACGATTGGCTCCAACGACTCGGGCAGCGCCCGCCCGCCCGCATCGCGCAGCACCAGCTCTACCCGCGGCCGCAGCGCAACGTTGGAGAACACCACGGCCTCATGCGGGGTCTCTTTTTGGCTCCACCAAGGGGTCCGTGGGCTGCTTGGCAAGCCCAGGGTCAGGGTGGTGGCTTCCAAGTGACGGGGCAGATTCATTGTGCGGGCAATAATTCCGTCGACAAGCTGGCGCTCCAGATTGTGCAGGCGGCCAAGCCCATACATGGAACCCCCGTCGATGGATAAAATTGCCGCATCGCCCATTGTCTCGGCCTGCTCAACGCGGAAAGCGAACTCGTAGGTCTGTTCCCAAGATGGCAGAACGGATCGAACATCGAGCGGCTGATAATATGGGGCATCCTCCAACGGGCGGCCGTCGGGTCGCCACCATTGGTTCGATTTGAGTTCACCCAATTTCGAAGATGGATAAACCGCCACCCCGATCAGCTCGACCCGGCCCCGCCTTGTCTGGCGAACCCATGGCGATTTAGTTGCCCCGACCGCGCCTGGCCCCTGCGCGTCCGTCATGGGGTCGACCGATGAAGACTCCGGTTCATTGGCGCTTTCCGGCTCCCGAAGACTCTCCGGCAACCGGAGCAGCGGCAGGTCGGTTGAGCGTCCATGCAGGTCCAGAGCCTCGGCGAAGCCCTCGACACCCATCGGGGCGGCTGCGGCGGCGAAGAGGATCGTCTGCAGCGTCTCGCCGTCACGCACAAAGCGCCCTTCCCAGGGGCTGACGTAGAGAGTGCCGTCCGTTGCGATGGAATCGCGCCGTAAATCAAACTGGAACGTCGCCCCCTCCGGAATCGCGAACTCTTTCGGCCCCATCGTCGATCCGCCGCCGCCGGGTGATGATTGAGTCCCAATCAAGCAGGAATTGGCCATCCTCCAACCGCGGCCGCACAATCAGGTCAACCGGCGGTTCATCACCGGCCGCGTTGGGTCCGAATCCCCAGTTGCCGAGCATGACGCCGTTCTGATCCAGACGAATGCCCCGCACCATCAACTGCAACGGTTCCTCGCTCTCGATCCGCCAGCGGTATTCAGGCAGAAGCGAATCGGGAGGCCCGGTGGCCGGGGAAGGGACATGGTAAATCTGGACCGGCGCCGCCACCAGTTTCCCCACGGCCTGCAACGCGGCGCGGATGCGTGGGTCCCTGTGGGGACCGGATGCAAGCTCGTCCGGCGTCCCGAGTGGCGGACGAATTTTTATGGAGCCCTCGATACTCGAGCCGTCATCTTGAATCAGATCGAACGGATGAGTGACTATTCTCGGAACAAAAAGGGGAATGGTTGACGATACGATTGAATGGAACGCGCCAAGGTAGATCCGCTCACCATTGGACATGACCAGACCATAATACCCCCGAAGGTCCTTGCCTACACCAGGCTTGAGCCGCACCTGCTGTTTGTCCCAATCATACGATATAATGTCCGCGTCGGTCAGCAGGGGCTCGGGGTCGATTTCGAGATGGTTCAGGTCCAGAGCCAAGACAGATTCTGGGCGTGTCATATCCGGGGACGACAGGACGCGATGGATGGCGAAGGCGGGATGTTCACGGGGCTCAGCCTCGGCGGGGACCGGTTCTGCGACCGGTTCTTCGGTCGCCGCCGCCAGTTTCCCCACGGCCTGCAACGCGGCGCGGATGCGTGGGTCCTTGTGCGGACTACGCGCAACCCAGTCCGGCGTCCCGAGTGTCGGACCAATTTTAAATGCGTCCGCGATCCGTGAACCGTCATCCAGAGTCACGCCCATGAAATTATCTATCACCGGAACAAAGTGGGCAACGGACGAGAAGGGGGTCCAGAACGCGCCGAGGTAGATCCGCTCGCCGTTGGAAATAACCAGGAACGGGTTGCCCCGGACATCGGTCCATTTTGGCATCATCTGCTCGCGCACGCCGGGCTTGAGCCGCACCAGATGTTTGTCCCAATCGTACGAAATGATGTCCGCGTCGGTCATCAAAGGCCGGGGGTCGATTTCGAGACTGTTCAGGTCAAGTGCGGAGACCGATTCTGGGCGCGTCATATCCGGTTCTGAAAGGACGCGATGGATGGCAAAGGCGGGAGGTTCAGGCTCAGCCTCGGCGGGGACCGGTTCTGCGACCGGTTCTTCGGTTGCCGCCGCCAGTTTCCCCACGGCCTCCAACGCGGCGCGGATGCGTGGGTCCTTGTGGGGAGTGGCCGGCGGCTCGTCATGCGTTCCGAATGGCGGACGAATGACAAAGGCGTCCGCGATCCGTGAGCCGTCATCCTGAATCGTCAGAGCAAACAGTCCTGCGCTGATAATCGGCACGTAATGGCCATAGGAAGAAATGTGTGTCCAGAAGGCGCCAAGGTAGATCCGCTCGCCGTTGGATATGACCAGGAACGGATTGCCCTTGAGGTCGAACTTTTCCGGCGTCATCCGCTCGAGCACGCCGGGCTCGAGCCGCACCAGGTGTTTGTCCCAATCGTATGAGATAATGTCCGCGTCGGTCATCAAAGGCCGGGGGTCGATTTCGAGACTGTTCAGGTCCAGTGCGGAGACCGATTCCAATTCCGTCATTTCCGGTTCTGAGAGGACGCGATGGATGGCGAAGGCGGGAACGCCAGTCATCCATTCCTGTTCATCGTCCGGCTCGACGATTGCCGCCGGCAGCACGCTGACGCGGCCGCGCGCCTCAAACCAGCCGAGTCTGGGGTAGGTCGTTTTGTAGCCATCGGGAAGTGACATGCTGTTTGTGTGGAAGACTGTGTCATACGCGGGCAGGTAGATCTGACCCTGCTCATCGGTGACGAGTGCGGGATAGCGCAGTTCCAGCGAGGGGGAGAGCGACCCGCTTCGCACACGGTTGCATTCAATCGCGAAAGTTTGGATGTAAAGCCCACGACGCGGTTCACCAGCGCCGTCGACGTACGGCTGGACGAGAATGACCGGAGCATGTTCGAGCGCGGCATTTGCGTAATCATTAGCGAGTTGGGCGTGCCCATTGAGGCGATGCCAGGTCGACAACAGATATTCGGCATAGAAGAAACCGGGACGCCGCTCGAGCACGCGTTCGAGAGCCTGTCTTGTCTCGTCGTTGGCAAATAGCACTTCCCCATTTTCCCTGCCATACACACCGGTGGCGAGGCGCCGACAGATATCGACGTCGGCTTCCTCATCGGCCGAGATCTGAAAATCAAGGTTGCGCCAAACCTCACCGCCCGTGAAGAACCTCCGGAATGATCCCGTTTCGAGCGTGGTCTCGCGGATCGGGGCGGCGCGGTTGCGCAACATCGGCCAGATGTTTGGCACCTCAGGCGTGACCGGCTGGACCTGAAGAGTCATATTCCATCTGCCAGTCAGCGTAAGCGCGGAGGTGACGGTGACCTCGGCTTTGCCTTTTTCTCCGGTGATCACATAGGTTCTTGAATGCTGCTCACGGCGGAGGGGGAGCAGGCGAGACCCGCCGGCCGAATCGGATGCGCGGAACAAGCGGATGTCGCTCACTTCTCCGGTGACGGCCAGCACGCGCTCGTCGCTGCGGATCAACTGTTCGGGATCGGGGCGGCCTTCGTTTTGCGCGGCGACCGGTTTGAGCACCGCCAGCGGCAGCACGAGCAACGCCAGCATGATCATTCCAGCAGCCAGCATCCAGCGCGCTATGCCAGAGCGGTTGCGCGTAGCGTCCAGCACTGCCAGCAGGCGACCTTCGAGTTGGCTCTTGCGCGCCATCGTGATCGCGGCGGCGGCGGCGAGGGCTGGTGCGGGAGGTGCGGGCGATATCAAGCAGGTGCTGGGCATATGCCGACGCGCGCTGGCCGGCGGTCAGGACCCGATCGTCGCAGGCGCGTTCCCGCTCGGCGGCGAGCCGCCGCAGCGCCAGCCAGGCGAGCGGATTGAACCAATGCAGTGCCACGGCTGCGCGCGCCAGCGCATGGGTCAGGCAATCGCGCCGCTTGACGTGTGCCAGTTCATGTAGCAGCACGGCGCGCTGCTTAGCTTCGGGCCAAGTCTCGGCTTCGCGCGGCAGGAAGATCACCGGTCGCCACCAGCCGCCGGTCATCGGCATTGCACCGGGGCCGGCGCAGAGGATCGCCACCGGCCGGCGCAGGCCGAACGTTTCGGCCAGCGATTGCGCCAGCTCGAGCAGCGGGACGCTCTCGAAGGCCGCCATGCGCCGGCGCAGCCGCGCCACCGTCAGCAGCCCCGCCGCCAGCGGCGCCAGCAGCGCCGCCGCTCCCACCAGCCAGCCCAGCAGCAACCAAAAAGCCAGCGGACGCGGCGCAGACGCGGGCGCCGGCTCAGCCACCGCGATTGCCGCAACTTGATCACGGATCGGTTCATCAGCGGGCGGCATAGCGGATTGCATAGGTCCGGCATGATTCAGCACCGGCATGAATTCAACCAGGGCCGGTGCAACCGGATCCGCATGTTCCACCGGTAGCTCATCGGTCTTGCTAACTTCCCCAGCCGCACGCGGCAGGATCGGCATCTGCCACTTGGGCGCCACCAGCGCCAGCACTGGCAACAGCAGTAGTCCCACGAGCGCCAGCATCCAGACCAGGTGGCGCGCCGCCGCCGAAGCTCGCCGCAGCGCCAGCGCGGCCAGCCAAGCCAGCGTCAGCAGCACAAAACCCTTGATACCGGCGTCCAGCACCGCCGCCAGCGACCGCGTCCAAACGTCGCCCTCGCCCAGCAACCACAGTTGCGTCAGTTCCATGATCACCGCCCGCCTTTCCGCGCTTCACGGATCATCTGTTCGAGCCGGTCGAGGTCTTCCTTGCTCAGCCGTTCGGCATTGTTCTCGATCATCGCCGCCATTGCCTGCACCGCCGAGCCGCCAAAGAAGGTCGCCAGCAGGTTGCGCAGCGCCGAGCGGCGCACCTTCTCGGCCGGCACCGTCGGCTCGTAGAGGAACTTCTTGCCCTGCTTGATCCGCCGCAGGTGGCCTTTGTCGGCCAGCATGTTCAGGATCGCCCGCACCGCCGAATAACTGGGCGGATCGGGCAGCGCGGCCAGCACCTCGTTGACGCTGGCCTGACCGCAGGCATAGACCGTCTCCATGATCTGCCGTTCGCGACGACTCAAGTCGAGCGGAGCAGGGTTCTTCATGATTTTCCTTTTCCTTGTCGCTGGTTAAAATCCGAATCAGTTGCTCATGTGCTTCAGATATAGCAGGTGCGGCATCGGGGTCAAGAAGAATCTGCTGGAAATTCAGCAGAATGTGATCGTTACATGATGCGGCCAAGATATTGGCTTCAGCCGGAAGCAGGGGGAGATGGGGCAGTTTGTAGCCAAACAAATTATTCACAGGCGGGGCCAATTTGACCGCCCATAGTCCATCTGGATGTCATGTTATGTGATAAAAAGCAGGTGCCGAATAATCTTGCGCGCTCATGGCGGTCCAATCATATTTTACGCAGTTAAGGGGAAGTTCAAGACGAGGATTTTGCCATGCGCCGCCATTTTTTTCTGCTCTTGGGGATGCTGCTGCTGGCTCGGATATGTACGGCGGGTGGCGAGGCCATCGGCTCGGGCGACGGACGAATTCATGTCATTCCGATGCTGTCGGCCCTGTCGGTCAAGAACGGCGAGAAGCTGACGATCCAGACGGTGGTCAAGGCCCCTGCCGGCGTGGCGGCCGTCGAAGCGAGGATCTTTCGTATGGGTGTGGCGCCCGCTGGCGCCCCGATTGCAATCCTTTCTCTGAGTGCCGCGCAGGGGTCGATGAACCTGCTTACCACACCCCCCGGCGGAGCGGCCGGCGCATTCGCCCTCTACCAGGCTGAATGGACCGCGGCCGGCCTTGCTGAAGATTACTACCAGATCGAACTGGTAATCACCGACTCCACCGGCCACACCTTCACCGACCGCTCGCTCGTCTTCAGCGATCCCATCGCCGGCAACAATACCGTCGGGACGACGAATTATCCCGATGGGGGGATGAGGCTCGTCAGTGACTTGCGGCTGCCCATAGAGGATAATATTGGCTGCGCCGTCATCGATGCTGAAGCAGGTTACGCATATCTCGGAACAAGGAGCTATCCAGGGCGTGTTCTCAAGGTTGCGCTGGGCGACGGCGATGTCACGCCGGTTCTGGTTGCGTCTCTTGAACTGAGCCCTGACGAGCATGATCTTCATACGTCTCTCATCGATCCGGATGCTGGGTATGCTTATTTTTGCACGTCAATCCTACCTTATCGCATCGTCAAGGTGGCGCTGGGTGAGGGTGATGCCCCACCGACTCGCATTGGTGCGCTTGTTTTAGGAGAGAATAATAATCGTATATCCTGCGCTTTGGTCGATTCGGATGCCGGCTATGGGTATTTCGGCACCTTTGTTATTCCCACAGGTACCTACAATAGTTTGGGGCAAGTGATGAAGGTGTGTCTAGGGGAGGGAAATTCAATTCCAACTCGTGTCGGTTCGGTCACGTTTGCAAACGGAGAATCCGTCCCCCGAAGTGGCGTCATTGATCCAGCCTCAGGCCATGCATGGTTCGGAACGGAAACATGGCCCGGCCGGGTCGTCAAGATTGCGCTTGGCGAGGGAGACAATCCACCAGTACGGATTGGAGCGGTGACTCTTTCGTCTGGTGAAAATGTTCTCCATAGCGCCATTATCGACACCGCTGCGGGTTATGCGTGGTTTGGCACCTCTACGGTGCCGGGACGGGTGGTCAAAGTTGCGCTTGGCAATGGTGAGGCTCCGCCCTCTCGTGTTGGCGCGGTTACGCTTGCTGACGGTGAAACTGGGTTACATGATGCACTTATAGATCCTGCTTCTGGTTTTGCATGGTTCAGCACGACCTCCAAACCGGGGCGAGTGGTCAAAGTGGCGCTGGGGACGGGTGATGACGCCCCCATCCGTATCGGGAGCACCACGTTCAGCTCTGATGATGGTTATGTCAAAACAGCCAGCATATCTCCCGCGACCGGATATGCCTTCTATGCGACTTCACAGAGCAATGAGCATGGTTATGACGCCGCCGGCAGATACGTCAAGGTGGCGCTGGGATCCGGCAACGACCTGCCAACCATTGACAGCAGACTGCTGCTTCCACGGGGAGAGCATGAGTTGTATGCAGGCGTGATTGATCCGTCATTCAATTACGCATGGTTTGGTACGTCTTCCCGCAGGGTTGTAAAGTTCTCCCTGGGGCAGGGGGATGCCCCCCCGCGAAGGGTCGGAGGTATCACGCTGCATCCGTCCGATGGGAATAGCCTTCGTTGTGCAGTCATTGATCCAGAAGCCGGATACGCCTTGTTCGGGACTTACAGCAATCCTGCGTATGTTATCAAAGTTGCGTTGGGGGATGATGATCAGCCACCGGTCCGCATCGGCGCTATCAGGCTTCCAACGGGTGAGAGTAGCCTTACCTGCGCGGTGCTGGACCGTGCAACGGGTCATGCCTTTTTTGGAACAACGACTGCTCCCGGACGAGTCGTTAAAGTGGCCATGGGCGAAGGCGATGAACCACCCACGCGCATCGGCGCGGTCACTTTTAACAGCGGTGAGAATAGTGTGAGTTCCGCGGTGATTGATGAGGTGGGCGGCCACGCTTTCTTCGGCACGAGGGATCATATCGTCAAGGTTGCATTTGGGGATAATGACCAGCCGCCAGTACGAGTTGGTTCAGTTAAACTTGAGTTTGGAGAGGAGACCCCCATGTGCGGGGTCATCGACCCAGAGTCAGGCTATGCGTACTTTGGAACGCAGACGAGCCCTGCACGAGTCGTCAAGATTGCTTTGGGAGCGGGATCCAGTCCACCTGCACGAATCGGAGCGGTCACGCTTGAGAGCGGCGAATGGAGCGCGCGGTCTGCCGTCATTGATCCATCCGCCGGCGTCGCTTACTTCGGCGTGGGCAGTGACCCCTGCCAAGTCGTCAAAGTGGCGTTGGGCAGGGACGACGAACCGCCAACGCGTCTGGGCTCGATCCAAATGCCATCCGGCCAATATAGCCCTTTTGGATCTGTCATCGATCCATTGCACGGTTATGCTTATTTTACCACGGCTACTCAGCCGGGGGGGCTATATAAGCTTGCGCTGGATACCGAGGTGCTCCGAGGGACAAGGTTATCACTGCCCGAATGGGCGGAAATTGAGACAGTTCATTTCTATTCCCATCAGGCAGGAGGAAGCGTGCGCCTTGGAATATACAGTGGAGGCGTCAGCCCGGCCCTGCTCTGGCAGTCACCGCCACTCGAGAACACAACCGAGGCGGATTGGATAAGCTTTCCAATTGCGAAGGGTACTCCAAGCCGGCTCGTCTTGCCCAAGGACGATTACTGGCTCGTCTGGCAAATTGATTCTGCAATCCATGTTGGTAGTCACTCAACCAGCTCCGCAGGAGCTGGCTTCTCGCTGGCACACTCGTTTGAAAACCTGCCTTCACTGGTTGATATGGAGACGGCTAAGCTCACTAGCGATATTTGGAGCACCTACCTGACGTATGAGTCCTACTATCCGGTTCGAATCAAGACTTCTTTTAACAATGACCTCTGGGAGAACGACGGGCTGATCGATATTCAATGGTGGATCGATGCGGCCGTTGCCGGCGAGTCGGTGCGGCTCGAGCTCTGGAAGGGTGACCGCTGGCTGCTTGACCTGGGGCAGGGCTGGCAGGCGGGGGGCGGGGAGGCGACCACCAGCATTTACCTTCCACCCGTGCCCGAGGCCGACGATTACCGCATCCGCGCGATCAGTTGGCTCGATCCGCAGTGGTCGGCCTTCTCCGGCGAGTTCACGATCACCGGAGGGGCGGTGCGTGTGCGCTGGCCGGCGGGCGGGGAGCACTGGCGCAGCGGCACACCCGAGTTCGTCTACTGGCGCAGCGGCGTCGCCACGGCCGGCACCGCCGTTGCACTGGAGCTGTGGCGCGGCGAGCGTATGGTCACTACCCTGCGCACCGACTGGGATCCGGCCGGGGAGGCGCTCAGTTGGCTGATCGTGCCGTGGGTGACCAGCGGCGACAACTATCGGGTTCGGGCCGTCAGCACATGGAACCCTTCCCTGTTCGGCGAAAGCGGGCCGTTCACGATCGAGGGCCTCGCCCACCGCAACTCGGTCATGCCCGAAAGCTGGATGCTCTACGACTGAGCCGACAAATCAGCTGATCCGGCAGCTTTGGGTGGGCTAACGCTTGGGGTTGACCGGTCATTTCCCATTACATGGAACCTCATACACCTTCAGCACTTCGTCGCCGTAGTGGTTGATGACCTTGATGGCGATCTTGCCGCTCTCGGGCTTGTCGATGGGGCGGCTGGTGGCGGAATACAACGTTGACCAGGCGGCTTCGTCGATCTCGGCGCGCAGGGCTCGCTTCAGCTTCTCGTACGGCTCGTCGCCGCCGAGGAAGTAGGCTTGGCGCACGAAGAAGCTCTCGCCGTCGTAGTCGGTGTCGATGAACCAGCAGGCGATGTCGTCGGGGCCGCTGCTGCGCAGCTCGCCGGTCGTCGGGTCGTAGATGTCCAGCCCGCGGATCTCGACCTGCAGCCGGCCGTCCTTGAGCGTCTCGACCGCCACGTCGGGCTCGCCGAAGACGGTGAACAGGTTGCCGGCGCCGGTCTTTTTCAGCAGCTCGTCGCTCATTGTCAGGTCGGGGTTGATCCGCGCCAGCAGCACCGGCAGCCGGCCGTAGCGCCGTTCGTCCTCGGCAACGGCGAAGCCGCCGTCCCTGGCCGACTGCGGCCGGAACTCGCCGGCCGTCTCGCTGGCGTGGGCGTCAAAGGCCAGCCCGAGCACGATCAGCAGGTCGAAGCCCGCCCCGCGCACCGCCTCCTTGGCCACGTCCTTGACCATCTCGGCCGAGACCGTGCCGTATTCGGGGCCGACGTGCAGCGCCGCGCGCCGGGGCCGCCCCTCCTTGTCGTTGAAGTGCCCCTCGGCGTGGATCAGCGCGTTGCCGCTGAACAGCTCGATCCGCTCGAAGCGCAGCCGCTCGTCGCGCCGGGTGTTCTGCACCCCCGCCGTCTTGAGGTTGTCGAGGATGATCTGCGCGAAGTCGCCGCGGCGGGCCTCCTCCTCGGGCGACACTATCCCGTCCAGATCGTCGTCGGCCGGCAGGATCCGGTGCGGCGAGAGGCTCTCGACCGTGAACGGCCCGCTCACGCGCACCGTCCGCTTGTCCTCGTAGGGCTGGTCGTAGAGGAACTCGGTGTCGGCATTGCGCGCGATCGAGTCGTCGATCTCGCGCTGGCGGGCCAGCCGCAGCGCCCACCACTCGGCCAGCGCCGCCGCCGCCTTCGAGCCCGGCTCGATCCCCAGCTTGCGCAGCGGCTTCCAGGCCGCCTCGAGCGCGTCGCCCGCAAGCCCCTCCACCGGCAGCCGCGGCACCTGCCACTCCTCCCACTTCTGCTTGAGCTGCTTGTTCAGCTTCGCCCGCGCCGGGTCGAGCTTCTCCGCCCAGCGCGCGTGGATCGCGTCGATCTCCTCGTTGTTGGCGATCGCCTTGAGCGTGATGTGCGGCACGCGCCTGTAAACGAACCCGCGCCGGATGTCCCCCTCGGTCCGATAGGGCGGCGGGACCTTGCCGGTCAGCTCGGCTTCCTTGCGCACCCCTTCCTCGCTGTCGGCGAGCAGGTAGTAGGGGTAACGCGCCGCCATCAGCCGCGTGCGCGCCAGCGCGAGCGCGACCCGGCTGGTGTCGATCGTGATCCAGCGCCGCCCCCACTGCTCCGCGACGTAAGCCGTCGTCCCGCTCCCGCAGGTCGGGTCAATTACCAGGTCGCCAGGGTCGGTGGCCATCATTAAACAGCGTTCAACGACTTTTGCACCCGTCTGCACGACGTAAATCTTCGGATCGGTAAAACTTCCGGTACCCGTGTCAAACCAAATATTGCCGTGGGGTGACAGTGGAAAATCATTAATGTATTTGTAGCAGGCGATCGTGCTGCCGCTGCCAACTATCTGGTCGGCCTTTAAAAGACGGTCCATGCCCTTTTCAGTAACTCTCCAGCCTCCTCGTGGAACGCTATACTTTCTCCCCCGCAACGTGTATGTGAATTGCGTTGTGCTGCTTCCACTGGCGGAGGTCATACCGGACAAGCGGTAAATCCTACTATCCGCAGGCAAAATGGAAGCATCGGCCTGCTCCTCTTTGGTCAGGGTGCGTCTCGTGCCATCAGGAAGCAGAGCAAAACGATATACATCTGCCGCTGATCGGCCCTCCAGCTTATGGTACCACATTGGCCGGCGTTTCACATTCACAGCAGACTTTGCATACCAAATGACAAAGTCTCCCATGTTTGGAAGAAGTTCACTTGTTTGACTGCCTGACTTGAAAAACATGATTTGAGAAACAAAATTCTCGCTCCCGAATACCTCATCCATCACACAGCGCACGAGGTGCACGTTCTCCTCGCCAATCTGGACGAAGATCGAGCCGGACTCGGTGAGCAGGTCGCGGGCGATGACGAGGCGGTCGCGCAGGTAGGAGAGGTAGGAGTGGATGCCGAGCTTCCAGGTGTCGCGGAAGGCGCGCACCTGCTCGGGCTGGCGCGTGGCGTCCTCGGCCTTGCCGTCCTTCACGTCGCGCTTGCGGGTCGAGACCTGCCAGTTCGAGCCGAACTTGATGCCGTAGGGCGGGTCGAGGTAGATCATCTGGACCTTGCCCTTGAGCGCCTCCTTCTCGGCCAGGCTCGCCATCACCAGCAGCGAGTCGCCCAGGATCATCCGGTTGGTCCAGTGCCCCTCGTGGTGATAGAAATCGACCCGCTGCTCGAACGATTCGGGGTAGCCGTTGAAGTCGGCGAACATGTCGGGCTGCTCGGCCTCGCCGGCCTCGGTGCGCACCTTGCCCGCCTCGCGCCGCACCTGCTCGATGACTGCCTGGGGCTTGATCTTCTCATGGATATAAACCGGCACGACCGGCACCGCAAACTGCGCCTCCCCATCCGCCCCCGGCGCATCCTGCTCATCCTTGCCCTTCCACACAAGCTGCGGATCAAGCGAAGGATCGCGCGGGTACAACATCACCCCCGGCGCCCGCTCCTCCTCCGCGACGAAGTCGCGCAACTCCCGCGTCGGGATGTTGACGCGGGTGGCTTGGTGCTTTATTGCATCGACCTGGGTAGCGGACGATTTGGCTGACTTGCGCGGTGTGCGTGAGCTTGAAGGCATGGTCATTCCTTATTTCCTGGATCAGCGATTCGTCCTGCGCAAAAAGGTAGAATATATCCAGTTTCCTTGAGATTGCCAGCATAAATCTCTTGATTTCTTTGCATTCGAGTCATGTTCCGATCTTTATCATCTCTCATTGGCATCCCCCCCGCATCGCAAAGTGCCACACCAGATTACACATGGTTTACCTTATCTGACGAATATGATCTCTTAGGCGGGTATCGATACATCGTGCGAGCACATTAATGAATTTACGATACAAAGCGATATCGCTTCTCGACAGATTTGTGGCATTTGCCGTATGCGCCACAGCATGTCTCTTCCCAACTATCTCTTCCAGTTTGTCACGAATAAATGTTTTGGTTTCTTGCTTTTTCCACATCTTGCAAAAGTCGACATATATTTTGTCAAATACATTTTCTAGTCCGATCTTGTCGCATAGCGAATGTAAAGTTCCAGCATCGATATTTGATCGTGTTTCCGCTACTCCATCTATACCAATACATCCCTGAGATATTAACATGCAGACCTGCCTAACTCCGGGCAGCTTCTCATAACGCTCTTTGCCTGCACTATAATGCGGACCCTTCATTGCGTGCTCTAGTGGCAAAAAGACACCGTTTACTCGAAGCTTTTCAGGCAGCCGTTCAAATGGCACTCGGGGAGGCGAAATCGAAAAAGGTGACAGGACTTCTGAGATAGAGCTTCTGACATAATACTCAAAGCTGGCAATCAAGAGAACAGCGACAGATGCCCTCAACGCCCGAACATGATGAATGTCCGCAGGTGTTGGAGGATCGGTGAAAGCAGACTCCAATTCCAAGAGAGCATCTACTGACTTCAGGGCATCTTGAAATTTGTCAAAGGCTTGTGTCTCCGGCATGGCTAGGAATCTCCCAGCACAGAATTCAAAATGCTATTTACGGCTTTAATTCTCTCCGTGAAAAAGCCTGGTGAATTTGTGCCAGAGCCGATATGCTTGAGAAATTCAGAATTAGAAAATAACATTTTATATTTAGATCTGATGCTTGCTCGATGAGAGGCAGAGATTCTCGCATTCCTGCCTTGGCTAGCAAACATTTGGGCATCATAAAGCGACGCCAATACTTGATTGCGATACTTTCCTTTTGTTGGCTCGAATCTCCTAAAGGCAAATTCGCCAAAATAAGCATTCACACAATTCACGGCATTCAAAAACAAAGATGTTAGCTGATCTACTCGAGAAGCGCTTGCGTTCTGTTCCGTGTGCATGAAGAAATCCATGCTCCTCCTCATCCCGCCAGAAAATTGCTTCCAATTATCATGAAATGTGAAAAATCTCAGTACAAATTCAGCATCTCTCATTTCCATATGGATGGTTGAGCGAGACTTATTCTTAATTCCAAGCAAGTCATGAAAGGCCTTATTTTCTGAAAGAGACAGAATGGCATCGTTTAATGGTCCAGGATATGTGCTGTTCCTGATTTCTTGGGCGTTCAGATGAACTCCCCCTGTATTGAGGCGCTGAAATACCTCAAATTTTATGTCAGGATCAGATTGACGCAGAATGATAATGGCACGTATGGTTGGGCGCATTTTAATGACAGTCTTAAACTTCAGAGGCAGGCTATCGAAAGAAAGTCCATTTAGGTCCTGGAAAATTTCAAGGTTTTTCAGAAATAGTCGTCCGCGCAGGAAGGAGTGAATTGCTAAAAGTCTCTGCTTTCCATCAATCACAGAATAGGTTCCGTATTCATCCTCATTAAGAAATACTGGCGGGACAGGCACGTTTATCAAAAACGATTCTATCAGTTTAGCTTGGCGGTCTTGTCCCCATCTAAACCTTCGCTGATATTTAGGATCTACGTTTATGCTTCCGCTGTCGATCAAATCAGATATTGTAGACAAATTGTAATCTACTACACTTGTTACAAGCTCGCGTTGTTTTTTTTCCCAAAAATCTAATGGGTCCCCATCGTTTGATTCCAGATCTATGTCTGTATCTTCAAGATCCGCCTTAAGTTTATCCCTGTCGGTCATCATGTGCTCCCATTAGCTTAGATGCTGTGTATTTCCAAGGATTTGTGGTTTCCTTCATCCCCCACCTTCCAAACCCGCCATGATTATTCACCGCCGGCACCCAGAGGTTCCTGGCGGTGGCGACTTTGGCTTCCTTTTCCTTCTTCTTTTCGCCGGTGACCTCGATGATCAGGTTGAGCGGGTCGTCGGGGCCGTGGCCGTCGTCGATGACGGCGATGAAGTCGGGGACGTAGTTGTGTTCGCGGCCCTCGAGGCTGTAGGGGATCTTGAAGTCGAGGTTGTGGTTCTTGACGTAGCGCAGGACGCGGGGGTCCTCCTCCAGGTTCTGCGCCATCTTCTGTTCCCAGCTATTGGTGTCGGCGACGACATAGTTGAGGTGGCACTTGTCGGGGCGAGTCTCCCAGACCGGCTTGGCGGTGGTGAAATCGACGTAATGGGTCGAGCCGGTGGGGTCGTAGGGGGCGAGGATCGGCATCAGGCGGCGGCGGCCCGGCTCGCGCTCGGCGCCGGCGATCGCCAGGTGGATTTTCTCCGCTGCCTGATCGCACTTCTCGATGAGCAGCAGCATTTGCAAGAATCCGCCGCCCTCCAGCCGGACGCATTCATCCATCCATCGCTGGGTGATCGCCAGCACCTGGGGGAAAAGCCACGCCTGCACGCCGTTGCCCTCGGCATGATGGCCGTTGCCGCCGGCCGGCACGCCGCCCTCGGCGCGGAAGTAGCGTTCGAGCACGCGCCGGGCGAGCCGGAAGGCGACCTGCTGCGGACGGCGGCCGCGCAGCTCCTCGGGGCGGTGCTTCTCCCGCTCGCCGATGATCGAGCTGACCTCGGTCCAGGTCGGCACGTCCTTCGGCGAGAGCGGCATTGAGGTGCGCTCATCAAAACGCCAGCCGAGCCGGTCGGCATCGACCTGATAACGGTAGCCGACGACGCGCGGAAAGCGGATCGCCAGTGCCTCGCGCTCATCGAGCGCCCGCACGCGGGTCATCTCGCGCGAGACGGGCGACCCACCGTTCGTGCCGGCGCATGGGATGAAGGCGAACGGGACGCCATAGACCTCGGCGTATTCGGGGGCGAAGGCAAGGATCTCGTGGGTCTGGCCGTTGACCTCGATCGTGCGCGGCTGGGCGTCGTAGCTCATCCGGCGCAGGCCGCGGCCGACGACCTGCTCGCAGAGCAGCTGGGTGCCGAAGGCGCGCACGCCGAGGATGTGCGTGACGGTGTTGGTGTCCCAGCCCTCGGTCAGCATCGAGACCGAGACGACGCAGCGGACGTGCTCGCCGAGCTTGCCGCGCTTGCCGACGGTGTTCATCACCTCGCGCAGCAGGTCCTCGTCGGTCAGGCTCTCGCCCGAGCGGCCGGGGAAGCGGCGGCGGTATTCCTCCTTGAACTCGATGATCTCGCGCTCGGCGATCTTCTTGAAATCGGGGGTCATCGCCTCGCCGCTGTCGAGCTGTTCACTGTCGACCAGGATCGTCACCGGGCGGTGCAGCCAGCGCTGGCTGTCGTCGTGGTTGCGGAAGAGCTCGAGCTCGCCGCTCTTGATGACCCTGGTGCCGTCGGGGAGCGTCTGCTCCCAGCCCGAGATGTAGTCGTAGACCATCTTGGAGACGGTCGTGTTGTTGCAGACGAAGATGAAGACCGGCGGCATCGGGCGGCGGTCCTCGGGCAGGCCGGCGGCGACCGCCTCCCAGGCGAGCCATGACTGGCGGTAGTTGCTGTAGAGGCTGTGGATCGCGCCTTCGAGCTCCGTGGGGATGTCCGGCGCCTCGCCGTAGCCCTCGCCGCCCTCGCGGATGTCCTTGCGGGTCTTCTTGATGCCGCGCTTGGGCATGTGCTCGGCGATGAACGGCCAGATGTGGCGGTAGGTCGGCATCTCGTCGGTCATGCGGTCGTCGGAGACCGGCACGCGCGGGACCTTGACGATGCCGCTCTCGATGGCGTCGATCAGCGAGAAGTCCGAGACGACCCAGGGGAAAAGATCGCCTTCGTGGTAGCCCGACCCGCGCAGGAAGGAGGGCGTGGCCGAGAGGTCATAGATCGCCCGGATGCCGATCTTGGCCTTGATGTGTTCCAAGCCGGTGATCCAGAGGCGGGCGGCCTCCTCGCGGCTCTCGGCTTCCTTGCGCTCGTCGCCGACCAGCTTCTCCTCGATGGCGTCGACCGCCTTGTGGCGGTAGCAGTGGTGCGCCTCGTCGTTGAGCACGAGGATGTTGCGCTTGTTGCCGAGCTCGCGGCAGACGCGCCGGACCATCTGCGGCGGTGATTCAGTGAAGACATCGCCGGCGCTGTCGCGGCCCTGGACGATTGATTTCGCAAGCCGATTGACTTTTTTTTCGCGCAGCTTGAACTGGTGGAAGTTGACGATCAGGACCTTGGCGCGCTGGAGCTCCTCCATCAGGTGCTGGGGGACAACGTCGCGCTCGCGGTAGTAGTTCTGCGGGTCGGTCGGCAGCAGCACGCGCAGCCGGTCGCGGATCGTGATGCCGGGGGTGACGATCAGGAAGGTGTCGGAGAAGCGCGCGTCCTGGGGGTTGGCCAGCTTGTTGAGCGTGTGCCAGGCGATGATCATCGCCATGACGACCGTCTTGCCGCTGCCGGTGGCCATCTTGCAGGCAAGGCGGTAGAGGCCGGGGTTGGCCTCCTCGTTGTGCTCGCGCAGGACGTTCTCGAAGAACTGGTCGCCATACTTGCCGGCGACCTCGGTCAGGTAGATCAGCGTCTCGACCGCCTCAATCTGGCAGAAGAAGAGGGGCTTGCCGCGCTCGGGGTTCTTCCAGTATTCGAGCAGGCGCTCGGAGGTGCGGGTGATGCCGGCGTAGCCGCCCTGGCGCCACATCCCGACCTTGCGGCGGATGTCATTGACCAGCGAGTTGATTTCGCGCTTGTCGGCCGTCCAGGCATCGAGGAAGTCCGGCTGCTGCAACTTCTTGCGCGCCCGCGGGATCGGCATGAAGTGCTCGCTGGGGCGGCGCTCCTCGATGATCTCGTCGGTAATCCCCTGCTCCGTCAGCCGAAAATGCCGAACCGGCTCCACGAAAGGGCTGTTAATGATGGGATTTTCAATCACCACCTGCCGCATGGGACGCCGCCTCACCAAACTGCCAAATCAGCAGGTCGATGATGAGGAAATCCCCTAAAGGTTGCAACCCAAAAGCAGCTTTTTGTCTAAAAAAGTAAAAGCGAAGATTAACCGACGAATCCACTCCAGCCACCGCCATATGAACGGACAGCACTGGAGGCGGAAGAGGTCCCCACCACCTCCCGATCCGCCGCCAGGGAAATGGCCGAAGGGGTTCTTGTTATAGCTGAACGACGAGAAATGGAAGAATGCGGCTCATCTCTATTGCGCCTGCCGATTCCCTGTGCAAAATCTGGTCAGTTCAGCTGAGCGTCTTGCGGAAGAAGGTGCGTGATGAGCGGCATATTCCTACTTCAGGATGGCGGGGGGCTGGTTTCGCTGGCGGAGACGCCTTACGACTCGGAGGCGCTGTTGCAGGCGTTGCTGGCGCAGTACCCGGATTTGCTGGCGGGGGGTGAGATCAATCCCGACCGGCCACGGCGGTGGCTGTTGGTCACGCGCGAGGCGGCGATTCCGGATGCGGAGAACGGCGGCGGGCGCTGGGCGGTCGACCACTTGTTCCTGGATCAGGACGGCATTCCGACGCTGGTCGAAGTCAAACGCAGTTGCGACACCCGTATCCGCCGCGAGGTGGTCGGGCAGATGCTCGATTACGCCGCCAATGCGGTCGTTTATTGGCCGATCGAGCACCTTCAGGTCCGCTTCGAGCGCACCTGCAGCGAGCGCGGCGACGATCCCGAGAGCGTGCTGAGGGAGTTCCTGGGGCCCGAGGGGGGCGAGCCGGAGCAGTTCTGGCAGGCGGTCAAGACCAACCTGCAGGCCGGGCGCGTGCGCTTGCTGTTCGTGGCCGACGTGATCCCGGAGGAGCTGCGTCGGGTGGTCGAGTTCCTCAACCAGCAGATGGACCCGGCCGAGGTGTTGGCGCTGGAGATCCGCCAGTTCACTGGCCAGGCGCTGCGCACGCTCGTGCCGCGCCTGATCGGCCGCACGGCCGAGGCCGAGCAGCGCAAGAGCACCACCGGCGCACGCCCGAGCCGCCAGTGGGATGAGCCAATGTTCTTCGCCACTTTCGCTGAGCGCGGGCTGGAGAAGGAGGCGCAAGTCGCGCGGCGGGTGCTCGAGTGGGGCCGTCGGCGGGCAGCGCGCATCAACTGGGGTCGGGGCGCCATCAATGGATCTTTTACCCCAACACTTGAACCTGATGGTATCGGGCGCCAGGCGTTCACAGTCTACGCCGGTGGACCGAACGACACATCATGCGTTGAGATCTGCTTCCAGTATTTCGCCAAAAGGCCTCCCTTCGACAGCCGCGAGCTGCGCCTCGTAATGCTGCGCAGGCTGAACGAGATTCCTGGCATCTCGCTGCCCGAGGATGGCGTCGATCGCCGCCCGAGCATTCCGCTGGCGACGCTGGCCGAGGAAGACCGGCTGGAGCGGTTGTTAGGGGTGATGGATTGGTATATTGAGCAGGTACAGAGCGGTTGATGCATCAACCCGGTTAGTCTCCCTGTTTGCGGGTCGGTCGACGGCTGAAGCAGGACAAAACGCGCTCACGCAGATATTTTTCGACATAGCCATTTACCGTGCCATCCGGGTACAAGACTCGATTGGCGATAAGAGCATCAATCTTGCTTTCTGTTTTGGCGTCCGATGCGGGGACACGCCGAATCAGCTCCTCTCGGGAAAATCGGGCGTTCTCCCACAGCCACTTCCAGACGTCCTCTTTCGATGCACTTGACGAAATTGTTGGTCTTCGCGACCGTGAGACGGTCATGTTCATCCATGCAACCACCAACTTGATCAGCATTGGGCTGTCGGCGATGAGCAGCACCGCTTCCGGTTTTTCCTCATCTTTAAACAACTGCAGCTGCCGCAAATAATCATCTGCACGGGACATGGATCTACCTCCCATAGATATCAAATGGTCATGACTTGTCTTTACCAGACGCAGTTGCAGCGGCCACGGCCTTCTGGAAGAGGAACCATCTCCCAGACGTTTGCCTCTTCAAGGCAGAGCGACAACTCCAACTCGGGGCGGATCGAGCGAGCGACCTCGATCAGGTGGCGGTACATGCGCGCGCGCATGGCTGGTTCATAACGGCCGCGGCCATCGCCGGCCGCATCGCGCCCTTTCCTCAGGTGGCTCGAGATGGTGTTCTCCCGTCCAAGTTGAGACTCCATGAGCCAGCGAGCCTGCGAATAAATGCAGACCCCGCCGAGCGTCAATCTCTGCAAGGGAACCGAAGTCAGCAACTGCTCGAGAAAGGCACCGTAAAGCCGCTCCCAGTCAGGATGCGGGATGAGCGGCATGATGACGGCGCGCAGCGGGTAGCCCGCTTCCGCGCAGCGGCGCATCGCCTCCAGGCGCTGCTCGACCGGCGGCACGTTGCGCTCATAATCCAGCGCAATCGTGGGAGGATTCAAGGTCCAGGAGAGGATGGTTCGGCCGCGATGATCGAGCCCCAATAACTGCTCGACCGTGGCGGATTTGGTCAGCAGCACCTGACGGGCGAAGGGATGGCTGGCGAAGAAAGGCACGAGCAGGCCCATGTAACCTGTCAGTGGATCAAGCGCCAGCGCGTCCTGAAGTTTTCCATGATAAAAACTCATTGGCCGGCCTATACGCCGCGCCACTTGGTCGATCTTTTCTATGACCTCGCTCAGGTTCACGTAGATCTTGACCGTCGGCGAGAACCAGACGCCATGGGTGCCGGCGAGATAGCAGTACCGACAGCCATAGGGACAGAAGCCATAGAGCGAGAAGTGCCAGTAGTTGGGGCAGGTATTGGCGCTTTCCTCGCTGAAGCGGACGGCGCTCTTGAGCTCGCCGAGCACCAGCGTGCGCTTGCCACGCCGGTGGAGTTCGAGCGGGTCGCTTGCCTCCAGCTTGATCCGGTTGTGCGGTGTGTCCAATTGCTCATCAACGGCGGCGCCCGGATAAGCCGAGCAGATCCAGCGCACCAACAGCTCCCGTTCCGGAGTGGTGGTGCTTCCCTTGGCCAGAATAATCCGCTCCGGCTGGAAAAAGGGTGCGCTCACGGACGAGTGCCCCAGTCCACATGCCCATGCGTCCGAGAATAGTTCCGTTCCCGTCACTTCGATCTAATCCCTCGTCGTCCGGCGGTGCCCTCGCTAAAAACCGCCCGCCGCTTCGTCAATCGTTCCCAGCGTGCCACGATATGATCGCAAAAAACCGGATTCTTCTCTACCAGACATGCCTTACGGCCAGCAAGTTCCGCCGCGATCAGAGTTGTCCCGGATCCACCAATCAAAGATGCGGGAGTCCTGCGAGCTGTACGCCAAGATAGTACGATAGGGCATTTCGACAGGACAGACCACCGGATGGCCATAATCTCTCATTTGATTCGTGACCGGCGGTATTTCCCATACGTCAGTATGGAACTGCCACATGTATTTGGCCGCATCCTGAGTCATTCTCTGTCTTTTTCCTGGCTTCTGATAGATCAGCAATGCTTCCCACTTTGGAACCGGAAAAAAATGCCGGGTGCGTTTGATATGGGTGTGGCGGGTGATGCCATAATTTGATCCCGGCTTCACCCATATAATCATGTCGAGGAATACAAAGCCTGTTTGCTCGATGAGATCTGCATGGTGAACAACGTGAGCATGACGCGTATAAGCACCATTGGCAATGTTCCACGCCATCACGCCACCTGCCGAAAGAAGAGAAAAGCAATTCTGTATGATTTGTTTCATGTCTTCGAGGTAATGATCATACTTGTCCCAATGGGAGTAGGAGCGCTGGTTAAAGTAAGGCGGCCCGGCAAATACATGATCGACCTGTTTGAAGCAGGGTGCTTTGTTTGAAAAATGAAACTGGCGTGAGTCACCACAGAACACTGTATGGTGGCCGAGCCGGATGACGCTGCCCGGTTTTGTCCGAGCCTTGATCTGGGGAGAATCGGGACGAACTTCAGTATTGCTAAGCCCACGCACCAACCTAGTGTATTCCTGATCTGTCATTCCAATGGCTTGAATATCAGACTGATCCAAGCCAACTTGCCCTAAGATCATGCGTAGCTTGGCAGAATCCCACCCGGCAAGCTCACCTGTCTTATTGTCTGCAATGGAAAACAAATGTTTTAGCCGCTCAGATAGCCGCAAGACAATCACCGGGACATTATCGAGGCCCAGCTGTTGATCTGCTTTGTAGCGCGTATGACCCGCAATGATCCTGAACTCAGGGTCGCACAGAAGGAACGTTGAACCCGAATCTCCGAATGCTCTCGGCAACCGCCGTCACTGCATCTTCGTTGTCCCGTGGATTCGCAGCCCAAGGGCTCAGATCGGAAAGTTTCACATTCTGAACTGTCAGCATCGGCTGATTCGCTCCAGATCGGATATGGGTTGCGTGGCGATGGGCGAGGAGAACACCACCGCCTCGATCAAGACGAGCCGATCCTATTATCCTGAAACCAGAAAACGCTATTCCCTTACCGTCCCTTGAGGGCCCTTGCTGGACCATAATCTGACATCAGTAAAGATTTTATGACAGAATGATTTAACAATAGTGCGGACGGCCGAGCCGCTGGCCTCGCCGCGCGGCCGGATCGACTTCTCGGCACTGGCGCGTGAGCCGGCCGGCGTCAGCGAGCGGCTCGCCTGCATCCATCACCCGCGCAGCGCCAACAAGCTCCACAACCAGGTGCTCAAGGCCGGGCTGCGCATGGCGGCCTACCTCGCGGGCGACCCGGAGCTGCGCACGCATTGCCGGCGGCTGGCGTCGCTGGTCGGCGAGGAGGTCGAAACCCCGCGCCTCGACGAGCCGCTCATGCGCCGCCTGCGCCGCGAGGACAACCGCCTGACCGCCTCCTACCGCCCCGCCATGCGCCTGATCGAGCTGCTGCGCAAGGGCCAAGGCGTCGACCTCGGCGAGGACCGCCCGACGCTGCGCCTGCCCGGCTTCCTCTTCGACATGAACCGCTTCTTCCAGGCGCTGCTGAGCCGCTTCCTGCGCGAGCACCTGGTCGGCTACGAGCTGCGCGACGAATACGGCCTGCGCGGCATGATGGAGTATCGCCCCGGCTGGAACCCGCGCAACCGCCAGGCCCCGACGCCGCGCCCCGACTTCGTCGTACTCAAGGACCGCCGGCCGATCGCGACGCTCGACGCCAAATACCGCGACCTGTGGGAGAAGCCCCTGCCGCGCGAGATGCTCTACCAACTCGCCATCTACGCCCTCGCCGGCCTCGGCGAGCGCAAGGCAACGATCCTCTACCCGACGATGTCCGCCACCGCCAGCGAGGCCCAGATCCGCATCCAACACCCCCTCACCCGCGCCCCCCTGGGCCTCGTCGCCCTGCGCCCTGTGCACCTGCCGAAGTTGGCGGGGATGCTATCAATTGGCTCATCCCCAGCCGCCACCAAGTGGAGGCTGGGACTGGCGCACGAGATGGTTTTTGGTCAGTGAACTTGAATCTGCGGCAAAAGAATTGGGGCGGGGGATCAGGGGCCAACGAGCGCCCGGTAAAGATCCTCGATGGACTCATACCGGGAGAAGAGATTTCTCGGGACCACGCGAATATCGCGCCGCTCGGCTTTGAACCCTTTGGAGTTGGCCTTCACATGCTTGGCCACTTTCAACTCAAAGATATCCGGCAGCGGTTGGCCGGGATCGCCTCCGAAGTAGAGGAACGGCCCGAGTTCCAGGCTGTGCTCATCGAAATAGATCCAAATTACGCAGCCCGATGGTTTGCCGGCCAGCGCGATGTGGATTTTCTGACTGACTGCCCTGGCGGCGAGGTGGGATGCCTTCAGCTGTATGTGGCGAACAATACGTCCCCGCTCGATGATCAGGTCGTATCCCCGATTGTCGACCTCCGGCTTCGCGATTTCCAGTGAGCAGTCACCGCATTTCCAGGACAGCTTCAACAGTTCGCTGACGAAGATGTGCTCGATCAGCTTTTCGCGGTACGAAGAGAATTTGAAGTGCTGTTCCTCCATGAGAAGAAAATGCCACTCCAATCCTTGCAGGTCAATGTCCATATTCTCGATCCCGAGGGACGGATTGGTGTATGCATCGCAAATGGTGCAGGGACAGTGCGTTCTTAATAACCATTGACAATTATGATCCCGCTCGGGATAAGAACGTTGCGGCCTTTCGGTCTGCGGCCTCGCTTTGCTCACGTGCTGCAGAATTCGGCGGGTCTGAATCTTCCTGGTCCCTGTGACTCGGTTTAAGGGGAGCAACATGACCAAGCTGCAAGACGAGATCGCTCGAAGATTTCTTGAGAAACTCAATGGGTCTTCGGCAGTCGCACCGGAGATGATCGAAAAGTTGCGGGTGCAGATGTCAGAAAAGAAGAGGCTGAAGCCCGAGAACCTGGTAAAGGTTTTCTCGATGCCGACCGGCTTGGATGTCAAATGATCCAGCTTGAATCCATCCATATTGAATGGGCTAGGGGCATCGCTCAGAAGCTCGAGCTTGATTTCCATAAGAAATCGTATGCGATCTCCGGCCCCAACGGCTCCGGCAAGAGCGCAGTCATCGATGCGATTGAGTTCGCCCTCACGGGCAAGATCGGGCGACTGGAAGGGGTTGGAACTAAAGGGCTCTCTGTCAGCGAGCATGGCCCCCACGTCGACAAGGCAAAGTTTCCCGATGCTGCCTTTGTCAAGCTCCGCGTTCACTTTCCGGGGCTAGCCAAATCCGCGACCATTACCCGAAAGTTAAAGGATCCAACGAGATCAATAGTCGAACCTGCTGACGACGACGTGAAGAATGTGTTGGCCGAGGTTGGGAATCATCCCGAAATCACATTATGCCGTCGTGACATCATCCGCTTCATATTGGTCGAACCGAGCAAGCGCTCCGATGAGATCCAAGCGCTCCTCAAACTGGACGAGATCGGGGAGACCCGCAGTGCTCTCAATACGGCGCAGAATCGCCTTCAGACCTTGCTCCGATCGGCATCCAGCCAAGTTAAGGCAGTTTCGGATACCCTGCGCCTGCACCTTCAGATCGAGAACCTCGTTGCCGACCAGCTTCTGATCACAGTCAACAAGCGAAGGAAGCTGTTGGACCTCCCCGAACTTATCGATCTCACGCCCGAGACGGAACTGAACGCCGGGCTTCCGGAAACAGCAAAGGCGTCCGACTTAAACAAAGAGTCGGCCCTCCGCGACCTGAAAGCTCTTGCGGATGCAGCCGAAGGCTTCGTCGGCCTCTGCACCGCAGAGACTAGCCAGATCAAAAAGGACCTTGCCAGACTAGAATCGGATCCCGCACTCCTGGCAGCCCTTCAACGGCGCTCTTTCATCGAAAAAGGCCTCGAATTAGTGGACGGCCCCGAATGCCCCCTCTGCAATAAAAATTGGGACGAGGAGAAGGCGCTCCGCGCCCACTTGCAGGCCAAGCTCGCTAAGTCCGAGGAAGCGCGTCAGCTTCAGGACTCGCTGAAAACAAATGGTGCAGTGATCTCAGACCAGATCATCCGCATCGCGGCCCTGGTCGGCCCGGTAGAAATTCTAGCCAGCTCAGAGGGCCAAAGAGACTTCGCCAAGACCTTATCCGTGTGGAGGGCCGATCTTGAAGCGCTCAAGCCCAAGCTGCTCAGTATAGATGGCTTAACAGGGCTAAAAGAGCGTCTAATGAGTGGTTGGCTTCAGGAGCCAGGATCTATCTTGGCAGATCTGAATAGCCTCACGGAGTCCGTCAAGGCGAAGCCCGACCAGAGCGCCACACTCGCTGCACAGACTTTCTTGACCACCGCCCAAACCCGTCTGGATGATTACCGGTCAGCGAAGCGTAAAGAAATAGCTGCAAAAACAGCTGCCGCGGCTGGAAAGGAGGCTTATGATACTTATTGTAGCGTCTCCGAAACCGCCCTCAACACGCTTTATAATGAGGTCCAAGAGGATTTTAGCACCTTCTATCGCGAGCTCAACGGCGATGATGAGGCGAAGTTCACGGCGAAATTGACTCCGAGCGAGAGCAAGCTAGATTTGGAGGTCAACTTTTACGAGCGTGGCTTATTTCCACCTGGTGCCTACCATAGCGAGGGTCACCAGGATGGCATGGGAGTGTGCCTATATTTAGCATTGATGAAGCGTGTATTCGGTGATCGGTTCAGTTTGGCGCTTCTCGACGACATTGTAATGTCGGTCGACTCCGGCCATCGCTTTGAGTTCTGCAAACTTCTGAAAAAACATTTCCCCGACACTCAGTTCATCATAACCACCCACGACCGCCTATGGGCCGCGCAAATGAAGTCTGCAGGCTTGGTCACATCCAAGACATCCATCGCCTTCCATAGCTGGACAGTTGACACTGGGCCTCTCGTCGAATCGAACGAAAGCATCTGGAGGGAGATTGATCAGGCACTCACCAAGGGTAAGGTTGAGGTTGCTGCTGCTGCTCTCCGCCATCACCTCGAGTATGTCTCTCGCCATCTGGCCGACCAGCTTGGCGCGCAACCACGATTCTGCGCTGACGGAGACTACGAACTTGGGGAGCTGATGCCGAGCGTGCTTAAGCGGATGGATCAGCTACTTGGCAAAGCTATTGACTCAGCCCAGTCTTGGGGTAAATCGGAGGAGAAAGAATCCATCTTAGATCGACGTAAATTGCTCAATGTCTCCAAAGGGGCTACTACGGTCGAGCAGTGGGCGGTCAACAAGGCCGTTCACTACAATGCGTGGGCAAATTTTGGAAAAAGGGATTTTGAGCCAGTTGTCGTGACGTTTCGTGAACTACTCAAGCACTTCAGCTGCAAGAATTGCGAATCTTGGATCTATGTAACACCCCGCCGAGGACCACCAGAGTCCCTTCGCTGCGCTTGCAACGAAATCAGCTTAAATTTAAAGCCTAAGGCGCAGTAGCAGTTGGTACGGCTGCGGATTTTCTGCGCGGTGGCGACAATAACTCAGGTCGCCAGATCGCCAAGTCATTGCGGCTGCTTCTTCGTGGCGGTTCGCTTTAGCTGATCGCGATCGGCAGGTGGGCGGGGAGGGAGCAGATGATGACTTGCTGGGACTCCTCGTGCCAGAGGAAGTAGATGGCGA
>JAWLCE010000002.1:0-190360 GCA_041687335.1 Sumerlaeia bacterium | reverse complement strand
CTGGTTCACTGCAAGCCCTCCCTTCGGAGGACCAGCCTAGCTGACCGGTGTGACATTTCTATTGTGGTCAGGGTGTGACATTCTCAAAGTGGTCCGACAGGTCTGTCCTTTTCGATTGATTTTGCCCGGTCGGGGTGAATCTAATCGATGGCGCGAAACTTTACCCCGGAACCACATGCCCTTGAACCCAGCCACGACATCATCCGTAAACCGCCTGGACCGCCTCCTGCCCTGGCTGCTGGCCATCGTGCTGCTGGGCATCTACCTGGCGCTGCGGCAGGCCAACCTGACCTATGACGAGGCGGCCTTTCTGGCTTGGTATCATGATCCATCGGGGAACCTGATGCATCGGCTGCATCCGGCGTGGGGTTACCTGCTCTGCGGCTGGCTGCAACTGACGCAGGCGGCGGGGCTGACGCTGGTGGCTGGCGGCAAGCTGCAGGCAGCGCTGGCGACAGCGCTCTCGCTGGTCCTCTTTTACCGGCTGTTGCGGCGCCAGCGGATCTCTCCGGCAATCGCCGCCTGCTTCATGCTGCTGATGGGGCTCAACGCCACGTTCCTCGAGTTCGCCACCACCGTCGAGCTCTATGGCGTCCTGATGGTGGCCACGATGCTGGGGCTGCTGGCGTTTGACAGCGAGCTGAAGCGTCCCGGCCCGGCCGGGGCGGCGGGCTTGTGGCTGGCCTGCCTGGCGATGGTGGCAATCCATCCGGGATGGGCCTTCCTGGTGCTGGCGATCTACCTTGCGCTGGCCTGGGGCGAGCGCGGGCGACCGCGGCGCGCGGCGGGGCGGATCGCCGAGGGCGCGGCGGTGGCGCTGATCGTCGGGGGCTGGATCGTGCTGGCGGGGGGTCTTGGGGCGGAACACCGTCAGGAGGCACATGCTTTCATCTCAGGCTACTATGGGCCCAAGGGGGAGTGGGGATTGCTGGGCAGTCCGCTCTGGCAGCCTTACCTCACGCTGATCCACAACAGCGGCCTGCTGCTCTACCCGGCGATCTGGACGGCGGTGCGCGAGCGGCGGCGGCTCAACGGCTGGTTCATCGCGCTGCTGGTCGCGACGGCAACTTACTTTATCGTTTTTGGCGGCTGGCCCGCCGACATGGGCGAGTTTTTCACGCCGCTGCAGCCGCTGTGGGCCTTCTTTGCCGCGCGCGGGATCGACCGCTGGAGCGGCCTGCTGCCCCGGCGCGGTCGGCTGCTGGCGGCCGGATTAGCGGGCTATGCGGTGCTGGTGGCGGCCCCGTTTTTCAACTGGCCACTGGCGCCGTTCGTGATCGCATTCTGGGCCTATGTGGCACTGAGCGTCATCGCCGCCCGCTGGAGCGAGTGGCGGCCCTCACCCCCGCCGGCGCCGGTGGCCCAGCAGCTTGGACTGGCGCTGGCGATGGTGGCGCTCACATTGGCATTTTACATGCCCCGCGCCTTGGCGATGCGCGAGCCCGACGACGTGCGGCTGCGGCTGGATGCATTCATGCGTATCGCCGAGCCCGAGGCGCGACTGGTGACAATCCAGCCTGGCAACCGGCCGTTCGCGCGCACGATGCGCGAGACGATCGCCCCGCTGCAGCATGAGCCTGATACGCCGGCCCGCCGCCAGGACCTCAAGCTTCTCGCCCGTTGGCTCCACGAGGCCCGCGCCGGAGGCCCGCCGGTCTACATTGACCCCTATGTCTGGCTGCGCCACGACGAGCTGGATCTCCCAGTCAACTGGGAAGCGCTCGAGGCCGGGCAGTCCTGGAGCGGGGATGAGTTCTATTACCGGGTTCCGCGCGCCCAATAACTGCCCCAGTTCGTGGACAGTCCAGATCGAGCGAAGCTTTCCTTCCACGCCCGCAAGATGGTAACTTGATGGCTCCGGCCGAATGCCGGATGGGCAATTATTATTAAGGTGGGGCACGATGATCCGGATTTTTGTGGTGATGATGGCCATGGCGCTGTCGGCGCCGTGGGTGGGGGCCGCCGAGGCGGACTGGGAGGCGGGCCGCTGGACCTTTGGCGAGGCGCCGGCCGGGGCTGAGACCTGGCGCGCCAACTTCGCCGGCGATTGGATGCCGCGCGACCCGCATCACTCCACGCTGGTGCTGCGCGATCCGGCCGCCGTCTATGGCGACATGCTGGGGCTCCTGCGCACGGGCGACCTGAACGTGGTCAACGTCGAGACCACCATCGGCAGCTCGGGCGGGCCGATCGCCAAGGGCGGGCCGGCCTTCCAGTGCAGCCCCGATGTGATCCCGGCGCTGACGGTTGTGCCCTTCCACGTCGGCCTGATGGCCAACAACCATGCCGCTGATTACGGCCCCGACAGCGTCGAGGAAACGATCCGACTGCTCAACGCGGCCGGCGTGACGCCGACGGGGGCGGGCATGAGCCCCGAAGCCGCCGCGGAGCCGCTGATCGTGACCGTCAAGGGCACGCGCGTGGCCATTCTGAATTGCGCCGAGGGCGAGGAATGCCTGGCCGTGGACGGAGCGGGCGTCAATGGCATGAATCCCTGGAAGCAGGCCGCCCAGATTGCCGAACTGCGTCGCGAGGATCGCGCCGACGTCATCATCGTGGTCTTCCATGGCGGTCGCGAGAACCACCCGGCCCCGCCCCCCTACGTCGTCGCTGCGCTTCGCCAGATCGCCGAGGCCGGGCCCGATGCGATCATCGCCCACCACCCGCACGTGCCCCAGTCCACCGAAGTCTGGAACGGCGTGCCGATCGTATACAGCCTTGGCAATTTCGTTTTCTGGTACGGGAACTCCTACTATGGTCGCATTGGCCTGATTGCCACGCTGGAGTTCGCCGGCGACAAGCTGACGGCGCTGCAACTGACGCCCTACCAGCAGACCCCCGAGGGGCTGCTCGCGCTGAGCGAGCGCCAGCGTCTGGAGCTGATGATGGAGCTGAAGCAGATCGGCGCCGAGGTCTTTTCGGAAACCGGCGGGCGCACCATCTGGAACGCGATGCTCGACGAGCGAGGCAACCCCGGCGAGCTGCTGACCAAGCTTGGCAATGACTTGAGCGCCAAGCGGCGGCCGGCATGGGTGCGCAACCACCTCTTCACCCAGGCCCACCGCCAGGCGATTATCGATGGGCTGGACCGGGTGGCGGCCGATGAACTTGGGAGCAGCCCCAAGTGGGCGCGCGAGCTGGTGCGCCGCTGGGAAAGCCGCCCCGTCAGCGAGCTCGAACCGCCCGACCACACAGCGGCCGGGAAATAGGCAGGCTTGAAACCCGCAGTGGTAGGTCGGGTCTTCGACCCGACATTGGTCTCCAACGTCGATTCGAGGAGCCGACCTACCTTTCCCCTTTGCTTTCATAATAAGCATTGCCCCCACCGCTCCGGTCGCGTCAAATGGGCGGGATATTTCGCCCAGGTTGAGTCACCTTGACCGACGCCCCCCCAGCCCCCCACCGGCTCGACCGCACCCTGCCTTGGTTGCTGGGCGGCATGTTGTGCGTCCTTTATCTCGCGCTGGCCCAGGCCAACCTGACTTACGACGGGGCAGCCTTTTTAACCTGGTTCAGCCAAACCCCCTCGCTTCATCCACATCATCCGCTGTGGGGTTATCTGCTCTGGGGCTGGCTGAGGCTGGCATCGGGGGCGGGGCTGACGCTGGCGGCGGCGGGGCATCTGCAGGCGGCACTGACGGTGGCGGCGGCGGCGGGGCTGTTCTATGTCCTGCTGCGCCGCCAAGGAGTCTCGGTCGCCATCGCGGCGATCTTCACGCTGCTGCTGGGGCTCAACCTGACCACGCTGGAGCAGGCCACCACGGTCGAGCTCTATGGCGCCGGCCTGCTGGCGACGATGCTGGCGCTGCTGGCCTTCGAGCGCGAGCTGAGGCGGCCAAGCCCGGTCGGCGCGGCGGGATTGTGGCTGGCCTGCGTGCTGGTGGTGACGCTGCATGTGGGTTGGGCGCTGCTGGTCCTGGCGATCTACCTGACGCTGGCCTGGCACGAGCGCCGGCGGCCGCGGCGGGCGGCGCTGCGGCTGGCCGAGGGCACGGCGGTGGCGCTGCTGTTGGCGGGATGGTTGTGGCTGGGCGGCGGTCTGAGCGGCGAGCATCTGGCCAATCAGGCGATCTTCTTCGAGCGTTATCTGGAGCGCGGCCGGCGCCGGTTCTTCGGGCCGCTGCACCGGCCGTTCACGGGCTTCATCCAGCACGGCGGGCTGCTACTTTATCCGGCGATCTGGCTGGCGCTGTGCGAGCGGCGGCGGCGGGCGGGCTGGTTCGTCCTCTGGCTGCTGGCGACCACGCTCTTCTTTGGCGTCTACGGGTTCTGGCCGCCCGAGATGGGAGAATTCCTGCTGCCCCTGCAACCGATCTGGGGCCTGTTCGCGGCGCTGGCGGTGGACCGCTGGGTCGGGCCTGGCCGGCGCGAGGGGCGGCAGCTCGCGATAGGGGCACTGGTCTATGCGCTGATCATCTGGGGGCCGCTGGGGCCCTGGCCCCGCTGGCCGTTCGTGATCGCATTCTGGCTCTACGTGGCCTGGAGCGCCCGGCTCGGCTGGCGCGGTGCCGAGCAGCCACCGGCGGCGGCGGCATCACGCGGGACAAGGTTGGCGCTGGCGCTCGTGCTGCTGGGGGCGACGCTGGCATTCACGCTGCCGCGCTCGATCGCGCTGCTGGAGCCCGACCCGGCGCGGCTGCGACTGGATGCCTTTGCCGCGATCGCGCCCCCCGAGGCGCGGCTGGTGACGGCCATCCCGCCTTTCCGCCCGTTCGCGCGCACCGAGCGCGAATCACTCTCGCCACTGCAACATACGCCCGAAAATCCGGCGCGCGCGCAGGATTTGGCCGTGCTGGAAATCTGGCTGAGTGAAGCTCGCGCCGGCGGGCGGCCGGTGTATCTGGATGAAGAAATCTGGCGGCGGCGAGCCGAGCTGGCGCCGCTGGCGGGCAATCCGCCCGATGCCGAACCGGTCGCGACCCCACACGGTAAATTTTACCGGCTCGGTAAATCATTCAGCCAGCCGTCTCAGCCACGCACGCCTTCCTTCCAGCAGCTGTCGCGCAGCCGGTGAATGTTTTCGATCGGCGTCCGGGTGCTGGTCTGGCAGCTGCTGGCATAGATCAGGCGCGGGGTGTCGTGCATTTTCGCGAAGAAGGTCCGGCTGTAGGCGGCGATCACTTCGGCGGCGTCGGCACCGGCTTCCTGAATCGGGTGCGACATCCCGCCGTTGACGATGAAATCCTCGCCGAGCTCGCGGGTGGCCAGCTCGAGCGGGAAGTCCCCCACCGGCGGCGGCGTCAGCCCCTCCAGCATCTGGATGCCCGAGCGCCGCACGCACTGGCGGATCGCCCAGTTCTTGCCGCATGAATGCACCGCGAAGATGCGCCCGTGATACCGCACCCGCTCCGAGACGCGCTGGTAGTGCGCATACAGAAACTGGTCGAACCAGTAGGGGGGCATCATGCCGGCCTCGAGGTTGTCGTTGCTCATCAGCACCGGCGCCTCGTCGGCTGTCGTGCGCGCGCAGACGCCGTCGATGAAGCTGAGGGCCAGCTCGGTGTGGCGCTCGAAGAGCTCCCCGAACAGCTCGCCGCGCGTCATCAGTGCCATCATCGCCTCCTGCGGACCCATCAGCCAATAGAGCATCTTGATCGGGTTCTCGGGAATCTCGATGACGATGATGCCGGCGTCGCCCACGGCGGCCAGATCGCGCCGAAAGTCATCCATGACGAAGTCATAGGCGCGGTCGGCGACGAGGAAGCGCAGGGCCGGCAGGTCGCGGTCCAGGTCCTTGACCATGTATTCCTCGTCGAAATCGGTGACCAGGTCGGGGCTGAAACGCCACCTCTGGCTGAGGGTGCCCTCCGGGGTCTCGATGACCAGACGCGTCTGGTCGCGCTCACGATACTCATTGAAGGCAGTCGTCGCCGGCCGCTCGATCGGCTGGCCAATCTCTTCGCGCGTCAGCCGGCAATTGGGGAAACGCACGTGCTTGCCCAGCCCGGCGCGGCCTTTGATCTGGCCATCCCAGCGCGTCAGGATATCGGCCCCGAGCCGCCGGAGGAACTCGATCGGGGTCTGGCAATCGCCGTATTCGGGCGGCAACGTGCGATGGAATTGGTGAAAATAAAACCAGTGCCAGGCATTGATGGCGAAGGGTACGCGGTCGACAGCTTCGCCGCGCAACATCCCCATGATCCGCTCGCGCCCGCTCATCGCCATCGGTCGTGTCCTTTTCTCATTGAGTGTGTGGTTAATCGCCCAGCCCCGCCAGCAGGTCGTCCTCGGGCAGCTGGACCGGTACGCGCGCGCGCGCCAGATGATAATGCTCCCGGCCCGCGAGCAAGGCAAGCAGCTGCTCATGGGTGGCGAGGTGGTCCTGCTGGGTGGCATGCTCGGCAAAGGCGCGCGACATGAGGCTGCTTATTTCGGGGCCGATCTCGATGACGGTCGTGATGGGGGTGCCGGCGCGATCGCGCAGGCTATCCACCGAGCTGGGCCAGGTGATCCAGTAGAGTTTCTTCGCCGCATGCGCCGGCTGGCCGTCCTGCCACTGCGGGTCGGCCGCCAGCTCAAATGCCGCCTCGGTCCAGCGGGCGCTGAGGATGTGGTCGGCGTGGGCGCTGGGACCACCCTCAAGGCCAAAACTGACGATGACCTCGGGGCGCAGCCGGCGAATCTCGTGGGCGATGCGCTCGATGCCGACACGGTCCTCAATTTCGGACAGGCCGCCATCGAGCCAGCCGGGGGTGATCACCTCGCCGATGCCCAGCACGCGGGCGGCGCGCTCCAGTTCGAGCCGGCGCAGCGGGCCCAGCGTCTCACGGGTGGCCAATGGCGGAGCGCCCATGACGCCGAGTCGTCCGGCCTGACCATCGGTCAGGCAGATCAGCGCCGTGGGCACGCCGCACCGGGCATAGAAGGCCAACGTGCCGCCGCCGACGAAGCTCTCGTCATCGGGATGGGCGAGCACCATTAGAATGCCGGGCATGCTGAACTCCAGTCGGCGATGGGGTCGGCCCCGCGCGCGGCCGCATGTCATCAAATCAAAAATAGATGATATCGGGAATCCGAAAGATGTGTCAGTGGAGGAACTGGGCGATCAGGCTGCACTACTCGAACGCGAGGATTGGCTGTCGCGGCGGATGTTATTGTGGTTTGGCTCCGAGCGTGCGGTGGATGTCGCCCGGGCTGATCGTGCCGTTGGTCGGATCATAAACTAATTGGCCAAATTGATTTTCCAGATCGGGGCCCCAGCTCCAGAGGTCGCAATAGGCCGTGCCGTAGTTGCAAATCGAATAATACATCGGCTGGAATCGACCATCCTCCAGCCTGAAGCTGTCGAGAGGGTATGGATTCAGATAGGCTATCGGCGTGGTCAGTTCCGCAACACCCGAGGACGCCATCTGGCAGGTGCCGGGCGGACCAATGCGTGGGTACTGACCTTCATCAACCCGGTAGAGCTCGATCGCCTGGGCCAGCGTCCGCAAATCGTTTTGCATGCGCACAACCTTCGACCGGGTCTGGGCCTCCAGAAAATTGGGCACAGCAATTGCGGCCAGAATGGCAATGATCGCAACAACAATAAGCAGCTCGATCAGGGTGAAGCCGTGCCTCATTGATAGAGCCGCCAGTCATCATGGGCGGCATTGCGCTGGAGAAGCACGCCATTGGCGTTCAGGATTTCACGTGTCACGGAATCCTGAACCAGCACGACGGCCTTGAGTTCCGAGGTCCTCGCGCAAGTGACCGGCATCGGCGAGTTCACGGTGATCAACTGGCGCTCGTTGGCATTCAATCGGACCTGCCGACTGCCCATCTGCAACCGAACCACTGAATTCAAGACGGTTTGCCCGTTGCTGGCGTAGAGCGGTCTCAGGTTATCCTCCGTCACAAAGAACATGATGTTGACCGGGTTGGGAAAATCACGGTCGCTCAGGATCTCCGCCGACAGCCAGGGGGTGTTGCTGGTGATATTGCCATAGAGCTTAAGATCAATTGGCGAGGTGGTGCCCCGGCGCGCTTTCTCCGCTTCAATGGATTGGTTGTAAAGATTCTGCATGTAGAGGATTCCGGCTTCACCATCAGATTTCGAAAGTCCCCCACCGATTTTGGTCCTGCCATCCATCCAGACCGCTGGAATTCCGCCTCCGCCATAAAGAGAGAACCTGGGGTCCGAGCAGGAGGCCTGATAGCCATCATCGATATGGTAGGCCAGAATGATGACCTCGCTGCGGCTGGTGGCATCGCCGATGCGATCCAAGGCCGAGCCAGCCGCATAGCAGTACGTGCACCAGGTGGCGGTGAATTGCTCGACCACGATAGGCCTGGGGCTCTCAGCCCGCGCTGTCCCCAACAAGATCAGCACCCAAAGGAGCGAACCACGGAAGAGTTTCATCGCCAATGCCTCCCGTCATAAACAGATCAAGATGGCATTCTTATATCTGGTTGTGGTTGGTTTGCGCAAATGAAAAGGATATGAAATTACGTCTGGGCCGCGTCTGCAATCAGGGTGTTTCAGGGAGGAGGCGGCGGCTGTTGTGGGCATAGGTCTCCCAGGTGATCTCGTAGCGGTCGGCCTGGTTGCCCCAGCCGGTCCAGCCGGGGCGGGTCTCTCGGGCGAAAAGTTCGATGAACGGACCGCTACTGCAGGCTTCGATCAGGTCATAGAGCTCGTCGGGCTTGCGGCTGTGTTCGCGCTTCTGGCTGGCAAGCAGGTTCACCTGGCGCCGCCCGGGGGCCAGCGTGCGCGCGCCGGCGCCGCGCACGCCGAACAGCACCAGCTCGGTGACGTTGCGGAAATAAAAACCCACGCCGCGCCCGTCCGAGCCGCCGTCCTTGCGGATCTTGTGCCAGACCAGATTGGACTTGTAGTTGAAGCCCCAGGCGCGCATCACCTCGAGACCCTCGGGGAGCAGCGCATTGGGGACCCACAGATACAGGTGGGCGGGTTCCTGGACGATCTCTGCGACCGGCAGGGCCATGATCCCCGAAAGATCGAGCGTATCGTAGCGGCTCAGCCGGTGGTGTTCGGGGGCCATCTTGCCGGTGCGATTGGTGAAGCGCCAGGGGGGATCGGCCAGAACGGTGTGGAACCGGCCGCCGGCGGCGGCTTCGAGCAACTGGCTGGAAAAGTCACTCATTTTCAAGGGGCTCCCTGATTCAGACGGGGCTGGGCGCAACCAGTTCCTCGAGCTCCGAAAAGTGCTCGAGCAGGGCGTCGGGGCGCTCGGCCGCCAGCTGCTCGCGCGTGAGCTGGCCCCAGGCGACGCCGAAGAGGAGCGTGCCGGCGCCGCGCGCGGCCAGGCAGTCGGGGCGGCCATCGCCGACCATCGCGCATTGGCTGGGGTCCAGCCCAAAGTGGCGCGCGATCTGACGCAACGCCTCGGGGTCAGGCTTGCTCGGAGCGCCTTCACGGTCGCCCCAGAGGCCGTCGATCCGGCCGCTCAAGCCCAGCCGCTCGCAGATCGAGCGGGCGACCTCGTGGGGCTTGTTGGTCAGGATTGCCTGACGCACCCCGCGCGCACGCAACCGGTCCATCGTCTCGGCCACGCCGGGATAGAGTCCGGCTCGCCGGATCGGTTGCTCGGCGTAGAGCCGGCGGTAGGCGAGATAGACCTCCTCGGTCATGTCGCGCCGTTCGGGGGGCAGGAGCCGCTCCACCAGCAGGCGCGCCCCATCACCCACATGGGCGCGCACGGCCGCCAGGTCGCGAGCGGGCAACCCATAACGCGCCAGCACCTCGTTGACGCCCAGCCAGATATCCTCGAAGGCATCGACCAGCGTGCCATCCATGTCGTAAACCAGCAGTTGAAGATCAGGGAAGGAACGCGGCGCCGCGGGGCGCCCGGTCGGGGTGGGATTCATCGTGGGCCAGCCGCCTCCCGCGGCCCCCATGTTCTACCGCCCCCGCTCGAGATTGTCCAGCGCGGCAAGAGCGGGATGGCTCATCCGGGCGCGCCCGCCGGTCGATACGATAGAGGGCGCCTGCGGAGCGGGCTACTTGATTTTATTGGCGCACGGAGGCGGCCATGGCGGGGCAGATGGTGTCGAGAGGTTCAGCTGAAATTGAAACCGAGGCCGCTGAGGCGCCGCCGGCCGTCAACTTGAAGCGGCGCGCGCGCCTGATGGTGGCGCTGGTGCTGCTGCTGATCCTGATGGGAGTCAACCTCGCAATCGGCAGCGGCAAGCTGCAACTGGAGCGGGTGGTCTCCGAATCAATGGAGCCCACGCTGCTTGTGGGAGACGTGCTGCTGATCGACCGCAATGCGCTGGCGCGGGTCAATGACATCGTCGTGCTGGAGGACCCCGAGGATGCCAGCCAGAAGCTGGTCAAGCGGCTGGTTGCGACGGCTGGCGCGCGCGTGGTGGTCGAGGACGGCGTGCTTTTCGTGGACGGACGCGAGCAGAACTCCCGCCACGTGAGCGAGAATCAGCTGCACTGGCGCGACGTGCGGGTGGATGTTCCGCTGGGAAGGATGTTCGTGCTCGGCGACAATCGCAACAACAGCGTGGACAGCCTCAATTTCGGGCCGGTGCCGACGAGCAATCTGCATGGGGTGCTGCTGGCGGTGGTCTGGCCGCCGAGCCGCTGGCGTCTGGCCTCGGCGACGCGGTGAGGAATGCTGCAGCCACGAATTGACACGAATTTTTCACGAATGAAATTTTTATTGAACGCCAAGATGCCAAGAGGGGCCGTTTCGCCTTACTGAAAACATCTCGCTTCCTCTGCGTCACTGCGTCGAATACTCCGGCATGGTTGCGGCCGCGCGTTGGGGGGTAAGAAAAACCCCGCGGACGGCAGACGCCATCCGCGGGGCTGTTTTTTAGGGGACCGAAGGAGAAGCCTCAGCTCTCCTTGATCGCCGCGATCAGGTCAATGATCGCCTTCTTGCCGTCGGCGAAATACATCAGCGTGTTGTCGCCGGCGAAGAGCGGGTTGGGGATGCCAGCGAAGCCCGGGCTCAAGCTGCGCTTGATGACGACGACGTTGCGCGCCTTGTCCACATTGATGATTGGCATGCCCGAGACCGGGTTGCCGTCATCCAGGCGGGCCATCGGGTTGACGACGTCGTTGGCGCCCAGCACGATCGCGACGTCGGTCTGCTCCATCGTCGGGTTGATCGCGTCCATCTCCTGGAGCTGCTCGTAGGGCACGTTGGCCTCGGCCAGCAGCACGTTCATGTGGCCCGGCATGCGGCCGGCCACCGGGTGGATGGCATAGGCGACCTCGATGCCCTTGGACTCGAGCAGATTGGCCATGTCGCGCACGGCATATTGCGCCTGCGCCACCGCCATGCCATAGCCGGGGACGATGACGACGCGGCGGGCGCCGTCCATCAGCATCGCGATCTCCTCGGGACTGGCCGACTTGACCTTGCCGGCGTAGACGTCGTCGGCCTTGGGGCCATCCGAGCCGCCGCCATAACGACCAAAGAGCACGTTGGTCATCGAGCGGTTCATCGCCTTGCACATGATCTGGGTCAGGATGATGCCCGAGGCGCCGACCAGCGAGCCGGCGATGATCAGCATGTTGTTGTTGAGCACGAAGCCGGTGGCGGTCGCCGCGATGCCCGAGTAGGAGTTGAGCAGCGAGATGACGACCGGCATGTCGGCGCCGCCGATCGGGATGACCAGCAGCACGCCCAGCGCCAGCGCCACCAGCACCAGCAGCACATAGGCCAGGATGCCGGGGGGTTCAAAGAAAATCCAGGCGCCAAGCAGGATGCAGACCAGCGCCACCGCGGCGTTGAGGGCCTGCTGGCCGGGGAACCAGATCGTGTCCTTCTTGAAGATTTCCTCAAGCTTGACGTAGCCGACAAAGCTGCCGCTGAAGGTCACGGCGCCGATCAGGCCCGAGAGCGCCGTCGCGATCAGGAACTGGGCGCGCCCACCTTCGGGATCGACCGTGCCATCGGCCAGCAGGCCGTAGGTGAAGACACCTTCTGCGTTGGTGTAGATCAGCAGCGCGGTGCCGGCCACCAAGAACGAGGCGGCGCCACCGAAGCCGTTGAAGAGGGCGACCAACTGCGGCATCGCCGTCATCTTGACCCGGATCGCAAGCACGGTGCCGATCAGAGCGCCGATCACCAGACCGGCGGCGATGACATAATAATGTGTGATATCGGGCTCATACAGCGTCGCGATGATGGCCAACAACATGCCGAGCGCGGCAATCACGATGCCACGGACCGCCTTGCGCGGGTGCGACAGCCCCTTCAGTCCCACGATGAACATCACCGAGGACAGGATATAGACCAGATTGATGATTGCGAAACGCATGGTCAGGACTTCCTCCGGAACATTTGGAGCATGCGGCGGGTCACCATGAAGCCGCCGACGACGTTAATGGTCGCCAGCACGACGGCCAGGAACCCCAGCACGGTGATGGTATGGGTCAGGCCGATGCCGGCGGCGATCAGCGCGCCCACCAGGGTGATCCCCGAGATCGCGTTGGACCCCGACATCAGCGGGGTGTGCAGCGTCGGCGGCACCTTGGTGATGATTTCGAAGCCGACGAAGATCGCGAGCACGAAGATCGTCAGGGCTGTGACAAACATTGTCATGAAACTGCCTCCTTATTGAGCGGCCGGGCGCCCGAGCGCCTCGAGCACCAGTTTGTTGGTGACCTGGCCCGCGCTGGCCACCTGGGTTTCGGTCGGGATCGGGTCGGCCGGATCAACCTTCAGCTTGCCCTCGGCAATGATGTGCAGCAGGAAGTTGGCCATGTTGCGCGAATACATCTGGCTGGCGTGATAGGGGATGGCCGAGGCCAGGTTGAGCGGCCCAAGGATCTTGATCTCCTTGTGTTCGACCGTCTCGCCGGGGCGGGTCAGCTCGCAGTTGCCGCCGCGCTCGGCCGCCAGGTCGACGATCACCGAGCCGGGGGTCATCAGCTCGACCATCTGGCCGGTGATCAGGATCGGGGCCTTCTTGCCGGGGATGGCGGCGGTCGTGATGACGACGTCGCAGGCGGCCAGTTCCTTGCTCATCAGCTCGCGCTGACGGCGATAGAAGTCCTCGTCCATCACCTTGGCATAGCCGCCCTTGGTCTCGGAGTCACCGGTCTCCAGGGGCATCTCGACGAATTGGGCGCCAAGGCTCTCGATCTGCTCCTTGACCGCCGGCCGTACGTCATAGGCGCGCACGACCGCTCCCAGGCGGCGCGCCGTCGCGATCGCCTGCAGCCCGGCCACGCCGGCGCCGATCACCAGCACGCGCGCGGCGGCCAGCGTACCAGCCGCCGTCATCAGCATCGGGAACATGCGCGGCAAGGCATCGGCGGCCATCAGCACGGCCTTGTAGCCGGCCACGGTGGCCATCGAACTGAGCACGTCCATCGACTGGGCGCGCGTGGTGCGCGGCATCAGTTCGAGTGCAAAGGCCGTCACGCCGCGCCCGGCCAGCTCCTCGACCGCGCGGGGTTCGGAGAGCGGATCCTGCATGCCGATGACGATCTGGCCCTGGCGCATCAGCGCCAAGTCGGTGACGCCGGCCTCGGGGTTGGCCCCGCCGGCGCGCACCTGCAGGATCAGGTCGGCACGCTGAAACAGCTCGGTGCGCGTGGCGACGATCTCGGCGCCGGCGTCGCGATAGGCCTGGTCGCTGTAACCAGCCGGCTCGCCCGCCCCCGCTTCAATCAGGATTTCAAAGCCCTTTTTGCGCAACTGCGCCAGGTGCGCGGGCACCAGCGCCACGCGGCGCTCCCCGCTGAAACTTTCTCTTGGCACGCCTGCAATCATCATGCAACCTCGCATCATCAAGACGGGATGTGTCGTCGGGGGCCACTCCACCCCCGTGTACTATGGCCGCACTACAGATACAGGAAACAAAACCGACTTGCAACCGAAACCGGACAAGGAATCGAAAATGCGAAGAAAATGGGGAGATATCCTGACCGTGGCGACTTTCCGACAGAACACATCTCTGAAAGTTCGGTTTCGAGGTCCCTGTTGGCCTATCAATTTTTGATCAGGAAACGGCCCAATCTTCGGCGGCTCTTCGGCGGGCCAGCGGCAGAAGCTTGCAGCAGTCATGTGTCGAACCCACCACATTTGACCTGCTTTTCCAGCTTGCCGTGGTGGCGGGGGCATGATGCCCGCATCTCGCACTTCGATCCCCACCCATAAGCCGCCGGGAGTCGCGGAAAAACATCTTGATTCTGCGGGACCGCTCGATATGCTTGCAAACCGATGGATCAAGATGAAGCCGACGTAAATTGATGGGCAACCCAAGGAGGAAGATGATGCGCTATCAGATTCGTGAGCTTGGGGTGGGCGGGATCCTGGACCAGGCGATCCAGATCATGAAAAACCATTTCGGCATGCTGCTGGGGATCGTGATGCTGGTGCTCGTGCCGGTGCTGCTGCCGATGATGCTGCTGGGTTTTTACATAGAATCCGCGCCGCCTGATGATTTTGGGGGGGGCGAGGTGCTCATTCCGTTTTTAGGGACGATCCTGCTGCTCATGCTGGTGATGCCGATATCCAACATGGCGGTGATGGTGGCGGTCTCTCGCCATTATCTGGGTGAGCCGGTCACCATCGGCCAGGCGATCGGCCAAGCCCTGCGCCGTTTGCCCGCCCTGATCTGGACCAACATCTTCAAAGGTATCGCGATTTTTGGAGGTTTTGTACTCTTCATCATTCCCGGCATCCTTCTGATGTTCATGTTTTTCCTGACAGACATGGTCGTGGTGTTTGAGAAGCAATCGGGGATCGAGGCGCTCAAGCGCAGCCGCCAACTGATGAAGCAGCACTGGGGCAATGCCTTTGTGATTGCCTTCCTGCTGTTTGTGATATCGGTGATGCTTAGCGTCGTCACGGAGTTGCTGCCTTCCCAGCTGATGACCGGCACGGTCGACATCCTGGTCCAGTGCGTGCTGGCCATCCTGCAGGGTGCGGCGCTGGTGGTGTTCTACTTCTCGACGCGCTGCAAGCATGAGCAGTTCGACCTGCAGCGGCTCGCCGAAATGATCCATGCCGAGGCGGTGCCGGCCGACGAGGTCGAGCCGGCGGTCCACGCCGACATGTGGAAATAACCCTTGCCCATGAGTTGGACGCCGCCGCCGCCCGAAGTGATCCGCCAGACAGCCGAGTCGGTGCTGGCGCGCCCCGAGTTTCGGCTCGGGGAGACGGGCGGCATGGACAACCAGTTCATGCTCCAGTTGCTCGAGTGGATCGGGGCCATCCTCGGACCATTCCTCGAATGGTTCGGGGTGTTGGCCTCGATCTCGCCGCTGCTGGCCTGGCTGATCACCGGCACCCTGTTCGTCCTGCTGGTGCTGCTGGTCGCCCACATCGCCTACAGTCTGGCGGCGGCGGCGCGCGGCCCGCGCCGGGGGCGGCTGCGCCAGGGGGGAACCCAAGCCCCGCGCACGGCCGAGGAGTGGGAGCAGCGCGCGGCGGAACTGGCGCGCGAGGGCGAGCACACCGCCGCCGGCCGCTGTCTGGTGCAGGCGGGCCTGTTGCGGCTGGCCCTGACCCGCCCGCGGCGGCCGCGTCCCGGCGCCACCAGCCGCGAGTATCTGCGCCTGTTCCGGCGGACGGCGGCGCTCGAGCCGCTGCGCCGGCTGGTGGAGACGGTGGAATGGCGCTGGTATGCCGGCGGCTTGTGCACGGCGACCGATTACGAGGGCTGCCTGCGGGATTACCAGGCGATCAGGCAGTGGGCCGAGGAGATGTCGGGTGCTCAACAGCCGTAACCTGACCGCGATGCTGATCGTCCTCGCGATGGTCTCGCTGGCCGCCATGCTGGTCGGGCTGCTGGCCCCGCCCGACAACGACGGGATGGGCGACGACAGCTATGGCACCCGCGCGTATGGCCAGCGCGCCCTGCACGATCTGCTGCTGGCCCTGAATGCCCCCGCCGAGCGCAACCTGCTACCTCCCGAGGCCCAACTGGGCCGGCCGGTGACGCTGGCCCTGCTCGCGCCCGTGCCCGAACTGCTGGCCCTGGAGTCGGATTACCTTGAGCGGATGCGGGACTGGGTGCGTGGGGGCGGGCGGCTGGCGGTGGCACTCCGGCCGCAGAGCGCGGCGGGAATCCACGCCCTGCCCGGTCGCCACCCGACCTCGCCCGAGGACGTGCTGGCGCTGCTGGGGCTGGATGGGCTTCAACTCGTCAGCACGGGAGGGGGCGATGGCGATGAGGAACCCAACCTGCGCGGCCTGACCGACACCTACGCGCGCGAGAGCGGCTGGGTCAGGTATGAGCCCGCGCCCCGGCTGGGCTCCGCGGCCGGGAGCGAGGGCGTCTTCGCGGGGATGGGCCCATCGACGGTGCTGCAACTGCCGCTGGAGTCGACCGCCGGGCTCAGGTGGAGCACCCGTCCGGCCGACGGCATCACCACGCTGGGGCTGGTGCGCGCCCGGCGCGGCGGCGAGGAAATGCTGCTGGCGGCGGCCTGGCAGGTCGGCGCGGGCAGCATATCGGTGCTGGCCGAGCACCGGCTGCTGACCAACGAGTTCCTCGGCCTGGACGACAACCCGGTGCTGGCCGTCCACTGGCTCGGCGCGGCCGGCCCGCCTCCCTACCTGATCGACGAGTTCTATCACGGGCTGAGCGTGCGCGGAAACCCGGCTTGGCTGCTGACGCGCTTCCCGTATGGGCTGCTGGCGCTGACCGTGGCACTGACGGGGGGGCTGTTCGTCTGGCGCGGGGCGGTGCGGCTGGGGCCGCCGCTGGCCGAGCAGGCAATCAACCGCCGCACGCTGGCGGAATACCTAGACGCGATGGCCGGTCTGTTCAGCGGCCGGCGCTCGCGCGCCTTCATCGCGCGTGAACTGCTCGAGGGCGGGTGCTGGGCGCTGCGCCGCCGCCTGCGCACGGTCCACAGTCAGGCCGACCTGGAGCTGCTGGCCGGGGTCCTCGAGCGGCGCGACCCGCAGGCCGCGGAGCGACTGCGGTCCGCCGGCGCCGACCTGGCTCGGCTGGCCGAAGCGCCGGCCGCGAGCATCGAGGCGAATCAACTGGTCCGCGCCGCCGCCGAATTCCAACGCTGCACCCTCGGAGGGAGGACTCCATGAACGTCGCCGAGCTTTACGAAACCCTGCGCGCGCAGGTCGAGCGGGTGGTCATCGGCCAGGGCGAGGTGGTCGAGTTGTCGCTGGCCGCCCTGCTCAGCAATGGCCACGTGCTGCTGGAGGGGGTTCCGGGCACGGCCAAGACGCTACTGGTGCGCACCATCGCCACCGTCTTGCGGATGGACTTCAAACGCGTGCAGATGACGCCCGACCTGCTGCCGGCAGACGTGACCGGCTCGAGCGTCTGGCGCAAGGACCGCGACGCCTTCGAATTCGTGCAGGGGCCGATCTTCGCCCACTTCGTGCTTGCTGATGAGATCAACCGCGCCTCGGCGCGCACCCAGTCGGCGCTGCTCGAGGCGATGCAGGAACACGCGGTGACGTGGGACGGCAGCACCCACCGGCTGCCCGAGCCGTTCATCCTGTTTGCCACGCAGAACCCGATCGAGCAGGAGGGGACCTACCCGCTGCCGCTGGCGCAGCTGGACCGATTCATGTTCAAGGTGTTGGTTGACTACCCCGACGGCGAGGCCGAGGAGGAAATCCTGCGCCGCCACCACGCGCACGGGCTGGACGTCTCGGCGGCCACCAGCCAGCTTGAGGCGATCCTTGAGCCGGCGATGGTGAACGCGGCGCGCCAGGTCATCCGCGAGACCTTCGTGCGCGACGAGGTGATCCAATACGTGCGCCGGCTCGGGCGCGCCACGCGCGAGGACGATGCGCTGTCGGTGGGCGCCAGCCCGCGCGCGTTGCTGATGCTGCTGATGGCGGCCAAGTGCCTGGCACGCTTCGACGGCCGAGACTTCGTCACCCCCGATGACATCCAGGCGGCCTTGAAGCCCTGCCTGCGCCACCGCGTGGTGCTCTCGCCGGCGACTGAGCTGGAAGGAGTGGCCGTCGACGACGTGCTCGACGAGCTTGTCCAGGCCATCGAGGTGCCGCGTTGAGTTGGCGGCCCGGCCGCTCCCTCCTGCTGCTGGGGGCGATGGCCGTCGGCCTGACGGCGCTGGCGTTGGCGTGGGCGCCGGCTGTGGCCGGGGCGGCGCTCGTGCTGCTGGCGGGGCTGGGCCTGGTCGTCTTTGACCTGTTCGACCTGCGCCGGCGGATGGCAGGGCTTGAGATCGAGCGCGCCCAGCCGGCGCGGGTCGCCCGCGGCAGAGAGTTCCAAATCCAGTGGACGATCCGGAGCCGGCGGGGGGCGGCGGCGGGCGAGCTGCGCGACCAATGGCCCGAGGCGGCGCGCCCGCGGGTGGCGCAACTGAATTTCGTTGCAACGCCGGCCGAGCCAGCGCGGCTGGCCGTGCGCGTCAACCTCAGCCGCCGCGGGGATTTCACTTTCGGCCCAGTCTGGGTGCGCTTGCGCGGCAGGGCGGGGGCTCTGGAGTGGCAGCGTCGGTTCGAGCAGACGTTCGAGGTCAAGTCGCTCCCCCCGCTGGCGCTCGATGCCGGCACGTTGCTCAAGGCCCGCGCCGACGAATTGGTGCTGGCTGACCGCTCGCCGCTGGCGCGCCGGCGGGGGGAGGGGCTGGAGTTCGAGATGCTCAGCGAGTTCTCGCGCGGCGACGACGTGCGCCGGATCGCGTGGCGCTCCAGCGCGCGCCACGATCGGCTGCTGGTGCGCCGCTACCGCACCGAGCAGCACGGCGAGCTGATGATCCTGGTCGACCGGGGCCGGCTGATGGGGCTGGCGGCGCGGGAGGATGGCTCCAAGCTCGACGCGGCGGTCGATGCGGCGCTGCTGTTGGGTTCCACCGCGCTGGAGCGGGGCGACCGCTGCGGGGTGGGTGTCTTCGACAATGAGGTGCGGGCGTGGGTCCCCCCCCGCGGCGGCCGCGCCGGCTGGGAGACGCTGCTCGAGGCGCTCTACGCGGTCGAGTGCAGCTGGAACGAGTCCCACTTCGGGCGGATGTTTGCGACGCTGCAGATGCGCCAGCGCAAGCGGGCGCTGGTGGTCGTGCTGACCGACATCGTCGACGAGGCGACCTCGCCCGGCTTCCGCGCGGCGCTGGCCACGCTCGGCCGGCGCCACATCGTCGTGATGGCGGCCCTGCAGACGCCGCTGCTGGAGACGGCGGCGCGCGAGCCGATCGGTCGGCCACGCGACGTGGCGCGCACGGCGGCGGCGCTGCGCCTGCTGCGCGACCGCGAGAGCGCGCTGCATGCGATCCGCCGCTCCGGCGTCGACGTGCTCGACGTCCACCCCGGCGCGGTCAACTCGGCGCTGATCAACCGCTACCTGATGATTCGCCACCAGAGCCGGCTGTGAGCGGCGCGGCCACGGCGCGGCGCTCAAGCAGCGCGCCGCTCCCGAAATAGCCCAGCCAGAGCAGCGCGCTGCCCAGCGCGAAGGCCAACCGCGCCGGGTCCGACATCTCGCTCTGGCGCAGGTAGCTTTCGACAACCGCCGCCACCAGCAGCATCAGCGCAGCGCCAGCGCAGGTGGCCGCCACCGGCCCGGCCGCCGCCCGCAGCGATTCCCCGCGCGTGCGCCAGCCTGGGCAGGCCCAGCGCCAGCCCAGCATCAGGCCGCAGCCGCCGAAGAGCGTCAACGCCAGCAGCTCGGTGATGCCGTGGGGCAGGATCCAGGCCCAATACTCAAGCTGGATCTCCTTCGCGTGGTGGACCGCCGTGAACGCGCCCAGCACCATGCCGTTGTAGAGGATCAGCAGCGCGCTGGGGATCGCCGCCAGGATGCCCGTCGACAGGCTCAGCAGGCCGACGCGCAGGTTGTGGCTCAGCAGGAACGAGGCGAAGGCGAACTTGGCGCCGTGGTTCTGGTCACGCCCGTCGCGCAGGTTGTCGATCAGTTGCTCGCGCGTAGCTCCCGGCAGGCGGTGCTCGCCGGCCGGCATCAGCGCGTAGGCGGCGGCCGGGTCGCTGGCCACAGCCAGCCAGGCCAGCGCGATCCCCACCAGCAGCAGCGCCGCCGCCGCCGCGTGGAATCGACCCAGGCGGGCGACCTGGCGCGGGAAGCCGGCGAGCAGGAAGGCCAGCACCCCCACCGCCCGCCCGCGCCGGGGGGGCAGGTAGATCACCGCGTGGGCGCGGGCCACCAGCGCGTTGAGCCGCGCCGACAGCCCCGGGTCCCGAAGGCGCGTGTCGACCTGGGCCAATTGGACCACCGCCCGCCGATAGAGGACGTCGAGGCGGCTGAGCTGCTCGGGACTGAGCCGGCCCAGCCTGCGACCGGCCACCAGCAGCAGCCGCTCCAGCTCTTCCCATTCCTCATCGTATCGCGTATGATTCGGGAACATCGGCGGATGGAAGCACTCCCGGGCAACGAGGTTTGTCATGGACGGTTACATCGAATTCGAAACCCCGGAGAATGTCAAGCTCCGTTACCCGCTCGCCGGCCTCGGCACCCGCTTCCTGGGCTGGATCACCGACCAGTTGCTGATGCTGATCCTCATGTTCGTCCTCTTCCTGCTGCTGATGATTCTTGCCAGCCCGGCGTTACTGGGCCGCTTCCAGGTCATGGAACTCGATGCCGATGGGCCGGCCATCATCTGGTATGGCGTGGGGATGCTGATGTTGGCGCACGGACTGGGCAGCTTCGCCTATTTCGGCTTGTTTGAACTGCTGATGCGCGGCCAGACCCCCGGCAAGCGCTCGGTCGGCATCCGCGTGGTCAAGGCCGACGGCTTCGCGCTCGATCCGGTCAGCATCCTGGTGCGCAACCTGTTCCGGGTGGCCGACCAGCTCCCGATCTTCTGGTTCATTCCGCTGGTCAGCCAGCGCCAGCAGCGGCTGGGCGACATGATTTCCGGCACGCTGATCGTCACCGAGGAGAAGTCAAGGACGGGGGACTCCCTGATCGAATACCTGAGGAACCGTCCCGTCGCCGGCGAGCCGACATTCCACTTCCACGGACGGCTGCAGCGGCTCGGCCCGGCCGAGTGGCAGGCCGCCGAGCAGATGCTCGACCGCGTGCTGCGCACCGAGGCGGGCGCCTGTGCCGGGCCGCTGCAACTGCTGGTCAAGGCGCTGAGCCTCAAGCTCAACCTGCCCGCCCCCGAGCCGGGCCTGGAGCAGCGGTTTTTGGAAGAGCTGCTGACGGCCGAATTGCGCCGCCGCGACCGCCAGCTCGCCTAGCGGTGCCTTCGCGTCATCTGCCCGGGGCCAACGACTCGTGATGCCGCTCATTCGGTCAGCGCGGCGATCTGGTCGAGCAGGAACGGGTCCTTGATCTTGTCGTCGGCGGCCAGCCAGAGGATCTTGCTCAGAATCTCCGCCGTGCGCGGGTCGTCGTCGGCGAACGGCAGGAAGAGCCGGCCGCGGTGCTGGGCATGGACCGGCACGATCACCAGCGCGCCACCCGGCACGACATGCGTCACGCCGCTGCCCAGGTGGACGCTGTAGCGCGCGCGGCGGCCCTCAATCATCGCATGCCGCTGATCGAGCCTGATATTTTCCAGCCCGAGCACCATGACCGTCTCGCCGAGCAGCGCCGCGCGCATCTCGATGGTTGACTGGCTCGCCTCGGGATCGACCCCGCCGCGGTGGGCGACGCTGACGACCAGGTCGAGGTCGCGCATCACCTCGCTGAACACCCGCGGCGGCAGATCTTCGAGCTTGAGATGGTCATATTCATTGAAACGCGGCGTGAAATGGACCGCCTCGAGCGTGAGCCCCTCCACCTCGGCCGGCGTCCACCTGGCTCCCAGGAACTGGAGCCAGGCGCTGATGCCCTCGCGATGGAACGACCGCCGCACGATCCCTTCCTCGGTCACCCAGCCGCGCTGGCCGAGCAGCGCCATCGCCTGGCGCGGCTGGACCTGCTGGCCGGCATAGCGGCGCGAGGCATCACCGTCGCGGCGTTCGGCCTCGGTCAAGGGATAGAACTCGCGGAAGATTTGCTTGAAGGGCTGGATGCGCTCGCGCAGGAAACAGTCGCGCTGCCACTGCGGCCACTCGCCACTGGCGAAGAGGTCGACCGGGTGGGCCAGCCGCAGCGGCGTGGCCGCCGTGGCGGCGAGCGCGGTGCCGCCGACGCCAATCAGCCTTCCCTCCTCGTCGAGCATCCCCAGGCCCGGCTCGCCGATGAAGACCAGGTTGGTCAGCATCGGCCGCAGCACGGGGTGGCGCAGCAACGCGCGCAGCTCGCCGGCGGTGAAGGCGTCGCCGCGGCACATCGCCTGCTCGAGCGACAGCCGCATGCGGCCATGCTGGCGGCGCAGCTCGACCTTGCGTTGGTCGAGCTCCTTAACCGCGGGCTTTTTGCGCACCGCCGGCGGCACCCCCTTCAGTTCCTTATCCCCCCGCCGCGCCAGCAATTCCGCATGCCCCAGCGCATCGACTTCGAGCCGCACCTCGACGTCGCCCTCGATCACGCGCACCGGACCAGCGGCCAGGTCAGCCACCGCCTCCAACTCCATCGACCACTCCAGCCGCAGCGGATCGGGATAGCCAGCCGTGCGCGCCAGATTTTCCATGCCTGACTCGGTTGCGCGCCTTTCGCTGGCGCGCCGCTGGCTGCCGAACTGGCGGCTGGTGCGCAGGAACTCCTGCATGACCTTGTAACGACGCAGGACTTCGGCACGGCCGGCCTCGCCGGCGGGCAGCGGGATCAAGCCAAGCGCGCGCACGCTGTCGGGATGACGCTTGTCCTCGATGCGCCTGATCGTATCGTCGGCCGCCAGCCGCCCCAGCAGCGCCTCGGCGAACAATTTGGCACGGGTGTGGCCGAGGCTATCGGAAGCGAAGCGCGCGGCCTGAACCAGCCGGTCGAGCAGTTGACTGTCAAGCGCCGCCCGCACACGTCCGAACCACTCCACGTCGACCGCCCCCTCGCGCAGGTCCTCGGGCCGGATGGCAGTGGATTCGGTGACGCGATCCATCCAGCGTCGCGGCATACCCCAAGGTGATCGGCTCATGTGTGCCCATAGCCACCAGACCCCGTCCTCGAGCGCCGGTTGCCCCATGATCGTACCGATCAGCCCCGCCCACTGCGGCGAAAAGACGGCAATCTCGATCAGCCGTTTGTTGTTGATCCCCGCCGCCTTCAGGTCGCCGGCCAGCAGTTCGGCGGTGTCTTCCCCCGCCGGCACGCAAACGCGCAGCAGCTTGCTGAAGATCCCGCTGCGCCCTTCCTCGCGGAAGAGGCCGCCGCGTTTGATTTCATGGCGCTCGAGCGCCCGCAGCAGCCGGACGAAATGGCGCCGGCCCTCCAAGTGCCGAATCTGCGTGACCAGCTCGGTCGCCTCGGTTGCCGTATCCCCGCGCTCGTATTCGATCTCCAGCAAACGCTCGCGGAGGCGATCGATGACCGGCCCCAGCCACGGGTGTTCCGCGATCAGCGGGACATCGGGTTGGGTCAGCTTGTAGAACAGGTGCGGGTCGCGTGTCAGGTTCTCAAGCACGTCGGCCTCGTTGGCGGCCTTCGCCTCAACCGCTGCCAGCGTCAGCTCGAACGTGACGCACCAACCCACAGACTGGTCATAGAACTTTTCCGGCGTACAGTCCTCATACTCCACGTTGGGTGGCTCGATCCTGACTGGCAGCCGCTTGAGCCAACCTGTCCCCGGCCGCGCCTCGTCAATCGGGCGCCATTGCCAGCGCCGCAGCTTCCAGAGTCGGACCATGCGCTCCCGGGTCCACAGGTCGGAACGCATCCTCATTGAGCGATCGATCAGTTTGTCCAAGCTCTTGAACAACCACTGGTCACGCCAGCTGTGGATATAGGAGTGAAGCGAGATGGTCCAGCGCAGCGACGGCGGCACCGCCGCCATCATCTGCTCCATCAGGTCGAGCAGGTAGTCGACTGCCTCCCCCGTGCCATACAGCTTGTGGTGCCACAGCAGAAGCGTAAACACGGGCATCCAGCTCGGCTTGTAAGGCTTAAGGCCGGGGGCAACAGCCTTGTCCACCGGCTCGAGGAACTTCAGCACTGGCGAATCCTCAAGGATGCCGTAGCCGATCGAGGAGCAGTCCTGAAGCAGCTTGGCCCGTAGCAGTTCCAGCCCATCAGGATCACGCAGCGCGGCCGGCCGCCGGTCAAACCAGCCGGTCCAGACCTGCCCCAGCGGCAGGCGTCGCAGGTCAGCCGCCGCGTCGAGTCTTTCTTCGGGCGCCGGAAAGCGGTGCTCCAGCTCGAACAGCTTGCCGTTCCCCTTCGGAGCTTCCTCGGCTTCGATCAGCGCCTCCATCGCCTCCATCGCCTCGAACAGCGCCTCTTCGGTCGGCTCGACCTCAGCGGGGGGCGGCGGCTCGTCGGCGGCGGCCGGCTGTCGCGCGGCGTCCAAGTCGACTGGCGCATCCTTGTGCTCCTCGAACAGCCGCTCAAGATCTTTCAGGCAGGCGCGCGCGGTGGTGAAATCCCGGTAGACCGTCAATCCGCGAGGGGCCACCGGCGGGGTGAGCTGCGCCGGCTCGAACAGGCCAAAGCCATTCTCCAGCGCCCACTCGGGATGCGGCCGGCTGACAATGGCTTCAACGTGCGCGCGCGCCTCATCGGCCGTGACCGCTTTCCGGCCTGAGGCGGGTGCCTCGTCCTGCGCGGCGCGGCGGCGACATTCATCAATGCTGTGGCCGGCTTCCACCATCAGCCGCAGCAGCTCCAGCCCCGCCAGCCGCTGCAGTTCATGGTTGGAGGCCAGCAGCCGGTCGGCGCTGGCAAGCGCCTCGCGATCCTTCTGCTTGAGCAGCAGCGCAATGATGCCCTTGCGCGTGCGATCGCACTTGCGCCGCAGCCCTTCCTCCAGCGCCGGGGCCTGAGCCGCTTCGATGCCGGCGCGATCCAAGGCGCTGATGGCCAGTTCGCGAACATCCATGCTGGCATCACCGACCAGCTTGATGCAGGCGGGGCGGACCTGCGGCGGCAGCGACTGGATGGACCGAATCGCATGCAGCCACAACCGGCGCGTGTTGCACGACAGCGCCGGCACCTCGTCGGCCAGCGCAAGCTTCTCCTTGTCCTCCAGCGCCCCGATCATCATGCGGTAGGCCTCGGCCGACTCGATGACGGGAGCCAGCCACGGCCAGACCAGCGGCTGCTGCCGGACCGGCTTGGCGGGCAGCCGCCGGGTATATGCACGAAAGCCCTCGATCCAGCGCCGCTGCTCCTCGCCCGGCCGGACCTCGCCCACCAGTCGGCTGCGCATGGCCAGCCAGCCGATCCGCACGTCCTCATCCTCGAGCAGACCGAGCAACTGCCCCACCGTGAGCGGAAACCCGCTGCGCAGGCGCAGGTAGAGTGCGGCTGCGCGCCGGTCCACCGTGGGGTCGGAGGGCAGAATGCGGTCGACGTGCACCAGCGCCGCCGGCAGGTCCTCAAAGGCGATCGCGAACAGCGCCAGATAGAAATCTTCTCCGCTGCCCTCCGCCAGCGTCTTCTCGCGAACCTCCGGGTCCTCCAGCATTGCCAGCAGCCGCTCGAGCATCGCCTGGTGCGAGCCTGTCCCTTGCGAATCATAGCCGAACCCCAGCCAGACGTCGGCCGCGCGCACCACCGAGCTGAAGCGCGCCAGTCCGTGCTCGACGATCAGCCGCAGCATGCGGCGGAAGGCCTCGGGGTGGCACAACTGGACGCTTTCCAAAATCGACTGGCGCAGCCCCTCCTCGCGCTGGGCCGCCAGCAGCATCTTCTCGACGAACTCCCAGCATTCGGGATCGGCGCACGACAGCAGCGCCAGCGGGATGTGCTGACCCATCCGGCCGATCGGATGGCGCCCGGCCGCTGAATCGAACAGGATCGACTTGACCTCAGCACCGACCGTGCCGCCCGCATCGATCGCCCCGGCCAGCAGCGGGGCCAGCGCGTTCATGCAGTAGCCCGCCAGGCATCCCTCGTGAAAGTGCGGCGCCCACTGCGCATACCACTGCACCGGCTGGTCGTATTTGCCCAAGCCATCGGGCAGTTGCAGCATCCATTCTTTGCAGGAGCGGTGCGTCAGCTCGTGGTCGCGCGGGGCGCGCATTGTGGCGCAGACTTGGTTGATGCGCAGCGGCCCCCGCCGCACCACCTCCAGCGCCGGCTCAATCAGGTCGGCGATACTGGGAAAAACATGCTCATAAACCATGCGCCGCACGGCCTCAGGGCGACGGCAAAACTCCAGCCACATCTGCTCATGGCGCGCCTTGCGGCGGTGCACTTCCTCGACCGTTTCCCGCTTGATTTTTGACTCGAACTGCTCCTTAAAAAACTCACCGGCCTTGCGCTTGAATGGCGGCAGCCCCTTGGCGCGCTTGAGCCGCAGCGCCCTGATATCATTGACCGTGAAGCCTTCGAGCTGCGCCTTCAGCGGATCTTGTTCCGGTTGGCCTGCCATCGGTCGCTCCCTACCATCCATTATCCGCCGGCCAGCATGACCAGGCGCAGGAACACGATCACGCTTTCCTCATTCAGGTGGATCTGCTCGTCGAGCGCACGTGCCGGGCGGCCGTCGATCAGCACCATGTAAAGTCCATCCTCGAACGCCTGCCAGGCCGTGCCGACCGCCGCCTCTTCATCGACTTGCTGCACGCCCGTCTGGCTCTGGCCGGGGATGACGCGCCCGCGCGCGGCCTCGTCCTCGATCTGCGCCTGCGTCATCAGGCGCATCGTGGAGCGCTCGGCCTGGCGGCGGCGGAAACGCCCGACCTCTGCGCGCACCACGCGGGCAATCAGCACGCGCAGCGTCAGCGGCTCGCCACCGTCGGCCCATTCGGGGGGAAAGGTGATCGACCAGTCCTCAAGCAGCGGCGCACGCCGCCCGAGCTGTTGCGACTTGATCAGCATCGGCAGTCCCCGCTCACGCGCTGGGCGCGGCGCATCTTGCGGCCTTATTGTAAGGCACCAGACAACTTGACTCTGTAGTTCATTTTGACCAGATCCCAAGCCAAGTCAAGTGTTCAACTGCATGAAGTGGACGGGCCAAGCGGCAATCAATTGCGTGTCAGGACGGATATGGAAGGATGAGACCGCGCAGGGCAAACAAAAAACCGCCCGGCGGGCGGCTTATGTCTTGTAAAACCAAATATTTGAGATGGTGGACCAGAGGAGGATCGAACTCCTGACCTCCGCATTGCGAACGCGGCGCTCTCCCAGCTGAGCTACTGGCCCACGCGTTCCAGACCCCATTTTATACCGTCACGACGGCTCCGCTGACAAGCGGAATCTGCCGCCCCTGATGGTTGTTTTGATATAATCCCTTGCGTGCGGATTTGAATCTTCGGACGATAACTACTGCCGGCGGCGGATGAGCCGCCGGATCACCTCCAGCGCGGGGATTGCCATGTCACTGCTGCGCCGCCTGGCAGACATCTTTTCAAAACCTGCCGACGGCTCGCGCTCGCCACGGCTGCTCGCCTATTGCGCCAGCAACATCGGCATCGGGCATTATGCCCGCCTGACGCGGGTGGTGGCCGAGCTGCGCCGGCGCCGGCCCGATCTCTCGGCCCTGATGATGACCGACGCGCGCGACCTGTCGCTGGCCGACCGGGCCGGCATTGCCCTGCTGCGCGTGCCCGGCTTCGCCTTTGCCGGCACCAAATTCGGCCAGGAGCCCGAGCACCTGAGGATCGGCAACGAAGAGCTGCGGCGCCTGCGCCGGCAACTGCTGCTGACGGCCGGGCTGGAGTTCGCCCCCGACCTGGTGCTGATGGACACGCTGCCCCACGGCAAGCTCAACGAGATGGAGCCGCTGCTGCGCCGCCTGCGCCGCGCCGGCCGCACCCGGGTCATCCTGCTGATGCGCGACATCCCGGCTCCACCCGGCGAGCGCTTCCGCCTGAGCGGCGACCGGCGCCGGATCGCCGCCACCGCCGAACTTTATGACCTGATCCTGATCGCCGGCGACCGCGGCTTTCACGACGTGGCCGAGGCGAACGGCTGGCCCGACGAGGTGCGGGCACGCCTGCATTACATCGGCTTCGTGACCCCGCCGCCCAGCGCCGAGCCGCGCGGCCGGGTGTTTGCGCGTTTTGCCGGGCTCGACCCCGCCCGCCGCACGATCGTCGCCAGCCTGGGGGGCGGCTGGGGGGAGCAGGGGCTGCCCGAGCGGTTGATCGACGGCGTGCTCGAGGTGCGCCACACCGAAGATGAGATCGTGCAACTGGTGCTGATCACGGGCCCGGCGATGGCCGGCGAGCAGCTGGACGCGCTGCGCACCCGCGCGCGGGGCCATGCCGGCATCCGCATCGAGCGCTTCACGAGCGACTTCGATGCACTGCTGCAGCACGCCGACTTGGCGCTGCTGCAAGGGGGGTCGACGGTTTACCAACTGCTTGAGACCGACAAGCCGATCGTCCTGCTGTGCCGGCGCTACAAGAGCGGCGAGCAGGACATGCGCGCGCGCCTGCTGGCGCACCACGAGGGTGTGCGGGTGGTGGATTCGGAGGCGCTGGCACAGACCGATATCGCGGGACTGATGCGCTGGGGGCTGGGCCAGCGGCTCGAGCCGCGCCGCACCGGCTACAGTTTCAATGGTCCATCCCGGGCGGCGGAGCTGATTCTGGAGCTGCTGGGGCCGGAGCCACGCTCCTGATAAAATCAAGAATCCGCCCCGCGCGCGCTTCATAGGAGTTCTCGCAGGCCAGCGCCCGTGCCGCCCGCCCCAGCCGCCCCGCCAATGCCGGGTCCGCCAGCACCGTGCGGAGGCCCTCGGCCAGCGCGGCGGGGTCGTCGGGGGCCACCAGCCAGGCATTCTCGCCGTGGCGCAGGTGCTCGCGCAGGTTGGGCAGGTCGCTGGCCACGATCGGCCGCCCTGCCGCCGCATACTCGAACAGCTTCATCGGGCTGGAGAAGCGCCGCGCCTCGACAAACCCGCGCCGGGGCGCGGGCAGCACGCAAACCCCCGCCCGCGCCAGCAGCCCCGGGACCTCGGGATGTGCCACCTGGCCGAGCAGGTCCACCCGATCGGCCACCCCCAACCGCTCGGCCAGCGCGCGCACCCGCTCGATTTCCTCCTGCTGATGACCGCCCATGATCGCCAGCCGGCGGCCTGGCAGCCGTGCCATCGCCGCCACCAAGGTATCGACCCCCTTCCAGGCGTAGAGCTGGCCGAGGTAGCAGACGTCCCACTGCACGGCCGCGGGCGGCGGCTCGGGGCCGGGCTCAACGCCACTGCCGAGGCGCGTCAGCGGCACGGGCAGCCGCCAGTCGGCCAGCCGCTCCTTGATGCCGCCGGTCAGGCAAAGGATGCCATCGGCCAGCATGAGCGCCTCGCGCTCGGCAAACTTCAATACGGCCAGCTTGCGGCGGCAATTTCCAAGGTTCGGGTTCGCGCCGCCGCGCGGGGCGCGCGCCAGGTGGCGACGGAAACGATCGACATATTTGAGCCAGTGCAACTCAATGAAGCAGGGGACATCGGCCGTGCTCGCGGCGGGGGCGAGGATGCCCAGCAGGTTTTCGTTGCGCGTGTAGACGATCGTGGGCTCGCGGGCGGCCGAGTCGCGCAAGTGGCCGCGCATGCGCCAGGCGGCCAACCGATAGATCAGGTTGCGGTCGGGCCGGATGTGCGGGCCCAACCCGAACAGCCGCAGCAGCGGGCGCGGGATGATCGGGTGGAGCGTGAGGTCGGGGTGGGGGGCAATCCCGTAATGCTTGAGGATACGGCGCGGCTGGGCCTCGAGGCTGACGCAGTGAACTTGGACGCGGACGCCATCCACACGCGCCAGCGCGGCGGCGGTCTTGAGAATCTGGATCGGGTGCGCCATCGGGTTGGGCAGCACCGAGGCACTGTAGATCAGGATCAGCAAGGGGTCATCCGTCAAGTCGGACCTTGCATGCCGCAGGGGCGGATGCTGTAATGACAGGCCGTCAGCGGTCATGAGCCGGGGCACCCCGGCACCCCAGCATCATTCAGGCCGCCAGACCTGTCAAGCGCACGCATGAGCCCGATGCCCAATCCGACCCACCCGATCATCCGACACTTGCGCCTGCCGGGGGCACGACTGAGGCCGTGGCTGGGGCCTGATGCCAGCCACTTGATCGCGGGGCGAGTGCGCGCGCCGCTGGTCGTCTTCATTTATCTGTCGGTGCTGGCCTTGGCCGTGCTCGACAAATATGTGCAGGATTTCCGCGCCGATTGGGTGCGGGCGATGATCCTGGCGTTGGTGCTGCTCGACCTGCCGGCTTTGGGCGCATGGCTTGGCCGGCCGCTGCGGGCGCGACTGATGTTCACGGCGGCCGGCGGGGCCGCAACGATGCTGCTGGCCGAGTTGGCACGCCTCCTGACCGCCCGCCCCGAAGTGACGATGACGCAGGCTTGGGGGGCAGTGCTGGAGGCCGATTCATTTTTGATTTGGCTGGCCACGCTGTGGCTGGCGGCCCCGCTGCTGTCGGCGGGGCACAGCCGGCCGGAGGATCCGCCGCGCGCGCTGCCGCGGGAATTTCGACTGCATGTGGGAATGCTGCTGCTACTGGGGCTCTGGTCCTTCATGACCGCGCTGGCCTCCACGCGACCCGACCGCAGCCTCGGCTACTTCAGCCTTGAGATCGGCATCACCATTCCTTTCCTGCTTTTCTGGCTGCGCCATGCCGCTGCGGCGCCTGAGCTTCAGCGACGGCTCAAATGGGCGGCGGCCGGGGTGCTGTTCCTGGCGCTGGCGGCCGCGACAACGGTGGCCGTGACTTATATGGTCGCAGGGGATGAGCTGACGGCGCGCATCGAGGCCTTTACACATAATTATTCCCACTTGGTCGCGGTCGAGTGGCTGCCGGGCGGGCAGAAAAACTGGCGGCTGGAGTTCCCCTTCGGCCATCACAATCGGCTGGCTTATTTCTCGATGCTGGCGCTGCTGGTTTTTTGCTTTGCGGCGCTGGATGGGCCCACCAGCCGTCGCGGGCTGGCGGCGGTCGGCGGCGCGATGGCGCTGGCGGTCATGCTGATGACGCTCAACCGGGGCGTCCTTATCGCCTTGGCGCCGGCGACCGGATTCACCCTATTCGCCCTTTACGGCCGCCGCGCCGCCTGGCTGCTGCTGCTGTTGCCGGTGGCGGCCATGCTGCTGCCGAGCGCCCAGCGCGAGCGGGTGCTGACCATCTTCGAGCCCGCCACCTATACCCGCCAAGGCAGCACGGTCGCGATGCGCCTGACGCACATGCAGGTGGCCGGGGCGATGATTGCCGACAACCCGGTCTTCGGCATCGGCTATAGCTGGCGGCATTTCGAACGCAGCTACAGTGAATTTTTTGAGAAGCAAAACGGCTCACAGGCCGGAGAAGTGACGCATGCGCACAATATCTGGCTGCAGACGGGGGCTGAGACCGGCTTGCCGGGCCTGCTGATCTACCTGGCGTGGAACCTGTCGCGCTGGGGGCTGCTGGCGGGGCTTTGGCGCCGTCGGCGCGAGTTGGATGGGCCCGATCGCCGGCGGCTGATCCTGTGGTGCGCGGTTGAAATCGCGATCCAGGTCTATTGCCTGTCCAACCACCCGCTGCGGCGCAGCCTGGGGCTGATCAGCTGGGGATTTTGGGCCGTGATGCTGGCGGACCTGGCGCTGATGTCGCTGCGATATCGCCAAGTGACGGCAGTGCAGAAACCAGCACCCCGAGCCGATGCCAGCTATCGGTAGTTACGCATCAAGCCAATGACGATCCCTTGGATCTGAACGCGGGAGGCCGGATAGCGCATCGGCGGCATCGTCTCATTGGCCGGGGACAAAATCACGGTCTCGCCGTCGAAGTTGTAGCGCTTGACAGTCGCCTCGCCACCATCGATCAGCGCCACGACCGTCTGGCCTGGCTCGGCCTTGCGCCGGCTCTCGACGATGATCAGGTCGCCGTCGCGGATGCCGTCGTCGATCATCGAGCTGCCGCGCACGCGCAGGACGAAACTCTCGCGGCCGCGGGCGAGGAAATCGCGCGGCACCTCGACCGGGTCGCCGTCCTCAACCACCTCGATCGGCAATCCGGCAGCCACCTCGCCCAGCAGGGCCAGCGTGGTGGAGCTCTTGGCCGCCTCGCCGACCAGCTCAATGGAGCGGCTGTGGTTCCAGTTGCGCCGGATCAGGCCCTTGGCTTCCAGATTCTGCAGGTGCTTGTGGACAGTGGCCAGCGAAGACAGGCCCATCAGCCCCCCCAGCTCATCCAGCGTCGGCGAATAGCCATTGCGAACAATAAATTGGTCAATGCAGTCGATCATCTCGCGCTGGCGCCGGGTGAGATACATGCTGCGATTCCTTCGCCTGACGACTTGAAAAAGGGGAGGCGACCCCATGGGCAGAAGTATAGGCGAAGAGAACGCGAATAGAAAGCGAAAACTTGAGGCGTGGCCGGACTTGGGCCTCGGAAGTTGGCTGACGTGAACACGGGCGTTTTTTGTCGCAAAGAGGCCAAGTTCGGATCAAGGCCGCAAAGGAAGGATCATCCATTCTTCAGCCCCCTTGGGTGAGTGGGATGCCGGTGCCATACCCGATCGCCGCACTAAAACACGTTGATTCGAAGCGACCTGCCCCGTCACGCGCCTAAGGGATTGCAGTGCCCGGCGCGGCGTGGCAAGTTGATGCAAGAGCCGGAGCCATCCGCGCCATCCCCATGCCAAGGCAGCCCATGACCGGCCTCGGGCCACTTCCGCTCACCGCACGCGCAACTGCGCCGGACCGAAGATCATGAAGGCCGACGGCCCCGGCTCGCTGGCTTATGCGCGGGTGGCGCTGGCACGCCCGCTCGACCCGCTGACCTACTACATCCCCGAATCAATGAGCGACCAGATCCATGTGGGGGCGCTGGTCGAGGTTCCGCTGCGCGAGGAGCGCGTCCCCGGCATCGTCGTCGAGATCATCGACAAGCCCGACGGCAAGTACAAGCTCAAGCCGCTGGCGCGGCGGCTCTCGCCGGAGTTCAAGGTCGAGCGGCCGCTGATCGAGCTGGCCCGCTGGCTGGCGGACTATTATTTCTGCTCGCTGGGCGAGGCGCTGGCCTGTATGTCGATGATCGGCTTCAACGACCTGGCCAGCCGGACGCGCACAGCCCTGGCGCTGCGCGACCCCGAGCATTGGCTGGCGGTCTCGCGCGAGTGCGCCCCCGATGGCCGCGCCACCACCCCGACCCAGCGCCGAGTCATCGATGCGCTGCTGGCCGAGGCTAATCGGCCCCTGACGGCGGTCGAACTGCGCGAGGCGGCATCGGTCAGTGCCGCCGTGGCCGAACGCATGCTGGCCCACGGCTGGCTCGTGGCGCATGACGAGGAAGTCCTGCGCGCGGACGGATACCCCGAACCCGACGCGCCGGCCATCCCGCCGACCCTGACCGCGCGCCAGCAGGCCACGCTCGACGAGGTGCTCGTCCCCCTGCGCGCGGGCGACTACCAGACCTTCCTGCTGCACGGGGTCACCGGCAGCGGCAAGACCGAGATCTACCTGCGGGCGATCGAGGAGACCCTGCGCGGCGGGCGAACCGCCATCGTGCTGGTGCCCGAGATCGCCCTTACGCCCCAGACCGTGGAGACCTTCCGCCGCCGGCTGGGCTCGCTGGTGGGGATTTATCACAGCCAGCTCTCGCTGGGCCAGAAGTTCGACCTGTGGAAGTCGATCCGCGACGGGCGCGTGCGCGTGGTGGTGGGGGCGCGCTCGGCGCTCTTCGCCCCGCTGCCGGCGCTGGGCGTGGTGATTGTCGACGAGGAACATGAGTCGAGCTACAAGCAGGACGACGCGCCGCGCTATCACGCGCGCGACATGGCCGTCCTGCGCGCGCTGCGCGAGGGGGCGGTGGCGATTCTGGGCTCGGCCACGCCCTCGGCGGAGTCGCTACACAACGCGCGCGAGGGGAAGTATCGGCTGTTGCGCCTGCCCGACCGGATCGGCCCACATGCTCCCCCGTCGATGCACGTGGTCGACCTGAAGCGTCACTGGCGGGAGGGGCAACTGGAATCGGCCGATGGGGGGATGCTCTCCCCGCCGCTGCGCGAGGCGATCGCCCTGCGTTTGGAGCGCCGCGAACAGGTCATGCTCTTGCTCAACCGCCGCGGCTTCGCCAGCCAGACCGTCTGCCTGGGCTGCGGCAAGATCACCTTCTGCCCCGATTGCGACGTGCCGATGACTTGGCACAAGTCTGCCGAGCGGCTGCTGTGCCACTGGTGCGGCCAGCGAACCCCGCTGCCCAAAAACTGCCCCGAGTGCGGCAAGGATGAGATGCAGACGCTCGGGCAGGGAACCCAACGGATCGAGGAGACGCTGGCCGCGGCCTTTCCCACGGCAAGCGTGCTGCGCATCGACGCCGATTCGATGCGGCGCAAGGGAGCCTTCCTCACGGCGTGGGAGAAGATCAACCGCCACGAGGTGGACATCATCCTGGGCACGCAGATGATCGCCAAGGGACTGCACCTGGAACGGGTGACGCTGGTGGGGGTGGTCAGCGCCGATTTTGCGCTCTTCATGCCCGACTTCCGCGCCGCCGAGCGCACCTTCTCGCTGCTGACCCAGATGGCGGGGCGGGCCGGTCGCGGCGCGATCGCCGGCGAGGTCATCGTCCAGACCTTCATGCCGCAGCACTACGCGATCGACTGCGCGGCGCGGCTGGCCGAGGAGAGTTTCTTCGAGCGCGAACTGCGCTACCGCCGCATGCTGCGGTTCCCGCCTTATGGGCGGCTGGTGGGGCTGGTGCTGAGCGGCGCCGATGAAAATCAGGTGCGCGAGCGGGCCTTTCAGCTCGGTGGGCTGCTCAAGCCGCTGGCGTACAAGCCGCAATACAAGGGCATCCGCGTTTTGGGGCCGACCCCGGCGCCGCTGGCCCGGCTGCAGGGTAAATATCGCTGGCGGCTGCTGGCGCGCGGCGACCGCCCCGGCCCGCTCCACGCCCTGCTGCGCGAGGGGCTGACGGCGCTGGAGCGTTTCGGGCGCGCCTCCTCGGTCTCGCTGACGGTGGATGTCGACCCGTGTGACCTGCTATAGCCAGCACGATGCGTGTGCGCGGAACCGCACACGTCGGCTTCTCGGGTTGACCGCCGCCGCCTGATCTGGTAAATAGATAGGGTCCCGATGCGACCACGGGCCCAGAGGGAACGGGCGAACACGCCCGCCGGGCACCGACCCTGTTCAATAAAGAAGCTTGCGCTGATGCTTCCCGCCGAGGATCTCAAGCCGGTGCTCGCCTTGGACCACATTGGTCTGATCGCGGGCGACGGCAAATTTCCCTTCCTGTTGGCCCAGGCCGCACGCGACCGCAACATCAGCGTCACCGCCATCGGCATCCGCGGCATCACACCGCCCGAGCTGGCCGACCAAGTCGATGCGATGCTATGGGTGGAATTCGGCCAATTGGGCCGGATGATCGACCTGTGCCACAAGTCCGGCATCAACAAGGCCATTTTGGCGGGCCGCGTCAAGCACCGCTCGGTCTTTCAGCTCTCCAGCATCGACCGGCGCGGGCTGAAGATTCTGGCCACGATCCCAAGCAAGAAGGCCGACTCGCTGCTGGGTGCGTTCACCGAGGAGCTGGCGCGAGAGAACATCGAGGTGCTCGACTCCACGATGCTGCTGCGCGAGTGCATGCCGCCGGCGGGGCTGCTGACCCCCGGCTGCCCGCCCTGCCCGGCCGTGCTCGAGGATATCGCCTTCGGCCGCCCGATCGCCGACCAGATTGCGGGCATGGACGTCGGCCAGACGGTGATCGTCAAGTCGGGCACGATCGTCGCCGTGGAGGCGATGGAGGGCACCAATCAGGTGATCCTGCGCGCGGGCGAGGTCGGCGGCGAGGGCTGCGTCGTCATTAAAGTCAGCAAGCCACGGCAGGACCGGCGCTTTGACGTGCCGGTGGTCGGCATCACCACCGTGCGCAAGATGATTCAATCCAAGTGCGCCGCGCTGGCCATCCCCGGCGGCGAGGCGCTGTTCTTCGATCGCGACGAAGCCTGCGAGCTGGCGCAGAGCCACGGCATCTGCATCTACGCCTGGTAGCGCGGCGCGGCCCACTCAATCATCAGCCACAACTGAACCGTTGCTCACTCCGATGATCCTTGCGGCTCGGGCCCGACCGGACCGATCTCGAAGAGCGTCATCTCGGGCGGGCAGTTGACGCGAATCGTCGGGATGCCGGCCAGATGCTCGCCGCCAAGGCCACCCGAAACATTGAGTCGGGTGGCGCCCACCTCGCGGTAGCCAAGTGCCCAGTCGCGCGGGACCTCGCTGTAGGTGATGATCGGTCCGAAGAAGGGAATGCGAATCTGACCGCCGTGGGTGTGGCCGGCCAGGCAGAGGTCGATCGGCAAATCCATGGTCTGGAGGATGTAGTCGGGGCCATGGCCGATCAGGATCTTAAAGGCCGTGGGATCAGTGCGATCAAGCCACTCCATCACTGACTGGCGGGCGCCGGTCCAGCCGCGCGAGGGGGCCAAGCCAAGGCCGAAGATGCTCAGGCGCAGGCCGTGGGCCTCGATTTCCACCTCGCGATTCTCCAGCAGCTGCATCCCGCCCAGCCCCTCCCGAAGCGGATGATAGAACGCTCCATCCACATCGCCGACCACCGCATAAAATCCCAGCGGCGGCGTCAGGGAACGCAGCAGTTGGTCGATCACCGGCAACTCGCCGGCGATCGTCGCCGGCGGCACCGGCTGCAGCAGGTCGCCGGTAAAGAGGATGAGGTCGGGCGCCAATTCACGGATTTTCTCGACCTGCCGCCGTTCGATGGCACCGACGCGGCCTGATTGGATATCCGTGATGTGCAGCATCCGCAGCGGGCGGGCGGCGGCGGGGGCCTCGATGGCGACCTGGCGCACAAAGAGGAGGTTGGGTTCCAGATGGGTCGCCCAGCCGCGCGCGCCGAGCAGCGCCGCCGCCATCCCCAGCAGCGACCATGCCCACAAGCGCAGGCGGCGCGGCCGCCGGGCGCCGCGCCGGGCCTGCCAGAGCCCGATGCCGCCGCAAATCAGCGCCCAGCAAGGAAAGATGAGCGTGTTGAAGGCATAATTGTGGTGGATAAACGTGAAAAACCAGCCGGGGCTGAGCACCAGCCGCGCCAGCAGGATCAAATTGACCCCCAGGAAGATTAGCGGCGCCGTGATGAGCAGCGCGCCCAGCCAGTCGGCGCTCAAAGACCTGCGGTCACGGGTGGGGGCCGGCCGGGCCGGAGGCGACTGACGCAGGGTGGTCGTGGTCATGATCAATCGCCCATGAGTTCATAGATATGTGAGCTGGCCCCGCCCAGCTGCAGACCGATCCAGCGCCGCCATGGGCGGGAGATGGCATGCTCCTGGCACAACTGCCGGGCGCGTTCGAGCGGCGCGGCGACCATGCCCGCCTCAATTTCGGACTGAATGGCGTCGAGCAGCGCGGCGGCGCGATTCGACTCGGGCTGATTCATACCGCAGATATCGAGCGACAGCCGAGCCGCCAGCGCATGCTGACCGATTCTGGCCCGCACGGCGGTCTCCTCGATCAGGACGCGCTGGAGCAGGGCCGGCGTCGGGCGGGCCTGGCGCGCGCGACCAAGCCAATATAGCGCCAGCGCGGGCTCGTCAAGCAGCGAGTGGCAAAATCCCCGTCCCCAAGCCAGCCATGGCTCGATCCAGGGCGCCCGCGCCTCACGCCGGAGGATCCGCAAATTATCCAGGGCATTGCGGATGGTGGCGGACTGCCTTGTCGGGTTGATGGTCGGGTCGCCCAGCCCTCGAAGCAGGCGAAGGTAACTGCCCAGCAGCTCGGGGTCGGTCTGGCCTTGCTCGATCAGCCCGGCGGCGGCGGTGACCTCAAAGGAAAGCGCGCCCCAATGATTGGGGACCTGCTCCATCAGCGCCAGGGACCTGCGGTAGGCAGCCAGCGCGCGCGACCAGTCCCGGGCCTGCTCGCTGAGCTTGGCGTCGAACAGGTCGGCCAGCGCGAGCAGGTGTGAGGTCTCCTCGATTTGTACACCTACACGGTCGGGCGGCAATTGCGCGAGGGTGGCCTGCGCCTGCAACAGCCAAGCCCGCCCCACTCCCAGGTCACCCTCGATCAAGGCAGCCTTGACCGCCGCCAGCCGCAAAACAAGCGCCTCGCGCGGCTCGGTCATCCGCCCATGGAGGATTTCCGCCGGCCCCTCGGTCAGGAGCACTCCGGTGACCGGGAGATCCATCCAAGGCTGGTTCTCCTCGGGATCAAGAAACCGGGCGAGCATGCCGGCATAGTCGAGCAGCGGCGGATCACGCTTCAGATCCTCGAGCACGAGCGCGCGCGCGCCGGCCAGATCACCACGGCGCACCATCCGATCCAAGAGAATTTGACCCAACTCCTCGGGCGCCGGCGAACCGTAACCATCCTGATCCAGCGCCCGGTGCAGCGCCAGATGAGTGGAGGGGTGATCCAGCAGGCGTTCGAGCGCCGGTTGCCGGCGGCGCAGGGCATTGTCGATCGGCTCGAACTGCCCATCCAGCAACAGGCCAAGGCCTGTCAGACTGACGCTGGTCCAGCCGTCCTGGCGCGTGAGCCGGTCCAGCCCACCGGCGGCCATCTCGGCGCGGCCGGCGCGGATGTCGCCGCCGATGGTCAGCCAGGGCTCGCGCTCGGGGGACTCAAGCTGCTGGATCCAGCGGGGAAACTCATCCTGCGCGTCAACAGGAGTGAGCCGCCGCAAGGCCCAGTCGATCCGCTCGGGCCGCCGGGCGTCGAAGGCCGCCATCGCCAGCGCTTCCAGCGCAATCGCGCGGGACTCGATCGAATTTGGAATGGAGGAGGAGGAGGCGCGCTCCAGCCAGTCGGCGGCGCGGCCTGCCGAGCCCTGCGTGCGCTCGAGCCGCGCCAGCGCCGTCGCCGCCAACAGCCGATGCCGCGAGCCGGCATGTGACTCCTGCCAAACTCGCTCCAGCAGCCGACGAGCTGCGGCTGGGTCGCCCGCCTGGACCTGGGCCTCGGCCAACAGCAGGATGTGTTCAATCCCGGTAAAATGCAGCACGCCTCGTTCGAGCCGATCGGGGCGATCGGCCATCAGCAGCAGGTTGGCGTTGACGGTGAGAGCGATACCGCCGCCGGGGCGGGCGCGGGGCAAGGCCAACGCAAGGTCGCCCCAGCCCTGTCGCGTCGGCGGTCGTCGCGACTGGGGCCGCCACAGGTGCAGGCCGGAGGCATGGGTGATGGCGACCCGATAATCTTCCAGCACGGCCAAGCCCGTGGGAATCTGCTCCAGCGCGATGCGGTCCAGCTCTTGGCCGGCGGCGGGATCAAACAGCACGACCTCGAGCTGCTGACTTTCGTTGGGCTGAACCAGCGCAAGCCGTCGTCCATCGGCTGACCAGCTCAGCAGCGGATCGGCCATTTCGCGATCGTCGGGCAGCACGGTCAGGGTGCTGGGCTCAACGCCTGCCGTCCGCCACACGCGCAGCTCGAGCCCATGCTCGACGGCGACCTGATAGACCAGCGCATCGCCCACCGGTGAAGACCACAGCGCCAGCACGTCGGCCGGCTCACGGATCAGCAACTCGGGCTCCTCAGCGGGCCGAATCGACCAAACGGCTGCCCGATCGCCCTCGCGGTCGCATAGAAAAACGATGCGCCCATCGGCCAGCCAACCGGGCGAATCGATCCACGCCGCCTCCACCAGCAGCGGCTGGGGGGGGCGGCCCTCCAGCGGATGGAGCGTCCAGAGCGTCATCGGCCGGCGCGGATATTGTTCAACAAAGGCAAGGGCGCTGGAATCGGGCGACCAGGCGATCCCGCCGCGCGCATGGGTGGAGTGGCGCATGATCGGGGCGTCGGGGAGCGCCGGCTCGAGCAGGCCCAGTTCGCGCGAGGCCGTTACAATCGCAATATGGCGGCCATCGGGGGAAACTTGCAGTTCGGTCATGGGATCGGGATCGATGCAGCCGGCAACCAGCAGGGCAAACACCAACACGACCGGAAGGGCCGGTCGACAGGACCGGGAGCACAGGTCGGGGCCCTTTGCTTTCAGCACCTGCCTGCCATCCGGATGGGGAGTTGCATCATTGAAGGAATACCCCCGGCTGTCGGCCATGCTGGGGGCCGATCCGATCGGTTTGATTCAAACATGGCGCCGCGGCTGGTGTCAAAGACCATTGGCCCGCGAGGGTCGGTCGGCTCCGTTCCACAGGTTGAATGTAAAACTGGGTTTACACCCGGGGAAAGCTGCACATGTCGCTCCAAAAGGAGCTTTGGGGAGAAAATTGCGCGTTTCTACAAACATGTCGCTCCTGACGGAGCTAACTGGCCCCTCCGGGGCTATTCGCCCCGGTCAGCTCTGGGCCCACGCTCAGCGTCACGCTAAGGACATACTTTGCCGACACCGGCGGCCCTGTCCGACCTGCCACTTTCGGGTCTAACCTCGTTTATTGAGCGCCGTTGAGTTGCGCCTCGATCTGGCGCACCAAATCCTCATCGACGCTGGGATCGATTGTGACGTTGGAGCCAAAGCGGTCCAACTCAAGGTGCATCAAGGCCCACTTGTTGAAGGTCATGTGGGCGACGACGTGGCCTTGGCTATCCTGGCCCCAATAGACTGCATCCCAGCTTTTCTGGCCGAAACGGATCTGGAGGCGCTGGCCGCGGCGCAGCTTGGCGGGCTGGGCCTCGGCAGCCGGCGGGGTCACGCGTCCATTGGGCGCTTGCGGAGCCGGTTGGGCGGGCGCCGTGGGCTCCTGAATTGCCTGAGGCGCCTCGGGCGACTGCGGGACCCTCGCCACGTCCTCAAAGCTATAACAATGAAAGACCAACAAATCGCGGGACCAGCTCATCGAGCGCTGCATCTGCTCGAATTGGGGGGCGGCGATGGTGCCGATTTCCTCGACCGTATAGGACTCGAGCGCCACGCCCTGCAGCTTGATCTTACCACCGGGCAGCAGCGCCAGAACCAGGTGAAAACCCTTCTCGGGCACCGCCTGCTTATAGACAACCAGCGTCTGGCCTTGCAGGCTCAGGATGGCACCGGGACCGTAGCCGGCAGTTTTGCCTGCTACAGGCGCCGGCGGCTCCTCGTTGGGGCGATACAAGTCATCGCGCACCGGCATTTCCTGCCCGGCCGGCCGGCGTGCCGGAGCCGGACGCCAGTCGCTGAGCAGTTTCTCGTAACGCTCGACATCTTCTCGTTCAACCATGATGCGGCTGCCTGTACATCCTTTTGCGTCTCTATGGTCGGTGCCGGGCATCGACCACTCTCCGGGGCGGAAACTGATCCCGCGTTGCTCCGGCAGTAAACCCCCACGTTCGGATTGGATGGGAGGTGGGTGACGATCACCGGGGCTGAACCCCGTGGACCACCAGCATATGAGTATATCAATGTTCTATAATTCGTCAGCAAAAGATCTCGCAAAACGCGAAAAAATCAACCAACCCAGCAACAGCAACAATCCGGTGAGGAGCGCAGCCAATCCCAGCGCCCCCAGCAGCGCACCATCACCCAATTCCAGATGCGGCTCGGTTAGTCCGCCATAGAGCAACACGCGCCGATAACCGATCATGATCGGCGCGAGCGGATTGGCCAGGAATAGCCACTCCAGGATTCCGCCGCCCCAGCGCTCGCGGATGGTTCCCAGCGCCAGGTAGACCGGATAGATGATCGGAGTCAGGTAAAACCAGGCGGTGGTGAGGACTTCCCAGATCGAGCCGACATCACGGTAGAAGACATTCAGGGCGGCGAGGATCATCGCCAGCGCCAGCACCAGCGTCGCCTCCAGCAGGATCAGTAGCGGCAGGAAGACGAGCTCACCTCCGGGCGTCAACCCCAGTGCGATCATCAGCGCCCCCAGCACCAGCAGCCCAAGCAGGAAGTGGACCAGGTGCGAGATGACGGTGGCGAGCGGGAAGACCACCAAGGGCAGGCGGACCTTCTTGATCAGGTTGGCGTTGGCGAGCATGACCCCCAGCGCCTCACCCGTGGCGCCGGCAAAGAAATTCCAGGCCAGCATCCCCGCCAGCAGGTGCAGCGCGAACGGAATCCGGCTCTCGTTCAGCTCCATCCCCAGCACCAGTGAAAAGACGAGGAAAAAAATCGTCGTCAACGCCAGCGGTTTGATGAAGGACCAGAAAAAGCCAAGCACGGTCGACTTGTATCGCACCGCCAGATCGCGGCGGACCAGGTTATAGAGCAGGTTCTGGAAGGCGCCGGCCTGTGGGTTCATGGGCGGAAGGTGCCGGTCGGGGAGTGTCGGCGGGCTCGCCGAGGGTCGGGCCTCGCCCGCGCGTGCCCATCATGCGCCAAGCCCCCCACGCATGCAACCCTCACGTGAAGTGGTGGGTCGGGTGTTTGACACGAAATGGCCTCCAGCGTCGGCTCGTAGAGCCGACCTACCCTCTCAGGCACGCGCTGTGCCGCCTGAAGGAGGACTCTGAAACAAAGCATGCACTACGAACGGTTCAGGAGCGGAGCGGGTCGCCTGTCGGCATCAGGCGCCCGAACTTGCGCCGGGTCTTGGCCTCGATGATCTCGCGCAACGGAACGGTGGCGGCAATATATTCGGGGCTGAGCGAGCTTTGCAGTCGCTGCTCGGCCTGGCGCCGCAGGTCATGGAAGCTCCAGACGGTGCGCGCCAGCGACTGGCCCATCTGCATGATGGCGTAAAACTCCTCGCGCGGAATCTTGTCATCGTTCAGGTAAGGCCAGCGATTCATGAAGAACTCCCGGTCGCTGGTCAGGTCGCCGGGCTCAAGGATGATGCCCGACATGTCGCCGTTCTCGTCGCGCAGGCCAAGCTCCTTGACGCGCCGCCACATGTCGGTTCCGGGAAAGATCGCCAAGGGCGAGATCTCGACATATTCCAAGCGCTCGATGTTGGACGTGATGAACTCAAAGGTGGCGAGGATATCCTCGCGGGTCTCGCCGGGGCCGCCAAAGATGAAGCAGGAGCTGAAGCGGATGCCATGCTTGCGGCCCAGCTCGATGGCCTGACGATTGCGGCCCGCATCGGCCGACTTCTTGTTGTAGACCTTGAGCATTTCATCGCTGGCCGACTCAAAGCCGATGTTGAGCAGCTCGAAGCCGGTCTGGCTGAAGGCCTCCATCACTGCATCGTTGAGCAGGTTTGAGCGCACGAAGCAGGTGTAGCGCACCCCCTTGTGCAGGCCGCGCTCGCGCATCAGTCCCAGCAGCCTCAGCACGCGGTCCTGGCGCACCACGAACAAGTCATCGTAGATATGGATGGTGGAGGGGTCATATTGCTCGCGAAGCAGCTCGATCTCGCCCACGACATATTCTTCGCTGGGATAGCGGTAGGCCGTCCCCCAGTGGCGCACCGTGCTGCAGAACGAGCAGTCGTAGGGACAGCCGCGGCTGGTCATGATCTGGGCTTCACGGCCGGGGCGCACCCAGCGCTCATACATCAGGGTGCGGTCGGGGTAGGGAATCGTGTCGAGGTCCTGGATTGCCGGACGCGGCGGTGTCCGCACGAGGGCGCCCGTTTCGTCGCGATAGAGCAGCCCCTGGACCTTGGCCAGCGAGCTGGGGGCGAACTTGCCCTTGGCCTGGAACAGGCGCAGCAGCTCGGCGAAGGTTTCCTCCCCCTCGTTGAGAACCGCCAGGTCGAAGGCCGGGTCAAGCACGGTCGTCAGTGTCGAGACGTGCGGCCCGCCACAGATGACCGGCACCCCGAGCGCCTCCTTGACCATCCGCGCGTGCAGCGCCGCGATGGAGGCGTTGTAGGTCACATAAGTGATGCCGACAAGATCGGGCTTGGCCTCGATCAACTCCTGGACCTCACGCGCAATGAAAAAATCGATCCCGCCGACATACTTGGATGCGTAGGCGGCCAGGTAGCCCAGCCCCAGCGGGGGCAGCGTGTAGTTCCAGTCGTCGATCAGGTGGGGGTGACCGGCGTGGTAGCGGCCGACTTCCCGGCGGCGGGATCCTGCCCCGGGGCCGCGCGGCCCGCTTCCGTGCCTTTCTTTTACCATGCCGATGGGGTTGCGACAATATCGGATTAGAAATTTCCGCAAATGGCGCGGTTCTACCGCAGCCGGCCGAAGACAATAAAGCTGAATGCCGAGCGGATGCGCTCGACGCGGCCGGAACCGAGGTCGAAGATCGTGATGCCGAAGCGGCTGGCATCGATCGGCTCAAACAGGGCGAACTCGGGGCGCTGGGCGAAATCGATCGAGCTGGCGACCACCGAATACTCCGGCCACTCATTGATTTCCTCGACGTCGTTGAAAAGCGTGATCTCAACGACCTCCAGGTCGCTGCGCCAGCGGACGCCGGCGACGCCGAAACCGCTGATCAAGCGCGCTTCGCTGTCGACGACCCCCCAGGCGATACAGCCGTTGTCGCGATAGAGACCGCCGCGCAGCGGGTCTATCGTCTGGCCGGCGTCGAGCAGCGGCACGAAGGCCCCCTCGTCGCTCAGGCCCAGCCGGTCCTGGCCCTGGTCATCGAGGAGGATTGAGGGCACCAATACGGATCCGGACTGGTGCGCCCAGTTGGCGACGTTCGCGTCGTCAGCGGTGGCGGCATGCAGCGCATAAGGCGCCGCCCCCAGGTGAACGCGCGGCTGGATGATCTCCTCGGCGGTGTAGGTGCCGCTGCGGTTGAGGTCGAGCGTGATCTGGAGCCAGAGGTCCGGGTGGAGGCGCGCAATGGCGGGATCAAGCGGGGTCACGCCACTGCCCAGTTCCGCGGCGAAGACGCCGTTGCGGATCGTGACAGGCTGGATATCCTCGAAGACCCGCTCGCCGCCGGTGGCGGCAGTGAAGACCTCAAAGCGCGCCCCATAAGGCTGGGCGTCGAGCGGCGCCATGCCCGGCTTGACGGCGACGGCGCCTTGGAATGGGATGATCGCCCGCGAGGGCGCGGCCGGAGCCATGGCGGCGGCCAGCGCCAGCATCAACACCGCCAGCAGTGCGCGTTGCGCGGTCGCGAGGTTTCTCATGAGCCTCTCCTTGCTCGCTTATTCCAGCCGGCCGCCGTTGGCGATCCGGTCGGTCAGGGATACCATATCGATAATGTTGAGGTCGCCGTCGCGGTTGCCGGCGAAGAGCGCAGCCAGAGGCTCGGGTGGGACCTCGGCGCCGATGAGGAACCCGCCCAGCCGGCGCGGGGTGATGAGACCCGCACGGTCGCTGGCCGGGGCATGCGGGCCGGGCCACAGGCGCAGCGTGGCCGATTCGGCCACCTCCGGCACCGCCAGCGGCGTGACGGCGACCGTCAACACGATGCGTTGGTTTTCAAAGACACCGCCGGCGGCGGCATCGGCGCGCATGAGCGCCAGCCGGGCATTCTCAGCCGGCGGCGCGCCCACCGCCAGCGCCCCGGTCAGCGCCAGCGGAAGCAGAAGTCGACCCAATTTCATCTTCATCGCGATGCCCCCCTGAGCCATGACAAACAGGCGCAATGGCGGGTTCCATTCTCCAAAGATACCACCAAGGGGAAGCGTGCCGATAACAGAACCCGAGCCTTGACATTCAGCCCGTGCTGGCCAAGGATGAGTTTGGTAACTGGCAACGCAAAAAATCGGCAGCTGAGGGCGCCAGGCAACAGCATCCCGCAAGGCACCTAAAGGCTTTCGTTCCAATAATGCACACCATGGCGCGGGTGAATTCACTGGCGCGGGGCCCGGTGAGGGGCCTATAACGGGAGAAGCTGGATCGGCGGCCAGAGGGCAGGGAATCAGTTTTTTCCCGACCAAAATTGAAACATTGCCCGCGCGCCGGCGTCTATGGTTAGAAGTCTCGGTTTGATACTGAACCCACGGAGAACCGCTGAATGAGCCCCTTTGCCCAAAATGACTGCCTCGCTGTCGGCATTGACCTGGGCACAACCTATTCGGTGGTGTCCCAGGTCGACGAGCTCGGCCAGCCGCAGGTGGTCCCCAACGCCGACAACCAGCGCACCACCCCCTCGGTGATCTACCTCGAGCACAATCAGGCAGTCGTCGGCTCGGTGGCCAAGGAACAGACGCAGGTGGGGGTGCAGAACACGATCCAGTTCATCAAGCCCTGGATCGGCCGCCGGCGCAAGCGCTTTACCCTCAGCGGCGAGGAGTGGACACCGGAGGAATTGTCGGCGATCATCCTGCGCAAGCTGGTCAGTGACGCCCAGTTGAATCTGAACGGCCGCCGGATCAGCCACGCGGTGATCACCGTGCCGGCCTTCTTCACCGAACAGCAGCGCAAGTCCACCGAAGATGCCGGCCGCATCGCCGGGCTGGAAGTGCTCAGCATCATCAACGAGCCGACCGCCGCCGCGCTGGCCTATGGCTTTGACACCCTCGGCGTGGACAAAACCGTGCTGGTCTACGACTTGGGCGGGGGCACTTTCGACGTCACGGTCATGCGGATCAGCGGCCATACCGTGACGATGCTGGCGACCGATGGCGACGTTCAATTGGGCGGCAAGGATTGGGACGAGCGCATCATCAATTATGCCTCCGAGACCTTCCGGCAGCGCCATGGCATCGACCCGCGCGAGGTGCCCGACGCGCTGCAGATGCTCTATGGCCAGGCTGAACAGGCCAAACTGCGCCTCTCCAAGCTGCCCTCGACGCGGCTGACGGTCACCTGCAAGGGAGTCGCCGATAATATTGAGCTGACGCGCGAGCAGTTTGAGGAGATGACCGAGGACCTGCTGGCGCAGACCGAGACGACGCTGCAGTTGACCCTGCAGCAGGCCGGCCTGGGGCCGGGTGAAATCGACGAGGTGCTGCTGGTGGGCGGCTCCACGCGCATGCTGGCGGTCCGCCGGCTGCTGCAAACCATGCTCGGCCGCGAGCCGCGCCACCTGATCAACCCGGATGAATGCGTCGCCTGCGGGGCGGCGATCCACGCCGTCATGATGCAACTGCGCGCCGGACAGAACGGTGGCCGGGCGCCGCGCCCGCTGGTGCGCGAGGAGCAACTGGACCGCTTCCGCCAGATGGAGGAGCGACTGATCAATTCCCACACGCTTGGAATCGTTGCGCTCGACGCCGACAGCCGCCAGATTGTCGTGCCGATCATCCCACGCGGAGCCTACGTGCCGCGCAAGGAGATCAAAACCTTCCGCACCTCGGCCGACAATCAGCAACAGATCCGGATCCTGATCATGGAAGGCGAGAGTAACCAGCCCGAGGCCTGCGCCCAGTTGGGCGTCTGCCTGGTCAAGGGGTTGCCAACAGGGTTGGCGCGCGGGACGGCCATTGACGTCTGCTTTGAATGCACCCATGACGGCCAGCTGCGCGTGCAGGCGCGCCTGCCGTCGATCCAGCAGGAAGTCCAGACGACGATCGCCCGCACGATGGGCCTGAGCGAGGAAGACATCGAGGCGGCGCGGGCGCGCATCGGGCGCCTTTCCATCTGCTAAACGCAAGGCGGCGGAACATGAACATCGACCAGCTTTCGATCCAGGTCAGCCCGTCGCTGCTCGAGGCACTGGGCGTGCGGGCGGAGGGGCCGCTCAATTATTTCACCCTGCTGGGGGTGCGCCGCGGCCCCAATGAGGCGGCAGTCATCGACCAAGCGGTGCTGGCGCGCTCGCGCACGCTGCGCCAGTGGCAGACCAGCCCGCAGTATGGCTCCGAGGCGGTGCGCCTGCTTGGGGCGATCCACCGGGCCGCCACGATCCTGAAGGACCCCAACCGCCAGCAGGCCTACCTGGAGGAGCTGGAGCGCCTGGAGCGCGGCCAGAGTCATGACCCGCTCGAGGAGCTGGCCGAACTGGCGCGCGCGGCGCTGATGGACGGCCAATACGACCTGGGGGTGCGCCAGGAGCTGGCGGCTTTCGCCCACAACAACGGCATCAGCAATGAACAGGCCCTCCAGGTGCTGGCGCGGATCCAGCAGGAGATCGAGCGTGAGCGCGCCAGCCAGAGCCGGCAGACGCCCACTGGCGAGGAATGGGAATTCCGCATCGGCGGCCAGGGTGAGGAAGCCTTCCTGCTGATGCTGCACGGCATCGAGCACGAGGGCGAGCTGGACCGCCTGAGCTATGAGCAACTGATGAACGAGGCGCTGCGCTATGGCATCGCCGCCGACCGGGCCGTCGAGCTGCTGGCCGAGGTCCAGCAGATGCGCTACCGCTCGATGGTCAAGCGGGTGGCCCGCGGGCGGATTGTATCCGAAGCCCAGATGCGCATCCTGCTGCCCAAGGCCCAGGCCTATGGGCTGGACCAAGCGGCCGCCTATGACATTATTTCCGATTACACGCTGTCGGCGATCACGCCCGAGGACATCATGCGCGGGTTGGACCAGGTGGTCGTCTTTGAGCAGGATGAAATCAATGAGATCATCGAGCAACGCGGTGATAACCGGCCGGCGGCCCCAGCGCGCCAGCGGCTCAACCGGGGCGTCCCGCCCTGGCTGGGCTACGGCGTGCTGGGCCTGATTGCCTTGGCAGCGGTCGCGATGCTGGCCAAGCTGGGGTGGGAAAACCGCCCGCGGCTGGGTGGCGGATCGCGGCCGGTGACCATCGCCCAGCAGGCGGCGCAGGCGCCGACGGGAAGCACGGCGGTGGCCGCCACGCCCGCGCCTGCACCCGAGCCCGACGCGCCGGCCTTTGATTTCGTGAGCCTGCCCGACCCGGCCTCGGGGCTGCTGCGGTTGGAACCGGAGCGCGCCGACGACCCCCCGGCCTTTGAGATGCTGATCCATGAGGTGACCTGCCAGATGTATGCCGGCTATCTGCAGGCGACCTTCGCCGAGGAGCCGCCGGGTTGGGGGGGCAGTGGGCGCTTTCCGCCCGGTGCCGGACCGCTGCCGGTCACGGGCGTGACTTGGGAACAGGCGATGGCCTACTGCCGCTGGCAGGCCACGAACAACGGCTTGGCGCCCGAGGCCGTGCGCCTCCCGACCCATGCCGAATACCTGCGCGCGCTGCGTGGGCGGACCACGCGCGGCAATCCGAGCGAGGATGATTATTTCAATCGCGCCCGGCTCTACCGCCTGAGCGGCCCCAGCCCCGCCAGCCAGACCCAGTTCGATAAAATCTTCATCCCCCAGGTCGGCCAGATATACGATTTGGTGGGCAATGCCGCCGAGTGGGGCTTCGACGAGCGCCGCGGCGAGCGCGTCGTACTGGGGAATGACTACACCCAGCCGGCCGAAAGCAGCCATCTGGAGCCACGCTGGCGCGCGCCCGAATCAACGCATCCGGCGTTAGGATTCCGTTATATTGTGATTCCACCAGCCTCCCCCACCCCATAACGAAAAACCCGCTGCCAAATTTTGGGCCATTGGGCGTTTTCGGGCTAGAATGAATAAGCCGGTGCGCGCAATCAGCCCACCGGTCGCCGCTGGCCATCACCGGCAGCACTGGCCATTGCCTGAAAGTCAGCATTGTGATTGACCGGTTTTTCGATACTTTGTCCGACCTGTTGGCACTGGTTTCAAGCGAAGGGCGACTCCTGCGCGCCAACCGGGCACTGTGTCATTTGGTTGGCTGTGAGCCCGAGCGGCTCTCGTCGCTGGCCGACCTGATCCACCCCGAGGACTGGCCGACGCTAGCACAGGCGCTGGAGACATCGATCCAAGGGGGTTCCGCCCACGCCCGCGCCCGCTTGCGTGGCATCCACGGCGACCAGGCGCTCCACTGGCAACTTCACCCCGACATGACCGACGGAACGGTCTGGATGGTCGGCCACGAGCCGGCAGCCGAGCGACTCGAGCTGGCGCTCGCAGCCCTGCGCGAGAGCGAGGACCGCTACCACGCCCTCACCGACGCCAGTGTCGAGGCTCTGGCGCTGCACGAGAATGGCCTTTTTCTCGAGATCAACCCGGCCTTCACGCGCATGTTTGGCTTCGAGCCCGAGGAAATCGTTGGCCGCCCGGGGCTCGAGCTGATGACGGCCCCCGAGGCCCTTCCCGACATGCGCGAGCGTATCGAATCCCACTTCGAGGGCACCTATCAAACCGTGCTGCGCCGCAAGGATGGCTCGACGTTTCCCGGCGAGATCCGCGTGCGCACCACCTTCTACCGCGGGCGCGAGGTGCGGGTGGCCTCGCTGCGCGACCTCACCGAATCGCGACGCAGCGAACAAAACCTGCGCCTGTTCCAGTTCTTCAGCGAGCATGCCAATGATGCCCATGTGCTGCTGGACCACGACGCGCGCATCCTCTATGCCAACCGGCTCTATACCGAGCAGCTCGGCTACAGCAATGAGGAACTGTTGACGCTATCGATTCCAGATATCGACATGCACTACACAACCGACAAGGTTCAAGCGCTGTTTGAGGCCTGCCGCCGCGGACGGGTGGCACCCTTTGAGGCGGTTCACCGGCGCAAGGATGGCACAACCTTCCCAGTCGAGATCACCGTCACCGCACTCGAGGTTGAGGGCCGGCCGCTGATGTTCGCTTCGGTGCGCGACATCACAGCGCGCAAGCGCGACGAGCAGGAATTGGCTGACAGCCGGCTGCGGTTGGCGGGCATCGTCGAATCGGCAATGGATGCCATCATCAGCATCGATGAGCAGCAGCGTATCATCGTTTTTAATCCCGCGGCCGAGAAGATGTTCCGCTGCCCGGCCAATGAGGCGCTCTACTCGCCGCTGGACCGCTTCATTCCCGTGCGCCACCGTGCGGCCCACCATCAGCATGTCCAACGCTTTGGCCAGACCGGCGAGACCGCGCGCGCGATGGGCCACCTGCGCCCGCTGGCGGCACTGCGGGCCGACGGCGAAGAATTTCCCATCGAGGCATCCATTTCGCAAACCGAAGCGGGCGGCAAAAAGCTGTTCACGGTCATCCTGCGCGACATCACCGAGCGCCAACGCTCCGAGGACGCCTTGCACCAAGCCACCGTCGAGGCCCAAAAGCGCGCGGCCGAAGCCGAGGAGGCCGAACGAACGCTGGCGGCGCTGATGCAGCACATCCCGCAGGGGATCGTCATCACCGGCGGTCCACCCGAATTCCGCCTCGAGCATGTCAGCCAGTTTGCCCTTACGCTGAGCGGACGCTCCCGCGACCAAATGTTGGGCATGCCGTCGGGCCAGCATCAGGAAGCCTGGGGCTTGAGCCTCCACGATGGATCAAGGCCCGTGGCGGGCGATACGCCCCTTTGGCGCGCCACCCACCTCGGCGAGGAAACGCGCAACGCAGAATTAATGCTGGTCCGTCCTGACGGGAGCCGCATCCCGATTCTGGTCAATGCCGCGCCGATTCGCGACGCGGCCGGCGAGGTGATCGGCGGCATCCAGTCCTCCCAGGACATCAGCATGATCAAGCAGACCGAGGCGGAGCTGCGGCGCTCGCGCGACGAACTGGAGCATCGCGTGCAGCAGCGGACCCACGAACTGCGCCGGCGTGCCGAACAACTGGCTCGGCTGGCTTCGGAGCTGACCCTGACCGAGCAGCGTGAACGGCGACGGCTGGCCCAGGTGCTCCACGACCACCTCCAACAGTTGCTGGTGGGAGCCAAATTCGGGCTGGAGGCACTGGCCCGGCGCGTGCCCAGCCCTCATGAGACGGTGGTCAGCCAGATTCAGGAGCTGCTCGACGAATCGATCAACGTGTCGCGTTCGTTGACGGTGGAGCTGTCGCCGCCAATCCTGCATGAGGCGGGGCTGGCGGCCGGGCTGGAATGGCTGGCGCGCTGGTTCAAGGAAAAGCAGGGCCTGGAGGTCGAGCTGGAACTGGAGACCGCAGCCTCGCCCGACGCCGACGACATCAAAATTCTGCTGTTCCAAGCCGTGCGTGAACTGCTGCTCAACGTGGTGAAGCATTCGGGCTCGGCGGAGGCGCGGGTGACGCTGAAGGCCCACGACCATGACTGGCTGGTGTTGATCGTCAGCGACCGCGGCCGGGGATTCGACCCGCAATCGCTGGCCGGGGCTGAATTGCTCAAGAGCGGCTTCGGCTTGATGAGCATCCGCGAACGGCTGGGCCTGCTGGGCGGCCGGCTGGAAATCGCAAGTCAGCCCCACGAAGGCACGCGGCTGACCCTGCTGGCGCCCCTGCGCCCCCGGCCGACCGAGCAGCCAACCGCCACGATCCAAATCATTGATGAAGAAGCCTCCCCGACCCCGGTCTCGCCCAACGACCGGCTGCGCATCCTGCTGGTGGATGACCATCAGGTGGTGCGCGAGGGGCTGACGGCGATCCTGAGCGACGAGCCGGACCTCGAGATCGTCGGGGAGGCGGTGGATGGGCTGGACGCGGTGCAAAAGGCGCGTCAGCTCGCCCCCGACGTGATCCTGATGGACTTCACGATGCCGCGGATGGACGGGGTCGAAGCCACCCGCGTCATCCGGCGGGAACAGCCCCGCATCCGGCTGATTGGCCTGTCGATGTATGAGGAACCCGACCGCGCCCAGGCAATGATCGCGGCAGGCGCGGATGCCTATGCCTCCAAGAGCGGCGAAATTGACACCCTTCTCAAACTTATCCGGGCGATTTGATCGAAACCGTTTGCCTGTCGCCTCCTGTTTTAATATAAGAAAACTACTTTTCGCACGGGGGCGTCCGATGAAAATTCTTGTCGTTGATGATCAGGTCTCCGTGCTCGAGTTGCTGGACGAGATCCTGCAACAAGCCGGCTACGAGGTCATCAAGACCACCGAGAGTCTGAAGGCGCTGGAGCTTTACAAGGAGCACCGCCCGGCCTTCACGCTGACCGACATTTCAATGCCGGGGATGAATGGGCTGGACTTGCTGCGCCACATCAAGTCGATCAATGCCGAGGCGGTGGTCATGCTGATGACCGGCGACGGCGCGGAATCCTGGGCGGTGGAGGCGTTGCGCGGGGGTGCGGTCAATTATTTCAACAAGCCGTTCGATATCAAGGAACTGCTCAACACGCTGCGCCGCTACTCGAACCTGGCCGCCGGCTATGACTTCGAGCTATACGCGCCTGAGTTCCTCGAGGAGGAGCGGCTGCGCCTTTCGCTGAGCAATGACCTGGAGCAGGTCAATCACGCGGTCCAGCTGATCGTCAATCGCTGCCGCTCGATTTTTCCCCTGGCCGACATCTTCACCCTGCGCTTCGGCATCTATGAAATGCTGGTCAATGCCATCGAACATGGTAATCTGGGGATTACATATGCCGAGAAGACCCAGGCGCTCGAACAGAACCACCTGGGCGAACTGCTGGCCGAACGGCTGGCTGATCCGGAACGGGCGCGGCGGCGGGTGCGGGTGGAATGTGACATCTCCCCGCGCGGGTTGATTTGTACGATCCAGGACGAGGGCAAGGGTTTCGATCACTCGCTCTACTCTTCGGAGCCGGACGCGGGCCGTCTGTTCGAGGAGCTGGGCACCTCACTCCACGGCCGCGGCATCATGCTGACCTGCCTGCAATTCGACAAGGTGGAATTTAATGAGCAAGGCAACCAGGTGCGAATTGAAAAACGACTCAAACCCGCCGACTGAAAGCCTGACGCGGCGCTCGCTCGCGCTCGCTTCGCTGTTGATATTGCTCGCCGGCTGCCCCGACACCAGCCGCTATGAACCCGGCCTGAGCAGTGAACCGACTCCCGTGGCCACCGTGGCGCCGCCCCAGCCCGCCGAGCCCGGCCTGGAGGTCGAGCTGGTTGAGCCCAAACGGGGTCTGGAAGATATCCCCTCGTTGCCCGAGGTGGCGCCCCCGCCCCGCACGGAAACCGAGATGACCCCGGCCCTCCTGCTACGCACCCCCCCGCGCGTGGAGACCCATTACATCGCGCCGGCGCCCATTGCAATCACCCGGATTGAGCAGCCGCTCACGGGGGGGGGCGTCGCGCGGGGCGTGTTGGTGGTGCCCGAGGTCGATTCGCCGGCGGGCGCAATTCTCATGCTGCCCGAGTGGTGGGGGCTGAACGAGCCGATGTTGGAGGAGGCCCGCGTGCTGGGCGGCTGGGGGTTTGTCACCCTTGCCGTGGATCCTTACCAGGGTCAGGTGGCCCGCAGCCGGCGCGAGGCCACCGAGCTGGCGCGCGGCCTCGACCAGAATCAGCTCCTGCTTACATTGAGAGCCGCGAGCGGCTGGCTCGGCGACGAGGCCACCAGCCATAGCCTCCCGGTCGGGGTGCTCGGCTGGAACTGGGGCGCCACGCTGGCGCTGCAGCTTGGCCTTGAGGAGCCGGAAATTGGTGCGCTGGCCCTGGTCAACCCGCAGCCGATTTATGACGAGGAGCGGCTGGGGCAGCTCGCAGCGCCGCTGATTGCCTTTTTCGGCAGCGAAGGCGGCTGGGTGGGGCGCGAGGAGATTTCTCGCTTCCGGCAGGCGCTGGTGGCGGCCGGGGTCGATAATGTGATCCACAACTACACGACACGACCCGAGGCGCTGCTCGATCCGCAGTCGATCCAGGAGGAGGCCTACCGCGAGACGCTGCGCCAGCGCCTGCGCGAGTTCCTCACTCGCCGCCTGGGCACAGCCGGGGAGGCGACGGCCCCGGCAAATTGACGCGGCCTCCGGTGGGGCGATAAAATTGGCAGACCAATGCGGAGGTGAACGGGCATGGCGCGAAACATCGAGGAGCTGATCAACCGCCAGATCCACCGATGGAACAGCATGTCCGAGCTGCTGGGGGCCGGTCAGCCCCCGGCGCCGGCCCAGGCCCGCGTCACGCCGGTGGAGGTCGGCGGCCAGCGTCATCCCGTCATCTGCATCTCGCGCGAGGTCGGCTCGGGCGCCCGCGAAATCGCCCGCCGCCTTTGCCAGCAGCTCAATTACACGATCTACGGCAAGGAGGTGATCAATCAGATCGCCACCGACCTGAAGGTCCAGCAGCGCCTGATCAACACGCTGGATGAGAATTCGCGCGGCGAGCTGCAGCTGATCCTGGAGAGCTATCTGCACGGCCGGGCCACCGAGACCACTGAATATCTGGGGACGCTGGTGCGCGTCTTCCAGACGATGGCCCGCCGCGGGGGAGTTGTGCTGCTGGGGCGGGGAGCGGGCTATGTCGTCCACGAGCGGGCGGCGCTGACCCTGCTGGTGACGGCCCCGCTGGAGCGGCGCATTGCCCGCATCCAGGCCTACACCAGCCAAACTGCGGCGGAGGCGCGCGCTTTCGTATTGGCCGAGGACCAGCGACGCGATCAATTCACCCGCCAATACTTCAAAATTGCCCACAACGACCCCCAGCAATACGACATGGTGCTCAACACTGGTCGGATGGAACCCGAAGCCGCCGTCGAGGTGGTGCTGGCTGCATTGCGCGCCCGCGGTTTTCCTCCCGAGACCATCAAGTTATCCGGAACGCCCGCCTGCAATGACTGAGCCGGGGAGGCGACCAATTCACAGCAGCCCGACCGGCGGATGGGCCGATTGCTTGACGATTGCAATCAGATCGGGTAATCATGGTGTGCGGATCCATCAGGCGCCGGAACTATGGAGCCAGCCGGGGCGGCTCGACATTCGGAGTGCCATCACAAGGAGTTCACTTCAATGGGTGACCATGTTCTCAATATGACCGATGCGGATTTTGATCAAGCGGTGGCCAGCGGCCAGCCGGTGCTGGTGGATTTTTGGGCCGAATGGTGCGGGCCCTGTCGACGCATCGGCCCGATCGTCGAGGAACTGGCCCGCGAATACGGCGGCCGCCTGACGGTTGGCAAGATCAACGTTGACGAGCATCAGGGCGCGGCCGCGCGGCTTGGGGTTCAGGCCATTCCCGCACTGATGATTTTCAAGGACGGACAGTTGGCCGAGCGCATCAGCGGCGCCGTGCCCAAGGATACCCTGGTCGAGGCGATTGACCGCGTCCTCGCCTGATCCCATCCACGCGGGCAGGCGGGAATGGTCCGCCGGCCCGCGCCGATCAGCCCAAGGCTGCCAATGAAATGTCCATTTTGCGGGCACCTCGACAATAAGGTCGTCAATTCCCGCCTGACCCCTGATGAAACATCAATCCGCCGCCGCCGCGAATGCCTGGACTGCGGGGCACGTTTCACGACCTATGAATACGTCGAGCGCACCCCCGTGCTGGTGGTCAAGCGCGATGGTCGACGTCAGCCCTTCGAACGGCAGAAACTGATTGGCGGGCTGATGCGCGCCTGTGAGAAGCGCCCGGTCACGCTCGAGCAGATTGAGGCGCTGGTCAGCGAAGTCGAGAAGGAACTGCACAACCAGATGGAGCCCGAGGTCAGCTCGCTGCGCATCGGCGAGATGGTGCTCTCGCGCCTGCGACGGCTCGACGAGGTCGCCTATGTGCGCTTCGCGTCAGTCTACCGCCAGTTCCGCGACGTCAGTGAATTCAGCGATGAAATCCGTGCATTGGTCGAGCAGGACCGCGCCAGCCAGCAAGAGACTCCCTGAGTAAACCTCACCGCTGCGGGGCAACGACGACCTCAACGCGCCGGGGCATGCCGGCGAGGGGGTCGTGGTGGGCGCGCGTCAAGGTCTGCACCCGGGCGGCGTCGAGCCGGCCGGCGCGCATCAGGTAGTCACGCACACGGTCCGCCCGTGAGAAGCCCAGCCCCCAGTTGTCGGCGAAGGGCAGATCGCGCACCGGCTGGTTGTCGGTGTGCCCCTCGATGCGGATGGGGCGCCCCCCCAGTCCCGCCAGCAGCTCGCCAATGCGGTCGAGCACCGGCTGGGCACGCTCGGCCAGCAGCGTGGAGCCACTTTCAAACAAGAAATCGCTGGGCAGGATGATGCGAAGGCCGCGCTCATCGACCATTGCCTTCACCGCGGCGGCGTCCGCATGGCCCTCCATCAGTTGGGCCATTCTGCCGGCGGCGCGGGTCAGCTCGGCGTCATCGGCGGGGGCGGGCGGGATGAGAGCGCGCAGCGTGCCGACCTGGTCCTGACTTTCCTTGAGCCGCGCCTCAAGTCCGGTTTTATCCTCGTTCAACTGGGCCAGCTGCGACTCGAGCCGGCCAAGCTGCTCGGCCGAGCGCACCAGTTCCTGCCGGGCGGTGCCGGCGCTGGTCAGCTCCGCGCGCAGCTTTTCATCCTCGGCACGCAGGCTGGTCAGCTCGGCGCGAACGGCTTCGATCTCGCGCGTGGCAGCCTCGGCGCGCTCGTTGGCCGCCTGAAGCTGGCGGTCGACTTCAGTGACCTGCTCGAGCGCCTGGCCGCGTTCGGCGCGAGCCGTTTCCAACTCGCCCTCCAGGCGTTGGCGCGCCACCTGCTCGGCTTGATATGATTGGCTCAACGTTTCGTGCTCGCGCGTCAGGGTGGCCAACCCTGCCTGGCTGGCTTCCAGCTCGCCCCGCACAGCCGCCAGTTCCTTGCTGAGGGCCTCGCTGCTCTGGCGGACCTCAGCCAGGTCGGTTTCGACCGCTTGCAGCTGCGTCAACGCCGCGTCACGAGTGGCGAGCGATTCACCCAGCTCGTGCTGGAGCCGAGCCAGCGCCGACTCGGTGACTCGCTGGCGCTCGCCGGCCTCCTCTTGAAAAGCCTTGTATTGGAGCTTGACCAGATTGAGCTCGTCGGCCAGCTCGCGCTCGCGCTGGCTTTTGAGGTGCTGGGATTTCTCGAGTTCCTGCTGGAGCGACAGCAGGCGCTGGCCTTTCTCGGCACTCTCTGAATCAAGGATCTCCTTGATCTGGTAATAGCTCTCCTGAAAGCGGGCATTATCCTCGCGCAGGCTGGCAATAATGGCCTCCTGCTGCTCGACGCGCAGTTGCAGCGGGGCGGTCGAAGCACAGCCGACCATGAGGATGACCAGCACGGAAATGGCCAGGGTGGGCGCCGGAGCAAGCCGGCGGCCCAGGGTCAGGAGGACGACGATGCGATGCATAAAACCAATTCCGCCCGCAGGGGCAGGACTCCCAGGCGATTCGCGGCGTCAGAGCGCCATGGCGCCATCATAATAGATAACACGCCCGCCGACAATGGTTGCGAACGGCCGGCCAACCAGCTCATGGCCGTTCCAAGGGCAGTTGCGCGACTTGCTCTGGAACGCGCCGGGGTCGACCGTCCAGCGGGCCTCGGGATCGAAGACCGCCACATCGGCGTCGGCGCCCTCCCCGAGCGTGCCCTTGTGCAGGCCCAGCAAACGCGAGGGCCCCACCGTCAGCTTTTCGATGATGGTCGTCATCGGCACGAGGCCCGGCCGCACCAGGGCCGTGTTGAGCACGCCGAACATGGTCTCCATGCCGATCAGGCCGTTTGGGGCCTCGGTGAACATCAGGTCCTTCTCGATTTGTGTATGGGGGGCATGGTCGCTGGCAATGGCGTCAAGCGTGCCGTCGAGCAGCGCCTCGATCAGGGCCTGGCGGTCGTCCTCGGTGCCCAGCGGGGGGTTGCACTTGGCGTTGGTATCGTAGGTGGCGGCTGCCTGGACCGTCAACGCAAGGTGATGCGGCGAAACCTCGCCCGAGATGCGCACGCCGCGGCGGCGGGCGTCGCGGATGAAATTGAGCGAGGCGCGCGTGCTGACATGGCAGATATGGATGCGCCCGCCGGTGGATTCCGCGAGCGCGGCGTCGCGCGCCACCTGGATGATCTCGGCCTCGGCCGGCCAGCCCTTCAGGCCCATCCGCGCCGACAGCTCGCCCTCGCGCAGCGAGCCGCCCTCGGCCAGATGGGCGTCCTCGCAGTGGTCCAGGATCAGCGCGTCAAAATTGCGGGCATATTCCAGCGCCTGGCGCATGACCCGGTTGTTCATGATCGGGTGGCCGTCATCGGTGAAGGCCACCGCCCCCGCCTGCAGCAGGTCGCCCATCTCGGTCAGCGCCTCACCCTTCTGGCCTCGGGTGACGGCGGCATAGGGGTAGACGTTGACGACGGCATCGGACTGCGCGCGCGAGAGGATGAACTTGACGCCGGTCTGGGAGTCGATCACCGGGTCGGTGTTGGGAATCACTCCGACGCTGGTGACGCCGCCCGCGGCCGCCGAGCGCGTGCCGGTGGCAACCGTCTCCTTGTCCTCGCGCCCCGGCTCGCGCAGGTGCACGTGCATGTCGACCAGCCCTGGCGTCACCAGTTTGCCGGCGCAATCAATGACGCGGTCGGCCGCGCGACCTGGGTCAGCCAGCGCGACCTTGCCATCGACCAGCCAGAGATCGGCGACTTCATCGCGTCGATGCGCGGGGTCGATCACGCGACCGCCCTTGAGCAGGATCACGGACATCGGCAGACTCCTCATCGGAAGGCTCGACCCAAGCGTCTGGTGGGTCGCTCCATGATCACTGATTGCGGGTCGATCTTCAAGAATCTTGTCGGCCTCGATCGATACCTCGACGATTGCATCGTCTTGTCACGACCGGGCGATCTTTGAACGATCCATGGGTCCTATCGGAAAAATACTTTATTTGCTGTTGTGGGGCATGATCCTGCTCATTTAGAATCTGTCATTCGGTGGTATGGACGGCGAAGGAGTCCCACGCGCCCGATGAACCCGCTCAAGAAATTGCACCTCGGTCCGGGCGAGCAGGTGATCCTGATTGTCATCGGCGTGCTGGCCTTGATTGTCCTGACCGGGAATCACCAGACGATCCTGAACGCGCTCTACAGCCCCACGGCCGCCATCATCCCGATCATCATGCTGGTCGAGTACCTGATCCTGAAGGGGTCGGACCGGTCGGTGATCTATCGGCGCGAGTTGGACCTGGCGCGTGAGAAACGACGCGACGACCTGCTGGCGCTGCGCACAATGGAAAATGAGCTGGTCGACCTGCGAGCCCGCATCGACAGCGACATGAAGCAGCCCGACAATCAGGCACTGCTGCAGGAGACGGCTGCTCATGCGCGCAGTCGCGTCGAGCAGATGCTGACCCTGCTGCGCGGACGAATTTAGACCGAGCGGACCACACCGAGGAGTTGCCGATCATGCCCATGATCCCGCTGCACCGCTATTGCTTACTGCTGCTGGTATTGCTGCCGGCGGTGGCATTGACCGGCTGCGGCAAATCCGATTTCGTGGTGGCTGTCGAGCAGAATCCTTACTTCGGCCTCCCCGGCGACACCCAGCACCTTCATAGCCTCGACCTTGGCCGGTTGCGCACGCGGCGTTGGTTTCAAGACGACATGGCGCGGCGCGAACAGGGCGATGAGCTGCGCCGACTGCTGGACGGCCTGCGTGATCATGTGGGCTTTGACCTGATCCGCCAGATCGATCAGATCAACCTGGGCCAGCGCGGCGTCGCCGAGGAAGACCGCCCATTCGGCAATACGATCCTGATCGCGCGCGGGCGCTTTGAGGGCCTGCAGGGGCGGCTCGATGATTTGCGTCGCTGGCTGGGCGAGGAGTGGCTGATCCAGCCCCGGCCCTTCGAGCAGGTCCAGCACGCCGGCTTCACCATCCATCGGCTCGAGGCGCGCAGCCAGTTCAACGAGCAACACAGCTACCGGATTGAACTGGCATTTCCCTCCGACCAGTTGCTGGTGCTGAGCCTTTCGCCGACGCTGATGGCCGATTCGCTCGCCGTGATCGCGGGCCAGGTCGAAGGCCTGAGGCTGGAAGAGGGCTGGCGCCAGCGGCTGAACTGGCCCGACCTGTCGGCAGTCGCCTGGGGTGGCGGCGATTTTTCGCCGCCCGACACCGTCGCGCTGGCGCCGATGGCATCCGACATCAGCGGCCTGACGGCAGCGCGTCATTATTTCTATGACGTGGGCATGGCCGATCAGATCCGCTTCGGGGGCGGACTGGCGGCCAATACGATCGAGGAGGCGACGCAGCTGACCGAATCGGTGCGCGCCATGCATCAGGCAGGGCGCTTTTATATGGTGATGCATGCCCAGCAGCTGCCAGTCTTGGCGGAACTCTACGACCGGATCATGATCAGCAATAATTTGAATCGGGTGCAGCTTGTGGTGACGGCGAGCCAGGATCAGATGTCGGCACTGGTGCGCGAACTATGGGCGCTGGTCCAAAAGGAGGCGGCCGGAGATTCCGCGCTGAGGCCCTAGAGCCGCACTGCCCGGCATCACGATGCCATGCCTGCGCTTGCGGAACCCGCCCTCCGGCACTTCCTCGGCAACAGCTCTAGTCTTCCTCAACCACTTCCTCGCGCAGCTCGCCACTGAGCTGGTAAACAATCGTCCGCAGCTGGATCAGCAGCAGGCGCAGCCGGCGCAACGGATCGTCCTGCTCCAGGATCGACTGCCGGTCGTAAGGGTCGAGCACCAGCGCCGAGGCCAACTGGTTGGCCACTGCCAGCGGGTGCAGATGCGCCGACCAGGCGTTGGCGATCACGTCCTTGCTGTCGGGCACCAACCGCGCCATCTGGCTGGTCTGGTGGCGCAGCTCCTTGATCAGTTCCATCACCGGCCCGCGCCGCGAATCGATCGGCATCTCCTGCAGCACCTTGACCCGCCCGACGCGAAAAAGCCTCGTGGGAAACTCCTGCACCAACCGCACGCGGTAAAGCCCCTCCAGCATGATCGTGCAGCGGCCATTGGCCAGTTGCTCGTGGTCCACGATCTTGCCCACGCCGAAGGTCTTGCTGACCGGCGGGCGGCCAAAGTAATCCTTTTGCCATCCTTCCTTGAGTAGCGATACCCCCATCAACCGGTCGCCCTTGAGGCAGTTGGCCACCATCGCCTTGTAGCGCGGCTCGAAGACGTGAAGCGGCAGCCAGGTCTGCGGGAAGAACGTCACGTTGGGCAGGGGAAAAATCGGGATGTCGAGATACTCCGGAAGCACGGCGTCAAACCCTTGAATGAAAATCGGGCCAGGCGGTGCCGGCCCTGTCTCCATTCATCATATCGGCATGGCGGCGCTGGACCAAATGGAAAACTCCGCGGCCCCTTGGATCCCTCATGTTTTGTCGCTCTTCCATGACCATGCATTCATATCACCCGTCCAGCATCGCTTCGCCACGACTTTGCGTTCTTTTCGCGGTTCTCTGCGGCCTTTGCGAAAAAATGAAGAATCGAAGCCAGCCCTTCATCGTTCGCCAAGGGTTGGTTTTCTTCCGATCATTGCGACACCCCAATCGGTGGGCCATAATTGTTCATCACACAAGGGAGACGCGACCATGAACCTGGTGCCCAAGGAGATCTTTTTTACCAAAGGCGTGGGACGCCATCGCGAGAAACTGCAGAGCTTCGAGCTGGCGCTGCGCCAGGCCGGCATCGAAAAAGGCAACCTCGTGCGCGTCAGCAGCATCCTGCCGCCCAACTGCAAGATCATATCGCGCGCCCAGGGGGTCAAGAAACTCAAGCCCGGCCAGATCATGTTCGTCGTCATCGCCGACGCCGCCACCAATGAGCCCTCGCGGATGGTTGGGGCGGGCGTCGGACTGGCGCAACCGGCGCGAGGCGAGGACTACGGCTACATCAGCGAGCACCATGGCTATGGCATGACCGAGCAGAAGATCGGCGACCTGGTCGAGGATCTGGCGGCGACCATGCTGGCCACCACGCTGGGGATCGAGTTCGACCCCGAGACCGCCTACGACGAGCGCAAGGAAATCTACAAGATGTCAGGCAAGATCGTGCGCACGCGCGCGGTCGTGCAGACGGCCGAGGGTGACAAGACGGGCCTCTGGACCACCGTCGTGGCCTCGGCCGTGATGCTGACCTGATTATTTGCCCTGATAAAGGGGCTGGGCGGTGGCCAACTCGGCGGCGTGGGCGGCGCCGACTTCGACGGCCGGGCGCGCCCGATGATCGGGGTAAAGTTCGTTCTTGCGCTGCTGGTGGCGCTCGATCAGCACCCGCAGGTGCGTGCGATCCTCCTCGGTCAGCAGCGGATGGCTCTCGGCGACGCGCGCGGCCTCGTTGAGCATCCCCTGCACCCAGGCGGGGGTGCGCTCGCGCAGAAAAACGCAGCCCTGGCACTCCGGCCGGACGCGCCCCTCCATCAGCGCCCGGCGCTGGGCGCGCATGCCGTCGTTATTGAAGGCCCCCACCGGCCCCTCGACCCAGGCGTCGCCCTGATACTCCTCCAGGTAACAGCAGGTCTTGACCTTGCCGCTGCGCTCGATGATGAGCGTGGAGTTGAGTTGACCGCAGCCATAGGAGGAGCCGGCGTGATAGAGGTCCGGCTGTGCGCCGAGCGCCTTCTGGCGCCAGAAGACCGTGGAAATCCCAAGCCGCTCCCCGAACAGGCGCGCCTGCTGGAGCTGCTGTTCAAGCTGGGGGGTCTCGAGCACGGCCAGTGGCTCGTCCTCGGGCAGGTAAATCACCGCGCTCGAGTAGGAGACCGACTGGCAGCCCATGCGGGCGGCCAGTTTGACCATCGCCGCCACTTCATGCACGTTGCGCCCGTGCACCGCCATATTGACATTGAGCGCAAGGGCGCTGCCGCGCTCGCGCTTGAGGGCCGCCAGTGCCGTCACCTGTTCGATGACGGTCTCCAGCACCGCGCCGACGCGCAGCTCGGCGAACAGCCGGGGCGTGACCGCGTCCATCGAGATATTCAGCTCGTCCAGCCCCGTCTCGATGATCCGCTCGCGGACTTCGGCCGTCAGGCTCATGCCGTGGGTCGAGGTCGAGACGAACGCCCCCGCCTGCCGGCAGAGATCGACGAAGTCGAAGAAGCGCGGATGCAGGAAGGGCTCGCCCAGCCCGAACAGCGAGACCCGCCGCGCCGCCGCCAGGTATTGCACGTGGCCGGCAAAGGCATCGAAATCCATGTGGCGGTTCTCGCGCACGCCCAATGCCTCGCGGATGCAGAAGGGGCACTTCAAGTTGCAGACGGTCGTGACGGCCGTGCCGTAAATCGATGGCTGTTGCAGCATCGTCTCGTCGAGAAACGTCAGGTCGAGCAGTTCCAGCACATGATTGAAGGCTTGAGGGCGGGTGTTGGGCATCGGTCATCCAAGGCGCGCGCGGCGGCCAGCTTGGGCTTGCCGATCCCCGACGGAGTCGGCAGAATCAGTTTAAGCCGAACCCGGCCGGCGGTCAACGCAAGAGGGCACCCCGCGCCATGACGCCGACCATCAGCAGACGGACGAATCGATGAAGTCCCGCCCCCGACGCACACGGACCGAGTCCGATTCCGGCGCGGCCGCCCGCGCCGCGGCGGTGCTGGAGTCCGGCGGGGACGCCACTGCAGCCTTGGCTGAACTGGGCTTTGCCGAGCCGGCGGCGGCGGCCCGCATGCTGACCCCTCTGGGCGGCGCCGAGGCGCTGGCGCGCCTGATCGAGTCGGTCGCGGTCACGCCGGCCCCCGACCTGGCACTGGTGGCGCTGGCGCGTCTGGCCGAGGCGCGTAATGGCGAGGATCCCGCCGCCGCGCTGGCGGCGCTCCCCTCGCCGATGCTGAATTATCTTTCGATGCTGGCGGCCCACTCGCAGTTCCTGGCCGACCTGCTGGTGCGCCATCCGGCGACGGTCGAATGGCTGGCCGGCCAGAACCTGGCGCGGGGGCGCACGGCAGCCGACTTTCGCGCCGAGTATGACGCCGCCTGTGCCGCCGCGCCCGCCGAGCCGCGCCGGTTGACGGCGATCAAGGCTCAGCGCCGCGAGCTGCTGCGCCTGGCGCTGCGCCGGCTGACCGGCCGCTCCAGCGAATTGGCGATGGCGCGCGAGCTGAGCGAGCTGGCCTCGGCAACGCTCGACTGGGCGATCGAGGAGCTGACCGCGCCGCTGGTGGCCCGCCACGGCCATCCGCGCGCCGAGCCCGAAAACGGCCACCCCTCCGATGAGCCGGTCTCCTTCGCCGTCATCGGCATGGGCAAGCTCGGCGGCGGCGAGCTCAACTTCTCCAGCGATATCGACCTGATGTTCGTCTACTCGCGCGAGGGTCGCACCGAGGGGCGCAGCGATGGCAGCCTCGCCATCAGCAATCATGAATTCTACGTCCGGCTGGCCGAGTCGCTGATCGCCTGGCTGAGCGAGCCCACCGAAGAGGGCTGTTTCTATCGCGTCGACATGCGGCTGCGGCCCGAGGGCGCGAGCGGTCCGCTGGCCCGCTCCTTCGACGCCTACGAAATTTATTACGTCACCCAGGCCCACCCGTGGGAACGGCTGGCGCTGCTGAAGGGTCGAGCGGTGGCCGGAGACCGGGAACTTGGCCACCGCTTCGAGGTGATGACCCGCCCGCTGGTCCACGACCCGCTGCACAAGGAGCGGCTCGTGCAGAACATGCGCGACCTGAAGCACGGGATCGACGAGCTGGTCAGTCGCCGGGCCGGCGGCGAGCGCGAGATCAAGCGCGGGGCCGGCGGCATCCGCGAGATCGAGTTCCTTGTCCAGACGTTGCAGATGCTGCACGGCACGTCGCGCGGCGAACTGGATGCCCCCGCCACGCTGGACGCCATCGCCGCCCTGAGCGCCGCCGGGCTGCTGGAGGCCGCGCGGGCGCGCCGGATGAGCGAGGATTACATCTTCCTGCGCACGCTGGAGCACCGGCTTCAGATGATGCACCTGCGCCAGACGCACATGCTGCCGGCCGAACCGGCCGAGCTGGAGCTGCTGGCGCGCCGCTGCGGCATCCTGCCGGCGCGGGGGGTCTCGGCGGGCGAGGTGCTCGAGGCGCGCCGGCGGCGGGTCGCGGAGCGGGTGCACAGGGATTTCACCGATTTCTTTGAGCCGGCGCGCGAGCAGGCCGCGCCGACCGACCCGGCCGAGTGCGCCGCCCGATCGGTGATGTCGGGGGAGCCTGAAGCCACGGCCCTGGCCGTACTCGAGCCGTTCGGGCTGGCGGCGCCCGCGACGCTCAAGATGCTGCGGCGGCTGGGTGGGCAGGGCGCCAACATCTATCTTTCGGCAGAGGGTCGGCGCGCCTGGGGCGAGCTGCTGCCGCGCCTGCTGCGGCGCGCCCCGTCCATCCCGCGTCCCGAGGCTGCCGTGGCGAATCTTGAGTCTTTTCTGCTGGCATCGGGGGCGCTGGCGACGATGTTCGAGATGTTCGCGCGCGCGCCGGCTTTGTTTGAGCTCCTGCTGACGGCGATGGGATCGGGCAACCTGCTGGCGCGCACGCTGATCGCCCATCCCGAGTTCGTCGACACCTTTCTTGACCCCGGCGAGCTGGCGCGCGGGGCCGAGCCCGACCTCCTGCGGGCGCGCCTTGAGCGCTGGACCGGCGGCATCATGGAGGACGAGGCCTTCTGTCGCGCGCTGGGACGTTTCAAGCGCTTCGAGCATCTGGCGGCCGGGCTGGGCAAGCTGGCGGACTTGATCGACTTCAAGACCTTCAATGCGCGGCTCTGCCTGACGGCCGAGCTGATCGTGGAACGGGTGCTGGCGCGCGCCGCCGCCGAGCTGGGGATCGATCCCGCCGGCGGGGGATTTGCCGTGCTGGCGATGGGCAAGCTGGGCGCCCGCGAGTTCAACCACTTCACCGACCTGGACCTGATCTTCGTGCACGACGAGCGACTGGCGGCAGTGCGCGCCACGCCCAACGAGACCGCTGCCGCGCTCGCCGAGCGAATGATCGCGCTGCTGACGATGACCACCAGCGAGGGGCGCGCCTATGCCGTCGATGCGCGGCTGCGGCCCGAGGGGGCCAGCGCGCCGCTCGCCCCGCCGCTGGGGCGCTATCTGGATTACTTCAGCGGGCGCGCGCAGAGCTGGGAGTTCCAGTCGGTCATGAAGCTGCGGCCGATCGCCGGCGACGCGGCCACGGCAGCGGCCCTGGTGGAGGGGCTGCGCGGGCGGATCGCCCGACGCTTAGTGGGGCTTGATCTGGCGGCCGAAATCCACGCGATGCGTCGGCGGATGGAGCAAGCCAGCAAGCCGGCGCGCTGGGCATGGTGCGACTTCAAGGTCGGCCGGGGCGGCATCGTGGACCTGGAGTTTCTCGCCCAATACCTGCAACTGAAGCGCCTGGGCGAGGACGGGGCGATGATGGGGCTGGGGCCGCTGGCGGTCTTCGCGCGCGCGGGCGCGGCCGGCTGGATCGAGCCGGCACTGGCCGAGACGCTGGCCAGGGATTATTGCTGGTTGCGCCGGCTCGAAGACCGCACGCGCCTGCTCTTCGAGAGCGAGCACTCCTGGCTGCCGGCGACGGGCGAAAAACTGGTCGCGCTCGAGCGGGCCTGCGCCCCGCTGCTGGAGGGGCGCGGCGGGCTGCTCGATGCCACCGGCGCGATTCTGCTGCGCAACCGGCGCAACTTTGAGCGGGTGCTGGCGAGTTGATGCGGAAGCGCCCGGAATGCTTCATTGCTGGAAAATTCATTTCACGTCTCATGCTTGACAATGGCCAGTGTGATTTGATTTCATAATGGAGGCGTCAGGGATGGCGCCGCTCGCATTGGGGAGTGGTGTAGTTGGTAACACGCCTGACTCTGGATCAGGAGTTCGTAGGTTCGAGTCCTACCTCCCCAGCCACTTTTGAAGAAGGCCGCAAGCTCTTGCTTGCGGCCTTTTTGATTTGATCCGTGATGAGTGGCCGTGAGGAGGCTGCGCGACGGTGGGCGCCGTGAGAGCACTGGGGGCCAGAAATGAAATCATATCCAGGCAACCTTTTGCCCATGTCGCCACTCCCGCGCATGGGCGAGCGCCGATGTTTTCATGTAAAGGCTGCAGCGGCTTGGTTTGTAAGTGACAGACGCGTATAATTACATTTCGGCTCGAGGCGGGACGATGCCTGGGGCCATATCCGCGGGAAAGCTCCCGCCGAAGGGTAAGGCGTTGCATGACTGGCGCAACAGAAGACCAAGGGCGGCCCCGGCGGATGCAAATGGGGATTTCGGGGCTCGATGACATCCTCGGCGGTGGCTTGACACCCCGCCGCATGTATCTGATCGAAGGTGAGCCCGGGACCGGCAAGACCACGATTGGATTGCAATTCCTGCTCGAGGGTCTTGACATCGGCGAGCCGGGGCTTTTCGTGACGCTGGCCGAGAGCAGCCAGGAATTGCGCGACTCGGCGTCCTCCCACGGCTGGGCACTGAAGAATCTCAACCTTTACGACTTGGTCAATCTTGAAGCCGTCGAACCCGATTCTCAGTATGTCATGTTTCACCCGGCCGAGGTCGAACTGGGCCAGATCACCCGCGCGGTGATGGCCGAGGTGGAGCGAACCAAGCCGGTCCGCATCGTCTTCGACTCGCTCTCCGACCTGCGCCTGATGGCCCAGGATGCGCTGCGCTACCGGCGCCAGATTCTGGCGCTGAAGTATTTTTTCATGGAACGCGGATGCACCGTTTTGCTGCTCGACGAGAACACCAACAGGAATCCAGATCTGCAGCTGCGCAGCATCGTGCATGGGGTGATCTCGCTGGAGCATCTGGCTCCCGAGTATGGCGACGAGCGGCGCCGCTTGCGGGTGCTCAAGGTTCGCGGAACGCGCTTCAGGGGTGGCTATCATGATTTCAAGATTGTGCGGGGGGGGGTGACCGTCTTCCCGCGTCTGATCGCCACCGAGCATCCGGGAGATTTTGAGCGTGCGCCGGTGAGCAGTGGACTGGCCCGGTTGGATCATCTGCTTGGGGGCGGTCTGGAGCGGGGGCTCAGTTCCCTGCTCACAGGCCCGGCAGGCAGCGGCAAGTCTTCAATCGCGACTTTGTTTGCTTTCAGCGCGGCTGGCCGGGGTGAAAAATCCGCCATCTTCACCTTCGATGAGAGCCGCGCCACCTACCTGGCCCGTTGCGCGGGCTTGGGAATGAATATTGCGGAACCCGTGGCCGATGGACGCATCATCCTGCAGCAGGTTGACCCGGCCGAACTCTCACCGGGAGAATTCAGCCATGCCATCCGGCATGCCGTGGAAAAGCTCGGCGTCCGGCTGATCGTGCTCGACAGCCTTAACGGATACATGAATGCCATGTCTGAAGAGCGCTTCATGGTCCTGCACCTGCATGAGATGCTCAGCTACCTGGGCCAGCAGGGCGTGATGACGTTGCTGCTGCTGGAACAGCATGGGCTGCTGAGTCCTGCCGTGCAGGGCGCGGTCAATGCGAGCTATCTTGCCGACGCGATCATCATGTTGCGCTACTTTGAATCGGGTGGTGAGCTGCGCCGGGCGATCTCGGTGGTGAAGAAACGCACCGGCCGCCACGAACGGACCATCCACGAGTTGCAGCTCAGCTCAATGGGGCTCTCCATCGAAGATGCAATGCCAAATTTTGCCGGGATTCTGCCCGGGATGCCCGGACTTTCATGAACCAACCAAAAATTGAGCATCAAGCCATCATGGCGGAACGGTTGCCCGAGGAGAGGCGGGTCCTGCTGTTGACGCCATCCGCGCGCGACACAGAATTGAGTCGAACGTTGCTGGTTAAGGCAGGCCTAGACTGCACGGGGTGCGCCGGCTTGGATGAGCTTTTGCGCGAGCTGCCCTTGGGGGCGGGATGTCTGCTGGTGGCCGAAAACGTTCTTCATGCTGAAGGTTCCAACCGTTTGGCGGAGGCGATCCGCCTGCAGCCGGCCTGGGCGGATTTACCGGTTGTGATGCTGACACGCGGCGGGGCGGCTGATTCGCCACAGGTTCAATCGATCACTGCGGTCTTGGGAAATATTTCGCTGCTGGAATTGCCGGTGCGCATCAGCACGCTGCTGAGCGCGGTGCGGGCGGCCCTGCGGGCGCGCGGGCGGCAGTATCAGATCCGGGACCAGATTCAATCGCAACTGCGAAACAAAGAGGAGCTTGAGCGGCGCGTCTTCGAACGCACTGCCCAGATTCGCGCCCTGGCCCTGGAGCTGACCCAGGCTGAACAGCGCGAGCGCAGACAGCTGGCGCAACTGCTCCATGACGACCTCCAGCAGCTTCTGGTGGGTGCCAAGTTTGCCCTGGCACAGGCGGGACGGCAGGCGGCGGGAGAGGGAATCAAGGATTCGCTGGACAAGGTGGTTCACCTGCTTGATGAATCGATTAATGCCTCGCGCTCCCTCACGGTTGCCCTGTCTCCGCCGATCCTGCAGACATCCGGCATGATTGCCGCCACGCAATGGCTGCAGGAGTGGATGGGTGAGAAGCACGGCCTGAAGATTGAAGTTGAGGCCGAGGCTGATGTCGCGCCCGACTCCCAGGGAGTCAGCATGCTCCTATTCCAGTGCATGCGCGAGTTGCTCTTTAACATCGTCAAACATGCGGGCACAAATCAAGCGAAGGTCAAGATCGGCCGGAGCGGGAAAAATGTGCGGATCGAGGTGAGCGACCAAGGCGCAGGAATCGATCCCTCACGCGTTCAGGCGAAAGGTTCCGCGAGCGGATTTGGCCTCTATAGCATTCGGGAGCGGTTGCTGCTCATCGGCGGCCAGATGGAAGTGGAGAGCGCGCCAGGGCAAGGCACGCGGGTCAGCATGATTGCCCCGGTGCCCCCGCAGGGGGATTCGGAGCCGGAGCAAGGGTGAGGACAGCGCGCCTGGACCCAGGTCTGTGCTCCTGAGTTGCTCCCTCCCAGCGGCGGGATGTGAGAAAGCTTCTTCGAGTTTTGCCCGCGGCGGTGAAGCCGTAGTTGCCGGCCTCGCCGCGGGCCTCGTTTGCGAGGACGTGGCGCTGACATAGGCGATGGGGGTGGTCAGGTAGGTCTGGTCGACGGCGCTGGCGGTGCCCTTGGTGCGCGGCGGAGCCGGCGAGTCGGCGATGCGCGCCGGTCATTCATCGCGCGCGAGACTCGCGAGCGGGTCTGGGCAGTTTCAAATCAAATCGCGAGGGGTGGCCGGCTAGTAGCTGCGCGGGTTGTGGACCGATCCGTGGCAGCTGAGGAAACACTCGCCGGCGCGGGGGCCCAGGGAGCGGTATTCGAGGCGGCCGCTGGCGGGGTCGGGGCGGACCACCGACAGGTCAAAGTTGATCAGGTGGGCGTTATTGAGGGCGGAGCCGCGGACCTGGTCGATGCCGTGGGGGTCGTGGCAGACGGCGCAGGAGACGCGCTGCTGCTGGATGTGTCGGCTGTGGGCGGGAAAGCTCTGGTTGGCGAGGATGCTTTCGCGGCTGTGGCAGCCGTAGCAGAGTGCATAGGCGGTGGGGCTCTCGGCGACCTCGTCGCCCGTGCGGTACTGGCGCTTGAGCAGGGTGGGGAAACTGGAGCCGTGGGGGCCGGCCGATCCGATGAGCTGGGGGGCCTCGCCGTCGTGACCGTGGCAGTCGCCGCAGTAGATCATCGAGGCCTCGTTGAGCGGCGGGAGCAGGCTGGGGACGTCGGGGTTGCGGCCGGGGACGGCGACGGGGTGGAAGGAGGGGCTGGAGGGGGAGAACTCGCGGCGCAGGTTGAAGGACTGGACCTGGCGTTCGATGGCAGCGAAGGCGGGGGCCTCTTCGCGGGCGTGGCACTTGAAGCAGACCTCATATTCGTAACGGGCCTCGGCCAGGGGGGAGCCGGCGATGTCGATGCCGCTGACGCCCTCGAGGGCGCCCATGACCAGCGGGGGCTGGGCCGGTGAGCGGCGCGCGCGATGGGGGTTGTGGCAGTCGGCGCATTCGACGTGGTCGTAGGCGGCCAAGGGGCTCTCGCCGGACTGGTGGACGCCGCTCTGGCGGGCGACGGGGTGGGCGGAGAACTTCTGGAAGACCGCCTCCAGGTTGTAGGAGGCGACGTTGCCGTTGTGGCAGGTGAAGCAGACCTCTTCCTCGCGGGCGCTGCTGAGCAGGGTTTCGGCGCCGGGGGCGTGGTGGCTGCGGTGGCAGTTGAGGCAGGCGTTGGCGCGGACGTCGGGGTAGTCGGTGTGGGGCCAGGGGTCGACGCCGGCGCCGTTCCAGCGTTGGGTGGAGTCGGCGTGGGGGGTGAGGGCGAAGAGTGGATACTGGTGGCACTGGCGGCAGAGGGCGGACTCCTGATTGGGCATGACGAGGAAACGGCCCCACTGGTCGTTGTGGGGATCGTGGCAGGTGGTGCACTGGAGCATCGAATTCTGGTCGAGGCGGACGCGGGGGTCCCAGCCGGCAGGGGAAGCGATGCGCCCGCCCGCCTGGGCCAGTGACTCATAGAAATTGAAGGAGATCGGGTGGTCGTCGCGCAGATCGGTGCCGATCAAGCCGCGGCCGGGGGGCATCGTCGGGGAGCCGGCGAAGGCGACGGAGGGGCCGCTGACCAGGTCGCCCATGGCGACGGTGCCGTCGTGGCAGCTCAGGCAGAGCTTGGAGGCGCCGGTGGGCTGGCCGGGGCTTGCGAGCAGGGAGGGGCTGTTGTAGGGGATGTAGGCGGCCTGGGAATCGTGGCGGTTCCAAAGGGGGGCCTGTGAGCGGCCGCCATGGGGGGTGTGGCAGAAGACGCAGATCTGGCTTTCGGCGGTGGCGCGCACGGGGCCGGGACCGCTGGCGGAGAGGTTGTGGCTGCTGGAAATAATGCCCTGGCCGGGGGCGGCGGCGCTGAGGAGGGAGCTGAGTGCAAGGGCCAGCAGCGAGCTGATGATGGGGCGCCGGGAGCCGAATAAAAGAAAAAGCGTCGTCATGGCGCCACCTCCGGGAGCAGCTGAAAAATTTGGACGCGGCCGTTGTAGCTGTCGGCAACGTAGAGGCGGCCGGTGGCGGCGTCGAGGCAGAGGCCGGCGGGGAGCCAGAATTCGCCGGGGCCCTGGCCGGGTGCGCCGACGTTGAGCAGCAGCCGCCCCTGGTCGTCAAAGATTTGCAGGACGTCGTGGAGGCCCTCGATGGCGTAGATGCGGCCGTGGCGATCGAGGGCAACGCCCTTGGGATTGGCAAAGCGGCCGGGGGCGCTGCCGAGACCGCCGGCCTCGGCCAGGGGGGCGCCCTCGGGGGAGAGCAACTGGAGGCGGAAGTTCATCGAGTCGGCCACCAGCAGGCGGCCGTCGGGGGCGGCGGCGAGGTGGGTGGGGTAGTTGAACTCGCCGGGGGCGTCGCCGCGGCGGCCGAACTGGCGCAGGGGGCGGCCCTGCAGGTCGAAGACGGCGATGCGGTGGTGGAGCACATCGGCAATGAAGACGGCGCCGGCAGCGACGGCGAGGCCGGCGGGACGGGCGAGGGTGCCGGGGGGGCAGAAATCGCCGAGGGGCTTGCCGTCGGCGTCGAAGGCCAGCACGCGTTCCAAGCGGGAATCGCTGACGAGGATGCGGCCGTCGGGCAGGGCGGCGACGCCGACGGGGGAGGACAGCGGTGCGGCAGGGGCGCCCTCGAGCGCGAGGTAGCGGCGGCGGGCCCAGTCGTAGAAGTGGACTCGCTGGCGGCCGGGGTCGGCGACGAGCAGTCCACCGGCGGGATGCAGCGCGAGCGCGAAGGGGCGGACCATGGCGGAATCGGTCGGGCCGGCCAGCCAACGCCCCAGCGCCGCCAGACCGCCGGCCTCGCGGAAGAGGGCGCGGTGATCGCTGGCGGCGAGGACGAAGCCGAGGCGTGGGGGCTCGGGGGGCGGGGGCCAGACGTAGGCGGGGTCGTGGCCTTGTGTGAGGAAGGGGACCTGGCCGCGACTGCAGGCGGCGATGGCGACCAGCAGCAGCGGCAGGCCAAGCAGCAGAACCCGTCGGCGGGCGTTTGAGCGAAAGGAGCTGTGCTTCGTCGGCATCATGGTTTCATCCCGTTTCCTTCACCGGCGCCGGCCGAATTGGCGCGAGAGCTGCAGGAAAAGCTGGAAGCGGTCGCGCTCGGAGCGGCCGCGATCGAGACGCTCGATGCGGCCGCCGCCCTCGATGCGCAGCCGGCGGACCTGGACGCCGGTGCGCAAGGCCACGCCGAGAAGGGTTTCGTCAATGAGGCCCTGCTCGCGGCGGGCGCGGCCTTCGAGTTCCCACCAACCGCGCTCGCGCAGCGGGCCACGCAGGGTCAGGCCGGCCAGCGAGATGTTCTCCTGGTCCTCGCCGGCGATCGGGCGATCATGGTCGACCAGGATGTGGGCGCCGTACCAGCCCAGGCGCAGGCCGCGGCCGATGTTGTGGGTGCCTTCAAGGCGGTTGCGGAACTGGCTGTAGCCGGTGAAGTTGGAGTCGTAATCCTCGTATTCGGTGGTCCAGGTAAGGGCGCGCCACTGATATTGCAGGCCGGTCAGCCAACTGGAGAACTCGAGGACGGTGAGCAGGTCGTCGGAGAGGTCGCGCGGGGTGAGGCTCTGGTAACGGTAGTAGAGCGCCAGGCCGCGGGCGAGGCGCTCGAAATCGTGGCGCACGTTGAAGCTCTGGCTGTCCTGGAGGAACTCGACCTCCTCGATGAGGACATCGTAGTCGACGAAGACGGAGGTGCCCTCGGGGATCGAGCCGCCGGGCAGGGCGCGCAGCTCGAGGCGGTTGCCGATGAGGCGGGTCTCGTAGTCGAAGCCCTCGATGAGGGGGATGCCGGTGAGGGGCTCGAGCCGGACCACCAGGGTCTGGGGAATGACGCCCGGGCGCTCGAGGAAGGTGAAGAGGGACTGGCTGAGGGTGATTTCCTCGCCAAGGACGCGGCGGATGCCGCCCCCCTCGCGCTCGATGCGGTCGAGGGTGCGCGAGTAGCCGGCGCTGAGCATGCCCCAGGGGGTGGTCTTGCGATAGCCGAGCCGTCCGGTGACGCCGAACTCGGTGTCGGTGGCGCCGTCGAACTCGACGCGGCGGCCGTGCAGGTCGAGATGGCTGTCGAGGCTTCGGTAGAGCCGGTGGTCGAGGCCGACCTCGCCGCGCACGGTGCGCGACTGGGCGGCGTCGAATTCATTGCGCAGCAGACTGGCCAGGTAATAGGTGCGGAAGTTGGGGGTATGGCGCAGGTTGAGGCGGCTCTGGGCGAAGAAGTTTTCGAGGTCGATGTCGCCGGTCTGGTTGAAAAAGCGGACGACGGAGCTGAGGTAGCTGCCGCGGTCGGGGGTCAGGTAGATCGTGTTAAAGAGCTGGGCGTCGTGGTACTGGTAGTCGAGCTCGCGGCGGATGCGCAGGAGCGGCGTGCGGGCGTCGAACTGCTGGCTGTAGTCCTGGTAGCGGTAGCGGAACTCGGTGAGGATGCGGTTGCGGATCTCATTGCGGACGCTGTATTCGAGCGAGTCGTATTGGATGTGGCTGCGGCTGTCCTGTCCATATTCATCGATCATGGCGCGCGTGAAGGCCAGCTGCATCGGCAGCGGGCCGCGCTTGAGGTCGATGATGCCGCCGATGCGTTCGCTCTCAATCAGCTGGCGATCGCTGAAGATCTCGATGATGGCGCGACGGTCGCGGTTGGCGAAGAGCAGCGTCGAGATCGGGTGCTCACGGAGGAAATGCAGCTGCAGGTCGTAGTTGCCGACGAGGCCGTTCCAGTCGCTGTCGGTGTCGAAGTCATCGAGCCCGCCGCTGCGCGAGACGGTCTGCTGCATCAGGCCCAGCTCGATCTGGCCGCGGATGTCGAGCAGGCGCGGATGATAGGCGTAGCCGACGAAGCGCTGGAGGATATACTCGCGCATCGTGCGGTTGCTGAAGCTGACCTCCTCGGCGCCGTCGAAGCGCTCGCGGTTCTCGAACAGGTAGAGCTCGACGCCGACCTCGCCGCCGTCGGGAAGCAGCCGCAGCGGGGCGACCGGCACCTGGCGCGAATCAAGCTGGGCGAAGGCGGACGCGACCGACAGCAGCCACAGCCCCGCCAGCGCCGCCCGGAGGAACCGGCGGCGGAAGAAGACGCGGGCGAGCGGCATGGGGTCGTGGTTCATGAGGAACATAGGCGCCTTGGTGCCGGCGATGGGTGCCCGAAGATGGCTTCTTCAGCGCGAAACCGGCGGGGGCGGGGGCGGGCTGGCCGCGCGCGCCCGCTCCAGCCGGCGGGCCGCCGCCGCCGCGCCGGGAGCCTTGGACCCCAGCTCGGTCAGCAGCGCCTCGGCCTCGTCCAGCCGCTCGAGCTCAATGAGGATGACGGCCAGCTCGACGCGCGCCGACGGCGGCAGCGGACCGGCCTCGGCCGCGCGCTCATAGTAGTGTAGCGCCCGCTCCCAGAGCCCGCGGGCGGCCATGCGGCGGCCGAGTTGCAGCTCCATGCTGAAGGGCGGTGGGGCGCCGGTGGCGGTCGCCGGCAGCTCGACGCCCAGCAGGCGCGCCAGCTCAAGCCGCACATCCTGGATCAGGCCCGGGTCGTAACCGGCGTGCACGGCAACGACCTTGCGGTCGGGCCCGACCAATACGACGGTGGGGGTGGCGATCATGCGATAGTCGCGGTAGGCGCGGTCCTCGCGGTCGACCAGCACCGTCCAGCCGGGATGGGCGGCGAGGGCGCGGCGGGCCGGCTCCAATTGGTCGCCGACGCGGGAAAGGACCACCAGTCGGCGGACGCCGGTCCCCAGCTGCGGCCACTGGGTGAACATCTTCCCGAGCTCGGCCAGCGCCGCGGAAGTATGGTGGTCATCGGGCTTGACGAAGACCATCAGCAGCGAATCAGTGGTCGAGCCATCGATGACATGCTGGCGGCCGGCCAGGTCGGGCAGACGCAGCCGGGGGGCGGGCTCGCCCGGCTGGATGACGGCCAGCGCCGTCGCCGCCGGGCCCAGCAGCACCACCGCCAGCGCCGCCATCAACAGCCGGCAGAGGCCGTGCAGACGGCGGCTCATGAGGGGCGCTCCGTGCGGTTCTGGACTTCATTGACGCGGTCGTAGCGATAGGGCAGATGGCAGCCGGTGGAGCAGGTGCCCCCGGACTCGGTCTTGCTGAACTGGACCGGCATCGGCCAGCGCCCGAAGGGGACCTCGGTGCGGACGTGGTTGGGCTGACTTGAGGCATGCTCGTGGTGGCAGGCGCGGCAGGAGCGGCCCTTTTCGCGGTTCACGTGCAGGTAGTGCAGGTTGAGCGAGCCGTTGCGGAAGCCGGTGGCCGAGGAGCGCTCCTCGAGCACGAGCTGGCGGTCGTGACAGTTGAAGCAGAGGTCATAGGCTCCCTCGCGATAGGGGGCGTAGAACTCGGCGGGGAAGGCCAGCTCAAGGATGTTGGGGTGATCGGAGCCGTGGGCCTTGTGGCAGGCGATGCAGTTGTCCTCGCGCAGCGGGCCGTGCAGGAAGCGGGCCTCGCGGATTTGGGCGCCGACGTTGCTGAGGGTTCGATCGGCCTGGCGCACCGTCTGGCCGTGGCACTCCAGGCACAGGTCCTGGTTGTTGGTGGTCAGCAGCGCCGCCTGATTGGAGCTGTGGGGGCGGTGGCAGCTCTCGCAACCGCGATCGGCATCCATCACCTTGTGTGGATACTTGAAGTTATCGATCTGGGTGAGGAAGCCGGCGTGGCACTCCCCGCAGAGCTGGCGGCCTTGGGCGGCTAGGAAAAACTCGTTGGCACCGCCGTGGGGCGAGTGGCAGCCGCCGCAGTCGTCGCGGACGGGCTCGTGGATCGAGACGGCACCCTCGAGCGAGGCGGCGACATCGACGTGACAGGAGCGGCACAGCTCGCCGCGAGACTCGCTGAGCAGCCCCTTGTGGGCCGACTGGTGCGGGGTGTGGCAGGCGAGGCACTCGCCGAGCGCGACGGGGCCATGGACGAAATCGAGGCCCTGACGGATATCGCTGTGGCAGCGGGCGCAGCCCTCAGCACCGAGCCCGCCCATGACGAAGTAGCGATTATCGCCGCCATGGGGGTCGTGACAGAGCTGGCACTGGCCGCGGAAGGGCTGATGCACGACCGGCTGGGCGGCCTCGGGCTGGTGGCAGAGCAGGCAGACGGTGCCCTCGACCTGCGGCATTTCCTGAAAGACGTGGCGGTTGCCGACGGGGACGTGGCAGGGGGCGCACTGGCCCATGTTGACGGGGCCGTGCTTGAAACGAGGCTCACCGAGATTGGCGTGGCATTCGGCGGTCAGGCAGCCGCCGCTGATATCGATCTGGCTGGTATCGGCCGCCGGCGCCGCAGGGCGGGCCGGGGGCGGGGCCGCAGGGGGACGGGGCGCCGGGGGAGCGGGGGCGGCATCGAGACGCGCCGCCACCACCAGTGCCGCCACGGCCAGCGCGGCCGCCAGCCCGAGCAACCTTTTACCGAACGCATTGTTGCTTAGCCAGTTCATGGTGTTCACTCCGCCCTTTATTAGTCCAAGCCCAGCACGTGCGCCAGTTCGCTGCGAATGATGAGCACGATCAATACCATCCCGACGCTGAAGGCAAGGATGCCGAAGATCGCGCCGAGGATCCGCCAGCGCAGCGCCACCGGCGGCTCGATCAGGTTTTCAAGCTGGCCGCTGGCGAGGAGCCGCTCATATTCCGCCGGCCGCTCCTCCTTCATCTCCGACTCGGTCATCTGGCCGGTCAGCATCACCATGTCGACCGGGAACTTCTCGGGCCGCAGGTGAGTGTTGAAGAAGTGGACGAGGAAGATGACCGAGGCCGCCAGCAGGGCCTCGATGCTGTGGATGACCATCGCGACATTGAGGATCCAGCCGGGCAGCCAGCGGGTGACCAGCTCGGGGAACCAGAGGATGAGGCCGGTGCCACCGATCAGGAAGACGCCCCAGGCCTCGCCCCAATAGTCGAACTTTTCGTAATAGGCCCAACGGTCGAACTTGGGCCGCGGCCCGAGCCAGAGGAACCAGCGCAGCATGGCAAAGGCATCGCGGGCGTCCTTCCAAGTCATCATCATCGAGTTGGGTCCGGTGACGAAGCTGCGCAGGGGTTCACGGTTGCGGCGGGCGAAGAAGTAGATCAGCCAGCCGACATGGATGGCGGCATAGAGGAAGGTCATGACGGCGAAGACGCGGTGCCAGGTGCCGAGCGCCTGTGCCCCGCCGAGAAGGCTGGCGAGGCCATGGGCCCAGTCGGTGTGACTATACTTGAGCGGGAAGCCGGTGATGACCAGGCCCATGAAACTGATGACGATCAGGGCATGGGTCAGGCGGTGGATCGGGGCGAAGCGGCGCACGCGGCGCTCGGTGGCGGGCGCGACGTGATAGCCGCGCGGGTGGTGCAGCCGCTCGACGAAGGTGCGCTGGAGCCACAACAGGCCGTGGGGGACGAAGACCACCAGCACCGAGAGCAGCAGCGTGGTCATGACGAGGAAGGTCCAATAGACGACCGGCGGCGAGGAGGGGTCGCGCGGGTCGACGTGGGAGTAATATTGGATGAAGTTGCTGTTGACGTTGCCGTGACAGGCGCCGCAGGTTTCGACGAGGTTTTCGGGAGCGACGCGCGAATCGGGGTGCGCGGCGGGCTGGATGTCATGGGCGCCGTGGCACTTCGAGCAGACTGCGGCGGCCGAGCCGCCGAGGGCGGTGGCCTTGCCGTGATAGCTGAGCATATAGGTGCGGCCCAGCTCGAGATGACAGGTCGAGCACTCCTTGACCACGTCCTGCAGGAAGGGCTCATCGACGATGCCGATGCCGTGGCTGTGATGACAACTGGTGCAGGTGGCGGCCTCGGCGTGGCCCTTGAGCAGGTGGCGGCCGTGGACGCTGGCATAGAAGACATCGGCGACGCCGGCGTGGCAGCGGCCGCAGGTCTGGGGGACGTGGAGCGGGTGCATCGGACTGTCGGGGTGTTCGGCCGGCAGCACCTGATGGCTGCCGTGGCAGTCGGCGCAGGTGGCGGAGGCGGCAAGGCCCTTGTTCATGAGCCCGCGCCCGTGGGTGTTCTGGAGGTAGGTTTCGGCGACCGGGCCGTCATGGCAGCGGATGCAGGCTTGGGTCAGCTCGACGGCCTGCTGCCACTGGCGAGGCTCGGCCAGGCGGCGGATCTCGTGGGCCGGGCCGTGGCAGTCGGAGCAATCGGGCCGGCGCCGGCCGTTGGCATCGGCGGCGGGGGCATGCACGCCCGACTGGAGGGCGGCTGCAGGCTCGCTGTGACAGTCGGCGCAGGCAAGGACCGCCAGGCGCTGGGGATGGGGGGTGCGCTCGATGCCGAGGTGGCACTGGGTGCAGCTCAGGCCGGCGTGGACGGAGTTTTCAAAGCCGGCGGTGGGGACGTAGAGCGCGGACATTTCCTCGGGGCGGCGCAGGACGGGGCCCTCGGGCGGGATGCTGACCATCGCGGCGGCGGTCTCGGGGGGCCAGTCCGCGATCTGGGGGTTGCCGTGACAGGTCTGACAGCGCTGATTGGTCAGCTGGGCGAGCGCGGGACATAGGCACCCGAACATCCAAAACAGGAGCAGGGCGATGCCGAGGCGGCCGGGGCGGTGGTGCTGCGGGCGGCTCATGGACGTTCCTTGTAAACATCGACCCGGTGCGGATGATGGCAGCTGGTGCACTGCTCGAAATCGGGCACCGCATGATAGGGCGCGTCGGGATCGGCATCGCCCCGATGGCAGTGGCCGCACAGCTGCGGCACGGGTTCCTGGAGCAGGTGCGGCCAGGGCGACTCATGCGCGCGGTGGCAGGGCAGGCACTGGCCCAGGTTGATCGGGCCGTGGTTCCAGCCCTCCTCTTGGCGGCGCTCGCCATGGCAGCGGTCGCAGAGGCGCATGCCCTGTTCGCTGACGGCCAGGCCGCGGCGCATATCGTGGCACTCGCCGCACTGGCGCTGAAAGACCGGCTGGTGCACGCTGACCGAGACCGGCGCGGCCGGGGGCTCGATGGCGGCGCGCTCGGCGGCCTGGGCGCGCAGCGGCGAGAAGCGTGTGGCGGCCTCCTCCTGGATCGGCTCCTCATCGCCGGGGACGCCGTCGAAGAGGAAAGTCAGCACGCGGTGGCGGGTCTCGCCGGTGCAGCCGGCGGAGGCCAGCGCCGCCGCCAGCGCGGCCAGCCCGAAGAGCCATGGCCGGGCGGGTGCCATCACGAGCCGACTTCGGTGCGCGCCACGGCGAAGAAGTTGATCATCGCCTCGCCCCACTGGTTGACGACGATAACGAGGAACTCGGGGTCGAAGCCGGGAGCGAGGCGCTGGTCGAAAAATGCAATGCCGCGGGGCCAGGGATGGATGCTGACGCCGGCGGGCAGGTCGAGGTTGCCGCGATCGGGGCCGGGGCCGCCGAAGAAAAGCAACAGGCGGCCCTGGGGGTCGAAGATCTGGACGTTGGCGAAGCGGGTGTCGGCAACATAGATGCGGCCGTGGGCGTCGACGTCGAGCCCCTTGGGCCAGGCGAACTGGCCGAGGGCATTGCCGTGGCCGCCGAAGGCCAGCAGCGGCTCGCCGGCGGTGGAAAGCTTCTGGACGCGGAAGTTGCCGGTGTCGGTCACGTAAAGGTGGCCGTCGGGGCCGAGCGCGAGATAGGTCGGCATGGTGAATTGGCCAGGCTCATGGCCGGGGCCGCCGATGGTGCGCTGGTAGCTGCCGTCGGCGCGGGACCAGACCTCGATCTCCTGGTCCTGGATGTCGAGCACGAAGAGCTCTTCGGGGCCGAGGGCGAGATCCACGGGCGCGGATTCGCCGGGGCGGCCCCAGGCGCCGGCAAAGCTGCCGTCGGGCTCGTAGACCAGCACCGCCTGGCGGAGGCGGTCGGCGACGAAGATGCGGCCGTCCTCGGCGACCTTGAAGTTGTTGGGCTGCTGGATGGCGCCGTTGCCGCGCATGCCGCGCAGGGGGCGCGCGCCGCCGGCGGCCATGTCATAGATCAGCAGGGCGTTGAGGATCGAGTCGCCGATGATCAACTCGTTGTTGTGCAGGCGGGCGTTGTTGGGCTTCATCAGGCCGAGGCGTATGGGCTCCTCGCCGAGGACGAAATCGGCGAAGGCGCTGCGGCGGCGCGGCAGCTGGTCGGGCGAACTGATCCAGCCGAGGTATTGGACGTAGGGCTTTTGCGGGGCGGGCGGGAAGAAGAGCGGGCCGACCGGTTCGGGGGCAGGCGCGCCACCGCGGGAGCAGCCGGGGCCAGACAGCAGCGCCGCCAGCACCAGCCACCCCACCAGCCAGAAGGCGCCCGAGCGGCGCGGCGGATGGTGAACCGAACGGTGCATGTTCGTCATCCCTTTCCAAAAGTGGCCGGCGCGGGCGCCGGATCGTGTCGACGTTGCCTTCCAGCATAAGAAGCGGGGCCGGCGGCGGCCAATCTTTTTTTGCCATCGCGATGGCAAGATTGGAAATGGAGCAGCGGCGGGCGGGCCGGCTGCTCCATCAATCCGCAGGCGCGCGGCGGGCGCTATTTATTGTGACAGGTCAGACACAGCTGGCTCTGCACGCGGGTGATCATCAACAGGTTGTCGTTGACTGCCGCCGACGCCGGGCCGTTATGGACGTCATGGCAGGAGCTGCATTCCATCCGGTCGTTGAAGAGCAGGTCGTGGGCGATCGTGCCGCCGAGGCCCGAGGGGGCGCCGGAGGGGGAGAACAGCTCACGGTCGCGCACGGCGAGGGCGTCATCATAGACGAAGGAGACGGGGTGGTCGTTGCGCAGGTCGTCGGGGCCGGCGCCGATGGCGATCGCGCCGCCCAGGAAGATCGAGCCGGCGCGGCCGCCATACGAGTCCACGGCGACGGTGCCGTCGTGGCAGCTCAGGCAGAGGCGCGAGGCCCCCTGGGGCTGCTGGGGGACGGCATCGAGCGTGGGGCTGTTGTAGAGCTGGTAGGTCTTGTTGGTGACGGCATGGTTCCACAGCGGGGCGTCGACCACACTGGTGTCTGCGTTGTGGGTGGTGTGACAGAAGATGCAGATCTGCTGGTTGGGGTCCAGGCCCGAGAAGTCGTGGGCCGAGCCGCGGATGGTGGCGGTGGTCGGCCGGGGCCAGAGGGCCAGCGCCGCCGCCGCGAAGATCGCCAGCAGTCCGAGAATGATCCGTTGGCCTTTCATGGTTCGTCTCAACCTCCGCTTTCAGTGTCGCCCGCCGCGGGCTGTTGCCAAACCGACTGCTCCCTGAGGCGGAGCAGGCTTTCAATCACGCTGAGGAACTCCTGGTCGCAAAACTGACGCAGGAGATGATAGCGCACGCCCTCGGAAATGATCTTGGCGCCGAAGTCACGCGAGAAGGCCTCGGCCATGACCACCACCGGCGCCTCGACGCGGGCGCGGCGGGCGCGCCGGATGGCGGCCCGGCCCCAGTCCAGCTCCGTGCCCAGGTCGAGCACGATCAGACGCGGCTTCTCGCGCAGCCGGGTCCAGAACTCCTCGCGGCCGACCGCCTGGGGAGTGAGCAGGCGCGGGGGGCCGACGCGGGCGCGCAGCAACTGGACGATGCGCTCGCCGAGTGCGGCATCGGCGCTGACCACCCAGACCAATGGCTCACGGCCGGTGAGCCGCCGCTCCAGTGGACCGGGCAGGGGTTGCGAATCGGACACCGGTCTCACCGCCGCCGTCCCTCCTCATTCATAGACCGCCCAGCTCACGCCGTCGACATGATTGCGCTGGACGGCGCCACGCAGCCGCATCAGCGGGAAATCCTCGGCGATGTTGCGCTGGGTCAGCGGATAGTAGGAGCGCTGGAGCAACTGGACGGCGTAGCTGGCGTTGTGGATGCCGTAGCTGCCATCCTTGACCACGAAGTTGAAGTTGTAGAGCGCGCGCTTCTGGTTGTCGCTGAGGTTGGCGAAGGCCGTGGCGTTGGTGCTGAAGGTCCCCGAGCTGGAGGAATAGGTGACTCCCGGCAGCGCCGCAATGAGCGGCTGCAGGATCGCCAGCAGGCCGCGTATTTCAGTCTGGATCCCCTCGCGGACGCCATCGCCGTCATAGTCGCCGCGCGCCCGGCGGTCGATGGTCTCGAGCGTCTCGTGGCAGCTCGCGCAGGCGTTGCCGACATTCTCGACCTCGGCATCGCGCAGCGCGAAGGTGTGACCGCCGACACGCGGGGGCTCGGTCACGCCGGAGCCGGAATGGGTCGGGGCGGCCATGTGGCAACTGACGCAGGTGTCGGCGACGACACGGTCATGGGCCGAGTTGGCCGCCAGCGGCAGGCCGAAATCCCAGCCGTTGACGCCCATCAGCATGTCGGTCTGCGGGCCGTAATGGGCCCCGCGGAAACTGTTGTGGACCGTTTCGGTCAGGTTGACGACACGCGACTGATGGCACTGCATGCAGGTGCCGCCCATGCCGGGCTGGGCGAAGATATGGCTGCTGTCGATGGTGACCGGCCCGGCCACGCGCAGCTGGTGCGGATTGCCGCTGAAGTGGGGATCATGACAGGTCGAGCAGGTGACCGCGTGAGGATCGGCCACCGCCGTCGGCGCCTGGCCCCGTGTCTGCTGGACGAAGCCCTCGCCGGTGTGACAGCGCAGGCACGAACCGGTGGTGGCGACGGTAGGGGTCGCCTTGTCAGCATTGACATGGGCCGAGCCGGCCCACTGCCAGCCGATCTGCTGGCGGCCTGTCCCGGTGCTGTGGCACTGGAGGCACTGGTCGGCGCCGAGGTTGACGCCGCTGATGCCCTTGTCGGGATCGGTCAAGTGCGAGACGTGGTAGGTGCCGGGGCCGTGACAGCTCTCGCACTGAATCGAGGCCATGTTCTGAAGCTGCGCCGGCAGCTGGGGGAAGTTCTGCCGGTTGTTGTTGACGGCATCGGCCACGAGGTCGGTGATGGTGGAGAGCGGGTAATTGATGCTGGCTGCGACGTCGTCGAAGCCGCCGTTGTTGGCCGCGGGATCGGTATTAAAGCCGACGGTGTGACAGCTGAGACACGAGGTCGGATAATAGGCCCCGTAATGGCCGTTCATGTGGAGCTGAAGCTTCTGGGCGTGGCTGGACTGGAGCCAGGGGGTGACCTTGCGCAGCCGCTCGGTGCCTGAGTTGTCGCCATGGCAATAGCTGGCACCGCACTGGGGCGCGCGCGGGGTGGGTGGGGAGTTTGTCTGGAGCACGCCGACACCGGCATAGCGCGAGGCGATGACGCGGCGCTCCACCGAAGCGGTCGGCTGCAGGTTGGCATCGAGCGGGGTCAGGCGCACCACGTAAACGCCGGCGAGATCGGGGCGCAGCGTGACCAGCTCGCCGGCGGCGGCGCTGAGACCGGCAGAGCTGCCGGAGGGGCGCGAAACCAGCGCCCAAGCCCATTCGCCCACCGTCGCGGGCGCGCCGATCGGCTCGCCCTTGAGATAGACCTTCACCCCGGTGCCGACCACATGGGAGCCCGAGGAGGCCTCGTCGAAGACATCATTGGGGTCGGCGGCGACATCGCGCGGCGACACGCCCTGAATGATCAGCCGAGCAATCGGCTGCGCATTGGCCGGCACCAGACCCGCCACCACCATGAGACATAGCCCCAGCGCCAGGCGGCCTGCCGATATGATGTTCAACGACCTCATGGGTGCTCCCCCCTCTCCAATTGTCAGGCGGGCCGTTTGCTCAGCCGATCCGGCGCCATTGTGTGGCCCATGGGACTGCCTGCGGCCTCAATTCATGACGAAAATTTTTTGAGCAAGAAGCGGACCTATCCATCTTAATAGATGAGGGTGGGGCAGAAACCAAATTTTTTCGTGTAGTGGGCGGTCGAGGGAGCGGGAAGCCATGTGTTGGCGACGGAAGGTGTGACAGGTCTGGCCCAGTTTTTTTAGAGCCATTTCCACGTGACTGAAGGCTCCCGCAAAACTCGGAATGGCGCTGCTTCAGCAACCGGCCTCGAAGCCGCCGGGATGGCTTTTGCCGCGACAAGGGGCCTGGCGGCGCAGCTCATCCAAGTCGAGCCGGTGACGGTGGATCATGCGGTAGAGCGTGCGGCGATGGCAACCGGCCGCGTCGGCCGCGCGTGAGATGTTGAAGCGGTGCTCGACCAGCAGCGAGATCAGGTAATCGCGCTCGAACAGGTCGACCATCTGATGCTTGGCCTGGAAGAGCTGGGCGCCCAACTCGGCGCGGGCGGACACACCGACTGTCACCACAGGGGCCGCCTCCCCCGCGCCCGGCTGCAGCGCCTGGAGTGACTCGGGCAGGTCGGCGGGCTCGATCGTGCTGCCGGCGGACAGGGTCACGGAGTATTCGATGGCGTTCTGCAGCTCGCGCACGTTGCCGGGCCAGTCATAGCGGCGCATCAGCTCCATCGCCGCCGGCGAGATCCGCTCCACATCCAGCCGGTTTTCGCGGGCGAACTGGTCAAGGAAATGCGCGGCCAGCAACGGGATGTCCTCGACCCGCTCGCGCAGGGGGGGCAGGCGCAGGGTGATGACATTGATCCGGTAGTAGAGGTCGCTGCGGAAGCTGCGCTCGCGGACGGCGGCCTCGAGGTCGCGGTTGGTGGCGGCGATGACGCGCACATCGGTATCGATCTGTTCGCGGCCGCCGATGGGGCGGAACTGGCGCTCCTGCAGCACGCGCAGGAGCTTGGCCTGGAGCGCGACCGGCATCTCGCCGATCTCGTCGAGGAAGAGGGTGCCCTTGTGGGCGAACTCGCAAAGGCCCATCTTGTCGGCGTGGGCGCCGGTGAAGGCGCCCTTGCGGTAGCCGAACAGCTCGCTCTCGAGCAGAGCCTCGGGGAGGCTGGCACAGTCGACGGGGACAAAAATTTCGCGGGCGCGCGCACTGAGGCGGTGGATGGCGCGGGCTATGACTTCCTTGCCGGTGCCGCTCTCGCCGACGACGAGCACGTTGACGTCGGTGCGGGCGACCTTGCGCGCCAGCTCAAGCACGCGTTCCATGGCGGGGCCGGCGCCGATGATGCCGCCGCGCCAGCCGTTGGCGCTCTCGCCGCCGTTCCCCGCCGCGCCGTTACCGGCCGAGGCGCGCTCGATGAGCCGGCGGCTCAGCAGGGCCTGGATTTTACCCAGCAGCTCCTCGATGGAGAATGGCTTGGTGAGGTAGTCGGCGGCGTGGCTTTTCATGGCCTCGACGGCGCTCTCGATGGTGCCGTGGGCGGTGATGATGACCACGGGAATACGCGGGTCCAGGCGCTCGAGGCGCTCCAGCACGTCCATCCCGGAGCCGGTCGGCATGACGAGGTCGGTGACGACCAGGTCGGGGCGGAAGTCGGCCAGCAGCGCCTCGAGCCGCTCGGGGCCGGTGGCGACGGCGCACTGGTGGCCGGCGCGCTCGAGCATGCGCCGATAATTGTTGAGCATCTCCTTCTCGTCATCGATGACAAGGATGCGGGTGGGCTGGGGGGACTTGGGCATCGGCGAGGTCACTCCTTCGCAGGCGGGAAGCAGAGGGTGAAGACGGCGCCGCGGCGCGAGCCATTGCGGGCGGAGATCCGGCCGCCGTGCAGGGCAAGGATGCGGCGGCAGATGGCGAGGCCCAGACCGGTGCCGCCCGCCTGAACCTTGGTCGAATAAAAGGGGGAAAAAATTTGTTCAAGCTTGTCGGTGGCGATGCCGGGGCCGCTGTCGGCGATCCAGAGCTGGATGCCGGCGGTGGCGGCGCGGCCTTCGCGGCGGGCGCCGATCTCGATCCGCCCGCCGCCGGGCATGGCGTCGCGGGCGTTGATGACAAGGTTGAGCAGCACCTGCTGGAGCTGGAGCGGATCGCCCTGGATGCGCAGGCCGGGGGCGACGCGGGCGCGCACGGTGACGGCGGCCTTTTCAAGGGTCTTGCGCGTCACGGCGAGCACCTGCTCCACCGGCTCGGCCAGCTCGAGCGGGCGCAGGCGCGGCGGCTCGGGGCGGGCCAGGTTCAGGATATTGTCGAGCAGGGCGCGCATGCGGCCGGCCTGCCCGCGCAGCACGTCCAAGTCCTCGCCCAGCCCGCCGGTGGCCTGCTCGTCGAGTTCGAGCATCAGGCAGTCGAGCCGGCCCATGATGACGCTCAGGGGGGTCTTGATTTCGTGGGCCAGGCCGAGCATCAGCTCTCCGATGAGCGCCAGCTTCTCGGACTGCTGGAGCTGGGCCTGGGCCTCGAGCGACTCCTGGTGCTTGAGCTCGAGCAGCGACAGCAGGCGGTTGAAGTTCTCGCCGACGCGGGTGAGGGGGTCGGGGCAGGCCATGAGAAAGGCCTCGCAGCTCTCGCAGTGGCGGAACTTGTCGAGCTGGTTCTGGTATTCCATGCCGGCCTCGCAGAGGGTGCCTTCCAGCTCCCAGCAGCGGACGGAGGCGGGATGGCCGTGGGCGGGACAGCGGGTCCGGCCGCAGCGTCGGATTTCGTGGCATGGCTGCAGGTTGGCGTTGGTCAGGCGCAGGCGCAGGGCCTCGGCCGGGGAGCGGCGCAGCATGAACTCCACGACGCGGTGGATCATTGCACCCAGCTCGCGGTCCAAATTCTTGAGGCGCTCGTCGTGGCAGAGGGCCTTGTCGATGCGCTCGGTCTCCTCGACAACCAGGTCGGAGGTGGGGTCGAGACGCCAGGCGCGGACGCGGAAGCAGGCCTCGCAGGCATCGGCGTCCGGCAGGCGCACCCAATAATTGCGGGCGGTCGGCTCGCCGGTGGCCAGCGTGCGAGCGACGGGCCAGCCGTTGCGCGCCGCGCCGGGCGGGGGAATGGCCAGGGGTTGGCCACCGCCGTCGCGATAGAGCGGATACCGCTGAACCCGGTCGGGAGCGTTATCGAGCAGGACCTCGAGGGCAGGGTTGAAAATTCGCACCGCGCGTGGCTGGGCCTGCCAAAACTGGCGGGCCAGCGGGGCCAGCGGGTCGATCGCGGGCAGGATCAAGGAATTGCAATCGGGGGCGCTAATAAGCGACCTCCTTGTCATAATACCACTGAAAGCTTAGATCATGAGGCTGGGCTCAGCAACAAAAACCAACGGTCGCGGATGGGGCGACCGGGTCAGGAGCGGGGCTGGGGGGCCGCCGCGAGGGGGGCGGCGGGGGGCGCGGAGGCGCCGTGGCAGTCGGTGCAATTGCGCCCCTGCCAGATGTCGTCGAGGCCGCGGGGGTGGCGGAAATCGCCGCCCTGATAGGTGATGGGGCCGAAGGCCGCCTCGCCCTCGGCCTGGTCAAGGAACTCATGGCACTTGCGGCAGTCCGAGGCGATGACGGCCCCGCTGGGGGCGCGATGCTGGTCGTCGTGGCAACGCCAGCAGCCGGGGAACTCGAAGTGGCCGAGGTGATTGGGATAGACGCGCCAGTCGACGCCCTGCTCGGGGAAGAAGTTGCGCTCGTAGAGCTGCTGGAGCCGGTCGATCTGACGCTCGACCAGCTCGCGGCCACGCGGCCCCTCGAGGTAGGAGGCGTATTGGTCGCGCAGCGCGGCATCGATCCCGGCCAGGGCCGCCTCGGTGGTCGGCCAAGGCTGCTCGAGCAGGGCGGCAGCGTGGCGCTTGAGGTAGGGCAGCGAGGGGTCGAGCGTGCCGGTGGCCATATTGAAGTCGATCAGCTGGCGCGGGGAGCGGTAGATGTGGGAGGGGCGGTTGTGGCAGTCGATGCAGTCCATCAGGCGGACCTCGGCGTCGGGGGGCAGCGGGTCGGGGCAGTCCTCGCTGCGGAAAATGACGGGATCGGCGCCCTCGACACGCATTTCGACGTAGGGGATATCCATTCGCTGGCGGTCGCGCGCCCAGTAGTAAATCTCCACCCCGGGGCTGATGTGCCAGTGGATGCCCTCGCCGAGGCCGAGGCTGCGCGGGCCGCCGCCGATGCGCAGCAGCAGGTTATAGCGGGTGGGGGTATTGGCGCGGTCGGGGGAGAAATGCCAGATCGTCTTTTCGAGGGAGTTGGAGAACTTCTCGGGCCAGTGGCACTGCTCGCAGGTCTCGCGGGCGGGGCGCAGGTTGTGGACCGGGGTCTCGATCGGCAGCTGATAACTGCCGGTGGCCACCGCCACGACCTGACGCAGGCCCGACATCTTGCTCTTGACGAACCAGCCGGCGCCGGGGCCGATGTGGCACTGCACGCAGGCGACGCGGGCGTGGGGGGAATGCTGGTAGGCGACGAACTCGGGCTCCATCACCGTGTGGCAGATCTGGCCGCAGAAGGTGACGGACTCGGTGAAGTGGTAGGCCTGGTAGACGCCGACCGCGGAGGCGCTGCCGAGGACGGCGAGCAGCACGATCGCCCCCAGCACCCGCCGCCGCTGCCAGCCCTCATTGAGATTGACAACGGGCAGGAGCGGATAAGCGGAGGGGTCGCGGCGGTGGCGGCGGCGCCACTCGAGGCCGGCGCCGAGAAAGATGAGCGCCACGCCGCCCAGCAGCACCCCGGGCAGGATCATATAGGTGACCAGGCTATTGTAAGGATTTTCCTGGTGCAGCAGCATGTCGATGAGGCCCAGCACCAGCAGGATCGCGCCCATGACCAGGGTGATGGCCCAGCCGACGAAGCTGATCGGGTTGCGCGAGAGCGGGGGCGGGGTGGGCTGATGCTGGGACATGGGGCGCATCCTTTTTGCAACGCGGGGAGAAATTGGATAAGCTTTTGCTTCATTCGAACAGCACGGAACCGTTGGTTCAAGCAATGAGCAAGAAAGATTCCAGTGAGCAAGAGATTCCAGGGCGCGAGCGATTGATGTGAGTCTTTTACCCCAAAACGCTCCCCTCGTCCAGCTTCAGGCGCTGGGGCTGGCGTTGCTGGCGGGATGGCTGGCCGCGCCGCTGGGGGCGGTCGACATGGACGGCCACCATGGCCAGAGCTGCGTCAGTTGCCATGAGGTGGCGGCGGCGCGGGCCCAGCCGCTGCACCTGCCGTTCATGGAAGGCCGCTGCCTGGCCTGCCATGAGGATCATGGTTCGGAGGCGGCAGGGCTGCTCAAGCCGGGTGGAGACTCGATGTGCCTGGGCTGTCACAGCGAGATCGAGACGGACGCGGGCGGAGCACTGAAGCACCCCTCGGAGGCCGGGAGCTGCCTGGATTGCCATGCGCCGCACCAGAGCGGGGTGCGGGGCCTGCTGCGAAGCGAGGAGCGGCTGCAGGCATGTGCCGCCTGCCACGAGGAATTCCTCGACCGCCAGGGCGAACTTCCCCATCGCCATCGGTTCTTCGACCCGCGCGGCGCCTGCGGCAACTGTCACCACGCCCACCAACAGTCCGAGAACCATTACCTGCGCGAGAACATCAGCGAGAGCTGCCTGACCTGCCACCGCCTGCCGATCGACCAGAACGGCCGGCCATTGGAGAACGTGGCGCGACGGATGCGCGAGGCGCCGCACGTGCACGAGGCGATCGCCGACGCCGGCTGCGCCGCCTGCCACACCCCTCACGGGTCGATCCAGCCGAGCCTGCTGCGCGAGGGTTATCCGGCGGGCAGCTACGCCCGCTATGAAACCCAACGCTATGAGTTGTGCTGGCAATGTCACAATCCCGACCTGGCCGAGCGCGAGACGGCGGCGACGGGCTTTCGCAACGGCGGACGCAACCTGCACCGGGTCCACGTGATCGAGCTGAAGCGCGGGCGGGCCTGCCACGTCTGCCATGAGGCGCATGCGGCGGACCGTCCGTTCCTGATGCGCAAGAACACCCGCTTCGGCCAGTGGCTTGGTCCGCTGGAGTGGCAACCGCTCGAGGGTGGCGGCAGCTGCCAGACCCCCTGCCATCAGGCGTATGACTATCGGCGTTGATGACGGGCGACGGGGCGGGCGCGGATAAAATCGACTTCCGCATCACGTTTTTGCTGGCGGCTTCCGGACCCTAGCATCTAAATTTGGAGCTGGGAAAGCTGCCGGCCACGGGCGGGAAACAACCAAGGAGACGCCGATCACGTGAAGCAAACCGTTCAAGCCCCCTGGTGGGGGATCGCGCCGTGGAGCTGGTTTTATTCGTTGCGGATCGGGCTGGTGCTGCTGGTGTTGATCACGATCGCCTCGATCGCGGGGACGCTGATCCCGCCGATCACGGGGCCTGATGGGCAGGTGCAGCTCAGCTCGCTGGAGCGCTCGCAGCGGTTGATCTATTACAGCCCTTGGTACCTGGCGATGCTGTGGCTGCTGGCAATCAACATCGGCGCTGCCACGGCCCGGACAATCCTGCTGAAGGTGATCCCGGCGCTGCGGCCGCGCGTGCCGCGCGGGGGTGAGTTTTTTGCCGGCGCCGGGCCGCGGGCCGAGATACCTTTTGGCGGGGACCCGGCGCGGGTCGAGGCCGAGCTGCGACGGGCGGGGCTGAGCGTCTGGCGCGAGGGGGGCGCGGGCTATGCGACGCGCGGACGGGCGGCGCTGTGGGGGGCGCCGGTGGCACACCTGGGGATGGTGGTGGTCCTGCTGGCGGGCTTCAGCTCGTCGTTCGTGGCGCGCGAGGGAACGATCCAACTGGTCGAGGGCCAGGAGACGCAGTGGATGACGCCGCGCGGGGGCGACGGCCAGCCGGCGCGGCTCGGGTTCACCTTGACCTGCGAGGACTTCGACATCGGCCACCACCCGCGCACGCGGATCCCGTCGCACTTCATCTCGACGGTGCGGATCAAGGAGCCGGGCGAGCCGGCACGCCGGGAACGGGTGGAGGTGAATCATTCGCCCGCCGTGCGCGGCTGGCGGCTGCACCAGACCAGCTACCAGGAACTCAACGGGCGCCGCCAACGGCTGGCGCTGTGGCACCCCGAGTTGGCGCCGACGACGCAGACGCTGGAGCTGTCGGCGGGGCAGAGCCGGCCGCTGTCGGGCGCCGAGGGGGTCGAGGTCGCGCTGGGCGAGGGCCAGCCGCCGCGCTGGACGATCCGGGCCGGCGAGCAGCTCCTCGGCGAGGGCGCGCTGGGGCAGCCGGCCATGCACCTGTGCCTGCGCGCGGAGCGCTTCGAGCCGGACTTCACCATCGACTCGGCCAGCCGCACGGCCACCAGCCGCAGCACGGAGCTGAACAACCCTGCGCTGCTGGTGCACCTGAGCAGCGGCGGTCAGGAGCTCGCCCACCAGTGGCTGTTTTACCGCGAGGACCTCAAGGCGATGATGCATGCCGCGGATGGCCCGTATGCGATGGAGCTGGTCGAGATCGCCGGGGAGGCGGGCGAGCGGGTCTTCACGGTGGCCCTGACCGAGCGCAGTGGCGGAACGCCGGTGGGGGCGCTGAGCCTGGGGCTGGGGCGCGAGGCGTGCCTGGACACACCGGCGGCGGAGCCGGTGGAGGCGGCGGGCCCCTGGCAGGTCGCGCTGGTCGAGCAGATGCCGCTCTACATGACGGTGCTGACGGTGACGCGCAACCCGGCGATCCCGGTGGTCTACCTGGGCTGCGCGCTGATGATGCTGGGGCTGGTGCTGGCATTTGCCATCCAGCGGCGCGAGGTCTGGTTCGTCATCGACGAGGCGGCGGGGCGCCTGCGGCTGGCGGCGGCATATCGGCACGCGCGCGAGGATTTCGACGGCCGGCTGGCAGGGGCGCTGGCGCGGCTGGCCGAGCCGGCCGCCCATGATTCTGCGAAGCGGGATTCCGGGAAGCGGGTGAGCAGCAATGTGGCTTGAGAAAGCGAGCGAACGAGTGATGAAGAACAGGCGATTGGGGGACAGCCGGCTGGCGCGCTGGCTGCTGCCGGTGCTGGCGCTGGGGGCGGCGCTGCTGACGATGCCCGCCGGGGCAGCGCCGGAGGGGGCGCGCTGGAAGGCCGCGCTGGAGCCGCTGTATGGGCTGCCGGTGCAGGATTTCGGCTTCATCCGCAGCGGCTGGACCTTTGGCGAAAACCACCTGCGCACGATCACCGGGTCCGCCACCTTGGAGGGGCTGGACCCGCTGCAGGCGACGCTCTGGCTGATGGCGGACCCGCACGCGCGCCACGCGGCGCCGCTGATCAAGACCGAACGGCCGCAACTGGCCGAGGCGCTGGGCGGCAAGCGCGTCAGCCTCTCCCAGTATCGGGCGCCCCAGGCGCGCGAGAAGCTGATGGCGCTCTACGAGCGCGACCCGGCGCAGTGGCTCAAGCCGATCAACGCGGTCGAGAACCGGGCGCTCATGCTCGAGGAGCTCGAGCAGTCGTTCGCAATCGTGCCGCGCCCGGGCGAGTGGTTGTCGCCGCTGGCGCTGCGGGCGGGCGACGCGACACTTTCGGCCAACGATTTAAGGATCGGCGAGCAGTGGCAGGCGCTCAAGCGGGCAATTGCCGGCGATGACCCGGAGGCGGGCGGGCGGGCCGCGGCGGGGCTGGCCGAGGCGGTCGAGGCGGAGGCGCAGGCGCGGGGGATCGAGCTGCCGCCGCTGGCGCTGGACGTGTTTTATCACCGGCACGCGCCCTTCGCCAAGTCGGCGGCCTTCTGCCTGCTGGCGGCGCTGGCCTTTGGGGCGACGCTGCTGACGGGCCGCTGGCCGCGGCAGCTGGGCTGGCTGGGCGTGGGGCTGCTGGGGCTGGCCCTGGGCGAGCAGTTGCTCGGCATCGGGCTGCGCTGGGTGCTGAGCGGGCGGGCGCCGCTCTCCAACATGTATGAGTCCTTCACCTTTGCAGTGGCGGGGATGGTGCTGTTCGCGATCCTGTTCGAGGTCGTCCAGCGCAACCGGCTGATCGGGCTGGGCGGGGCGGCGCTGGGTTTCATCTTCATGGTGCTGGCGCACCGGCTGCCGGTGGTGTTCGACCCGCAAATCCGGCCGCTGATGCCGGCGCTGCAATCGAGCTGGCTGACCTATCACGTGGTGACGATCATGCTGAGCTACTCGGCATTCGCACTCTCGTGCTTCCTGGGGGTGACCTATCTGGGCAAGGCGGCGTTGGGGGGCGATGGGTCGCAGTTCCTGCTGGCACGGAGGCTGCCGGGTCTGGCGACGCTCGACCTGCTCAACTACAAGGTCATCGCGGTCGGATTTCCGCTGCTGACGATCGGGATCATCACCGGGGCGGTGTGGGCGGCGACCGCCTGGGGTCGGCCGTGGGGCTTTGACCCCAAGGAGACCTGGTCGGCGATCACATGGCTGGTCTATGCGATCTACCTGCACGTGCGCTACCTGGGGGGCTGGCGCGGACGGCGGGCGGCGTGGCTGTCGCTGGTCGGCTTTGCGGCGGTGCTGTTCACCTATTTCGGCGTCAACTACCTGCTATCGGGGCTGCACAGCTACGTTTGAGGCGGGCAGCTGGCACGATAGCTGCAATGGTGCCTGAGAGATGGCCGGCAGCGGTGCCGGGAGGCGCGGGGAACGCGGCAAAGGCCGGCCGATCAGCGAAAAGGGCCGGTTTTTCGCTTCCGCCGCCGCCCCGCCCAGCGTGACACCCCCGCCACACCGGCGGTTGACTGGATTCGGAGCACGCGATGACGCTGCTTGAAACAAACCGGAAAAACGAAATGCCCGCCGCGCCGCCGGAGGCGCGGGCGCTGGCCGCCAGCGGCACGGCCCATGTCTGCGGCATCAACCATGCGCGCGCCGAGCTGGCGTTGCGCGAGAGATTTGCGCTCTCGCGCGAGGGCTGCCGCGAACTGCTGGGACGGATCCGGCGCGAGGGGATTGCCAGCCAGGCGCTGGTGATCTCGACCTGCAACCGCACCGAGATTTATGCCTGGGGCGGCGAGGCGCTGCCGTGCCGGCTGCGCGAGCTGTTCTTCGGGCTGGCCAGCCTGGAGCATCCCGAGGCGGGTCCGCCGGCGCTTTACCAGTATCAGGGGCTGGAGGCGGCGCGACACCTGTTCGCCGTCGCCGCCGGGCTGGACTCGATGATCCTGGGTGAGAACCAGATCAAGCAGCAACTGCGCGAGGCGCACGCGCTGGCGCGTGAGGCGGGCTGCTCGGGGGCGGACCTGTACGCGCTGGTGGACGCGGCCTTTCGCGCCGGCAAGCGCATCCGCAGCGAGACGGCGCTCAACGAGGGCACGCTGTGCGTGGGGATGGCGGCGGTGCTGCGGGCGGAGAGCTGGCTGGGCGGGCTGGGGGGGCGGAGCTGCCTGATCATCGGCGCCGGCAAGATCAGCCGGATGGCGGCGCGGGCCATCGCCGAGCGGCGCCCGGGGCGGCTCATGATCGTCAACCGGACGCTGGAGCACGCCGCGGAGCTGGCCGCCGAGCTGGGCGGGGAGCCCCACGGGCTGGACGACCTGCCGCGGCTGCTGCCGGAGGCCGAGCTGGTGCTCGGCGCGGCGCACGCCCCCGAGCTGATCGTGGCACGCGAGGCCTATGAAAGCTGCAGCCGGGCGGGGGCGCGGCCGGCGCGGGTCTGCATGGTCGACGTGGCCGTGCCGCGGATCCTGGACCCGGCGCTGGGCACGCTGGAGGGGGTCGGGCTGTTTGACATTGGCGAGCTGGAGGAAGTCGTCGGCGAGAACCAGCGCCGCCGCGCCGGGGCGGCCCGGGTGGCCTGGCAGCTGGTCGAGGAGGAAGTCGAGAAGTGGCACGGGGCGCGCGCGCTGGCGCAACTGGGGCCGATCGTGACCCGGCTGCGCGAGCGATTCGACGCGCTGTTTGACGAGGAAGACGAGGATCAGGGGCGCGTGGAGGAGGGCGGCGTTGAGACGGCCGAGCGTCGACGGCGGCGCCAGTCGCGCCTGCGGCTCAAGCAGCGCCTGCTGCACGAGGCGATCCTCAGCCTGCGCGAGCTGGCCAGCCCCTGAGCGCGAAAAGTTTTAAGTTCAAACAGAAGATTTGATCAAGGTTTGCGGGCCACGACGACGCGGTTGCTGTTGGTGCCGCGCGCGTTGTTGGTGACGCCCCAGCAGTTGGAAGTCTTGGTGAATTGCTGGGCGTTGATCAGGATCAGGAGCGGCTCGAGACCGGCGGCGAGCATGCAGGGGATGACCTCGGCCTCCAGACCGATGCGGCCGCCGTCGACCTCGCCGACCTCGAACGCCACATGCCCCCCCGGCCGCAGCACGCGCGCCAGCTCAATAAAAACCGCCGACATCGCGCGGCGCCAGCCGGCGACCGTGCGCTCCATCGTGATTTCGATCGCGGCGGGATCAATCCCGGCGAACCAGCAGCGCAGCCAGTTATCCTGCTCGTATTGGACCACCTTGAGGAAGGGCGGCGAGGTGACGACGAGCGCCACCGAGCCGGCGTCAAGGGCCGGTGTGGCGGCGGCGGGGCCGGTCAGCAGGCGCGGCGGGGCGGGCGGCGGCGGCAATGGCTCCAGCTGCAGCCCGGAGAGCAACTGGCGCGATTTCTTGAGCAGGATCGGGCGGATCTCGCGGCGGGGCGGGGTCTGGCCGCGCCGCTCGTTGATGCGCCGCTGGGAAGCCACCGAGACGGCCTGGTTGGGCGGCAGCGTGTAGACCGAAAAGAAGCCGGGGGAGTGGCCGGTCAGACGGTTGAGCGCGACCATGCGCAGCCAGTCGTCGAGCGGGTCGAGGGTGCCGGCGCGCTCGCGGTCGATGAACCAGGCGCGCAGGCGGCAGAGCTCGCGCAGGGTCTCGGGGTGATAAAAGACGAGCAGCTCGGGGGGCGTGTCGGCGTCGCCATCCAGCTCGAGCTCGGCTAGGCGCCGGGCGATGGCTGCCGGGGCGGACGGGGCCAGCCGCGGGCGGATCAGCATCGAGGCGAGTGGGTTGGCGTCATTACCGGCCGCCGCACGGCCGAGCAGCGCGGCCTCGAGCAGGGTCGTGCCGCGGCCCATGAAGGGGTCGTAGACCAGCTCGCCGGGGGCCGTCAGGCGCTCGATGAAGAAGCGCGGCAGGGCGGGCTTGAAACAGGCGCGATATGAAATTTCATGCAGGGTGTGGCTAGCGCGTTGGCGCGCGGTCCAGAACTCGTTGACGTAGGTTGGGACGCTGAGGCCGGCCGATGGGGTGGTGGTGACGAGGGTCGGGGAGCCGAAGTCGGCGAAGGCGGCGAGCTCGGCTGCGAGGTCGGTCGGCGCGGGCGCGAAATGGAGAAGGTCTAGAGGCGTCGGGCACATCGTCCAAGATGTTGCACCAGCGGCCGGGGATTTGGCGACAGAAATTGGTGCCGATCGGATGATTGAACCGCAGCAGAGAATACTTGCCAGGATTTCTTTGGAAAGGAAATCTTTGCGCTTCCTTTGCGCTCTTTGCGCTTTTGCGGTTCAATCTGGTCTGAGATGGATTGGAAGGGGCAGGCGGTTGAAACTGGCTGCGTTGGCCGGGGAGATGTGGAATGATGACTCGGCCTGAGGACGATCACGAACGGGGGTTTTCGGCAACCGATGATTGAAACCCACCAGCTCGGCAAGAATTACGACGGCAAGCGCGCGGTGATCGACCTGGAGCTGTCGATCCCGGCGGGGGAGTGCTTTTGCTTTCTGGGGCCCAACGGGGCGGGCAAGACGACGACGATCAAGATGCTGACGGGGCTGTTGCGGCCGAGCACGGGGCGGGCACTGGTGGCGGGGTATGACATCCAGCGCGACCCGACGGCGGCCAAGCGGCGGATCGGCTACATCCCGGACCGGCCCTACCTCTACGAGAAACTCAGCGGGCGGGAGTATTTTCAGTTCGTGGGCGACCTGTTCGGGATCGCGCGGGCGGAGCAGCGCCGCCACTTCGAGCGCTTCATCGATCTGTTTCGGCTGACGGGCGCGGCCGACCAGTTCATCGAGAACTACAGCCACGGCATGCGCCAGAAGCTGGTCTTTGCGACGGCGCTGATGCACGAGCCGGCGCTGCTGGTGGTTGATGAGCCGATGGTGGGGCTGGACCCGCAAAGCGCGCGCACGATCAAGCAGCTGCTACGGGCGGAGGCCGACGCTGGGCGGACGGTGTTCCTCTCGACGCACACGCTGTCGGTGGCCGAGGAACTGGCCGATCGGATCGGGGTAATCAACCACGGGCGGCTGCTGTTCCTGGGCACGATCAAGGAACTGCGGGCGCGGCTGGCGCGCGACGGCAACCTGGAGGAGCTGTTTTTGCTACTGACGTCGGAGGGGGAAGCGGGGGCGGATGGGGATGGTTAAGGATGGTTCGGATTTGATTATTGAGAGAATGTAAAATGTAAAACGTGCAACCGAGAGTTGAGAACCCGGGATGAAGGTGTTCGGCGTGATGCAGCGAAATGCGAGTAGAGTTTATGGAACATGGAAATGACACTGCGAAAAAGGGGCCTTCACTACTGAGTGTCATACCGGCATTGGTGCTGATGCTGGCCTTCTTCTTTGGCCCTTTCCTCATGATGGTCTTTGGCGGGAGCCCGACCCGTTCACGAGTCGCATGGTATGGCCATGCAGGGAGAACACTATACTTGGCAGAAAAGGCTGCGCAGGTGCAGGGAATCAAGCTGGCAGAACCGGGTTTTTGGGGTCCCCTGTCGCCGGAGATGGTAGCACGCATCTCGGTCGACCCAAAATGGATCATTGACCCCTTCAACCTTGATCCTCCTTCAGACGGTTGGCTGTTTGGCCCAAAATACAGCACCGACCGCGGCATGTCAGTGCGGATCAAGGGCAATCCCATTTGGCTCTACGTCGGTGAATCGAATTTTTATGCCTTGGTGGGGCGGGGACCCAACGAGACGATGGAGCTGACGCGAGAGCATTTTGAGGCTTTGGAGCGAGTCGAAACAGCGCTGCATCGGGGATCGCAGGCATGGGAAGAGATCATCGCGTTGTGTTACGACGTAACAAACGGCACCATCAGCGGAGGGGATATTTTTAGGATTGAGCCGAAGCCGGGATCTGACGGAGAGGGAAAAAGAGCGTTCTGAAGCGCCCCAAATGATTTCAAGCTACCCGGAATCCCCGCTTGAAGCCGGCTAATGGCAGGAGATGGGCGATGGGTAATTTTGATCATGAATAAAATTTATAGAATTCAAAGGCACCACACCCGGCCATGAGTTTCTTTCCATTCCTACGCCTGTTTCTGGGGCTCAAGTGGCGGCTGGCGGGCAACCAGGTGCGCCGGATGCGGCGGTATATGTATGTCCACCTGAGCGTGGGGCTGATGATCCTGCTGATGCTGGTGGGGGGCGGGACGGCGATGTTCTCGCTGGTCTTCGACTTCCTGATGGGGCAGGAGGTCTTTGGGCGGCCGCTGATGGACCGGCTGGTGCGCATGGTGCTGCTGGCGTTCTTCTCGATGCTGGTCTTCTCCAACCTGATCATCATGCTGACGACGACGTATATCTCGCGCGAGGTGGAGTTCCTGATGGCGCTGCCGATCCGGCACCGCCACCTGTTCTTCGCCAAGCTGCTCGAGTCGATCGTCTACAGCTCGTGGGCATTCGTGATCCTGTCGTTCCCGTTCTTCGTGTCGATGGGTCGCTCGCGGGAGATCACGGACTGGACCTACTACTTTTGGACGGCGGTGCTGGTAGTGCCGTTTTTGGTAATCCCGGCGGCGTTGGGGGCGGGGCTGGCGCTGGTGGTGACGGCGTGGTTCCCGCCGCGCAAGATGATCCGGCTGGCGATCGCGCTGGCGACGGTGGGGCTGGTGGGGGCGGCGCTGATGCAGCGCTTCTATGGAGTCTCGCGGATGATGACGCGGGGGCCGAACAGCGACGAGCTGGCGCGCGTGATGCGTTTCATGGGCGTGGGCGACGGTCTGTGGCTGCCGAGCAGCTGGCTGGGCCGGGGTCTGCTGGCGGCCGAGCGGGGGGAGATCGGCGAGACGCTGCTGTGGGCAGCGGCGCTGTGGACGACGGCGGCGCTGGGGCTGGTGGCGTGCGACTGGCTGGCGGGGCCGCTGTATTACGGTGGCTGGTGCAACGCCCGCACCTCGGGCAGCGCCGCGGCGCGACGGCCGCGCTGGGGCGGGCTGGCGGGGGTGCTGGACCGGCTGCTGGGGTGGCTGCCGCGGCCGACGCGCGCGCTGGTGGTCAAGGACGTGACGATTTTCTGGCGCGACCCGGCGCAGTGGGGGCAGCTGGTGATCCTGTTCGGGCTGCTGTTCATCTATCTGGCCAACCTGCGCTCGACGGTGGGGCTGGGCGGCAGCGAGGCCGCGCTGGCGCCGTTCTGGCAGGCGGTCATCTCGATGTTCAACATCGGGGCGACCTGCTTTGTGCTCTCGATCCTGACCACGCGCTTCGTCTACCCGATGCTGAGCCTGGAGGGGCGCCAGCAGTGGGCGATCGGGCTGGCGCCGATGCCGCGCACGCAGCTGGTGTGGATCAAGTTCATGCTCAGCTGGGTGACGGCGCTGGGGCTGACGCTGCCGCTGGCGCTGCTGTCGGCCTGGATGCTGCACGCGGAGCGGTTCATCTACCTGTTGTCGGCGGTCACGGTGGGGGCGCCGGCGGGGGGGCGGCGCGCGCGGCCGGTGGGGCTGGGGGCGACGCTGCCCAATTTTGGCGAGGACAATCCCTCGCGGATCGCCAACGGCGTGGGGGGGACGCTGAATGCGGTCCTGAGCCTGATCTATATTGGTCTGACGCTGGCGCTGGAGGCGCCCTGGGTTTATCTGCACATCAAGGGGGATGGGGTGCCGGCGCTGCTGGTGCCGGCCTCGGTGGCGGCATGGGTTGCGTTGCAGGCGGCGATGCTGGCGGTGCCAATGACGATCGGGCTGGCGCGTTGGCGAAGGATCGAGTTTTAGGGGCGGCGGAAGGATAGGGCGCAACAGCTGGTGCAATTCAAGTGCAATTGGTCAAATTGACAACTTGTCGCAGGTGGGCATAAACTGGATGCATGGTCGCTGCAAGGCGGCGCATGCGCGCGGACTGAACGGAGGATCTGGCTGATGAATCGGAACCTGGTGGTTACGACATGCCTCGGGCTGATGATGGCGGCGGGCGCGGCAATGCCGGCGCGCGGCGATGTCATCACCACGACCGACAACCGCGTCTTGCGCGGGATCATCCTGTCGGCCCCGAACGATTCGGATCGCGTGTTGATCCAGACGGCGATGGGGCGGATGACGGTGCCGCGCGCGCGGATCCGGGAGCTGGTCGAGGAATCGAAGGTGGAGGGGCACCTGCACATCGGGCGTGACTACCTGCAGCGGGGGAACCTGGCCGAGGCGATCGAGACCTTCCAGAAGGCGCTGGAGGAGGCTCCGGATAGCGGTCCGGCGCGCGAGATGCTCGACGAGGCGCAGGCGCGGCTCGATGAGAGCCGGCGGGTCAGCCGCGACCAGGCGATCGTCCAGATCGACCAGCTGCGCGAGCAGGCGCGGGGGCTGATTGAACGCCAGCGCTTCGAGCAGGCCGAGCAGCTCTTGACCGAGGCGAGCCGGCTGGTGCCGACGCCGAACCAGCGGCGGGAGATCCGCCACCTGATCAGCGACCTTTACCTGGCGTGGGGGATCGATCGCCAGGACCGGCTCGACCCGATCGGGGCCGAGGAGATGTTCGAGCGGGCGTTCCAGGCCAACGAGGAGAACGAGGATGCGATCAACCGCCTGCTGCAGATGTGGGAAACCACACCCGACAAAAAGGGGCAGGCGGCGCGGATTTATGAGCAGCTGGTCAATCTAAACCCGACCGACCGCAACCTGCGGCTGAAGCTGGCCGACCTTTATTATGAGAGCGGCTCGCACGAGGATGCGGCGCACCACTACCTGCAGCTGTTCCGCGAGAGCGACGACTATCGCGGCACGCGCACCGAGCAGCGGATGCTGGATTCGCTGGACCGGCTGCATCTGCGCTACGCGCGCGAGCGCAACTATGACCAGGCGATTCGCTACTACCAGTTGCTGGCGACGCTGGACCCGATGACCGATCCGAGCGCGGTGGTGCATTACGAATATCTGAAGCGCCAGAGCGAGACGAACCTGGAGGAGCCGGCCAAGCGGCTGGAACTGGCGCAGTATGCCGAGCGCAGCGGGCTGGACCGCGAGGCGCTGGAGCACTATCGGGCGCTGCTGGAGAGCCCAGGCCAACGCGAGGAGGCGCAGAAGGCGATCGAACGGTATGCGCAGCGCCGGCTGCAGGACGCGGAGATTCAGTTCCGCCACGGCAACTTCCAGTTGGCCAGCACGATGGCGCTGCAGGTGCGCGACGAATTCCCGACGGCGCTCAACGTGGACGAGCGGATCAACCAGATCATCAACTACTCGCAGGCGCAGATGCAGGCGATGCAGCAGCAGTCGCGCGACCGGGCGCTGGATCTGGTCGAGACGGCCAACCAGCTCAAGCGCGAGGCGGACGTGTTCTTCAACCAGATCTTCTGGACCGACCGGCAGAACGTGCCCTACCTCGTCAGTCCGCGCCAGGAGGCGATCCGCTACTACCAGATGGCGATCCAGACCTACCGTGAGGCGCTGCGGCTGGACCCGAGCCTGGTGCGGACCGACCCGCTGATCCAGGTGCGGCAGCGTGAGTCGGAGGCGCGGCTGGCGCGGCTGACCAGCATCCCGCTGGGACGCCAGGAGTTTGGTACGCCGATGCAGACCCCGTCGCAGAGCATCCCGTCGCTCCAGTAGCGGCGGAGCTCAGGCGCCGGCGAGGGCGCGCTCGACAGCTTCACAAATGACATGCAACGCCAGGCCGTGGGCTTCCTGAATGCGGGCGGTATCGGCGTGGGGCACAATCAGGCTGAGGTCGCAGAGCGCGGCGGCGGGACCGCCATCGCGCCCGAGCAGGCCCAATGTGATCGCGCCGGCCGCGCGCGCGGCCTCAAGGGCGGCCAGCACGTTGGCCGAGTGGCCGCTGGTGGAAAAGACCAGCACGAGGTCGCCCGGGCGGGCGAGCGCCTGGACTTGGCGCGCGAAGATTTGCTCGAAACCATAATCATTGCCAATACAGGTCAGCGCGGCGCCGTCGGCGGTCAGGCAGATGGCGGGTAACGGGCGGCGATCGCCGCGATAGCGCCCGATCAGCTCCTCGGCCAGGTGCTGGGCATCGGCCGCGCTGCCGCCGTTGCCGAGGGTCAGCAGCCGGGCGCCGCGGGCGAAGCCATCGACTACGGCAGCGGCGATGGCGGCGAGGTCGGCGCCGAGGCGGGCATCGGCGCGCAGGTCGGCAAAGAGCCGCGCCGCAGCGTCAAGCTGGGCCTGAATCCAGGGTTCGAGGGGTGCGGGTGGCGGCGTCGGGTTCAATGGGCGGGCGCTCCATGAGGGGTTCAGCGGCTGCGACAGGCAGCCCGGATCGTAAAGCCGCCAGCGCGGGTTGTCAATCGGGCTGGCGCTGCGCGTCAAGCAGCGCCAGCAGGTCACGGTAGACTACGGGGGCCGAAAAGCGGTCGCGGCAATAGGCGAGGGCAGCCTGCTCGGTCGCAGCGAGCGCCGCCGGATCGGCGAGCAGCATCGCGATCCGGTCGGCCATCGCGGCCAGCTCGACGACGTGGCAGGCCCCGTCGGGCAGATCGGCCAGCCCGACGACGCCGGCGGGGGTGGTGACCAGGCACTTGCCGCGCGCGAGTGCCTCCACGTTTTTGATCTTGAGGCCCGAGCCGTAGGGGACGGGGTTGACGACGATCCGGGCGCGCTCATAGAACGGGCCAAGGTCGGGGACCAAGCCCCGCCAGCGAACCCCGTCGATGCGGCGGCCCCTGAAGGCCTCGACGACCCGGCCGCAGACATTGAGCCGGCAGGAGGGGACCCGCGCCCGCAGCCGCGGCCAGACCTGCCCGAGGAATTGCCGCAGCCCCAGCACGTTGGGGTCATAGAGCTGGCCGACGAAGAGCAGCTCGGGCGGGTCGGCGGCGGGCGCGGCGGCGGGTTGGATCGCGACGGCATGCCCAACCAGACAGACGGGGCGATCGGGCAGCAATTGCTCAAGCAGCGCCTTTTCCTCGGGCTGGATCGCCAGCAGCACGTCGGCGCGAGTCAGCTCACGAATTTCATCCTCACGCGAGAGGTCCAGGTGATCGAGACAGCCACCCGCGGCGGCCGCCCGCTCGCGGCGCGGGTGCTGAACGTCGATCGTATCGAGCAGGCGCAGGGTGCCCGGCGGCATGCGATCGAGGGCGGGGGCCATCCAGACAAAGGTGGCGATGGCGGCCAAGGGACGGCTTCGGCAGGCGGCCAGGCCGGCCAGCTCCTCCAGCGCGCGATTGCGCTGGCGCTCGAAGGCGCAGACCGCGCCGGCGGCTGGCTTGGGCTGCAGGCGGCGGCGGAGGCGGGCCGCCAGCGTGATGGCGTTGCGCACCAGCTTGCGCAGGCGCAGCGGCAGCGACGGGGGCGCCATTGTGCGCTGCAGCATCTGGGTGCGGGTCTGGGGCTGAAGCCAGAGCCGGTCCACCCGCGCGCGCAGCGCCTCGTTCAGGTCGCCATGGTCGGTGGTGACCAGCTCGACGCGGGTGCCGGAGGCGCGCAGGTGATCGACAAGGGCCCAGGCGCGCGCGGCACCGCCGCCGGCGACCGGCAGCAACCCGCCGGGATGGATCAGCAGAATGGTGGGGGCGGGCCGGGGCTCCATCAGGCGGCTCCCCGCGAGTTCGATGAATGGGGGGCGCGCGCGAGCGCGGCGAGCGTCATGGCGATCATACGGGACTCGGAGAAGTCCTCGACGCGCAGCCGTGCCTCGCGAGCCATGGCGGCCATGCGGTCGGGGTGGTCGAGCGCCCAGATGACGGCCTCGCGCAGGTCGCGCACGTCATCGACGCGGCAGAGCAGGGCGTGGCGCATGTGCTCGACGACCTCGGCGATGCCGCTGGCGCGGGTGGTGACGGCGGGCAGACCATGAGCCATCGCCTCAAGCAGGGAGAAGGGCTGGCCCTCGAAGCGGGTCGGGAAGAGATAGAGGTCGGCGGCGCGCAGCAGGTCGGGAATGTCCTCGCGCTGGCCAAGGAAGCGGATGGCGTCGGCGACGCCGTAATCGCGCGCGAGCTGCTCGAGCTGGGGCCGCAAAGGGCCCTCGCCGGCCCAGAGGAAACGTGCGTCGGGGTGGCGGGCGAGGATGTGGGGGATGGCCGGGATGAGCAGGTCGTGGCCCTTTTGGTGATCCAACCGCCCGACGGTCAGCAGCAGACGGGCCTCGGCGGGCAGATCGAGCTGCGCGGCCAGCTGCTGCCGGAGGGCAAGGCGCCGGTCGGGGGGCTCGGCGGGCGGGATCGCGGTGCCGTTGGGAATGAGCAGGATGTCGGTGGGGTCCATCCGGAACTGGCGCGCGAGGAGGGCGCGATTGGCCTCGGAGACGGCGACGGTGCGCAGACCGCGGCCGCGGGCCCATGCGTAAAGCCGCCGGCGCAGGGGACCGATGGGCTGGTCCTCGCGCACGAGCTGAAAGACGACCAGCGCGGGGACGCGGCGCCAGGCCAGCGCCAGCAGCGATTCCAGGCCGTAGCGGATGCCGCAGAGCTGAAGGAGCACGCAGTCGGGGCGCAGCCGGTTGAGCAGCCGGAGCGTGCGCGTGAAGCGCCGGCGGCGGGGGTCGATGCCGCCGGGGTTGGGGATGTCGCAGAACTCGAGAGGCTCGCAGCGGACGCCGCTGGCCTCGAAATCGGCGAGGAGGGACTCGGTCGCGGAGCGGCGCGGGAAGGCGGCGTGGACCGGCCAACCGGCGGCGGCCGCCGCCGCGCCGATGGTCAGCGTGTAATCCTCGGCGCCGCCGCGCCGGGGCGAGGGAAACATGATGAGCAGGCGGCGCGAGGGCACATCAAGGCTGGCGGGGGGCGGCACGCGCCGGACGCGGGGCGGGCGGGAGTCGGGCGGAGCGGCGTGCGGGCCGCCACCGAGCCGCAGGCCGAAGAACGGCTCGGGCGGCTCGAGCGGGCGTCCGGGCGGCCAGAGGCGCGGCGGGGCGCCCCATGCTTGTTCAACGATGCGCGCAAAATGCTCAACGTAGCGCTCGATTGAGAAACGGCCGGCGGTCTGCCAGGCGGCCCGTCCCACGCGCTCGAGCAGGATCGGTTGGGCGACCAGTAGGCCGATCGCGTCCGCCATGGCGGCCATGTCGCCGACGGGGACGACGAAGCCGTTGACGCCGGGCTCGATGATGCCGTCGAGGCCGCTCTCGGTGTGGGTCAGCACCGGCACGGCGCCCTGGGCCATCGATTCGAGCATGCTGTTGCTGGTGCCCTCGAAATCCGAAGTCTGCAGGAAGACGTCGTGGTCGGCCCAGACGCGATCCATGAGGTCGGGCGCGAGGCGGCCGTGGAGCTGCACGCGACCGCCATGGGGAACCAGCGCCAGCGCCGCCCGCAGCTCGTCGAACTGGCGGCCGTCGCCGACAATATCGAAGACAAAATCGATGCCGCGGGCGAGCAGCTCCTGAACGAGGGGGACGAAATCGAGCACCCGCTTCTGGTGCTGGACAACGCGGCCGGCGTAGATGAGGCGGATCGGGTCGCGCCGATAGGCACGCGCGAGCGCGGGGGGGTGGTTGACGCCGGTGGGCAGGGTGGCGATCTCGCCGGCGCGGTGGGGCAGCCGCACGGCCAGGCGCTCGGCGCAGCGCGGGCTGACGGCGACGAAGCGGCTGACCAGCGGCTCATAGAAGGCGAGCGGGTCGTAGTATTCGCGGGCGGAGTCGGCGCGGCAGTAGCCGATCAGGCGCAGGTCGTGGCCGGCGGCGATCTGTTCGGCGGCGACAGGGTAGAGATCGAAGACGAAGTTGGGCACGATGACGGCAGGGGCATGGCGGGCGAGGGCGAGCGCGGCGGCCTCGCGGGTGGGGGCCTCAAGGTCGAAGGGGATGACGCGGCCGCCGGCGGGCGAGCAGTTCATCAGCATGATGCGCAGGCGCGGGTGGTTTTCGCAGGCGCGGCGCAGGCGCTGGGCCCAGGAGGTCACGCCGCCGGCGAAGTCGCCGATCGCAATGATGACGGGGAGTTTGCGCCGGGGCTGCGTCACCGTCTTCATCCGCCGCGTGAAAAGGTATGGCGCGCCGCGACCGGGAGTCGGGGTCACGATCGGCCGGCGCCGGCCAGGGGGCTGCCGGCGAAAAGTGAGGCGAACTCGACCCGCTCGAAGAGGTCAAGCTTGCTCTCGGCCGAAGCATTGTAGATTTTGCGGCCGTCGTTTTCAAAGGCGCTTTGGGCAAGCGCGTAGGCCATTTCCTGACGGGCGACGTCGGGAACGCCGATCTGGTCGCCGATCTTGTAGTAGGCATTGGAGAAATGCAGGCCGCGCACCAGGTCGATGTTCTGCTCGGTGATCGTGATCTTGCCGGGGGGGAACCGGCGCGGCAACTCGCCGTAGTCGTGGTCGAGGCCGATCAGATAGACCGGGTCGCAGCCGAGGTGATAGGCAAGCTCAAGCATCAGGTAGGTGACGCTGGAGCCCAAATGGGCAATGGCGGCGAAGTCGGGCGAGAACTGCGGATAGATGTCGGTCCAGTAGTAGAGGTTGCCGCGCATGCGGGGTGCGTTAAAGAAGATCGTCCGGCTGTCGGCGGGGAAGGCATAGGCGTTGTAGAGCGCCGCCAGTTTGAGCGGACCTTTGATGGCGCCGATGTCGCGACGGCGCAGCTCGAGCTGCTCGATGTCTTCGAAGATCAGGTAATCGGTATGGAAACCCCAGCCGGGGAAGGCCTTGTAGATGCCGTTGCAGCCGATGGTGATTTCGTCGCGCAACGGCGAGAGGTCCATCCCGTTGAGGCTGGGGCCGTTGGCGATGACGAAGCAGCGGCGGCCGCGGTGCTTGTTGCGCATCATCGCCAGGCGCTGCTGGTCGCCGGGGCGCTGGCCGATGGTGATGCCAAAGCGGCCGCCGCGCCGCAGGCCAAGGCGATCATGGAAACGATGGCGGGCGCGCAACAGGCGCAGGTAGCCGAGGAAGCGCTCGTGAAGGGGAAACGCGCGGGTCCAGGCCAGCATGCATCACCCCCCTGCCGCGCGCACGGCGGTGGAGGCGGCCGCCTCGCGCGGGTTCTCGGGCGGGCCGACGCGGTATTCGTACTTGAAGTCCTTGATGCCCCACGTCAGGCGTCCGTTGCCGAGGACGGCGAATTGCTTGACCACGTTGCGATAGAGGTAGCTCTTGCCCTCGTGAATCGCGATGACGAGGCAATAGGAGCCGGGGTTGAAATCGAAGTCGGGAAGCTCGCAGCGGCACTCGACCAGACCCTCATGGATGTGCTTGACCAGATCGCCGTTGAGGGTGGAGATCGTGGTGAGGTTGAGCCCGTCGCTGCGGAAGAACTTGAGCGTCACGTTGAGATCCGAGACGCGCTCGCGGAGCCGGAAGCGGTAGCCGATGCTGAGCGGGTCGTGGACGCGGACGGCATCGACGGGCGCGCCGCCGACCTCGAAGCTGACGGCCAAATCCTCGATCTTGTCGAACTCGTCATAGATCGGGCCATACATGCCGCCGAAGGGGTCGGCGGGCGGGGCGGCGTTGGCTGCGGCGGGGGCGGCCTTGGCGCGCGAGCCATTGTGCTTCTCGCTCTCGAGGCGCTCCAGCTCGCGCTCCTCAATGAACTTCAGGTAGGACTGAACGACCTCCTTTGAGGGGCCGATCGCCATCGTGCGGCCCTTGTCGAGCCAGAGCGCCCGCTCGCAGAGCTGGATGATGCTGTTGTGGGCATGCGAGACCAGCACGATCGTCACGCCGCTCTTCTTGATCTGCTGCATCTTGCGGAAACATTTGTTCTGGAAGGCAAAATCGCCGACGGCGAGGATTTCATCGACCAGCAGGATGTCGGGCTTGAGGTGGACGGCGACCGAGAAGCCGAGGCGGGACTTCATCCCGGCGCTGTAGGACTGGACGGGGCTGGCGATAAAATCCTCTAACTCGGCGAACTCGATCACCTCGTCGATGATCGCCCGGCTTTCGCGGCGGCCGAGGCCCATCAGGGCGGCGGAGTTGTAGATGTTATCGATGCCGGAGAGCTTGGGATTGAAGCCGGCGCCGAGGTTGATCAGCGCCTGGACGCGGCCCTCCATGAAGATACTGCCCAGGTCGGGCTTGATCAGCCCGTTCATCATCTTGAGCGTGGTGGTCTTGCCGCAGCCGTTGCGGCCGATCAGGCCGAAGCATTCACCGGCCTGGAGGTGGAAGTTGAGCTGATCGACGGCGACGAACTCGTCGCGGCGCAGGGAGAGGCGGGGTTTGAGACCGATGACCTCCTGAAAGAGGTCCCGGACGCCATAGCTGAGGTGGTCGTTGGCGTTGCGCGAAAATTTCTTGGTGACGTTCTCAACGACAATGATCGGCTTCACGATATTCCTCTGCCCCGGCGCGTTGGGCCCGCGCCTTACCGCGTGAACTCTTACTATGAGTCGTGGGCCCGCGAGGTTCAAGCGCGAACGTCGGGGAAAGGGGTTGCGGATCACGGCGCCGGGTGGATAATTTGGATGCGCCGCGGAGCGGCCGGCCGAGGCACGGCGGGCGGGTCCGGGGTCATGCAGCGAGGCGGTCAGCGTTTGCCATGTATGTGATTTACACCGCGGAGCCCCAGGTCTGGCATTTCAGGAAGGTCGTCAGCAACATCCTGCGAGGCCTGAGGATGTCACCCTATATCGCCTATCGCCTGTTCCTGAAGGATGTGAAGGCAACCTATTCGCGCTCGGGCTTCGGCATGTTCTGGGACCTGGCCGACCCGCTGGTCTTCGCTGGGATTTTTTATTTTCTCTACCTGCACGGCTTCATCAGCCGGGCCGGCGGGGCGCTGGCCTATCCGCTGTTCGTAACCTTCGGCTTCCTGCTCTACCAGACGTTCAGCGAGTCGGTGCAGTTGTCGATGAAGTCGATCGATGCCTCGCGCAGTCTGCTCAACCAGCTCAAGGTGCCGCCCGAGAGCTTGATTTTGTCGGTGGCCTACCGAATCCTGTTCAACTCGATCTTTCGCATTGCGATCATGCTGGCGTTAACGATTTTTCTGATCGAGGATTTCTCAGTGGCCGGGTTCGGCAAGTTCCTGCTGTTTTACCCGAGCCTGATCTTTGCCGGGATGGCATTCGGGACCCTGCTGGCGCCGATCGCCGCGATCAGCAGCGACGTGGCCCGCTTCGTCACGATCGTGCTGATGATGATGCGCTTTCTGACGCCGGTGATGTGGGAGATACCCAATCAGGGGTCACTGGCGCTCGTGAACACGCTCAACCCGATCAGCAACATTCTGGACAACCTGCGGATGCTGGCGACGCTCAACGAGTTCTCGAACCCGCTGGACATCGTGGCGCGGCTGGCGATCTTCGGCGTGATCCTGCTGGTCGGGATGTTCGTCTATCACGTCTCGATCCCAATCCTGAGCAAGTAAAGTCATCAGTTGGTGACGAGCTGGCGGAAGCGGCGGGCACCGGCGCGCAGGTAGTTGAGCGCCACGCGCGGAGAGCCGGCGCGCCAGAGCGTGCGGGCGATGTAGCCGGGGCGCAGATACATGGCCAGCAGGGCGCGGCGGCGCCAGTCGGTCAGGTCGCGGCTGGTCAGCTCGCGGGTGCGCACGGCGGCCGAGCCGTAGCCGGTGGCGGCGGGATCCTGCTCGAAGAGCCCCTCGCTGATGGCGATCTCGTAGAGTTCGGTGCCGGGCAGCGGGTAGGCGATGTTGAAGTCGAAGAAGTCGGGGTCGAGCCGGCGCGCGAAGGCATAGGTCTCGGCGAGCGTGGCGCGGGTCTCGAGCGGGGTGCCGATGACAAAGAAGGTGTGGACGCGCAGTCCGTGGCGGCGGCAGGTCTGGGCGGCGGTGACGGCGCGCTCGACCTGCTGGCCCTTGCGCATGTAGTCGAGGATCGCCTGGTTGCCGGTCTCGACGCCGAAGGCGACCACCCAGCAACCGGCGGCCTTCATTTTGGCGGCACGCTCGTCGTCGATCGTATCGACGCGGCTGTTGCAGCCCCAGCGGATGCGCAGGCCGGCGGCGATGATGCGATCGCAGAGCTCGAGGAGCCATTTTTTGTTGATCGTGAAGGTGTCGCCGTGGAAGAGGAACTCGCGGATGCCGTGCCGGTCGATGCAGTCCTTGATCTCGGCGACGATGGCGGCGGGCTCGCGGTAACGAATCTTGAAGCCCGACATCACGCCGGCGGGGCAGAAGATGCACTTGGAGGGGCAGCCGCGGTTGCCGTGGATGACGGTCAGCGGGTTGCCGGTCTCGGGGCTGCGGTAGAGGCCGTTGTCGAGCAGGTCGCGCGCCGGGGGCGGGATGGCGTCGAGGTCCTCGACGAGCGGGTGGCCGGGGTTGAGCCGCACCTCGCCGTCGCTGCGCCAGTTGAGCGCGGGCAGCGCCTCGAGCGGATCGCCGGCATGCAGGCGCAGGATGACCTGCTCGATCTCGCCGTGAAGGCCGAGATCGATCTCGGGGAAGCGGGCCAGCGCCTCGGAGCCGAGGGCCTCCATGTATTCGCCCTTGGCGAGGGTGAGGACGCCGGGGCCGAGGGTTTCGCGGGCGGCGACGAGCGCCTGGAAGTCACGCTCGGCGGTGGCGGTGGTGACGTTGGCCAGTACCAGATCGGGGGCGAAGGCGCGCAGGTCGGCAAGGTAATTTTCCCAGCGGGCGCCCATCGCGGGATAGTCGCGAATGAGCGGCTCGACGCCCGCCGCGCGCAGTGAGGCGGCGATGGAGGCCAGCTCAATGGGGGGGAAAATGATCTGGACGGTCTGATCCTCGACCTTGCACTGGCAGCGGTCGTCGCGCCGGTAGAGGCCGGTGGGCGGGTTGATGAGAAGGGCCTTGTGAAACCGCGTCTGCGCCATCGTGTAGGCATCATTTTCAAAAAGCAAATCGAGGAGCCGGGGGAGCGCCGCCCGACGAGTCAGCTTAGCATCGGCCCCGGCGCCCGGCAAGCGAGTTGTCGCCGATCTTCAGCAGCCACAATGCTTGAGCACCTACGCATCCGGTGGTGTGAAGGCAGCGGCGGACGGTGGCATTCGGGTGGGGGTTGCATCCGGCGCGGCGGTTGGGCATAGTGGCGTGCGGACGAAATCAACGACCGAGGTCACCCAAAATGCGATTTGTCTCGACCCTTGCGATCCTGTTGCTGCTGCCGGCCATGGCCTTGGCCCAGCGTGAGTACCATGAGATCACGACGCTCAACCAGGTTGATGACGGCTATCGCGGCATCTGGTACATGAACCAGCCCTCCAAAGACGAGTACGTCTACAAATACAGCGGGGGGCTGGGGACCTATTGCGCCAACCACCGCTCCTTCGCGGTTTATGCGCCCGAGGTCGACAAGACCTTCTTCTGCTATGGCGGGGCACCGGCGGAGGACAGCCGCAAGCTGCATCACATGGTTTCGTATTATGACCACAAGACGGGGACGGTGCCGCGGCCGACACTGCTGCTGGACAAGCTCACCAGCGACGCGCACGACAATCCGGTGATCTCACTTGACGCCGAGGGATACATCTATATTTTCTCGACCGCGCACGGCGTCAGCCGGCCCTCCTTCATTCACCGCAGCGCGCGGCCGTATGACATCCGCGAGTTCGAGCGGCTGGCGCCGACGCGCCGGGAGGGCGAGGAGCGGGTGGCGATCGACAACTTCTCCTACATGCAGCCCTGGTTCGTGGAGGGGCGCGGCTTCATCGCGTTCTTCACCAAGTATAACTGGCCGGCGGCGCGCACGGTCTGCTTCATGACCAGCCCCGACGGGGTGGAGTGGTCGGAGTGGCAGCGGCTGGCGGCGATCGGCAAGGGACACTATCAGGTCAGCACCGTGAGCGCGAGCGGCCGGGCGGGAACAATGTTCAACTATCACCCCGATCCGCAGGGCCTCAACTACCGGACGAACATGTATTACCTGGCCAGCGACGACTTTGGCGCGAGCTGGCAAAATGCCGCGGGCGAGCCGATCGAGCTGCCGCTGACCGAGATCCAGAACAAGGCCTTGGTGCATGACTATGAGGCCGAGGGGCTGAAGGTATATACCATCGACCTGCGCTATGACCGCGATGATCGCCCGGTGCTGCTCTACGTGACCAGCAAGGGCTATGAGGCGGGGCCGCAGAACGATCCGCGCACCTGGACCACCGCCCGCTGGACGGGGAGCGAGTGGGAGATCCGGCCGGCCTTCACCTCGGACAACAACTATGACCTGGGCGAGCTGCACATCGAGGAGGACGGCACTTGGCGCATCATCGGGCCGGCGCTGACGGGGCCGCAACCTTACAACCCGGGCGGCGAGATCGCGCTCTATACCTCGACCGACCAGGGGGCGAACTGGCAGCTGGAGCGCGTGATGACGCGCGGCAGCGAGCGCAACCATGGCTTCGTGCGCATCCCGGTCAACGTCCACCCGGACTTCTACGGCATCTGGGCCGATGGCCATGGTCGCCAGCCCTCCGAATCCGACATCTATTTCTGCAACAAGGCGGGCGACGTCTTCCGCCTGCCGCGCAAGATGGATGGCGAAACCGCCGTCCCCGAGCGCGTCGAGCTGAAGTAAGCCCTTACAAGAAGAAAAATTCAAAAGCCGCCGGCGACCAACCGGCGGCTTTTGCAATGGTGGACACGCGCGCGGGGGCGCGCGTCAGGCGAGCGGGCCGAGCGGGTGGCCGCCGTTGGCGATCACGCGGTCGAGCGACTCGATGCAGAGAAGCAGCGCGCGCGGGTAATGGTAGTTGCCCTTGCGCGAGGTGTGGGGCTGGAAGGTCCATTGCCGGTCGGCAAAGAGCGCGTGCAGCGGATAGCCGTGCGGCTTGAGCGAGGCCTGCTCGTCGAGCACCTTCTGCATCATCGCCATGAAGCGGCCGGTCCACTCGGCGCCGCTGCGCTCGTAGACGGTCATGGCTCCGACCATGGCCTCGCCGATCTGCCAGAGGGCTTTCATGTAATTAAACTCGCCGACGCCGGTGAAGGAGAGCATCGAGCCGGCGGGATTGATCGTCGGCCACTCGAAGCCGCCGTGGTCGACTTGGATGGCGGTGGCGAAGCCGCCGAAAATGTGATCCCAGCTGACTTCCATGTGGCGCAGCATGAGCTGGGCGGCACGGTCGAAGAGCGCCTGGTCGCGCCGGCGCAGGGCCTCCTTGCAGACCAGCCACATGACTTCCACGCCGTGGCCGAGATAGGCGTGGTCCTGAAAGCCGTCGATGCGCTCGAGGTTGTTGTCGAGCAGCTCGTTGAAGAGGCCGATGCGCGGGTTGTAGTGGTGTTCGAAGACGACACGGAGGCTTTCATCGGCGATCTGCTCGACCTCGGGGTCCTGCCAATGGCTGAGGAACTGTGTGGCGAGCTGGATGTGCAGCATCGAGAGGTTGAAGCCCTGGGTGCCGAGCGGATAGGCGAAGAAGGGGGTATCGGGCCGGCGGACATAGTGGTATTGCCGCTTGAACAGAACCAGCGCTCGGTCGCGCAGGGCGAGGTCGCCGGTGGCCCGGGCCAGCTCGAACATGCCCTCGATGCCGAAGTAACAGGGGAAGGGATCGCCGGCATAGGGGGCGATGACGGTGCCGTCGCGGTCGACATCGCTGGCCCAGCGCACGCTGTCGGGAGATTCGGGGAAGTGGCGCAGCATGAACTCGCAGTCGCGGGCGGCGATTTCGAGCAGCTTGGGGTCGGGCTGGAAGTGGTTGTAGACGTAGCTGAGCCACCAGATGCCGCGCCCCTGGAACCAGCCGAACTTGTTGGGCTTGACCAGCGTGCCATCGTGGTCGAGGCTGCACATCCAGCCGCCGCGCTCATGGTCGACTGCGTGCTCGAGGAAGAACGGCAGGTATTCTTCAAACGCCTCGCGGTGATACTTCTCGCGCAGCTGGGGCAGGGTCAGGCCGGCCAGGCGCGGCTGGTCGGCCTGGAGGGAATGCTGGGCCGAGGCGGAGCGTGGGGGATTGAGCCCCAGCGCCAGCCCGGCGGCGGCGGCCGCACCGAGAAAGTTACGGCGATCCATGGTTCGGCTCCCCTTGGGTGGTTACAAATCCTTGCGGCCGGTGCGGATCGAGGCGGTGGTCGGATCGATGCCGGCCTCGAGCAGGGCGCGCGTCTCGTCCTCGCCCTTGCTGCGGGCTTCGGTGCGGATGAGCACCTCCTCGGCGATCTCCTGCGGGATGACCAGCACGCCGTCGGCGTCGGCGAGGATGAAGTCCATCGGCCGGATGAGGATGTCGCCCCACCAGATCGGCAGCTGCCAGCCGCGGATGCGCGAGTAGTGGAAGCCATCGACGCAGCTGGAATACTTGGCGAAGATCGGGAAGCCCATCTTGCGCACGAAGCCGACATCCTTGGCGCCGCCGTTGATGACCGCCCCGCGCACGCCGTTCTTCATGCAGGTGGTGGTGGCCAGCTCGCCCCAGAAGCCGGACTTCTGGTCGTTGCCGCAATCGACGACGACGACGGAGTTTCTGGGGTACGAGCCGACCATCTTGGCGCCGAGCATGCCGCGCTCCTCGGGGCGGGGGTCGCTGATCCACTGGATCGTGAAGGCGAAGCCGGCCAGGGCGCGGTCGTCATTGTCCATCATCTTGGTCAGGTTCTTAACCTGGGGGCCGAGCCACTGGTTGTGCAGGTTCATCTCCTGAAAGATGTCGATGACGGCGCCGGTGTAGAGCCGGCTGTAGCGCTCGCACATTTCGTCGATGTCGAGCTTGTAGGGCGAGGGAAACTCGCGGACCTCGCAGATGCTGGCCTCGCCGGCGCGGTTGGGTTCGAGGATCATGTCGTTCATGGCAGGGTGATCTTCCTTGAGAAGGTTTTTATCGGCCGCAATGGCCAGGCTGCGCGGTCAGGCATTCCCTTTTTGAACCACGGACTCTCGGCTGAGGGCCAAGGTGAAAATGAAGCCGACGATAGGCAACAGAGCGGTCACCATGAAAACAAAACCAAAGCCAAAATTATTGACCCAGTATCCGATAAAGAAGGTGTAGATGAACGCACCGCCATACTGAGCCAGGCCCGTCCAGCTGATCACGGAACCCATTTCACGACTTGGGAATGAATCAGCGGCAATGGCCAGCATGTTGGAGACCCAGATGCCCCAGAAGAAAATCATCAGGCTGATCATGCCGATGGCGAAGACGGGCGAGATCGCATTCCGGACGAAAAAGCAGCTGATCCCCATGCAAATGGCCCCGACCCCCATGAAGGTGATGCGTGACTTGATCGGGCTCCAGCCGGCGGCAATCATCTTGCCCGAGAGGTAGCCTCCGAGGATATTGCCAAAATCGGTGGCGACAAAGGGGATCCAAGCGAAGGCAGCCATCCTGAGCAGGCTGAAGCCAAACTCACGGCTGAGGTAAATGTATAGCCATTCGGTGATGAAGAACCACAGCGGGCTGGTAATCCCGCGCGCCATGAACAGCCCCCAGAAATGAGGCTTTTTCAGAACGTCAAAAGTCTTCTTGGGAGGGGCCTTGACGCGATCGGCCTGGATCAGCGCGATTTCCTCACGTGAAACGGTTGGGTGTTGTTCGGGCCGATAATAAATTTTTAGCCAGTAATAGATCCAAGGAACTCCAACCAGCGCAGCCATGATGAATGGCAGGCGCCACATCCATACCGGGTCCATCGTATTTTCACCGATGATGCCGGGGGAGAAGAAAAAGGCGGTCAGCCAGACGAAGCCCGCCACAAACCACGGGGCGAGGATCGCGCCGATGGAAACGCCACCGTTGAAGAAACCCATGGCGAGGGCGCGTTCCTTGGCGGGGAACCACTCGGAGACGGCCTTACTGGCGGCCGGCCAATTGGCAGCCTCGCCCAACCCGAGGATGAAGCGAAACACCATCAGGGAAATCAGGCCGACCGACAAGCCCGTGAAGGCGCCGCCCAGCGACCAGAAGATGACCGCCAACGCGAAGCCCCAGCGGGAACCATATTTATCAACGAAGGGGCCTGCGAAAAATAGACCAAGGATGCCGCCGAGGCGAAAAGCATTGGTCACCAGGGAATAATCCATGTCCGAAATTCCGAGGTCCGCCATCAGGTAGACCGCGAGCACCGAGAGCACGTGGCGGTCGAGGTAGTTGTTGACCGTCGAGAAGAAGAGCATCAACAGGATCCACCAGCGGACCCCGCCTTCGCGCAATCCGTCGAGCACCCGCCCGGTGCCTTTTTTTGTGGTTGATTGGGTGTCGCTGACGCTCATGATCCTTTGCCCTTCTTTCACAATTCGACTGAAACGCCCTGCTCAAGACTTTGATGGACGGCCAGCGCGACGCGGGTGGCCTCGCGGCCGTCGCGGCCATCGGGATATTTGCCGGCCAGCGCCTTCAGCTCGCCGCCGGCCATGAGGTGCTCCACCAGCCGCAACCACTCCTTGGTGGGGTTGATGAAGTAGCCCTCGTGGGTCTTGCGGCCGAGGCAGTCCTCGTAGACATGGGCCGAGTTGATGTTGAGGGTCTGCCAGGGGGCGGCGCCCCAGGAGCCGGCAAAGCCGCGGTCCTGGGTGTCGAGCTCGAGCAGGCCCTCGCTGCCGACGAAGCGGGCGCCCTGATTGACGACGGCTGGGAAATTCTCGGGGGTGATCCAGTTGACGTCGACGCCGAAGACGGCCCCGCCGTCGAACTCCAGCTCGGCGTGGATTGAATCATAGGTGTCGAGGCCGATGGAGGCGAGCTTGCCCTTCCAGCCGCGGGCGCGCACGCGCACGACCTCGCGCCCCAGCGTCCAGCGCAGCATGTCCACCTGGTGGACGCCGATGAACCAGAAGATGGTGGTCTGGTCGGCCCATTTGGCGAACCAGTCGCGCGGGACGATGATCTTGTCCTCCATCCAGCAGTAGCCGTATTGGATCGCGCCGAGTTGGCCGGAGAGGATCATCTCGCGGGCCTTCTGCTGGACGGGGTCGAAGCGCTTGTGGAAATCGAGGAACAGCAGCTTACCGGTGCGGTCGGCGGCCTCGACCATCGCGTCGCAGCCCTCCAGCGTCAGGTCCATCGGCTTCTCGCAGAGGACGTGCTTGCCGGCCTCGAGCGCCTGGATCGTCATCTCGCGGTGGAGGTGGTCGGGAGTGCTGATGATGACGCAATCGACATCGGGGCGGGCCAGCAGCTCGCGGTAGTCGCGGGTGCCGGCGATCCCCCATTCGGCGGTGACCTTGTCGACGGTCTCCTGGGTGCGGGCGCACATCGCGACAAGGCGGCCGCGGCCGTCGGCCTCGAGGTCGCGCACCGCGTTCATGTGGTGGCGGGCCCAGATGCCCCCGCCGACAATGCCAACACCGGGAACCTTGCTCATGGCGGGCAATCCTCAGAAGGCAAAAAAATGAGTGAGGCCATTGGGCCGCTTCAGCGGTCGGGATACTTTGTAAAATCATCGGGCGGTAAAGTCAAGACCGTTCCCCTAATGGAAAAGCTGTTCATTCTTGGAAAGCTTTTTGTTATCGTGGCCCGCAGTGAGGAAACATTTTCGGAGGAGGCTTGATCATGCGGCCGTTTTTAAGTCTGCTTCTGGGGCTGGCGCTGCTGGCGCCCGCGAGCGGGGCCGAGTGGCCCTGGTACCGTTCCTATGCCGTCAGCCTGCGGCCGGCGGCGGACCCGACGCTGAGCTATGAGCCCCGCCACCGGGTGCTGGTGGAGGTCAGCAATCCGCATGATTTCGACCTGCCCCAGGCGCCGGTGGTGATTCGCCGCGGCGAGCTGCCGATCAACAACCTCTACGAGGACTGGATCACGCCGGTGGACCCGACGCTGCCGGCGCAGGCCGAGCCGCCGGCCGAGGAGATCTGGCGGCGCGGGACGGTCATCAAGGGCCGCGGCGAGAACGGACTGCACCTGGTCTACCAGATGGACGACTTGGACAAGGACGGGCTTTGGGACGAGCTGTTCTTCCAGGTGCCAAACCTGAAGGCGGGGGAGACGCGGCCGATCCTGATCTACTTTGGCCCCGACCGCCATGGGCTTTATGAGCACGAGACCCACGCCGAGATCGGCAGCTATGGCAAGCACACGGTGCCGTGGTGGGAATCCAAGTCAATCGGTTGGAAGCTCTGGTTTATCGACAGCGTCGACATGTATGCCAAGCGGCGGCCGGCGCTGGTGGCCAACCACGAGAACACACTCAACATCTCGGGGCACGTGGCACCGATGGAGACGGGCAACGACATCATGTGGGTGGCGCAAACCTTCGGCACCGGCGGCATCTGCGTGTTGGAGGACCCGGCCCAGCCCGAGCGGGTGGCGCGGCCGCGATTTGCGACGGAGGCGCCCGAGCTGGCGGGGCAGCGGTTCATCGGCACCAACCTCGGCCGCGGGCCGATGTTCGACACGCGGGCGGCGTTCCACGTCATCGTCAACGGCCCGCTGCGCAGCATGATCCGCGTCGACACGATGAATTGGAACACGGCGGCGGGCTCGTATGAGCTGCGCCAGTGGTTCACCGCCTATGCGCATGAGAACTATTCGACCGTGCGCACCGAGTTCACCCGCCTGATGCACGAGGACGGGGACGTGCGGCTGGGGGTGGGGATGCGCAAGATGATGAACGAAACCGAGGCCCGCGTGGGCGGCGGGGCGGTCGTCTCGCACGGGCACAAGCTGGATGTCTTCGACGTCAACACGGCGCTGCCCGAGGGTGAGAAGCACATGATTGACTGGATCGGGATTGCGATTGCCGTCAAGGAGGAACTGGGGGCGCAGTATCACTCGATGGAGGCGCAGGACGGCAACCACCTGCTGCATTTCGCCGTCCCGGCGGGGCAGGCGTTCGACTACATCATGCTGGGCGGCTGGAGCGATGGCTACCAGCACAACACGCCGGCGGCGTTCGAGCAGTATGTGGCGCGCAGCGTGGCGGTCTTCAACCGGCCGCCGCTGGTGCGGATCGGCGAGCTCGAGGAGCGGCCCTGAGCTGATCCGCGGTGGGGCCCACATGAGCTGGGTCCCACCGCGGGACGCATTTGGCGCTTTGTGCTGGGGGCTGGGATGCTAAGATGGATCCCAAGCGCGGTTCGCCTGTGACAAAGCAGGGGGGACCGCCAGCGTGAGGGATGGGATGCTTGCATGACGGGTAAAGACAACAGGGAGCATGGGGGGCGCGGTCCGGGCCTCTTTAATGAGGCCGGGGCGGGCAGCCCGCTGCTCACGGTGCGTGACCTGCAGACCCACTTCGTGACTCGCGATGCCACCCGGCGGGCGGTCGACGGGGTCAGCTTCAGCCTGGAGCGCGGCCAGAACCTCGGCATCGTCGGCGAAAGCGGCTGCGGCAAATCGGTGACGGCCCTGTCGGTCATGCGGCTGGTGCCGATCCCGCCCGGGCGGATCGTCGGCGGCCAGATCATCTACAAAGGTCGGGACCTGCTGGCCCTCAGCGAGCGCGACATGCGCCGCGTGCGTGGGGCCGAGATCTCGATGATCTTTCAGGAGCCGATGACCTCGCTCAACCCGGTCTTCACCGTCGGCGCACAGGTGGCCGAGGTCTATCAGGTGCACTGGAAGCTGAACCGGCGCGAGTCATTTGACCGCGCCGTCGAGATGCTCAAGCAGGTGCGCATCCCCGACCCGGCGCGCCGCGCGCGCGAATACCCCCACCAGATGAGCGGCGGCATGCGCCAGCGCGTCATGATCGCGATGGCGCTGGCGTGTAACCCCGACCTGCTGATTGCCGATGAGCCGACCACCGCACTCGACGTGACGGTGCAGGCGCAGATTTTGCGGCTGATGAACGAGCTGCAGGAGCAGTTCAACTCCGCCGTCATGATGATCACCCACGACCTGGGGGTTGTGGCCGAGACGAGCGATCACGTGGCGGTCATGTATGCCGGCCAGATCGTGGAGGCCTCGGCGACCACACCGCTTTTCGAGCGGCCGCTGCACCCTTACACGCAGGGGCTGATGCGCTCGGTGCCGCGGCTGGAGTGGGTGGCGCGCCGCCAGCCGATCCACCCGATCCCGGGCAGCGTGCCCGATCCGGCGCATTTTCCCGAGGGCTGCCGCTTTCACCCGCGCTGCCCCTTCGCCGGCGAGGGTTGCCGCGAGCCCCAGCAGTTGACCGAGGTGCTGACCGGCCAGCAGGTGCGCTGCCATCGCTGGAAGGAAATTCAGGAAGACCCCGAACGCGCCGCCGCCACCGCCACGATCGCCCAGGCACGCGCCCGACTGGCAAGCCAGGCGGGTTGAAGCCGCGCCGGTGCCGCCATTTCAATTAATAATTAAACGTATGGATCTCCTCGAGCTGCAGGGCGGCCAGGTCGCGTATGCTTTGACTGGCCAGTCCGGCCGAGACCTGTTCGGTCAACCCACGCAGATGGTCATCGGCGGGGGGAAGGGGCCGGTTCCGCCCGTGGCGCACCAGCCGCAGGATGTCGAGCGCGCTGATGCAGTCGGGCACACGGGCCAGCAGATAGCTGCCATCGTCGGCGCGGCGGACGAGTCCCTGACCCTCGAACAGTTCGAGCATCTCGGCGACCGGCTGCGGGGGCAGTTTCAGTTCATCGGCAAGCTGGCCGGTGTCGAGCGGGGCGCGCTCGCTCTCCAGGTTGAGCATCGGCCCCGCCAGCAGCGCCGCCAGCCGCAAGGCGAGGGTTTCGCGCTCGGCGGGGGTATTGCGCCATGGCCGGCGCCGCCGACGCCAGTCGCGCAAGTTCTGATGCGTGCTGCAGACCTCGACCCCCCACAGCACAATGCACCAGGCGACCCAGACCCAGATCAACAGGAAAAAAATGACCCCCAGGCCGCCGTAGATTGCCCGGTAGCGGTCGATGAACGTCGCCGACAGGTGCAGGAAGAGCAACTGGTTGACGTGAAACAAAAGGCCCGCGAGCAGGCCGGCAATGATCGCCGATTTCCAGGCCACGCGCGTGTTGGGGATATAGAAGAACATGAAAATCAAGGCGATCCAGATGATCAGGTAGGGGGTAAAGCTCAGCAGGATCGCTTGCAGCGAGTTGAAGCGAGCCAGCAGGCCCTCAAAGGTGACGATCGAGGTGCGCGTGGTCACGGTGGTCGCCACCAGCAGCAGCGTCAGGACGAGGATCAGCGTCATGTAGTCCGACAGCTTGCGCGCCAGCGGGCGCGACTTGTGCACGGCCCAGGCGTCATTCATCACCGCCTCGATGCGTGACATCAGCGTCAGCACGGTCACGGTGAGGCCGACGACGGCGAATGGCCCCAAGGCGGTGAATTGGGCCGTGCCGACGAGCAGGAATATTTGATCGATCAATTCAATGATGCGTTCGTGGGCGGCCATCGTGGCACCGGTGGCCGCAAGCATCTGGTGGGCGCTGCGGCGGATCGCCTCTTGCGTGGACTCCAGCAGATTGAAGCCCTTGAGCAGCGCCAGGATGATCGCCAGCAGCGGGATGAAGGTCAGGAACGTGGTGTAGGTCAGCGTGCTCGACTTGTTGAGGCTGTCGTTGGCGAGAAAGTTGCGGAAGCTGCGATCGAGCACCTGCAGCCAGCGCTGCCCATGGGCCCGGATGCCGTGTGAGGCATCGTCGGGCATCGTCCAGATACGCGCCTCGAGCTGGCGGAACTGGCTGGGCAGCCGGCGCAGCGAGCCAAAAAACTTACCCGCCGCCCCTCTTGCTCTGGCTGTCCAACGATTCATCTATTGATCCAAAATCTGATAGTGTGTTTGTAAACGATTCTACGATGGCGCAACCGGCGGGGGAGAATCAAGCACCAATCAGCAAACCGGAAGATTGCAATGCAACAATTCAAAGGGCGCCGAGGAAGCGCGGAGAGGAATTTTTTTATCGCTCAGGCGGACTGGCGCACGATCAGCCGCGGTTCGATTAGCAACCGGCGCTCGGGGGAGGGAATCTCGGGACCGCTGACAAGCCGTTCAAGCATCTCGATCAGGGGCTTGGCCAGCAGCACGCGGCGGACGTCAATCGTGGTCAACGACGGCTCGTGGATCTGGCCGGCGGGTTGGTTACCCTGGCCGATCACCGCGACGTCATCCGGCACACGCAGGCCACGCCGCCTGAGTTCCTGCATCAAGCCGATCGCCCAATAATCATTGCCGGCGATGATCGCGGTGACGCCGCCGGCGGCGACCCACTGCTCGACTGCCGCGGCGGCCGTCTGGCGCGTCGGGAGGTAGGCCTCGGGTTCATGAATCCACCCCGGTTCCACGTCAAGCCCCAGGCTTGCCATCTCGGCCTTGTAGCCATCGAGCGGGTTGACCACCAAATGGCCGCAGCCTGTAGGTGGAGCCGCCGCCGCGATCCGGCGATGGCCCCGTTCGTGGAGGTAATGCACGGCCAGCCGGAGGCCATGTGCCTCATCCATCACGACGCTGCAGGCCCCATTGTGCGTCGGTGCGGCGTGGACCAGGCAGCTGAACTGGTCGGCAAGCATCTCGGCCCGTGGGGCATGGCCGCTGATGGCGGGATCGAGGTTGATAATGCCGTCCACCCCGCAGGACGCACATTGATTGATGCAATCGGCCAGCTCCTCGGGTGTGCGGCCGCCATGGCAGGCGAAGGCAAAGTATTGGCGACGGAACAGGCCGGCGGCGATGGCTTGGGCGGCCAAGGCCTGGCAGGTGTCGGTGGGGTGGCCGACGATCACGCCAACCATTCGGCTGCCCTTGCCGACGAGCTGACGCGCCGCCAGATTGGGCCGATAGTTCATCCGGCGGGCGGTTTCCCGAATCAGTTGGCTCAGATGGGGGCTGATCCGTGCTTGGTTGGACCCACCCATCACCAGCGAAACGGTGGCTTGCGAGACGCCCAACTCACGGGCGATATCCTGCTGGGTGACGCGCTGGATCAATCTTTCGGGTGGGCTGATGGTATCGGTCATGGCTGGGCATCCAAGATACGCGAGCAAACGTAATCCATCAATGCCGTCACTTTGTATTATGAATCGACAGAAAAGGAAAGCTAAAATTACGCCTGATTTATAATTCTGCTGACCAAAGTTTGAAATACTGTGTAGGACGGCGTCCCATAAGGATGACCCCGGTGGGGGAACCGGGGTCGGGGGCGGGAGGAAGGAGTAAGCAAGACGGATTGGAAGGATGGGAGGGTGAAAGTCTTATTCGGGCGTCACTTTGGGCGCATCGTTATGGTTGTAGGGGGTCAACGTCGTGCAGGCAGTCAGCATGCCGACGTTGTTAAGTTCATAGCTGCCGCCGCTGGGGCACTCCGGCTGGCGCTTGATGTAACCGCTGCCGTCGCCTTGCACCAAATGGCTCCAGAGCACCGCCGTGCCAATGGGTTGATGAGTCTCGAGCGCCCATTGTTCCTTGGCGCCTTCGATCTTGAACAGGTTTTCCTGGCAGACGCGCTGCTGGGCCAGCATGCGTTGGCGCACCCAGGTCGGGGCGGCGATGGCCAGGATGACCCCCAGAATCGCGACCACGATCATGATCTCCACCAGCGTGAAACCGCGGACGCGACCGGCGCGGGCGGGCTTGAAGTTGATCGGGTTGCGGCTCATGTTCATCATCCTTGATCCACAAAAGGGTGCGCGGAGAAAAAAGAAGGGCGATAGAGTATCGATCCTGATGCTCTATCGCCCGTTGGCCATCGGTTTAACTTAGCCGGCAGCCGGCGCCTCAGCCGCGGCCGCGCCGAGCGAGGTCAGCGTGTGACCATCGGCCGCCAGGCTGCAGGTCGGGTCGGTGCCGATGGTCTGGACGGTATAGGTCCCGCCACCGGGGCACTCGGGCGTACGCTTGATGTAGCTGTTGTTGCCAACCAGCGCCGTCATGTCAACCGTCGCGCCGGGGGCGGCATTGGTCTCCAGCGCCCACTGCTCTTTGGCGCCATCGATCTTGGAGAGGTTCTCCTGGCAGGCACGCATGCGTGACTGGGTGCGGGCCTGGACGAAGCCGGGGACCGCGATCGCGATCAGGATGCCGATGATCGCCACGACGATCATGATTTCCACCAGCGTAAAGCCCTTGCGAGTCTTCCGGAACAGTTTCATCGAAATCACCTCCGTGTATGCATTCCGGGATCAGTCGTTGGATCCCTTGAATTCGCTCTGCCGTTATCTAGCAGCAAAGCCAATGCCAAATTTCATTGTCATTTTGCGGGCGGTCCCGGCCTTTCTCCTTTCGCTGCTCAACTCTTGTCTTTCAAATGTTTTCCATGTTGTTCAGTCGCCTGCGCCAGCCCCGTCAAGTCGCCCGCCGATGCTCCGCCCGATGGGTAATGAGTAACTCATTACTCGGGCGGCGTGCAGCCCGTTACCCGGCGGCGGCCTCAGGAGACCGCCCGCTGGGGCTCATACACCGGCTCGAAAACTTCAGGAAACAGCGGGGTGTTGATCGCGTAGACGCTCGAGCCGAGCACCAACTGGCGACCGCGGCGGTTTTCGGCATTGATCACCAGCGGCGCCTTCAGGTTGACCGACATCTGGACCGGGGCCTGGCGCGGCACGCGGATGATCGCCAGTGCGGCGCAGCGCCCAGGATCGTCGGTGCCAATCAGCGTGGCGGTGTCGCGGTCGATCTCATATTGGTAGCGCGGCTCGACCAGCAGCGGGTCGATGACGATGAAGGCCAGCTCCGGGTCGTCGAGCGACTGGAGCCAGCGGAAGGGACTGCCGTCGGCATCGTGCTCGAGCAGAATGTAGCGGCAGGCGCCGGGAAACCCGAGCAGGCCGTCGTGAAAATGCATCACAACATCTTCGTCGCACTCGATCTCGCCAAAACGCGTGGTTGTGAACTTCATCGGGTGTTTGTCCTCCCGCGCCCATGGGCGCGCATCGTCAAGGCGTGCGTTCCCCAGTGTCGCGGCTGCTGTTCCACAAGGTGGTCAACATCTCGGGACTCGCCGGACTGGACTGGGCGGCCATTTCGTTTTCCTGCCGAATCAGCTCATAGACTTCCTCGCGGTGGACGCTGATGTTGCGGGGCGCCTCGACGCCCAGCCGCACCTGGTTGCCGCGAATCTCGATCACCTTGATGGTGACCGTGTCGCCGATCCGAATCCCCTCGCCGGACTTCCTTGTCAGTATCAACATGGCCGGTTGACTTCCTTGTCGAGGCCGCGCACTCACTGTGCCGTGACTTGCATTACTCTACGGACGGCCGCCGATGATTCTTGAGCGTGCGGGAAAGATTTTTTTGCCCGCCGCCCTGCTCGTGACTCATTGCATCTCGCTCATCGCCTCGCGCGCGTCGTGCCTGTCGCGCAGCAGGCGCCGCTGGGCCTTGAACAGGCAGTGGATCAGGCGCTCACGATCGGACTCATGGATATGCGTGAAGGTGACGCCGATATCATAGCGTTCGGAGTTGGTATCGCCGGGCTGGCGCGGCAGCGGCGCGCAGCGCACGACGTTGCCCAGCGCCTCGATCTGAAGCGGCGGCGACATTCGCAGGCGCAGGCGCAGCCGCAGGCACTGGCCACCGGTGATCGGCTGGGCCGTGATGAAGCCGACCCCGCTGCTGGAACAGTTGATCACGGCCAGCGGCTGGCGCAGCCGTTCGGCCCCGCGCTGTTCGCCGCTTACGACGGATTTCAGGTCCGCCACCTGGCCGATCAGGTCGTGGACCAGTTCGCGCAGCAAGACGATTTCCTCGCGCAGCTGGTCCAGTGGGTCGTCGCCAGTGCGCAGCAGGCGGTTGGATTCGAAGGAGGTATCCTCACTGTTGAGGACCCGCGAGAGAACCTCCTCCCCGACCTCGCCGACGTGCTCGGGCGCGATCAGCTCATATTGCAAGTCCATGTCGAGCCGCAGGCGGGGTGATTCGCGCCGCTCCTGGACGATCAGTTGGCCCACCAGTTCGCGCGCGCTGTGGCCACGCAACCGGAACTGGCAACTGCGCTGGATGCCGTCGGATTCCCAGGCCAGCGCGTAAATTTTTTCGAGTTTATCGGGGATGCGGCCAGCGTGGTTCAACGGCAGCTCGATGATCATCGTCTCGCCGTCGCTGATTTTGAGGCTGCCCAGGAAGGTTTCCCCGTTGCTGAGCTTCAGCGCCGGAATCCTGATCTGCTGGCCCTTGCCGATATCGACGATCGTCATCTCGCCCAACTGTTCCGATGGTCGCGCCCCCACGGACGCGCGGCGGCCCTCGGTTCATCTGGCACCGCTCAAGGACCTCATCGGCCGATTGCGGAGCAAGGTTGAGGAAGATATGGATATGGGCGATACCACAGCATGAAGCTGGCTGACGGGAGCACGGGCGGTTTTTTGTCGCTAAGGGGGCCAAGCTGGGATCAAGGACGCAAATGAAGAACGCCCACAGGTCAGAGCTCCGTTGTCAGACGGAGGAGCCATTAGCTCCGTTAGGAGCGGCATGTTTGTAGCAAGGCCGTTCCCCTTCCCTCAAGCTCCGTCAGGAGCGGCATGTGCCGCCGTCGGTCCTTCAAACGAAGATGATGTGAATGGAAAACATGGTTTACAACGAGGGAAAGCTGCACATGTCGCTCCCAAAGGAGCTTTGGGCAGAATAATGCGAGTTTCTAAAAACATGTCGCTCCTGACGGAGCTATCTGGCCCCTACGGGGCTTTCTCGCCTCGGCCAGCTTCAGGCCTACGCCCAATCTCGCATGGCGAATCCTGCTGCGCGATAGATGCACCAGGAACCAACGGCCTGCCTACTTGGCGTTCTTTGGAACGAAACATTGCGGCTTTGCGCGAGAAAAAAACCGGGGCCCGGCCCGTCAGCGGACTGAAGGCCTTGGGAACTGGCACGAACGACGAACAGCAAAAGCAGCAGCCGGAACGGAACAGCGGCAGATGAACAGCGGCAGCCGACAGCGACAGGCGGAGCGGACAACGAGACGCGGGTCATTGGGCCCGGGCCCCGGAACTTGACAAACTCTCCTCAAGGGGGGGACGGGGCGGATGATAACCGCTCCAGCCGCCCCGTTCAACTCAACTCGATCGCCTTGCCGGTGCGGCTCGAGTCATAACAGGCAATGCAGATGGCGACGGCCTGGCGTCCATCCCAACCGGTGATGGGCGGCTCGACATCCTCCAGAATCGCCTGGAAGAAGGACTGCAGGTGCCGGGTAAACGACTCCAGGCGGACCACGTCCAGGTAGCCCTTGCCGGCCCAGTCGATCGGCTGCTGGACGGCGATTTCCTCGAACTCGCCGTCGCGCACGGCCACCTTGGCGTTGGTGTAGGCATTGACCACCGCCACCCCGTTCTCGCAGATCAGGTAGTGGTTGAACGGCTCGCTGGGGAAGCCCGGCTTGGGAGCCTCCCACGTGCTCAGGATCGTGGCCACCGAGCCGTCCGCCATTTCGATCATCGCGTCCAGCGTGCCGTCCGAGGGCAGCTCGGGCATCAGGTTGCGCAGGCGGGCGAAGACCGTCTTGGGCTCCTGCCCCGTAAAGTAGCGGATCGCGTCGAAGTGGTGGATGCTGTGGCCCAGGATCAGGCCGTTTTGCTCGGGCGCCAGGTTCCAGGCTGGGATCGTGGCCTTGGTGCCGGCGTTGATGCTGACCGAGCGCACCTGCAGCACGCGACCGAGCCGGCCCGAGTCGAGCACCTCGCGGGTGCGCCAGTTGCAGACGCGGTGGCGCTGGGTCAGCGAGACCGACAGCTTGACCCCCGCCTTGCGGCAGGCCTCAAGAATCGCGTCGCACTCCTCGACGGTGCGCGCCATCGGCTTCTCGAGCATGATGTGCTTGCCATGCTCGGCGAGAAAAACGCCCATCTCGGCGTGGGTGGACTGCGGGGTCGCCACGATGACGACATCGACAAGGTCGCTGGCCGCCAGTTGGCGCCAGTCGGGAAACTGCTTGATCTGATACTCGGCGGCGACCTTTTCGGCGCCGGCGTCGGCGGCGATGGCGACCAGTTCAGCCTCGGGCAGGTGACGCGCCACCGTGGCGGCATAGGTCTGGCCCTGGAATCCCGCCCCGATGATGCCTACTCGCAGTTTGTCAGCCATCAGCCCGGCTCCTCTGGTTGGTCTTGGAAAATGCTGGAGGGGCGGGCATTTCGCCCGCCCCTCCGTTTGGCGTCCCCTCAGTCGACACGGGTGCCGATCTTCTGCGGTTCGGGCCTGCCGGCGGCAGGGCGCCGCGGCTTGACGACAACGAACTGCAGGGCCCAGATGCCGATGGCCGTCAGCAGCATACAGACGCCGGTGATGTAGCCGACCCTATACTCCCACTCCGCCGCTCCATCGGCAAAGAAGGTCAGCAGCAACATGAAGACGATGGAGAAGCCGCCGAAGACATAGGCGATGATCGGGAACGGCGTGAAGGCCACTTCCTTGAGCTTCTCCTCGCGCTCGGCAATCACCTCGTCCTCGCTGCGCTCGAGCCGCTGGAACAGCGTGTCGATCTGGCGGACGCGGTCCTTGCTGTCCTTGACCAGCAGGTTGCCCAGGATCATGCCGATGATCGTGGTGGCAATGGTCAGCGAAGTGATCAGCCAGGTCTCACCCAGGTTATAGACAAGCCACTCGGTGAGGGAGCTGAATTCGTAGTCCATCCAAGGGTTGGCCCGACGCCAGACGGTGATGTCGCGGGTGACGACGCCGAAGGCGCTGGCGTTGAAGTTGATGAAGAAGGCGGCCATGCCGGTGGTGATGCCAAACAAGAGACCGAACAGGCCCGCCGCGCTGTTCATCCGGCGGCTGTAGAGCCCGATCAGCATCGGGATCGCCATCGGCGGCAGGAAGATGCCAAAGAGCTTGGTCATCATCTGGAACAGCGTCAGCTCGCGCCCCGCCTGCGACAGGAAGGCGATGTAGAGCGTGATCACCACGGTGAGCGCCCCCGCCATGATCGTCAGCACGCGGCCGGCCAGCAGGTACTCGCGCTGGCTGCCGTTGGGGCGCGCCAGCTTATAGATGTCGGTGGTCATCACCGAGCCCATCGCGTTGAAGTCGCCGCCCACCGAGGACATCGTCGCCGAGAACATCGCGGCAATTAGCATGCCGATCATGCCCGCCGGCAGCAGCGCGTTGGTGATGATGCCGTAGACCTTGTCCTTGTGCAGCACGGGGTCCAGCTCCGGCATGAAGACGCGCGCCAGCAGGCCCGGCATCCACAGCAGGAACGGCGTCAGAATCAGCGCCGTCATCGCCAGGTAACCCACCTTGCGCGCCTCGCGGTCGCTCTTGACCGAGTAGTAGCGCTGCACCAGCGCCCAGCCCGAGCTCAGGCTCATCGTGATGATCACCAGCCAGGCGATCAGGTAGGTGCCGCTCAGCTCCATGTAGTGGGTTTCGTTGAAAATGCTGAAGAAATTGGGGTCGTGCTCCTTGGCGGCGGCGATGAAGTTGGTCAGCCCGCCGAAGGGCTCCAGCCGGCCGATGGCCAGGATCAGCAGCACGATGACCGCCGAGAGGATGACGAGGAACTGGACGAAGTCGGTGACCACGATCGCCCAGAGCCCGCCCATGAAGGTGTAGGCCAGGATGATGATGCCGGCGACGATGATCATCCAATACATTTCGGTGCCCGGCCGGAGCATCTCCAGACCCCATTCCTGCTTGAAGGTGAGCCCCATCGTGACCGTCACCAGCGTGGCGATGGCGAACAGCCGCATCGCGTTGTCGATCATCCGCAGCGGCAGGCCGATCCAGGCCAGGCTCTGGCGCATGGCGTCGCCGTAGCGCTCGCGGATGTATTCGAGCGGACTGGTGGTCGAGGCACGCCGCCATCGCGCGGCGAAGAAGGTCGCGCTGGTGAAGGCCCCCACCACGCCGCACCAGTAGTAGAAGAAGGCCGAGATGCCGTTGAAATAGGCCATGTCCGAGTAGAGCACGAAGGCCATCGTGCTGAAGCTGCCCATGTAGAACGAAACGCCCGACAGCCACCACGGCAGGCTGGCGCCGCCGCTGAAGAAGTCCTTGATGTTGGTCATCCGGCGCGCGAAGTAGGCGCCGATCAAAGGCAAGGAGACGAAGAAGGCCAGAATGATAAAATAATCAGCCAGATAAATCTTGCCCTGCGTTTCCATGAATGATGGTTCCTTTCTGATCCGATGCGATGCGTGCTTATCGTGTTACAAAAATTGTGGAAGTCCCCGGCTTCTTCCGCCTGCCGGCGGCTCAGCCCTTTACGACGGGGTTGCGCAGCACGCCAACCCCCTCCAGTTCGACCTCGACCACCTCGCCCGCGCGTAGATAGCGCTTGGGATCGAGGCCAAAGCCCACACCCTGCGGTGTTCCGGTCAGGATCACGGTCCCCGGCAGCAGCGTAAACTGGTGCGAAAGATAGCTGATCAACGTGGCACAGGGAAAAATCATGTCGGCGGTGGTGGAGTCCTGCATCGTCCGGCCGTCGATGCGGCATTGGATCCGCAGCGCGTCGGGGTTGCCCTCGGTCTGGATCACCGGCCCCAGCGGCGCAAAGGTATCGAAGCCTTTGCCGCGCGCCCACTGCAGGTCCAGCCGCGTCTGGCAGTCGCGGGCGCTGACGTCATTGGCCGCCGTCCAGCCGAGCACGTAATCGAGCGCCTCGGCCTCGCTGACCTTGCGCGCGCGCTTCTTGATGATCAGCGCCAGCTCGGCCTCCCAGTCCACCTCGTCGGGGGCGGCGGCCGGCAGTTCAATGGCGTCCCCTTGGCCGACGATCGCGCTGGTGGGCTTGATGAAAATGACCGGCGCGGTCGGAATCGCCTTGCCGCTCTCGATGGCGTGGGCCCGGTAATTGAGGCCGATGGCGATGATGTTGGGCGGCTCGATCGGCGCCAGGAAGCGTTCAATCTGGTCGGCGGCGATCCGTTCGGTGCCCGGCCGCCATTCACCGAGCAGCTCACCCTCAATCACTGTCAGTGAACCGTCATCCTCCAATACGCCCAGGCGCACCTGACCGGCGCGCGTGCGAACCCTTGCAAGCTTCATGGATGTGATCTTCTCCCCAGGCTGATCGCGCCCCCGAACGGTCGCCAGGCCGCTCGGCGACAACCGCAAAATGGCGCTTTTGCTTGCCGCAACGCGACGACAGGCCCCACCATATATCAGACCGGACTCGAACTGGCAACCATATCAAGCATCCGCATGCCGGCCGATGGCACTTTTAACGGCCGGCGCCACCCCCTCAGGAGCGCTAAACCATGAGCGATGCAATCACCGTGATGACCACGCTCGACAAGCCCGAGGACGCGGACGGGCTGGCACGCCTGCTGGTGGAGCGGCGCTTGGCCGCCTGTACCCAGACGTTGGGGCCGATCACATCCACCTATCGCTGGGAAGGCCGGATCGAGGTGACCCAGGAGTGGCTTATGCTGATCAAGACCACCCCGGCCCAGTGGCCGGCCCTCGAGGAGGCGATCCGCCAGAACCACCCCTACGAGACTCCGGAAATCCTCGCCCTGCCGATCGCCGCCGGCAGCGGCCCCTACCTGCAGTGGCTGGCCGAGGAAACGGAGCGTTGACATCATTTTCGGGCGACGGCCGCAGGCGGCCATGGCGGGTCGGGCGGGGGCCGTGGTAGCATGGTTCTCAGCGCCTGTCCGAGGGCGCTGCCCAGATTCGCAGGGAAGGAATGCCGCGCCGATGCAGGCTCCCGCCAAGAATGCCACCGTGACCGTTGAAATTGAGGACCTGGCCTATGGCGGGCTGGGCGTGGGCAAGCTCGATGGCTTCGTTGTCTTTGTCGACAAAGCCCTCCCCGGCGAGCTGGTCTCGGCCCGCATCATCAAGCGCAAGCAGAACCACGCCCAGGCGGTGATCGAGAAGATCGAGCGCCCCTCCCCGTTCCGCATCCAGAATCCGCCCTGCCCGCTGTTCGGCTCGTGCGGCGGCTGCGCCTGGCAAAACTTCAGCTATGACCAGCAGATCATCTGGAAACAGAAGCAGGTGATCGACACGATCGCCCACATCGGGCGCCAGCGCGACTTCGAGGTCCCGCCGATCATCGGCTCGCCCGAGATCTGGCGCTATCGCAACAAGATGGAATACAGCTTCGGCACCGATGCCGACGGCAAGACGATCCTCGGGTTCCACTCGCCGGGCCGCTTCGACCGCATCTTCGAGGTCCCCGCCTGCCATATCCAGCCCGAGCCGTTCGACATCATGCTGCGCGAGATCCAGGCCTTCGTGCGCGAGCAGGGGCTGGAGGCCTATGACCCGCGCGTGCACCGGCGCTTCCTGCGCCATGCCGTCATGCGCCACTCCGCCACCACCGGCGAGTCCATCCTCGTGATCATCACCCACCAGGGCGAGCTGCCCCACAAGGAGATGCTGGCCGAGCGGCTGGCCGCCAGCGTGCCCGGCTTCAAGGGGATGCTGTGGGGGCTCTACACCGGCATGAGCGACATCGCGCGCATCGAGCGCGAGCTGTGGCGCTGGGGCACCCCCGAGCTGAGCGAGACCGTCAACGGCCTGACCTTCCAGATTTCGCCCCAGTCCTTCTTCCAGACCAATACGCATGCGGCGGCGCTGCTCTACCAGCGCGTCATCGAGATGGCCCAGATCGAGCCCGGCCAGCGCGTGCTCGATGCCTTCTGCGGCGCCGGCTCGATCGCGCTGCACGCGGCCAAGGCCGGAGCCCATGTGGTCGGGGTGGAGCTGGTGCGCGAGGCGATCTGGGACGCCCGCGAGAACGCCCGCCGCAACCAGATCGAGGGTCCGGTCTTCATCGCCGCCCCGATCGACCAGGGTCTGGCGCTGGCGCGTCAGGCGGCCGGCGGCCAGTTCGCCCGCGTCATCATCGATCCCCCGCGCGGCGGGATGGACAAGCGTTCACGCCGCTGGCTGATCGAGCTGGGCGCCCCCGTCTTCGTCTACGTCTCGTGCAATCCAGCCACGCTGGCGCGCGACCTGCTCGCCTTCGAGGAAGCCGGCTACCGCATCGAGGCCGTCCAGGCCGTCGACCTCTTCCCGCACACGCACCACATCGAAACGATCGTGCGCCTGCGCAAGGGCTGATCGGTTTCAATGCATATCCTGGCCGCGGCAAGGGCGACACCAATCATGTCGTATTGAGAGTGCCGCCGGGTATGGCAATGGTCATTCCACCCTGATAGGGTGGGCACAGTTCGAAAAGCCCGGGGTGAGCGAAGCGTAACCCTTGGGCTCTATCCGTCGCTGTTTTGTTATCTTGCGAAGATTCTGCCGCCTCTTCGAGGCTTGGATGTCTGCGGCGTTAGACCGGGGGTTCCCTTCGGTCACCCCCGGCTAATTGCTGTCGCCCCTTCGGGGCTGGGTTTCAGGCGAAAATCGATACGGAATCAACCCACGGTAGTCAAACCCCAACTCCAATCATAGTCCGGGCTGTTCACTTTGCGCTTCCTCTGCGTCCTCTGCGTCTTTGCGGTTCAAATGACTGCCGCTGCCCCATCTCGCACCTTCGCCTTTGGCCCTACTTGCGCTCGAACGCCTTATCGAATGCCCCGGCGGCCGGCTTGAAATCGATCCGGCGCACGAAGGCGGCGGCCTCGGTGGCGCCATGCTCGCGATCCATATCGGGGTCTTCCCACTCCACCGAGAGCGGCCCCTGGTAGCCGACCTCGTTGAGCGCCCGGATGATGGCGTCAAAGTCGATGCGGCCGCGGCCCGGGGTGCGGAAATCCCAATGCCGCCGGCGGTCGCCAAAGGCCAGGTGCCCGCCGAAGACCCCGCTCAGCGCCGGCTGCTGTTTCCAGCCCGCATCCTTGACGTGGCAATGGAAGATGCGCCCGCCGAGCCGATAAATGAACTCCACGTAATCGACGCCCTGGTAGCCCAGGTGGCTGGGGTCAAAGTTAAAGCCGAAGGCCGGGTGGTGGTCGATCGCCTCCAGCGCGCGCTCGGCGCTGACGATGTCGAAGGCGATCTCGGTGGGATGGACCTCGAGCGCGAAGCGCACGCCGAGGGCCTGAAACTCATCCATGATCGGCCGCCAACGCCGCGCGAAGTCTGCAAATCCCTCATCGATCATGGCCTGCGAAGTCGGCGGGAAGGCATACAGCAGGTGCCAGATCGAGCTGCCGGTAAAGCCGTTGACGATGCTGACGCCGAGTTTTTTGGCGGCGCGCCCGGCGGCGATCACTTCCTGGGCCGCGCGCTGGCGCACGCCCTCGGGTTCGCCGTCGCCCCAGACGTGGGGCGGCACGATCGCGCGGTGGCGCTCATCGATCCGGTCGCAGACGCACTGGCCGACCAAGTGGGTGCTGATCGCCTGCACCTGGAGCCCGTGGCGCGCGAGCAGCTCGCGCTGGGCATCGCAGTAGCCGGGCTCGGCCAGGGCGCGCTGGACGTCGAAATGGTCGCCCCAGCAGGCCAGCTCCAAACCCTCATAGCCGAAGTCGCGCGCCTTGGGGGCCAGTTCGGCGAGCGGCAGGTCGGCCCATTGGCCGGTGAACAGCGTGATCAGTCGCGGCATCTTTCTGCTCCTTTGCGTTATCGGTTGCCATGGCCCATCTAAATTGCCGGATCCGCGCCGCAAGGGCCAGATCAAAAACGTGCGCCGCGCATGCCTTGGGCGCAGAGAAGGTCAACTCTTCGAGCCGACACTGCGGAGGCCGCGTCGGGTCGAAGACCCGACCTACCTTGCCGATGTCAGGTCGAATTCACCCTCGAGCGGGGCGATCCAGAACGCCGGAGTGGCGCCCAGCGACCAGCTCGCGCGGGCGCGCATGAGCGCCAGGAACTCCAGGTAAGCGGCGCGTTCGGCAGGGGTGGGCGGGTCGAGCGCGAACTCGGTCTCGCCGCGGAAGCGCTCGACAAGCCCGGCGCGGTCGCCCGCGCGCACCAGCGCCAGCCGTTCGGGGTCGCGCTCCAGCCGCGGCGGCGGATGAATTTCGAGGATGCGCGCCTGCTCGAACTCGTTGACCAGCAGGTGCGTGAAGCCGGTCGCCCTCAGGCGGCGGCGGATCTGCTCGCCATCGGTCGCGCCGCGCACGTGGGGCGCAAGCGGACTGGCATCGAACACCGACGCCAGCGCCACCGGATGGCGGAAAGGGTAGCGCCGCGCCTCGTTGAGGGCGATCAGCCGGCTGCCCGCCGGCAGGGCATTGGCCGCCTCAAAGAGCGCGGAGGTCGCCCCCAGCCCCAGTTGCCAGTGCTCCTCGGGGGCGACTCGGCCCAGTGCGGTCGGCGCAAAGCCGCGCGCGGCCGAGAAGAAGCGCGGCGACAGCTCGTTGAAGGAAACAAAGGCCGGCAGGGCCAGCACCGCCAAGGCCAGCGTCCCCGCAAGCCGTCCGCCCCGACGCGCCGACGCGGGCAGCCGCCGCAGCAGCCGCGCCGCCAGCAGCGCCAGCGTCAGCAGCGCAGCCAGCAGCGTCGGCGCAAGGAAACGATCGGCAGCATGGCGCAGTTGCCCCCACAGCAGCAGCGCAACCAGCACGCCCGCCGCCAGCGCCAGCGCCATGCGCGTCTGGGGAGCGATTCGCCGCCGCCCGGCCGCAGCCATCGCCGCCACGGCCGCACCGGCGAGTGCCAACGCCGCCAGCCAGGCCCCCGCCACGCCTCCTGTCAGCCGGCCGGCCAGGTTGAGCCAGTATTCGGCGGCCAGCGGCGAAAGCGGCTCATGCGTCCCCAGCAGAAAGGCCAGCCGCTCGGGCGGCCAGTGTGGTGTCGGAAAGAGCGACGCCAGGAAGGGAGAAAACGGATTGCCGGCGTGGTGCCAGCTCCAGAGCCCCCACGGCAGCCAGGTCGCCAGCGCGGCGGCGGCAAAGATGAGCAACCCGCGGGCTCCAAAGCGCCGGGCCCCGGCCAACGCCACCAGCCCAAGCGGCAGCGCGACCGTCCCCGCATGTGTCCACTTGGCGGCGACCGCCCCACCGGCGATCACCCCCGCCAGCAGCGCTCCCCCCGTCCGCACGGGGCGCCGCAGCGCCAGCAGGCCCGCCGCCAGCAGCGCCACCCCGGTCCAGTCGGTCATGCGGTCCAGCTGCAGGATGAAGAGCACGGGATGGGCCAGCAGCGCCAACGCCAGCCACGGCCGCCACACGGCCGGCACCCCCAGCCGGCGCGCCAACCGCACGATCGTCAGGCCCCCAAAAGCCAGCAGCAGCCAGTGCAGTGCCCCCGGCGCCCAGCCCCAGGGGCGACCTTCGATCGCCGCCGCCAGCGTGTAGAGCGCCTCTGTGGCGATCGGCTGGCGGGTATACATCATGTGCGGGATCGGCTCGAACCGGCCTGCCTCGAACACCTGCGGGATGATGCCGACATGATATTCGAGCGCGTCGTAGTTGAGGGAGGGGCCAAAGGCCGGGGCCAACATCACCACCAGCCAGGCCGCCAGCAGCAGTCCGCCGGCGCTGGCCGTCGCGCCATAAATTCGGCGAAGCGCCGCCGGGCGGCGGGAGCGAAAGCTCGAGACGGCCAGCACCAGCCAGCCCAGCGCTCCCGCCAGCGACCAGAGCCCGCTCCTGAGGAGCAGCCCCTCGACCTGGCCCGCCGCCAGCGTCGCCGCGGCCACCAGCGCCAGCCCCGCCGCCCCGCGCGCCAGCCAGTCATCCATGCCACGCCGCCCACGCCAGGGCGGCAGCCCCGAGCCCGCCAGCAGCGCCAACCCGATCACGCAAAGCGCCCCCCACCACGCCCACGCGTCCAACAGCGGCGGGTGCGCCAAAGGCGGGAAAAGCGATCCGCCCGCGAAAAGCACCGGGCTTTCATGTTCCATGGGCGATGGCCTCAGAAATCAAACTGCCGGTGGTTCTTCGCGCGCCCCGCGCCCCATTGGGCTCAGGAATCCTCGGCGGCGATGGCATCGATCCCCGCCAACAGCGCGGCGTTTTCGGCGGGAGTGCCGATCGTGATGCGCACGCCGCGCTCCAGCCCGCTGTGGGCGAAGTGGCGCACGAGGATGCGCCGCCCCTTGAGCCGCTGGTAGAGCTCGAACGCATCGGCCCGCCGGGCGAAGAGGAAGTTGCCCTGGCTGGGCGCGACCTTGAACCCGCGCCGCGTCAGTTCGCCGGCCAGCGCCTCGCGCGACTGGATGATCTCGGCGCAGCGGGCGGCATAATAATCACCCGCCCCGACGGCCGCCAGCGCCGCGGCCTGGCTCACGCGGTTGACATTGTAGGAATCGCGCAGCTTCTCGAGCGCCGCAATCAGCGGGCGCGGGCCCACCGCATAACCCACGCGCATCCCCGCCAGCCCAAACGACTTGGAAAAGGTGCGGGTATGGATTACCGCCGGGTGCTCGCGCAGCCACTCGATCGGGTCATGGCCGGGCGCAAAATCGACGTAGGCGCCGTCGAGCACCAGCAGCCCGCCGGCCTCGGCCAGTCGCTCCAGCCGCTCGCGCGCGAAGACCGTCCCCAGCGGCGGATTGGGCGCGGGCAGGAAGCAGGCAGCCCAGTCGCCGGTAAAAAGCGTCTCGGGCAGCTCGGTCTCGCCCTCCAGCGGATGGACTTGCACGGGGGCCTCGAACTGCGCCGCCAGCACCTCGTAGAGCGTGTAGGTCGGCCGGACCATCGCCAGCGGGCGCTCGGGCCCCAGGAAGGCATGGGCGATCAGGCGCAGGATTTCATCGGAGCCGTTGCCGACCAGCACGCGGTCGGGCTCGACGCCGTGGCGGGCGCCCAGCGCCGCGCGCAGCGGCGCGCTGGTGGGATTGGGGTAGACGCGCACCGTGTCGGCGGCCTCGCGCACGATCGCCTCGAGCACCGCCGGCGCCGCCGGGTAGGGGAACTCGTTGGTGTTGAGCTTGACCCAGCCGGGGCCGTCGGGCTGCTCGCCGGGGGTGTAGGCCTCGAGCCGGGAAAGGAAGGGACGCGGCGCAGGGGGCGCCAGGCGGGGCGCGCTCATCGGGTGATGAACTCCTTGACGTGGGGGTCGGGGCTGGCGGCCAGCTCCTTGTAATTGCCCGAAAAAATCACCCGGCCCTCGTGCAGCATCCAGACGTGGTCGGCCAGCTTGCGCACGCTGTCCATGTCGTGGGTGACCACCACGGCGGTGGCGCCCGAGGCCTGGTTGACCTCCATGATGACCTCCTCAATCTGGCGCGCGCGCGGGGGGTCCAGACCGGCGGTCGGCTCGTCATACAGCACGCATTCGGGCTCCATCATCAGCGCGCGCGCGATCGCGGCGCGCTTGATCATGCCGCCCGACATCTCGGCCGGCATCTTGTCGAATGCCCCATCGAGCCCCACCATGCGCAGCTTCTCGCAGGCGCGGCGGTGGGCCTCCTCGCGGTCGGCCAGCCCCAGTTCGAGCACGCCCAGCATCGCGTTCTCGCCGCAACTGAGCGAGGCCAGCAGCGCCCCGCCCTGGAACAGCATGCCAAAGCGGCGGCGGATCGGCAGCAACTCGTGCTCCTTCAGGCCGACGATCTCTCGGTCGTCGATGCGAATGGAGCCCCGGTCGGGCACCATCAGGCCGATCAGGTGCTTGAGGAAAACGCTTTTGCCGGTGCCCGAGCCGCCGATGATCGTGGTGATGCCCCCGCTCGGGATGGTCAGGGTCACCCCATCGAGCACCTTGATCGGCCCAAAGCTCTTGTGGAGGTCGTTGACCTTGATTTCCATGCCGTCGGCCAATCCGTGAAAGTCGCGGCGGCCCGCGCCGCCGCCCCACATTTTTACGCCCCCGCGTCGCCCCCGTCAATCAAACCCTTGGTTGTTCATCGCGCCCCTCCGACCCGCTTAACATCGCCTTTGCCACGACTTTGCGTTCTTTGAGCAGTCTCTGCGGCCTTTGCGACAAAGAAACCGGCCCGGCTGCGCGTGGCGCGGCCGGGCCGGGTCGGGGTCGCGGGGGGGAGAATCAGATGCGCGGCTGGGCCGGTACGACCTCGATCCCCATGATGTCGCACGGTGCATCCTTGCCGCGGCGACGGAAGATCTCATACTCGTCGCGGGTCAGGTCGTCCCGCTTGAGCGCGTCGACGCAGACGACGCCCAGCAGGAAGTCGGAGACCTCGGAGAGATCAAAGCCGAAGCGCAGCATGAAACCCATGTGCGTGAGGATCGGGTCGGAAAGCGCCAGTTGCGCGCCGGAGTAGGCCCAGTACTGATAGCCGCGGTGCGCCAGGAAGCTGCCGCGCTGCATGTGCATGCCCCAGGGTTGATAGTGCAGACGCTTGGCCGGACGACCGAGCCATGACATCTCGATCGAGGCCATCCGCTGCGACCAGGGGAATAGCTCATCCTTGAAGGCGTTCATGTAGACAGCGTTGTTGTAGTCCTGATACTTCTGCAGCGACTGCCACCACAGGAAGCCGAACCGGGTCGTGCTCTCGGGGCCGACGAAGGTGCCGCGCAGGTCCATTTCAGCGGTCATGCCGTTGTGGGTCAGCGCGCCCAGGTGCAGGAACTCGGTCAGCTCCAGATAGAGGCCGAGGCTGGGGGGCACAATCCCGGTGACGGGGTTTTCGCCGGTGATGCCCGCGCCGACGGCCCAGATATCACGAAAATCGTAGTAACGGTTGGTCGTGTAACGGCAGCCGCTGGCGGCCACCACCATCGCGATCAGGGCGACCGCCATCATCATCCGCGCCGCTTGCTTCATGCTCGGGTCCTCCAGACTTCTGGTGCGTCCGCAACGCCCACGTTTTCAGATAGGTGTGGCAAGGCTGGCTGCCGGCGGCCAAGCGAGAGGGTGCCCACGCCTGTGCAAACAAACACCCCGCCGCCCACGTCACCTGCCAGCAAACCGACTCATATCAGAACCGCAAACCGGCAAACAGTCAACTTTTTTTGCGATTCATGCCGGCGGCGCTCGATCCTTGATGCTTTTGGTCGCCAAGGGGCCAAGGAAATAACCAAAGGACGCAAAGGGCGGTCTTGAATCATGTTCAGGAACACAAGTCCGATGACCGAAGGAGCGCAAATCACGCGGGGGAGCGGCCGACAAGGCGGTCCAGCTCGGCGCATTGGACAGGGTTTAGCTCGCTGCAACCCCCCAACTGGCGGGCGGTCAGCGTGATGCGGGCAGCGGCCTCCACCAGCTCGAGCCGGTCAAAGGCCTCGAGCAGCGTCGCCCCCAGCGCCACCACCCCGTGATTGTCGAGCAGCAGGGCCTGGGCGCCGCCGGCGGCCACCTCGGCGGCGGCCTCGGCCAACTCATCGCTGCCGGTCAGGGCATAGGGCGCCCGGCCGATCTCGCCCAGCATCATCCAGGGCTCGCCGGTCAGGCGCGTGTTGATCGGGGTGCGGGCGGCGCTGAAGGCGCAGGCGACGGGGGGGTGTGCATGAACAATGGCCCGCACGTCGGGGCGGCGCTGCAGGATGCGCGCGTGCATCCGCCACTCGCTGGTGGGGCGCGGGCCAGACAGCAGCCGGCCCTCCAGGCGCATCAATGCGACCTGGTCCGCACACAGCCGGCCCTTGTCCAGCCCCGCCGGCGAGATTGCCAGCAGGTCGTCCTCGATCAGGATGGAAATATTGCCGCCCGAGGTCGTCGTCAGGCCGCGCGCGTAAAGCCGGCGCATGAAACGGGCGATCTCGCGCCGGGGTGTCTCGTGAGGCGTGCTCATAGTCAGCGGTCGCGGTCCCGGTCGAGGCCGGCGTCCGAAGCGGGGGCGAAACGGCTGCGCCGATTCAGTTCCTCATCGCGGGCGGTGCGCGCCTTCACTTCGGCCTCGAGGCCCTCCTCGATCTGTTCAGGCGTGCGCCGCTTGGGCTGCACGCGGAAGCCGGGGGTGTCGATGATCCCCTCAATCGCCTGCAGAAGCTGGTTGAGCCGGTAGGGCTTGGCCAGGAAGGCATTGGCGCCCAGCCGCGCCGCATAGTCACGCTCGCGCTGCGAGGCCTTGGCCGAGATCACGACCACCGGCAGCCGCTCAAAGGCCGAATTGCCGCGCAGCGACTGCAGAAACTGGTAGCCGTTCATGCGCGGCATCATGATGTCGAGCAGCAACAGGTCGGGCTCATAATCGACCAGACGCTGGACCGCATCCATCCCATCGGCGGCGCTGAAGACCTCGAAGCGCTCACGCAGCGCCAGCGTCATCATCCGCACCAGTTCCTCGTCGTCGTCGATCAGCAGCAGGCGCGGCCGGGGAATGCCGCTGGCTGGGGTCGGGGCGGCCTGGGCCTGGGGCTGGTTCTTGGGCGCGGGCGCCGGTTCGCCACCTCCGCTGGGGGCCTCCATCTGACGCAGTTGCTCAATGCTATAGCGCTTGTTGCGCAGCGGCGGCATCTCGTGGCGGATCGTAAACTCAACATTTCGAACCAGCCGCTCCGGGTCGATCGGCTTGGGCATGAACAGGTTGGCCCCGACCGCATAGCCGCGCTTGATGTTCTCGCGGCTGCCGTGGCCCGACAGGAACATCACCTGCATGTTCTTGAAGCTCTTGTGGCGGCGGATCGCCTCGCACAGCTGGAAGCCGTCCATCAGCGGCATCATCACGTCGATGATCGCGAAATCAGGCTCGTGGGTCTCCAGCTTGCTCAAGGCGTCCAGCCCGTCACAGGCCTCGACGACTTCGAAACGCGACTCCAGCGTCAACCGCAGGACGTGCCGCAGGTCTTCCTCATCGTCGACGATCATGATCCGATAGCGACTCATTCCAGCTCCAACCATACTATTTTCAATGGTGCGGACCGACCGAAGATACTCCCGTCCCGGCACGGCACACCCCCACCAGCCACGGCAGCGCCGTGGACCATCAGCGCAATATATCCCTCTTGCGCTCACTTGTCAGTTGGAATTCCATAAAAAAAAGTGGGGGGGTCCCCCCCCACTCGAATTCGAGAGTCTGCCGGTGGCGCGGGCCTCGTCAGCCGACGATCTTGGCCATGTTGAAATAGGGCAGCAGCACGGCGGCGGCGATGAACATCACGATCCCGCCCAGCAGGACGATCAGGACCGGCTCAACAATCGAGGCCAGCCCCGACAACGTGGCATCGACCTCCTCGTCATAGGTGTCGGCGATCTTGCCGAGCATCGAATCGAGCGTGCCGGTCTCCTCGCCCACGGCGATCATGTCGACCACCAACGGCGGAAAGATGCGCGCGCGCGCCAGCGGCTCGCTCATCCGGTCACCGCGCTCGATGGCCGTGGCCACCTGCGCCCAGGCGTCCGCGACCAGCGTGTTCTCACTGGTGTCCCCGGTCAGCCGGATCGCCTCGATCAGTGGGATGCCCGCCGAGGCGAGCCCCCCCAGCGTGCGGCAGGAACGAGCGACCGTGATCTTGCGGGTGATGCCGCTCAGGATCGGCGTCCGCAGCGCGATCCAGGAGAAGGCGCGCCGCCCAGAGGCCGTCCGCCCCCACGCGCCCAGGCCGATGATCCCCCCGATCAGCCCGACCACCAGCAGCGGCCACGCCACCACCAGGAACTCGGACATCGCCATGATGAGCTTCGTGGCGTCGGGCAACTCGGCCTCGCTCTGGTTATAGACCTCCGCGAAGACCGGGATGGCCTTGACCATGATCAGCATGACCACGGCGAAGGCCACCGTGAGCGCGACAAGCGGATACATCGCGGCCGAGCGGACCTGGCGCCGGATGCGCGCCTTGGATTCCATGATGTCGGCCAGCCGCTGCAGCGAGCTCTCCAGGATGCCGCCCATTCCGCCGACGCGCACGATCCCGACCACCAGCGGGGTGAAGACGCGCTCGCGCCGGGCCATCGCCTGATGGATCGGCTCGCCCTGCTCGACCCCCAGCGCGGCCTCCTCGATCGCCGCGCGCAGCTTGCCGTGGCTGGTGCGCTGGGCCAGCATCCGCAGCGCGCGCAGCACCGGAATGCCGACCTGGGTCAGGGTCGCGAACTGGCGGCAGAAGATCGCCCGCTCCATGTTGTTGGGTCCCCACAGGCTGATCGGCCGGGCCATCGCCGATTCGGCCGGGGCGGGGGCGGGGCTGGACAGCGCCTCGCCGCTGGTGCGCGGCGGCTCCTCGGCGGCGGCCGGACCCTTGCGCGAGAGCGCCTCGTGCAGCGTGAAGTCCCCCTCCGGGCGCTCGGGGCTGGAGTCAGTCTGTTTCCTGTTGGCCATGGGTCAGGTCCTCCGCGGTGGTCTCGTTTCCAAATCAGGCTGCCGGGATTTCAAATAAGATCTTGCGGGCGACTTCCTCAAACGAAGTCCGTCCTTCGATGACTTTGCGCGCCGCCGCCGTGCGCAGGCAAATCATCCCCTGCTGGCGCACGGCCTGTACCAGCGCCGCGTCGGCGGTCGGGTCGGCCACCAGCGGGCGCAGCTCCTCGCTGAGCGAGATCACCTCGAAGGTGCCCTCGCGCCCCTGATAGCCTGAGCCAAGACAGTCCCCGCAGCCCACCGGCCGCCAGATCCGACGCTTGGCCGTCTCCTCCAGCCCCAACTGGCGCGCCATCTCGGGCCGGATCGCCTGGCGCCGTCGGCAGCCGGGGCACAGCAGGCGCAACAGGCGCTGGCTGAGAATGCCCATCACCGCGCCGGCGACCATGAAACGCTGGGCACCGAGTTGGACCAGCGCGTCGATCGTCCCCAGCGCCGAGTTGGTGTGCAGCGTCGAGAGCACCAGGTGACCGGTCAGGGCGGCGCGCATCGCGATCTGGACCGTGTCGCCGTCACGAATCTCGCCCACCATGATGACGTCGGGGTCCTGGCGCAAAATCGAGCGCAGCCCCTCGGCAAAGCCCATGCCGATGTGGCTGTCGACCTGGACCTGGTTGACACCCGCCAGTTGGTATTCGACCGGGTCCTCGATGGTGACCAGATTTCTGTTTTCGACGTTGAGCAGACTCAACGCGGTGTAAAGGGTGGTGGTCTTGCCGCTGCCGGTGGGGCCCGTGACCAGGATCACCCCATGGGGGCGCTCGATCATCTGCTCGAACAGCCGGCGCTGGTCGGGCAGCAGGCCCAGGTCATCCAACCCCATCGAGACCCGCGCCGAATCGAGGATGCGGATGACGATCTTTTCGCCGTGGACCGCGGGCAGCGTCGAGATGCGGAAGTCAATCGCCCGCTCGCCCAGGCGCAGCTCGAAGTGGCCGTCCTGGGGACGGCGGCGCTCGGTGACATCCAGCTCGGCCAGCACCTTGACGCGCGAAACCACCGGCTGCATCAGCGCCGCCGGCACGGTTGCCACGCGATGCAGCTCGCCGTCGATCCGGTAGCGCACCCCCATTGCCCCGGCCAGCGGCTCGAGGTGAATGTCGGTGGCGCGCTTCTGAATTGCCCCCTCGATCAGCGAGCTGACCAGTTGGACGGCCGAGACCGAATCGGCGACGAAGACCTCGGCGCGGGCCGTCCCGCGCGCGGGAGCCGGTTGGGCCGTCTTGGCCATCGGGGCGGCCGGCGGCGTCAGTCGCGACTCGGGTCGCCGTTCGGACGGCGATTCGGGCTCTGCGGCACCACGATTCAGGCGATCGAGCAGGGCAATAATATCCTGGGTGGGGGCAAACAAGGGTTGGACCCAGCAGCCACTGACCCAGCGCAACAACCCCCATAACGGCAGGTCGAAAGGCTCGGCGGTGGCCACGGCCAGCAAGGGCCCGCGTCGCCAGACGGGGGCCAGCGAACGCCGGCGGAGGAAATCCATGGGGAAGTTGGCCGCCGTTCCCGAATCCGGCTCCGCCTCGGCCGGAGTCAGAAAGGGCAGGCGCATGCCTTCGTCGATGCGGCCGGCGATGAGCGCGGAAGTCAGGCCATACTCCCCGGACAGGCGCGCGCAGGCATCGTCGGCCGGCAGCTCGAGCAGTGCCAGCGCCCCCTCGAAGTCAGCTTCCTCAAGCAGTTCGTTGTGGCGGGCCAGCACCAGCGCCAGCATCAGTGCCGTGGCGCGCGAGTGGCGCGAACGGCCGTCATTCAGCCAGTCGTGCACCCGACCGGCGCTTACATGGCCGTCGGTGAGCAACCAGGAAGCATCGCCCGCGCCCCGGCGCGCCGCCTCCTCGATTGCCAGCCGCGCCGCTTCCTCGCCCAATGCGCCGTCCGCAGCCAGCGGTTCGATCAGCGCCTGCGCCGTCGGCCGCTGCAAGGCCAGCAGCTCGATCAGCTCGCGCTCGCCCACGGCCCGCGAGGAGGTCAGGCCCATGTGCAGCGACTCCGAGGCCGGCTGACTGCCGCGCAGCGTCACCTCGGCGTAGAGCAGGTCGCGCAGCGTCCCCAACGAGACATCCTGCGTCAGGACCTCCAGGATCGGCTTGTGCTTCTGCTGGCGCTTGAAGCAGGCCTGATACTCGGCCTCGCCCAGCAGCCCGGCGGCATGGAACAGGCGCACCAGTTCTGGGACCAGCTCGGCATGATTGGCGGTGGTTGGCATCGGGTGATCCTCCTGATCAGGCGGCCGGCTCGGCCGCGGCTCGCAGCACCACCAGCCCCCGGCGGCGCCCTTCCAGATTGATGATGGCGCGCTCGGGCTGCCCGCCGGGGCGGTCGCTCCAACGCAGCTCCAGCAGGGCGTCATCGGGCAGCGGCTCCAGGCCGGGGCTCTGCCGCCAGAGCGGGTCCGCCGGCGCGAGCGGGCGCAGCGTCACCTCCGCCGCCAGCGGGCGGCCGGGGATCGGCTCGAGTTGAAGGCTTGCCGGGGCGGTCTTCTGAAGCGCCACCAGCGTAGCCGCCGACGCCAGCGCCTCGGAGCGCTCGGCGCGTGCGCGGGCCACCCCGCCCATCTGGACCGTCTGCCGGGTCGACCCCTGCACCGCCGCCAGGTAGACCAGCAGCAGCGCCATGACGGCAATGACGGCGACGAGCGCGAAGCCCCGACGCCGGCGTCCTGGTAAAATCATGGATTCACCTCCGGGGCGGAGTCTTGCGACCGCGCCGGGGCCAGCCCGGGAATCGCGGCACTCTGGAAGGCGATCGGGCCGCCGCCGGCGTTGGGGTCGGTCAGCTCGAGCCGGACCTGGATGAGCGACGGCAGACCGGGGCCCGGCCAGGTCTCCAGGTAGTCGGGGCGCCGGTCGGGCGGGGTGGCCGCCGCATAGCCGAAGGCCAGGCTGAGCTCGCAGCCCTCGGGCAGGTCCGACCCGACCGAGCGTGTTTGCGGGGCGGCATCGGCCCCGGCCAGCGGAGCCAGACCGCGCCGGACCGCGCCGGCCTCATGCGTCAGCCGCAACCGTTGGAGTCCGCCGTCATGGATCAACAAATTCATTTCGGTCGCCGTCAGCACCGCCGGCACGACCGGTTCGGCCAAGGCGGCCGGGTCGATGGCCGCCTCGATATCGGCGATGAGCTGGTCCATCACGACCGCCCCCTGCTGGAGCAGCGCCTGGCGGCGCGTGATCGCTTCGGCGGAGCGATGGCTGGTGGTCATCACGCCCAGGGCCAGCCCGAATGCGACCGTGCCGATGGCGGTCATGACCAGCAGCTCGACCAGCGTCACGCCGCGGCGTTGGCAATTGTAGCGTTTCATGGCGCCACCACCCCGGTCAGCGTCGCCTGCGCGTCAAGACGGACGACGCGGACGGTTACGTCGAGCGCGCCATCGGGTCGGGGTTTGGCCGCCGTTTCGGCCACGGCATCCTCGCCCATCGCCAGCGGCGCCATTTCGGCCAGCGAGGCAGGCGATCCCGCCGGCGCGACACGCAGCTCGGCGAGGCGCTGGCGGGCCAGATATTCCAGCTGCATCTGGTCACCGCGCTGGCGGCCGATCCGGCTGGAGTCGATCATGCTTTGATAAACGAACGCCAGACCCAGGACCAGGATCGCCAGGGCCACCACCGCCTCGACAATCGTGAAGCCGCGTCTGTTTTTTGTAACAGTCCTCATGACAGGTCCTCAATTCATGACAATCGAAACCGATGGCTTCCACCTGAATTTAATAAACCCATCAAGCCCCGAATAAGCTCCAAAGTCAAAGCAAATGCGTATGAAACCCCGTGTCAGAATGAAATCGGCAGCATCCGCTCCAGTTGCGCCCGGTCATGCGGCGTGTCGTCGTCCTGCTCGAACTGGCCGCCGCCCGCCGGCAGCACGAACTCAATGCTTGTGCCCTGGTCCTCGCCGTTACTGTGGGCCTCGATCGACCCGCCCATGATCTCCACCAGGTTGCGCGTGATGGTCAACCCCAGCCCCGTGCCCTGAAAGCGCCGCGTCGGCGCCGAGTCGACCTGCATGAACTTGTCGAAGATGCGGGGCAGGCAATGCGCCGGAATGCCGATCCCCGTATCGATGACCTGAAAGCGGATCATGTCGCTGTTAGCCACGTCACGACCGACCCGCAGGCGCACCGACCCCTGATCGGTGAACTTGACGGCATTGCCCAGCAGGTTGATCAGGACCTGGCGGACCTTCTGGATATCCGCGTGCACCCGGCGCGGGGTTTGGGGATCCAGCTCCACGCTCAGCGCCAATCCCTTCTGGCGCGCCTGCACGAGCATCATCTGATGCACTTCGCCCAGGAGGGTCTCGATTTCATGGTCGCCGATCACCAGCGTCATCTTGCCGGCCTCGATGCGGGCGATATCGAGGATGTCGTTGATCAGCGCGAGCAGCTGGTGCGCCGAGGTCAGCGCGTTGTCGACGTAGGACAGCTCCTCGCCGCGGTTCTCGCACAGCCCCTCCATGATGAGTTGCAGGAAGCCGATGATCGAGTTGAGCGGGGTGCGCAATTCGTGGCTGGTGTTGGCGAGGAACTCGCTTTTGAGCCGGTCCATCTGCTCGAGCTCGGCATTGAGCCGCTCCAGCTCTTCCAGCGATTGGTTCAGCTCGTCGTTCTTGCGGCGCAGCAGTTCCTGGCTGGCCCGCATCGTCGCGTTCAGCTCCGCGATCCGGTGTTCCTGGCCGATGGTCTCGCTGACGTCGCGCAGCAGGAGGGCGACGCCCCGCTCGCGTGGGTGTAGCGTGACCTCGAGCGGCCGCGTGAGGGCGCCGGTCCGAGGTACCAGCACGAGCCGCTGGGGGCGGATCGGCTCGCCAGGCGACCGCTGCAGCAGCCGCCGGTGCGGTTCGCCAATATATGCCTCGAGCGCCCGGCCCCGCATCTGGTCGCTTTCGCACTCAAGCAGGCGCGCCGCGGCCTGATTGACTTCCAGAATGCGCCATTCAAGGTCGACGGCGATGAAGCCGTCATCGAGCCACTCGAGCAGTTCGGAAGAAACAGGGGATTGAGTCGTCTGATTCAAGGGTCCATCCATGGAATGCATGCCGACGGCGGCGCTAAAGCTCCGCGACGGACTGCCAATCCTGGGTTGTCACATGACCGGCGAAAACTGCGATCCGGTTAAGACAACTTATCGGCCCCGACTCCAACGAAACTTTAACGGTTCATCATCCACCCGATGGCCCCCGCGCTCAGGGCTGCCAGAGGAGCAGGTGGACCTGCAGAAAATCATCACCCATCGGCCACTCTCCGCCCTGAAGCGGAGCACTGTCGCAGTAGTCCAGCACGAGCCCCGTGCGGCGATAAAATATCATCGAGCATTCGGTGGTTGCGGCGGCGATCAGTTCGCCAACAACCGGTTCGGCCGCCGCCACACGCAGGTGGAGCCCTGGACGGGTGGCGGGGCCCGTCATCCTGCCCAGCAGCAGAACCTGGCTCTCGCCAAGCCCCCACAGGGATAGCTGGTCGGCCTGCTGGCTGCCGTCATGGGTCACCGCCAGCAGGGTCTTGGCGTCAGGCAGCATGCTCAACTGGACAGCGCCCGCGCCCAGCGATGCCTTGATGGGAACCTGCGACAGCCCGCTGTTGGTGATCCCGAAGGTCCAGAAATTATTGGTCGCCGCCGGGGTCAGGGTCAGGCCGCGGCGCTGGTCGGGTGAAATCAGCAACTGGTGCGGGGCAGCGCCGACGTTCAATTTCAGACCGGGCTGGGTGACGGTGCTGAAGGGACGCACCTCGCCGGCCACAGCCGACTGCCGCTGAAAGATGGCGACTTCACCCTGCGTATGATCCAGCGCCAGCAACAGGGCATCGCCTACAAAGCGCAGCGCGCAAGGCAGATACCCGCTGGGCAGTGCCGGCCGCAGCAGGGGGTCGGTCTCGGGTGTCGCCGCAAGGGTGCCCAATTCATAAGGGGGCGCGGTGGCCGTCAGCCGCAGAATTTCGATCCGCCCGGCCTGCCGATCCGCCACCGCCAGCAGCCGCCCGTCAGGGCTTGCGTCGACCGCTACCGCCATCGTCAGCGTGGGCGAGCTCGGGCGCAGCGGGTCCAGCAGGCGGGGCGGGTGACTCGAAAGATCGAGCGTCAACATCCCGGTGCCGCCATCGGGCACCAGCATCAGCGCGCCGTGATGGATGAAGGCGGGTTGGATCGCGCCGGCGGCGGGATTGATCCCCAATGGCCCCAACTGCGCCACCAGCGGCGACTGCCCGGCCTCAAGCCGGGCCGGGTCCAGGATCCAGATTCGGTCGGCAGCCGTCGAGAGGGCGATCAGGTAGCGGGTCAGCATGATGGAACCGGCCACCAAGGCTGCCGTGCCGTCTTCGGCCGACAACATGACCGGCTGCATGCCGGCCGCCAGCCCGGCTGGAACCTGGCAAAGCAGGCGCTCCGCTGAGCGCTCAATCACAGAAGCCTCGCGCCCGCCGATCCAGACCCGCGCCGCGACCAGGCCTTCGCCCTCGATCGACAGCAAGTCCCCCGAAACCGTCGGGCCGCCCGTCATGTCGATGATGCGTGGCTGAGGGGCGGCTGCCTCGGCCGGGGCCGGTCCGACCCAACGCCCCTGCTCATTGATGACCATGCCGACGCCACGAATCGAGAGCGAGCGCGGGTGAATGTGGCCAACCGCATCCTCGGCCACGAAACTGAAGCCGCTGCTGGTGAAGCGGGTGCGCGGCAGCAGGACCTCGTTGAGCGAGTTGATGGCGATTTCCAAATAGACCGGCTGGCTGGTCGCAAAATCGGCGCTGGCCAGCGATCCGATCACAACCTCGCCGCTGCCGACGGCATGCTCAAAGATCCCATGCCGGCTCGGCTGGATCACAGCACGTTCGCGGTAGCGAAGCTGGCCGGTTCCGGCGCCGGCGGACTCCCCGCCCACATAGATCGAGAACCAGCAATCCCTGGGGGTTGTGATCGGGTTGTCCTGGGTGTCCGTCAGCCGGCCCTGATAATGGATCAGCCGCGGCGGCAGGTCCTCCCCCCGCGCCGGCGCCCAGATACAGACAAGCATGAGGAAGCAAATCAGGGATCGACCGAATTGCATCATTTCGTATCTCCACGGTTGACGGCAATTACAGGAAATCGAAACAAGCATCAGACATGAATAAACCAAAAGGCAACATTTTTTGTCATGATTCCAGTCGGGGCCGTGACAAAAAAATGAGCCGTCCCCCGATGGGGACGGCTCGCGCACATCCTGCCGCTTGGGGCGGCGGGTCAGACGTTGACGCCGTAAGCTTCCTTCATCTCGGCCAGCGTCATGCCCTTGTAATCGGTGGCATGACCAGCCTGCCCGAAGGCCTTCATCCGGTCGATATAGACCTGCTTCATCGCCTCGCGCGCGGGCTTGAGGTAGTCGCGCGGGTCGAACTTGGTCGGCTGCTCGGCCAGCACCTTGCGGATCGCACCGGTCATCGCCAGGCGGCTGTCGGTGTCGACGTTGATCTTGCGCACGCCGTGGCGGATGCCTTCCTGGATCTGCTCGACGGGGATGCCGTAGGTGTCGGGCATATTGCCGCCGTACTGGTTGATCAGGTCGACCAGTTCCTTGGGCACCGAGCTGGAGCCGTGCATGACCATGTGGCACTGCGGCATGCGCTTGTGAATCTCGCGGATGCGCTCCATCGCCAGCGCCGGGGGCAGCATCTGGCCGGTGGTCGGGCACTTGCGCATGCTCTTGTAGGCGCCGTGGCTGGTGCCGATCGCGACGGCGAGGGCATCCAGGCCGGTGCGGGCGACGAAATCCTCGACCTGGTTGGGGTCGGTCAGGTGGTCGGCGACCTCGGCCTCAGTGAGCCCGGCGCCATGGCCGTCCTCGATCCCGCCCAGGCAGCCCAGCTCGCCCTCGACGCTGATCCCCAGCGGGTGGGCCAGCTCGACCACCGCGCGCGTGATCGCGATGTTCTGCTCATAGCTGTTGGGGGTCTTGCCGTCCTCGGCCAGCGAGCCATCCATCATCACCGAGGTGAAGCCCAGCTCGATGGCTTCCTTGCAGGTGGCCAGGCTGTTGCCATGGTCCAGGTGCATCGCCACCGGGATGTGGGGGTATTCCTCGACGGCGGCCTCGATCAGTTTCTTCAGGTAGATCATGCGGCTGTACTTGAGCGCGCCGCGGCTGGCCTGAATGATGACCGGGCTGTGGGTCTCGTTGGCGGCCTCCATGATGGCCTGGATCTGTTCCATGTTGTTGACGTTGAAGGCGCCGACGCCGTAGCCGCCTTTGGCGGCCTCATCGAGAATCTGGCGCATGGGGACAAGCGGCATAATCGTATCTCCTTGGCGGGTGGTTGGGTGGCTCCTGAGCGCGCGGCTGCTCCCAAATCCCCCCACCAGTAACAAAAAAAGCGCCCGGAATCAATGCCGAATGCCCGGGGCGGCGCCTCGTGTCATCTTTTTTTAGGGATTACAAGCTCAAACAGGTGCTCGCAGGGCGCTCCCTGATCCTTCATCTTTTTTTTCGCAAAGATGCAAAAGAAATGGCCAAGGGTCGCAAAGGCAGGAATTGGATCATGATCTTCCAGGCCCATCATGATGCTCATGATGTCACCCATCCGAACCGCCTCCGAAACGACTTTGCGTTCTTATAATGCTCTCTGCGGCCTTTGCGACATAAATGAAGAATCCAAGGGGCGCAGCAGCGGGAAGCTTCAGGGCTTGCGTCGGTTGACGATCGTCAGCTTGGCCGGGCGCGGTCCGATCACGTTTAAATCTGGATGAGCCGGGGGGGCGGGCGGCGGCGTGGGCGAGTTCATGAGCTTCAGGTCCGGCGCCGGCATCTCCGACATCAGGCCCAGTCGAGGGTCGCCGGCCTTGGCTCCGACGAGCGCAAGCGGCTGCGCCGGTTGCCACCAGCCCGGATGGGCGGGTCCGGCCGGCTCGGCCGCGGCCTGGGCCGTGGAGGGGATTTCGTCGTCCAGCGGCGCCTGCCCCAGCACGTGGGCACGCAGCCGGGCCGCCACCCCCGCCAGCGCCCAGAACTGGCCGATCATCACCAGGTGCGTGAAGCGGTCGCCAAAGATGTTGGCCACCATCAGGGCCACCGTGATGACCAGCAGGGCCAGCCCCAGCTGTCCATCGGGCCCCGTCGGCGCGCGCAGCCACAACTGCGCCGACATCGCGATCAGCGCCAGCCAGACCCAGAGGAAGACCGCAAAGCCGATCACCCCCTGCTCGGCCAGCACGCGATGATACATGCCGTGGGTGTCCATGCCGGTGGAGGCGCGGAAGGCGCCCACCCCGTGGCCGATCAGCGGCGAGGTCTCCCACATGTCGATCGCCATCGCCCAGAAATCCTTGCGCGACTGGGCCGACTCGTCCAGCTCGCCTTGCTCGTCCTCTGTCATCTCCCAGCGCTCGCGCACCGAGGTGGGCACCCACAGCGGCATCGAGACATACAGCACCAGCATCACCAGCAGCGCTGCCCGGTATCGCAGCATTGCCAGCAACCCAAGCCCGATGATCAATGAAAGTTGCGAGGCGCGCGAGTAGCTGTAGATGACGCCGTAGATGTAGAGCGCGGCTCCGCCCAGAAGCGCCGCCCGCGGCCACCATAGGCGGCTCGCGCGCAGCCCGTAAATCAGGAAAAAAAGCGCCCCCACCACCATGAAGGCCCCCAGCTCGTTGGAGCCGATGTTCGTGAAGGGTCCTTGGAATCGCAGGTCGTGGCTGTAGTGGGCGGTGTTGGCGCCGCCCAGGTCGCTGCGCAGGGAACGGATGACGAGCGGCGCGCTCAGCAGGATCGCCCCCATCAGCCAGTGCAAGTGGCGCCGGGTGTTGAAGACCTTGAGCACGACCCAGAACAGCAGGATGCCGTTGAAGAACTGCATGAAGTTGCTGAAGCTATACTCGGTGACCACGAACGGCGAGGCGATCGTGTCATAGTTGACGCTGCCCAGGATGCGTCCCAGGAAGTTCAGCGTCAGCAGCGCCGCCAGCGCCGGCGAAAGGAAGGAGCCGGCTGTCGCCGCGACCCCGCCCCCCGGCGTGGCCCGCCGCTGGCCCACCAGCAGCCAGATCAGCAACAGCAGCAGCGTAATGTTCTGATAATTGACGCCCGTGGGGCCTTTGGGAATCTTATCCTGATGGATATACTCCAGCGGCAACAGGAAGATGTAGAACAGAAAAAAATAGCGCATGCCTCGAACGATCCTCGATCCTGTCGCGCGCGCGGCCCCGGCCGCAACCTGGCCGAATCCCCTCCGCCTTCAGTCCTCTACGGTCTGTCGGGCCCGGATCTTGAATCCTGACAAAGCCCCAGCGGCGGCGGCTGATTCCGATGGCCCTTGGGAAAAGATTAACAAAGCCGGGTGGCGGGGGCAATCAATGGGTACGGCGCCGGGGGGCTGGGGCGCATCTTGACTCCGCTACGGACCCTAGCGTTAGGTCAGGTCTTTGACCCGCCATGGCCCCAGTGTCGGCTCAAAGAGCCGACCTGTCCGGTTCAGCCGGCGGTCCCGAACGACTCGTTCACACCCCAGATGTTGAGCGAATAGCACTGGCGCACCCATTTCATCGGGCGCACCTGCGACTGAATCTGGTAATTGTGCGCCTTGGCGATCTGGCAGGTGAAGCCTTGCTGCTCGAGCAACGCGAGGATCGCGAGCAGCCGGTCGCCCTGGCCGGGCTCGCCCAGGTGGATCTCGATGAACAGGTGATGCACCCGGCGCAGGGCGTCGCCACATTCGGCCAGCACCTCCTGTTCGCTCCCCTCGATGTCGAGCTTGAGAAAATCGACGGGGCCATCGAGGAACGAGCTCAGGCGCCGGACCTCAACCTGAACGGTCTCGAGCGTGTCACCGAACTGGTGGCGGCGGGTCGTCAGCGAGTTGGCCATCGGATAATCGCGCGAGAGGTGAAAATCGGCCACGCCGTCGGCCCCGCCGAGCGCGACCTGATGCAACTGAACCCCCTCCAGCCCGAGCGCATGGATGTTCCGCGACAGCATCTGGAAAGTGTCGGGCGCGGGCTCGAAGGCCACCACGCGCGCCTGTGGGTGGAGCCTCTTGAAGTAATGCGTCGCCAGCCCGATATGCGCCCCGCAATCGAGAATCACGGGCCGCTCGCGCCCGGTCTCGAAATAATAGTCTTCGTCCAGGAAGATCTCGTTGATCTGCGTCCAGAGCGAATGACGATCGGTATACTCGACCTGCCCCTCCCCGAGCAGCGCATGCCGGCCACGGGTGATGACGCTGCAGACGGCCTCGGGAACCTTTGCCGGTTCCGTCAGCTCACGCTCGACCTGGCGGCGGCGGGGATCGACCGGGTCAAGCGGCAGGAACCACGGGGCCAGCCGGTCCAGCAGCTCGCCGTAGCGGATGCGGGCGTCGCCGGCACGGCGGATTGCGGGCTGATCGATCCCTCCGCTTTCAACCAGCGCGGAGAGGCAGACCTGCGGCCGCGCCGCAAGACCCTCCAGGAAGGGGCGCTCCCTGGCCAGCCGCCGCCAGAGCGCGTCGTCGCCGCCCAGCCGCCGGCCCAGGATCGACGCCGAGAGCGCGTCATTGTTCGCGATCTTGCGGTGGACCCGCTCGTGGCTGATAAAGGGGATGACAAAACTCTCGTCGCCGGCCAGCCGTTCGATGAGGATCGGGTCGTGCAGCAGGCCGTCGAGCAGCGCCGCGTCCCGGCTCAGGTGCCCGGCCAGCTGCTCCCGGTCGAGCGACTTGAGGACGCGCTTCCAAAGGTCCGGGTCCTGCCCCAACCGCTTCATGATGATTGAGGCGGCGAGCGCATCGTTGCCGGCGATCTTCTGGTGAACCCTTTCATTGCCGATGAAGCGCACGATGAACGACTCGTCGCGCGCGAGCCGCTCGGTCACTGCCGGATCGTCCAGCAGCCGCGCCATCAGCGGCTCGTCCGCGCGCAGCCAGTCGGCCAGCTGCTTGCGGTCGAGCGATTTGAGGACGCGCTTCCAGAGGCCGTCGACCCGCCCCAGCCGCTCCATGATGATCGAGGCGGCGAGCGCGTCGTTGCCCGCAATCTTGTGGTGAATCCTCTTGTCGGCAATGAAGCGCACGATGAACGACTCATCGCGGGCAAGCCGCTCGGTCACTGCCGGATCGCCCAGCAGCCGCGCCATCAGCGGCTCGTCCGCACGCAGCCAGTCGACCAGCTGGTCGTGGTCGAGCGACTTGAGGACGCGCTTCCAGAGGCCCCTGTCCAGCCCCAGCCGCTTCATGATGATCGAGGAGGCGAGCGCGTCGTTGCCCGCGATCTTGTGGTGAACCTTTTCATCGGCGATGAAGCGCACAATGAACGACTCGTCGCCTGTGAGCTGCTCGACGAAGCGGGGGTCATGGCTGATCCGGGCGGCCAGCTCAGGGATCGCCGGCACGAGTCGGCCGATGCCGGTCTTGAGCAGCAGCGCGCGCTGGAAATCGACATTGCGGTCGATGCATGCCAGCATGACATCGGAGGCCAGCAATTGGCCGCGGAGCTGGGCATCCTTCAGGAGGCCCCCCTCCTCGAGCAGGCCCCGGCTCAGCTCCGGCGTCTCCTTGAGGATGCGGAGCAGCGAGTGGGTCGTCAGAACCTGGGCGAGTGTTTCGGTCTCCTGCCCCAGCCGCTTGAGGAAGCCCGCATGGCGCAGCACCCCCGCCTGCACGCCCGCATCGACGATGATCCGCTGGCTCAGTTCCGGCAGTTGGAGCAGGAGGCCCAGCAGTTTGGGATCATGCGCCAGTTGCCGCCCCGCCGCCGGCTGGGCCAGCACCGATCTCAGGCGCGTCTCGGAATTGAGCAGCGCCACCTGGGCCAGATCGAGCGCCGCATCGTCCGCCAGCAGGCCGCTTAACAGTTGCCGGTTCTCGAGAATGAGCTGCGGCGCCAGCGGCCCATCGATAATTGCGGCGACAAAACCCGCATCATCCGCCAGCGCCGCCGCAAACTCCGGCCGCCTTGCCAGCGCCGCCAGCGCCGGCTTGTTTGCCAGCAGGTGGGCGAGGAACCGGTCATCGCCCAGCAGGCCGGCCAGCGCCTTGGGGTGCTTCCAGATGCCTTCGGCGAAAACCGGGTGGGCCAGCACGGCAGAAAGCGCCCCCGGGCGGACGAGCAACAGCTTCAGATAGGCGCCGGCGAGAGCCTCATCGCCGAGCAGGTGGCGCTGCACGGCGCCCAGCTTCAGGTAGCGTCCCGCAAAGCCCGCGTGCGGGCCGATCGCCCCCGCCAGCGCGGGGTGGTCGGCCAGTCTCGTCATCACCTGCGGCAGCTTGACCAGTTGCTCGAGGAACCGCGGCTTGCGCCCCAACTCAGGGATGAATTTCTTGTCGACCAGCAGGCGGTCGAGGACCTGGTCGTCGAGCACCAGCCGATGAATGAACTTTTCCTCGCTCAGCAGGATCTTCATCGCCAGTTGGACGTCGGGGTCGTGGAGCGTGCGCTGCAGGAAGGCGCCGTCGGTGACCACCCCGCGCAGCAGTCGGCGGTCCAGTGCCAGGCGCAGGAAGAGCGCGCGCAGCGGCGCTATGCCGTTGACCGACCAGGCGAGCCCCGCCTTGAGTTTGACAAGCCCCTGATTCATGCTGCCGATTGCCTCCGACCCCGGCCTAGAGCTGGGCCCATTGTTCACCGTCCCAGATGAACTGCGCAAGGTCGCTCGGCCACAACGTCAGCGATTCGCCCTTCAGGTGCAGGCGCGTTCCAGGGCGGCGGGTATCGCTCATCAATTGGATCGAGCGCCCACCCGCCGAGGCATTGGCGAGGATCAGCGTCTGCCCGACCGCCGCCTGCTCGGTCGCGATCGTCGGCAAGCCCTCCAGCACCAGGTCCTCGCCCGCAAGGAGCCGGATAAAGGCGCCATGGTTGGGAATGACCCCGTCGGCCGTGACGTGTAAATCAATGGGACGGTGGATCAGCCGCTGCTCGATTGCGGTGTCGGCCGCCAGCGCGACCGTGCCGCCCGACAAGCCCAGCAGGGTCCTCCCCGCCGCATCCGCCAGTGCCCCCTCGCGCAGCTTCAGCCCGCCGGGCAGCTCGATCTCCCCCCCGGCATGGAGCACCAGCTTGCGGCCGAGGAACTGGAGGCCCATCTTGAGCGAGTGGTCGGACCCGATTTCCTCGACGACGACGCTCAGCACCTCGGACACGCTGTGGTGCCGGTCGGGATTCAACCCCGAGACATCGAGCCGGAACAGCACGTCACCAACGGCGACCGGCTCGGGATGGGCGGCGTCGCCGCGCGTGCGATCGACGGCCAGGATCGCCGCCGGGCCGTGACTCCGCAGCAGCACGACCCGCCCGTGGGCCGACTCAATCGCGTGATCGAAGGAGCGCGCGCCAAAGGGATACTTGATCGTCTGGCCCCGAGTCGGCTCACTCGCATCTTCCTGCGCCTGCCCCGGGCGCCCCAGCAAGCCCTTGTAATACTGGATCGCCGAACGCTTGACTTCGCCGCGCCACTGGCGGGTGGAGGCCACAAGCAGCCGCCGCAAGTCGGGCGGGGCCGTGGGGTTTGCCTTGCGCTCGCGCGCCGCAGCCCCCAAGTCGAGCCAGTCCGCCCCCGTCGCAAGCAGCCGCACCGCCAGCAGGTGCTCGTTGATGATGGAGCGGGTCTTGGCCTTGAAGGTCGGGAAGGTCTCGGCGCTCAGCCGATAGCGTCGGTACCACTTGCGAGCCTGATGATCGAGTAGGAATTGCTGATAATTGCGGCTCAGGCCGCAACCGGACCGGAACGGTCGCTCGAAATCGCCATAGATCGCCGCCGTATCGCTGACTGCGGCCAGCGGGATGACCCGCCTGAAGACGGCCAGCGGCAGGATCAGAAAGGCTGAGCAGAGCCAGCGACGCAGCGGCCGCCCCAGCAGCCGCATCGGCTTGAGGCAGGTGTCGAGCGGGCGGGGACTGACCCGGGCGAAGGTATCGATCCAGCCGATGGCCACCCCGCCGCTGACTGCCTGGCGGATCAGCTCCTCCTCCAGCCGCTCGACCTGATCGGCCGGTTTGGAGTTGAGCAGGGCATCGTTGGTCAGCAGGATAAAATCGAAGTCCTCACCCAGCCGCCGGGCGCTCTCGTGCCAGCCGCGGTCGAGCCCCGAAAATTCGGCGCAGTCGTTGTCGCCGCCGACGGTGAACCAGCGCCCCGCCGCCGCGGCCGCCGGCTCCCACGGCCGCTCGCATTGCTGGTTGTCGATCTCGACGACGGTCCAGTCCAGCCCGCGCCAGCGTCCCAGGCAGGCTGAGAGGAACTCCCGCGCCCGCACCGCCTTGGCCCGGTCATAGGTCAGAAATAGGACGAGACCCTTCATGAGTCGCCGCCGCCGCCCTGGCCATCCAACCGCCGAGCCAGTTGGGGCAGGTGCTCGCGCAGCCGCGCCTCGATGGCCGGGGCGACCGTCTCGACACCATATTGCTCCAGCACCTTGCGGCGTGCGTTGTCGCCCAGTTGGCGACGCAGCGCCGGGTCGCGGACCAGCTTGACTGTCGCCGCGTGCATCGCCTGGATGTCCAGGTGCGGGACGACCAGCCCGCATTGGTCCTCGGCGAACTCGCGCGAGCCGCCACTGCCGTCAAAGGCGATCATCGGCACCCCGAACAGCCCCGCCTCCAGGTTGACCCGCGGGAACGGATCGTCACGCGAGGTCATTAGCACCAGGTCCATCGCACGGATGTACGGATATGGATTATCCACCAGCCCCGTGAAGGTGACCTTGTCGCGGATGCCGAATTTTTCACTCCGCTGGCGCAGGCGCGTCAGCAGCTCGCCCTCGCCCAGCCAGACGAAATGCACCGGCTGGCCGGCGCCAAGCTGGTCGATGACCTTCTTCGCCACCGCCAGGAAGATGTCGGGCCCCTTGCGCTCATTCAGGTAGCCGACCCCGCCGATCAGAAGCGCGCCCTCGGCCAGGCCAAGCTGCTCGCGGATGGCTTCGGTCGGGACGGCCTCGGCCAGCTCGCGCAGGCGGTCGTGCTCGAGCGCGACCGGCGCCACGCTCATGCGCTCGGTCGGAATCTTCTGCTCGGCGGCCAGGTAGTCGCGCACGGCCCCCGAAACCGGCAGGTAATAGTCCGGCCTCCGGCGGAAGCTCTCGAGCTGGGCCGGGTTGAGCAGCTTGAAGGTATCGGCCAGCTCGCGCACGTGGGCCACCACCGGCACCCCCTCCAGCCCCAGCTTGTCGATCACATCGCCGTTGAGCGCGGTGTTGGAGTAAATCAAGTCAGGCTGCCAGCGGCGCAGCTGGCGGCGCAGCTCCGCCTCGTGGGCCGCCTGGCGCCGCATCCGGTCGCGACGCTGGGCCAGCGTGGCCAGCAGCGCCCGCGGGTGAAAGCCCTTCTGCCGGATCGCCTTGAGATGGTTGACGATCAGTTTGCCGCTCGAGTGCGAGTGGGTCCCGTCGCGGTCGGGGTAGAAGTGCTTGTAAAAGAAGTCGGCCGGCCCCAGCTCGGCAAAAGGGCCGATCTCGCCGTTGCGCTTGCGCACCAGCAGGCGTGGCTCCCAGCCCATCCGGTCGCGGAAGTGGCGCACCAGCGTGCGCAGGCTCAGCGGCGCCCCGCTGCGCGTCGCCGCGTGCGACAGGAAGAGCACCTTGAGCCGCCGCCCGGCAAAGATCTCGCTGAACGGCTTGCGCTCGAAGACGTCAAGGTGACTGTCCACGCCCGCGTTGAGCACCGTGCGGCCATGCTTCTCGTAGACCTCGCGCGCCTTGCCATAGGCCGCCTCCTGGATGGCGACGTTGGGCACGCCGATCACTTGGCCGATCTTGTAGTAATCCTTCGAGAAGTGGCACTCCTGGACCAGCGGGTAGTTCTCCTCGGTGATCGTCAGCTTGCCGGGCGGAAACCGCTTGCCCAGTTCGCCATAGGTGTGATCGCAGCCGATCAGGTAGACCGGGTCGCAGCCCAGGTGGAAGGCCAGTTGCAGCCCGATCGTGGTGACCGTCGAGCCAAGGTAGACGATCTGGTCAAATTCCTCGGAAAACCTCGGCGCCAGCTGCTTCCAGTAGTAGCCGTCCGCGCGGCGTGCGTTGAAGAAATAGGTGTTCTTGTCGGCGCCGAAGGCATAGGCATTGTAGATCGAGGCCATCTTGATCGGCCCCCGGACGTCGTGAATATCCGGCCCCCGCAATTCCGTCTGCTCGGTATCCTCGAACAGCAGGAAGGTGGTATGGAACCCCCACTCCGGAAAGCTCTTGTAGATCCCGTTGCAGCCGATCGTGATCTCCGAGGCAAGCGGCGAGAGGTCCATCTTGGCGAGGCTGGGGCCGTTGCCGATGACGAAGCACGGGCGCCCGCGATACATGTCGCGCCACGAACGGATCTCCATCTGGTAGCCCGGCCGCTTGACCGGCCGCCCCCAGCGGTCCAGGCCATAGTGGACGAAATAGCGGTGGCGCGCCTTGAGCAGCCGCAGGTAGCCGAGTGGACGCTTGGATGTCGGAAAGTGGTCGGTCCAGACAATCATCTTGTACTCAGCTCCCGCGCCGGCTCGGGCGCCCTCCCGGCCAGTCCCTGCTCGATCACCCGGCCGATCCGGTCGGCAAAGGCCTCAAAGCGCGCCACCGGCTCGATCGCCTCGCGCAGGCCCGCCGGCGGCGGCCCGGCCGCCAGCGCCTCGGCGCTCAGGCGGCGGAAGTCCTCATAGTTGCCATACTCGGCGTAGCGGATGCCGTCCTTGTTGACCTCGCGCAGGACCGGCAGGTCGAAGGCAACGCAGCGGACGTTGCAATACTGGGCCTCCACCGGCGGAATCCCATAGCCCTCGAACAGCGAGGGGAACATCAGCAGGCGCGCCCCCTTGATCAGCTGGAATTTCTCGCGGTCGGTCAGCTCATGGTGGACCTGCAGCCCGATCCCCAGCTCGCGGGTGCGCTCTTCGATCCCCTGCCGGATCGCGTCGGGCACCTTGCCCGTCCCCACGATCAGGTGCAGGCGGTGGCCCTTCATCGCCGGGTCGAGCAACTGGTCGATCGCATCGCTCCCCTTGTGCTGGGCATTGCTGAAGCGGCCGAACAGCACGATCCGCGGCTCGCCCGCCGTCTCCTCGACCGCGTCGGCCACGATCGTGTTGATCGGCGGGTAACAATAATCGAAGCGTGTGCCGTTGGTTTCGCCGAACCATTTCTGGGCATGGCCCTGCCCGGTGGCCGTCAGCGAGATGATCAGCCGCATCCGGCGGCCCAGCTGGCGCCAGTGTTTCCACAGGTCGGTGTCATGCGCCACCGGCGCCACCCCGTTAAACCAGTTGGGGGTCTCGAAACTGATGCTGGCCAGCTGCGCCCCGATCAGCCGGGCGTGCATTTCTGCCTTGAAGTAAAACGACGGGTTGAGGTCGCGATGCGGGACGAGGATCAGCAGGTCCTGCGCCCGGCGCGGCAGGTCCCAGAAAAAATCGTGGGTCAGCCGCAGGCGGACTTGGCGATGGGCCGGAAAATCCTTGAAATCCCCCAGAAACGCCGGCCTGTGGTTGGTCAGGTAGGTCACCTCGTGGCCGGCCAGCGCCAGCCCCTCGGCCACCATCCATGAATAATAGCGCCCCCCAGAGTATCCCGCCGGCGGATTGTAACCCAGCATCGTGATCTTCAAGGAACTGCGACCCTCGCGCGCGACATGGCCGATCCCCCCCCTGCATGGCGGAGCAATACCGGCTCCCTGGTTTCGGGCCTGATTCTTGACCATTCGGCCCGGAGGGTCAACTGCTAACCTCCCCGCCGGCAGGCGGCCTTGCGCCCACAACCATGCCCGTAAACACGCGAAAGCGCCTTTTGGGGCGGCCTCAGTGGTCACACACATTGGAGCCGGTCGCCAGCTTACGGTTGAGGTAATCCGCCACAAGCTGCTCGGGGGTGCCGACTGACGCGCCGACCACGACTTCGATGCCATAGTCGGCGAAGCGCGACAGGGCGCGCTGGCCCATGCCGCCCGCGATCACCAACCCGGCGCCGAGCTGATGAAGCCAGCCGGGCAGCACGCCCGGTTCATGCGGGGGCGGTGTCTCGTAGCGAACCTCATGGATCTGACGCCCGGCCTCATCGACCCGAACGAGCGCGAACCGGTCGCAGTGGCCGAAGTGCGGGCAGAGCTGGCCGCCGACAGTGGGAATGGCAATGATCATTTTCATGGTATTCCTTTCGTCTTTTACGGAAAAGGCACTCGTTCAGTATGTTTCTTCAGTTGGGATGGCCCATCTTGCGGCCAGTTCGAGAGCTCAGCTCGTGCAGGCGGCACCCATGCGCGGCCACATGCGTTCCCGCCGGCAGCCCGACATGGGCCGCCACCACCGGGCACTTGACCTTGAACAGAAAAACAATTTCGCCCGGCTGATCGCTGGGCGTTTGGCTTCGCCGTTCATGGCTGTTGGCGCGCCAGCAGCCCCGCCTGGAACTGCTCCACGGCCTCGGCCACCGTTGCCGCGTTGGCCAGATAGACGCAGACATCACCAGCCTGCAGCGTCGCAAGGGCCTTGGGGCCGGCATGGCCGGTGATGACGGCCTGCACCCCCAGCTCGATAACTCGACGGCCCGCCTGAATGCCCGCCCCCTGCGCGGACTGCAGGTTCTGTTCGTTATCCACTGCGAACAGCTCGCCCGTTTCGGTATCGTGGATCAGGAACCAGCGAGCCCGCCCGAAACGCGGATCGAAGGCGGCCTCGCGATCGGTCCCTTGAGCCGTGACGGCAATACGCATAGGTCAGACTCCTCCTGCCGGCATGGAGAAGCAACAATAGTGCCGATGCGCCCTCCACCAGCAGAGTCGCGAGAAGTCACGCTATAAACAGGCTTTTTCGACATCCGGCCCAGGCGGGCGGCTCGGGCCGCCGGCGCGATCGTGCGTGTTGCACGATTAGCGGCGGCGGCCGCGGCCATCTCGTTGGGGAAGCTGGACCGCCAGCCGCCGGATCTTGCGGAACAGCGTGCTGACATCAATGCCCAGCTCGCGGGCGGCCGCGCGCCGGTTGCCGCCATGGCGGTCGAGCGCCTCGACGATGAGCAGCTTCTCGGTGTCGGCCAGGCGCATCGGCCCTCGCACCCCCGCGCCATCGCCCGCCGCCGGCCGCAGTTCGGGAGGCAGGTGGGGGGGCTCGATCAGCCCGCCGCGGCAGAGCACAAAGGCCTGCTCGATAATGTTCTCCAGCTCGCGCACATTGCCTGGAAAATCATGCTCCATCAGCCGCGCCATCACCTGGTCACTGACGCCGGCGATGTCCTTGCCCTGCTGCCGGTTAAAGCGTGCGACGATGAAATCGACCAGCAGTGGGATGTCCTCGCGGCGCTGGCGCAGCGAGGGTAGTTCCAGGTGCACGACACGGATGCGGTAGTAGAGGTCCTCGCGGAAGCGGCCCGCCCGCACCTCGTCGGTCAGCCGCCGGTTGGTCGCGGCGATGACACGCACGTCGACCGCCACCGGCTTGATCCCCCCCAGCGGTTCGACCGTCCGCTCCTGCAGCACGCGCAACAGCCGCACCTGCATGGCCGGCGAAATGTCGCCGATCTCGTCGAGGAAGATGGTGCCGCCGCGCGCCAGCTCAAAGCGCCCGGGCTTGTCGCGGCGGGCGTCGGTGAAGGCGCCGGCCTTGTGGCCGAACAGCTCGCTCTCGAGCAGCGCGTCGGGCAGGGCCGCGCAATTGACGGCGACGAATGGACGCCGGCGGCGCGGCGAAAGGTTGTGGATCGCACGGGCGAACAGCTCCTTGCCGGTGCCGCTCGGCCCCTCAATCAGCACCGTGCTGGCGCTGTCGGCCACCAGCGGCACCAGCTCAAACAAACGACGCATCGGCGCGCTGCGCCCGACGATGTCCTCGAAGGTGTAGCCGGCGCGCAGCTCCTTGCGTAGCTGCTCCACCAGCGACAGGTCCTGAAAGGTCTCGACGCCGCCGATCACGTTGCCGTCGCCGTCGCGCAGCAGTGCCGTTGAGATGCGGATCGGAATGCGTTCGCCGCGCTGGTTGATGATATCGGCCGTCGCGTTGATGACCGGCCGCCCGCTGGCCATTGTGCGCCGCAGCGGGCAATCCTGCTCACAGACGCTGGCGCGGAAGACGTCGCAGCAGCGCCGGCCCAGCGCCGCCTCCCGCTTGACCTGCGTGATCCGCTCGGCGGCGCTGTTGAAGGCGGTAATCTGCCAATGTTGGTCGATGGTAAAGACGCCCTCATTGACCGAATCGAGGATCGCGGCCTCGCGCTGGGGGCTGCCGGTGACGGGGGTGGTGGCGTGGCATTTTGCCATGATGCAGCTGGAAATATAGTGCATCCTGCACGGTTTGGTCAACCTCACACCACCGCGAGCCTGCGTTTTTGCCGGCATTGCGCGGCCCTTGCCCTCCCCCGCGCCAGTGGCACGCATTATGCCTCCACCATTTCCATGAGGCTCGCGCTCCCCCAGTGGCAGGACCGGATCTCGCCGGTGCTCGACGTCGCCGGCTCGCTGCTGGTGGTCGACTTGGAGCAGGGCCGGCCGGTCCACCGTGCCTATCTGGATTTGCACGAGGAGGGGGTGCTGGACCGGGCCCGCCGGATCGGGCAACTGGGAATCGAGGTGCTGATCTGCGGCGCCCTCTCGCGCCCGCTCGAGCTGGCGCTCGACGCCGCCGGCATCCGGTTGATTGCCCAGACTTGCGGCGAGGTGGATGAGGTGATTGAGGCCTTCGCAAGCGGACGCCTGCGCCAGCGCCGCTTTCGCATGCCCGGCTGTTGCGGGTGCCGCCGGCGGCTGCGCCGGGGCCAATCCGGCGGCGGGATGACGTAAACCATCAATGGGAGCTGACCTCCCTTTGCAGCGATGAAAGGACGATGACAGATGCCAAATGGAGATCGGACAGGGCCAAGAGGCAAGGGGCCGATGACGGGACGCAGGGCCGGTTTGTGCGCCGGCACAGGGATGGCAGGCGGAGGCTTTCGCGGCTTCGGTGCGCGCCGCGGAGGCGGCCGCGGCCGCGGGTTGAGCTGGCGCAATGGCGGCGAAACAGGCATCGCCAGTGAACTGGAATCGCTCACGCGACGGCTTGAGCAGCTCGAGGCGAAGGAAAAGGAGCGCTGAGGGCGGTGCATCTGGCGATCGCCAGCGGCAAGGGGGGGACGGGCAAGACGACCGTGGCGACCAACTTGGCCTGGGTCGCCGCGGAGCGGCTGGGGTCGGTGGCCTATGTTGATTGCGACGTCGAGGAGCCCAATGGGGCACTATTCCTCAAGCCCGCGATTGATGCGAGCGAGCCGGTCAACGTCCCGGTGCCCGTGGTCGACCCGGACCGCTGCACCCAGTGCGGCCTGTGCGGCCGGATCTGCCGCTTCAGCGCGATTGCGCCGGTGGGCGGCCGGGTGCTCGTGTTTCCCGAGTTATGCCACGGCTGCGGCGGCTGCAGGCGGGTCTGCCCGACCGGCGCGATCCATGAGGTGCCGCGCCGGACCGGATGGGTCGAGCGGGGTCGGGCGGGAGCACTCGGATTCGTGCAGGGCGTGCTCGACGTCGGCCAGAGCAAAAGCCCCCCGATCATCCGCGCCGCCCGGGCCGCCACGCCCGTGGCCGAACTGGTGGTGATCGATGCGCCTCCCGGCACCTCCTGCCCCGTGGTCGAGAGCATGCGCGGGGCGGACTACCTGGTGCTGGTGACCGAGCCGACCCCCTTTGGCTTGCACGATTTGGGGCTCGCGATCGAGATGGCGCGGGCCTTGAATGTGTCTTTTGGCGTCGTGCTCAACCGCGTCGGCCCCGGCACCGATCAAGTCGAAGAATGCTTCGCCAACGAGGGGATCCACATCCTGGCGGCGATCGCCGAGGACCGGCGGGTCGCGGAGTCCAGCTCGCGCGGGGATTTGATCGTCGAGGCCTTGCCCGAACAGAGGCTTGTTTTTTCGCGGCTGCTGGAGGAACTCCTGAGCGGGCGCGGGGAACGCCGGCCGCTTATTCGCAGGGGGTCGTAAGCGTGCAGGAACTGGTCATCATCAGCGGCAAGGGCGGGACCGGCAAGACATCCATCACCGCGTCCTTTGCGGCGCTGGCGAAACGGGCGGTCCTGGCTGACTGCGACGTGGATGCGGCCGATCTCCACCTTGTGCTCGAGCCCACCATCCTCCGTCGGGAGCCGTTCTCGGGCGGTTTCCGCGCTCGGTTGCTTTCCGAACGCTGCAATGGATGTGGCACCTGTATCGAGCTCTGCCGCTTCTCCGCCATCACGCCCGCAGGCGGACCGAACGGCCGGAGCTGCCAAATTGATCCAAGCGCCTGCGAGGGATGCGGCGTCTGTGCCTGGTTCTGTCCCCAGCTGGCGATCGAGATGGCGCCGGCCATCAACGGAGAGTGGTTCGTCTCCGACATGCGCCACGGGCCGCTGGTTCACGCGCGCCTGGGCGTCGCCGAAGAAAACTCGGGCAAGCTGGTGGGCGTGGTCCGCGAACAGGCGCGCAAGGTCGCGCGTCAAACCGGCCGCGACCTGATCATGATCGACGGCGCGCCCGGCATCGGTTGCCCGGTGATCGCATCGATCACCGGCGCAAGCCTGGTGCTGATCGTCACCGAGCCCAGCCTGAGCGGGCTGCACGACTTGGGCCGGGTCGCCGAGGTGGCGCGCCATTTCCAAATTCCCGCCGCAGTCTGCATCAACAAGTGGGACATCAATCCGACCATCACCGGCCGCATCGAGCGCGAATCGCGCGAGCGCGGGCTGGAAGTGGTCGGGCGCGTCCGCTACGATCGCGCGGTGACCGGGGCACAGCTCGCCCGTCGCGCTGTGGTCGAGACCGCCACCGCCGGCTGCGCCGAAGACATTCGTTCGATCTGGCAGCGGGTCGAGTCGATCCTGCAAGCAATGGAAGCCTGCAAAAGCCGAAAGGGGCCAGCAAGTGAACCACCAGCGGCCGGTCACGGCGGCCTTACCGGTAACACTGACAGTTCTCGTCGACAACACGACCGGCAATGAATCGTTGCTGGCCGAGCATGGTTTTGCGCTGCTCGTGGAGGTTGCCGGCCGGCGCATCTTGTTTGATACCGGCCAGGGAGCGGCGCTTGCCCGCAATGCCGGGCGCCTTGGAATCGAGCTGGACCGGCTGGACGCCCTCGTGCTCAGCCATGGCCACTACGACCACACCGGCGGCATCCCCTTGCTGGTGCGTCGCATTCCAAAGCTCGCGATCTACGCGCATCCCGACCTGTTCGTTCCCCGCTACAGTCGCGGCGCCTCGCCGCCCCACCGCCAGATCGGGCTCCCACCGGCCACGCGCGAGGCGCTCGGCACCCGTCTGGACACGATCCGCTGGACGTCGGGGCCGACCCGTGTCGCCGAGGGTGTCTGGGTGACGGGAGCCATTCCCCGAACCAACGATTTTGAGGACCCGGGCGGCCCCTTCTTCCTTGACCCCGTATGCAGCCGTCCCGACCCGATTCTCGGTGACCAGGCCCTCTGGCTGGAAACTCCAGCAGGGATCGTTGTCGTCGTCGGCTGCGCCCACGCCGGGGTGGCCAACACGCTCGACCACATCGCGGCCCTTACCGGTGCCGTCCGCTTCGCCGGCGTGATCGGCGGCATGCACCTCATCCACGCTGGAGAGGAGCGCCTGAAACAAACCCTTGTGACACTTGATAAGTATGGCGTGCGCTGGATCGGCCCGTGTCACTGCACCGGTGAATTTGCGTGCGAATGGCTGAGCCAGAAGCTCGGCCCCCGCTGCCGGAGAGTGAGCGCGGGGACGAGACTGGTAATCGAATAACGCGCGGGCAAGCGTCCCAAACGGTATGCGGACCTGACCAAGGCCACGCCAGGCGCATCCGAAATATCTCTCAAAATGAAAAACCCGCCAATCGCGTTGGCGGGGTATCGTCATACTGATTCTGCTGAACTTATTGGAGCGGGAAAAGGGATTCGAACCCTCGACATCCAGCTTGGGAAGCTGGATGCCTACCGCTTTCGCTTTTCTTTTGTATTCTTTAAAGCACTGTAAATACTATGCTTTACGCTCGTTGACTTCTCTGCTTGGAACTGGTTTACTCCCTCTTCTGACACCCAGGTGTCACCCAGAACGACATCCAGCCTGCAGGCTTAGGCATCCAGTCAGAAGGGGAGGGCGCACGAGGATGGGCGACCGGCACACAAGGATCACGAAGCGGGTGGTCGACTCGCTCAAGCCCGAGGCGGAGCGCTACGAGGTCCACGACACCGATACCAAAGGCTTCATGCTGCGGGTGAGCACGACCGGGCGCATCACCTTCTACGTCTACTACCGCCACAACGGTGTGCGCCGCCGGCCGATGATCGGTGGGTATCCGCGGCTGACGGTGGAGCAGGCACGCGCCGAGGCGAGGCGCTACCTGTCCGAGGCCACGCTCGGCAAGGACCTGAGCCAGGAGCGCCAGGACCTGCGCGACGCGGAGTCGTTCGAGACATTCGCCAAGGTCTACATGAAGGACGCGCTCCAGCGGGTGGGGCGGCGGACGCACGAGGAGAACCAGCGCCGGCTCGACCTGCATCTGCTCCCGGCGCTCCGTGAAAAGAAGCTGAGCGCGATCAACAAGGGCGACATCGTTCGCCTCCACCGGCGCCTGGCCGAGCGGCGCCCGCTTCAGGTCAAGGACAAGGTCAGCGGTGAAGCGAAGCCATGCAAGACGAAGACGACCGGTGGCCCGATCAACGCCAACCGCTGCCTGATGCTGCTCAAGGCAATGTTCAATGCTGCCGAACGCTGGGGGATCATCCCTGAAGGCAGCAGTCCATGCCGCCACGTCGAGCTATTCAAGGAGAAGGCGCGCGAGCGTTACCTGAACCCCGAAGAGTTCAAGCGGCTGGCCGAGGCATTGGAGCAGGCAGAGGCAACGAAGGACGTCTCGCCGTGGGCGGTGGCCGCCATCCGGCTGCTGATCTTGACCGGCTGCCGACTGCGCGAGATCCTCGACCTTCGCTGGGAATACGTGGATGCGGGTGCCAAATGCCTGCGCCTGCCCGAGTCCAAGACCGGCGCAAAGGTCGTCCACCTGAACGCGCCGGCGCTCGAGATCCTGACCCGTCTCTACAAGCTGCGCGGCAAGGATAACCCGTGGGTGATCCAGGGGCACGTCCTCAATCAGCAGCTGATCAACCTGACCAAGCCTTGGTATCGCATCCGTGCCAAAGCGGGCCTGCCCGATCTGCGCATCCACGATCTACGCCACTGCTACGCCGGCGTCGGCGCTTCGCTGGGGCTGGGACTGCCGATCGTGGGAAAGCTGCTCGGCCACACTCAGGGCCGCACCACCGAGCGCTACGCCAACCTGGCCCCCGATCCCGTGCAGGCCGCCGCCGAGAAGATCGGCGAGGCGTTGGTCGACATGATGACCGGCAAGACCAAGGTCGTCGAGCTGCACCCGCAGAAACCGGACGAGCAGGACGTCGAGGCGGCGAAGTAAGCCGGCCCGGCCAACCGTCCGGACCGTCCGCACCGTCCACACCGTCCAGCCCGCAGCTACCGCAACCCCACGGTCCACGGCAATGCCCCCCACCCCCCTCTTTTAGCGCGACCCCTTGGGGGGGTATGGGACCCTATCCGCGCATATGATTTCTCGCGCGCGCGGTCCGGCGGGGACGAAGCGGCATGGTGCCCACAATGGAGCCATTGGCGCCGTTTATGCCCACGCTGGTGTGGCGGGCAGTGGCCCCGGCCATTTTAGATGAAAGTGATGCCGCCAACTTCAGCCTTACTTTTATCCCCACACTGGTGTGGGCTGATGGGCAGGTAGGCAGGCCCAGCCCCTGAATCAAGGTTGCTTTTTCTTCGGTAATTTATCACTTTGAAGGTCACCGCGAATAGTCAGGTGAAACATCGGGTAAGGGTGCGATATGGTGCCGGTTCGGTCAGAGGCTGGTTTGGGCGTCGAGGTGCCTCGCGAGGGCATGCTGGCGACGGTGCGCAAGCGGCGGGGGCTGATCGTTGGGGTGGAGCCCTACAACGATTCCCGGGGTGAGGTGACGCACTTGGTCCAGGTCGAGTATCTGGACCATGACGGGGGGCTCGGGGATACGGTCATCTGGGAACGCGAGCCGGGCACCAAGCTGGTCGAGCCGAAGGCACTGCCCCGCATAAATGACGAAGCGCCGATGCGGCCGGTGGACTTTGACGCCGTCCAGCGTGCGGCGCGCTGGATAGCGCTATCGCCCTACCTGGAGCGTGGGGCTGGGGTGCGGTCCCATTCCTCGGCAATTGCCTCGCCGCTGTTCGGGGCGATCCAGGTCGAAGACTTCCAGCTCGTGCCGCTGGTGCGGGCGCTTTCGATGCCGCGCGTGTCCATGCTGCTGGCCGATGACGTCGGCCTCGGCAAGACCATCGAGGCCGGCTTGATCCTCAACGAACTGATCCTGCGCCGGCGGATCCGGCGGGTGCTGGTCCTCAGCCCGGCCTGGCTGCGCTTCCAGTGGCGCGAGGAAATGAAGTCCAAGTTCAATCTGACGTTCGACATCATCGACCGCGGCGAGACCCACGCCCTGCGCAAGCGGCTCGGGATGGATGCCAACCCCTGGCGGAGCTATCCGCGCGTCATCGCCTCGTATCACTACCTCAAGCAGCCCGACGTCCTCGAGCAGTTCCTGGCCGCCTGCCAGCGCGACGCGCGGCCTTCGGCCAACCTCCCCTGGGACCTGCTGATCGTGGACGAGGCGCACAACTGCATGCCCTCGAGCTCCAGCGCCAACAGCGAGCTGGCCGATATGATCACGCGCATCGGCCAGTTCTTCGAGCACAAGGTCTTTCTGACCGCCACCCCCCACAACGGCTACACGATCAGCTTCACCGGTATGCTCGAGCAGCTCGACCCGGTCCGCTTCACCCAGAAGCACGATATGACGGCGGCCGAGCGTAAACGGGCCGATGAGATCGTCATCCGTCGCCTCAAGAGCGAAGTCAACCGAAAGGATGCAGCCGCCAGGCGCACACCCCGCTTCCCCGAGCGCAAGATCCAGCCACCGCGCATGCTGAATTTGAGCCTTGAAGAGGAGGCGCTGATCCGGGCCTTCGAGCAGTTCCGCAAGGCTGTGCGCGAGATGTTCGCCAGGCGCTCGCGCTCCGAGCAGATGGCGGCCTATTTCGCCATCGAGGTGCTCAACAAGCGGCTGCTCTCTTGCCCGTTCGCCTTCGCCGACTCGTGGCTCCGGTTCAAGGATGGCCTCGCCCATGACGAGCGCGCCAACGAGGGCGAGGTCCGCGCCGCCGAGCGTTCGCTTCAGGACGAGATCGATGACGACTCCGAGATGGAGAGCCGCCGGGGCCACGCCTCACGCATCGCCGGCGCCTGGCTGCGCGACCAGGCCCAGGTGCTCCACCCCATTATCCAGCAGGTCGACAAGGCTCTCGAGCTGCTCGGCCTGACCCGCGACGGCAGCGGCGAGCTTCAGTTCCCCTGCGAGGACGCACGCTTTCACAACCTCAAGCTCTTGGTCGAGGAGCAGCTGCGCGACAACCGGCAGTGGCGCGATGACGAGCGGCTGATTGTCTTCACCGAATACAAGACCACGCTCGACTACCTCCAGCGGCGGCTGCTCGAGGAATACAAGGACCCCAGCCGCGTGCTCGTGCTCTACGGCGGCATGGATGACCGCGAGCGCGAGGAAATCAAGCGCGCCTTCAATGACCCCGCCAGCTCGGTGCGGATCCTGATCGGCACCGACGCCGCCAGCGAGGGCCAGAACCTGCAGGAGACCGCCCGCCTGCTGCTCCACTGGGACATCCCATGGAACCCGTCGCGGCTCGACCAGCGCAACGGTCGGCTCGACCGCCACGGCCAGGCGCGCGACGTCCACATCCACCACTTCTCCAGCGACGGCGATGCCGACCTGCGCTTCCTCGGCAAGGTGCTGGTAAAGGTCGACCAGATCCGCGAGGACCTCGGCTCCATGTCCGAGCTGTTCGAGGCGGCCTTCGAGCGGCGCTTCAAGTTCCAGCAGGACGCCAACGATCTCTTCGCCAGCATCGAGGCGGGTGTTGAGCAGACGCGCAGGAAGAAGAAGGCTGACGTGCCGATGACCGCCGTCGCCGGCGAGGAGGAACAGAAGGCGCTCGACTGGCTCGTGCGCGAGCTGGACTTCAACCCCGACAGCCTGCGCCAGACGCTCGAGGTGGCGCTCGGCATGGACACCGGCGGCGGCTTTCAGTTCGAGCGGCACAATGGCCACTTTGTCTTCAGTAATCCCAGGGATATCTCTGCGGGCTGGACCTCAATCATCGATGATGAAGTCCGTCTGCCTTCCGCTGATGGAGCTACGGGTCGAATGCCCGGCCTGGTCTTCGACCCCCGCTCCTATTTGCGCGAGATTGGCGGGCGGCAAGTCTTCCGGCCGGCGCGCGACTCAGTCCTGCTGCACCTCGGCCACCCACTGGTGCGCCAGGCTCTCAAGAGTTTCTCCAAGGTGCGCTATCCCGGCGGCGGGGATCGCGACGTCCCCGCCTCGCGCTGGCTCATCCGCCCGGCCGACCTGCCCCAAGGCGTGGACGCCCTCGTGCTGATCACGGTCGAGGAGATGGCGACGAACGAACTGCGCGAGACCTTCCACCACTGGGTCCGCACCCTGCGCTTCCCGATCCGCCAGGGCCACCTCGGCGAGCCGCTCGACCACCTCCCCGCCGCCGAAGACCGGGCCGATGACGCCGTGCCGGCGCCGGCCGCCGTTGAACGAGTGCGCGAGCTCTGGCTGGAGGTCCAGGCCGACGCCGAAGCCGCTCTCGCGCGCCACGCCGACCAGCTCACCGAGCAGGCCCAAGCCCACATGAAGAAGGACCTGGCCGAGCAGACCAAAAACCAAAGACAACTTTTTGAGGCGCGCCGGCGTGAGCTGGACAAGGAGCTGAAGAAGAGTCAGAAACAAGCCATCGCCGATTTTGATAAGGAACTCGACAATCAGCCCGATCTTTTTAATACGACACATATCGAAAGGACCGCCGACCGGATTCGTGACAAGGTCGATAGTCTGCGTCGTCAGCACCAGCAGGCGGTCGAGTTCTTGGACAACGAAGAGCCGCGTGTGCTCGAACACGTCCTGCCCAGGCGCTGCACCCTGCGCGGCTCGGTCCAGGTCTTTCCGGTCACGGTCGAGATCCGCCTGCCCCGCCGGCTGTTCGAGGGGGCGCGCTGATGGACCAGCTGGCATTCATCCCCGCCGCCACCGAGCCCGGCCGCCCGGCGCCTCCCACCCCAGTCCTTGACCCGCGCGGCTGGTCGGCGCTGCGCCACGGTGGCTGCCTGATCGCCCCCTCGCGCCTCGACGAACACTTCCCCCAGCCGCCGGCCCAGATCAACGCCAACCTCGCCGAGCGCCTGCGCCGCGCAGTCACCGCCCTGCGCAGTGATGCCGACAACGACCACCTCAACGAGCTGCTCGATGTGGTGCTGCACTCGGTGCTCGAACTGGAGCCCGAGGGCTGGCAGAAGGGCGCCGCGCTCGGCTCGGAGTGGTCGGTGCGGCTGATGACCGGCGAGACAGTCCGCCCGCGCCGCCTCTGGCAGGTCGGCAACTCGATGCTGCTGCCGGTCTTCATTGCCGGCGACGCCGCCGGGCGCGACCGGGGCCGAACCAGCGAGCGCCTCGGCATCGGCCGCGGGCGCCGCCCCGTCGCGCGCATCATGGAGTGGCTGCGCAAGCTGCCCGACGTCCACGTGGCGCTGCTGACCAATGGCCGGCAGTGGCGACTGCTCCACGCCGGCGCCGACTATGACGCCTGGGTCGAGTGGGACACCGACTTCTGGTTCGAGGAAGGCCGCCCGGGCGCACAGCTCACCGCCTTGCGCCTGCTGCTCGGCCGGCGGGCGCTCGTCCCCGCCGGCGAGAAGGCCGACCCGCCCCTGCTCGCCGCCATCCGCGCCACGCGCCGCGGCCAGACCGAGCTCTCCGCCACGCTCGGAGAAAACGTCCGCCGCGCCGTCGAGCTGCTCATCATCGGCTCGCACCGCTCGCTCGAGGCCCTGCAGGCGGACCCCGCCCGCCGCGTCGAGAACCAGACGATCTATAGCGCCGCCATGCGCCTCGTCATGCGCATGGTCGTGGTGCTCTTCGCCGAGGCCCGCGGCGACCTGCTCCCGGTTGCCGAGGAACCTTACCAGAGCTCATACAGCCTTCAGCACCTGCGCGAGCAGCTCGAGCGCCACGGCGGCAGCCACACCCGTGAGCGCCTGCGTCGCTCCAGCTGGGCATGGCCGCGCCTCTGTGCCCTCTTCCGCCTGCTTTATCTCGGCGGCAACACCAGGCTGAGCATCCGCGCCTACGGCGGCCGGCTGTTCGAGCCTGGCCGCCCCGATGCCGACGATCCGGTCCTGCGCGCGCTCTCGGCCTTCGAGGATGTCATCAAGAACAACATCAGCGACGCCCTCATCGCCGAGATCCTCGGCCTGCTGACGCGCGCCCGCATCAAGGTCCGCCAGGGCCGCGCCGGCCGCTGGACCGTCACCCCCGTCGACTTCTCCCAGCTCGATACCGAATACATCGGCATCCTCTACGAGGGCCTGCTCGACTACGAGCTGCGCAAGGTCGAGGGACTGCCGGTCGTTTTCCTTGAGCTGGGCGACCAGCCTGCCCTGCCGCTCGGCACGCTCGAGGCGATGACCGACAAGCAGCTCGCCTCGTTGGTCGAGAAGTTCAAGGTCAAGGGCGGTGGCCCGTCCGCCGGCGATGACGACGCCGGCGAGGATGCCGACGAGGAAGACGCCGAGGCCGACGCCGCCGAAGAGGCAGCAGAGGAAGAAGTCGAGGAGGCTGAAACCGAAGCCGATGCCCCAGCCGACGCGCCCGAGGATTCCACCACCGAAGTCCTCGCCACCGACGAGCGGCGCGAGCTGAACGAACGCGCGCTGCGCTGGGCGCGCCGGGCGGTCGAGGCCGGCAACCTCGCCCCCCGCCCGCGCGGCAAGCTGACCCCCGAGCGCCGCCGCGAGCACGAGGCCCACATCGACAAGACCGCCCATTCGCTGATCCTGCGCCTGGTCCTCCCCGGCGAGTATTACCTCGTCCGCTGGGGCGGCACGCGCAAGGGAGCCGGCACGTTCTACACCAAGCCCCAGTTGGCCGGCCCGACCGTCCGCCGCACGCTCGAGCCGCTCTGCTTCGATATCCCCAACGGCGACTCCCCCGCCGCCACCCGCAAGACCCCCAAGGCCCCGGCCGAGATCCTCGCGCTCAAGGTCTGCGACCCGGCCTGCGGGTCGGGCTCGTTCCTCATCGCCGCGCTGCGCATGCTGGGTGGCGACCCGCGCCAGAACCTGACCGGCGTGCTCTACGAGTCGCTGCTCGGGCACGGCTGGCTCGTCGAGCAGGAGGACGGCCGCGTCCAGTGGGGCAACCCCGACCCGCCGATCCCCGATTGGTTCGTCCGCTTCCTCGAGGACGTCCCCGGCATCAACGCCCCGGCCGCGCTCGACGACACGGTCCAGCCGCGCGAGCTGATCCAGGCCCGCCTGCGCCGCGTCATCGTCGAGCGCTGCATCTACGGCGTCGATATCGACCCCCTCGCCGTCGAGCTCGCCCGTGTCGCGCTCTGGATCGAGACGATGGACCGCAACCTCCCCTTCTCGTTCCTCGACCACAAGATCAAGCCCGGCAATGCCCTCGTCGGCTGCTGGTTCGACCGCTTCCAGGACTACCCCGCGATGGCCTGGGAGCGCGAGGGCGGCGACAAGACCCACACCACCGGCGTCCACTTCCAGAAGGAGGCATGGACCAAGGCGATCAATAAGGTCAAGCAGGAGCAGGTCAAGCCGCAGCTCGCCGATTTGATCGCGCGCATGAGCAGCGCGCGCCGCGGCGAGCTGCCCGGCCTCTTCCCCGCCGCCGATGCCGAGCGCATCCACCGCCACCTGGTCGAGGCCTACGAGAAGATCCACCAGCCGGCGCGGCTCGACAGCATCGACGAGCAGGAGCGGCAATACGGCGAGCTGGTGCGTGACGACGCCAACGTCGGCCGGCTGCGGCGGGCATTCGACGCCTGGTGCGCCGTCTGGTTCTGGCCGGCCGATCGGCTCGACGTCGCCCCCACCCCCGAGCGCTTCTACAACCCGCCGCCCGAGACCCGGGCGATCATCGACCAGCTCGCCGCCCGGTACCGCTTCTTTCATTGGGAGCTCGAGTTCCCCGACGTCTTCAGCATCCACTGCCCCGCCGATGGCCCCGGCCCCGGCTCCGGATTCGATGCCATCCTCGGCAACCCGCCGTGGGAGACCCTGCAGCCAAACTCCAAGGAGTTCTTTTCCAACAAGGATCCCCTCTACCGCGCCTACGGCAAGCAGGAGGCGCTGGCCCACCAGAGGCATTACTTTTCGGAGCGGCCCGAGGTCGAGCGGGAGTGGCTTGATTACATCGCCGCATTCAAGGCAATGGCCAACTGGTATAAGGTTGCCGCCTTCCCCTATGGCGATGCCAGCGATGATCAGGGTGGCAAGTTCGGGCTCGCGCGCGGCCGCGCCAATCTGGAGCTCCACGATCATTGGCGCCGGATCCGGTCCGCCCGTTCAGGCTTTGCGGATCCCGGCCACCCATACCGCCACCAGGGCGAGGGCAAGCCTTATACCTACAAGATGTTCCTTGAACTAGGCCACGCGCTGCTGCGCCGTGGGGGTCGGATCGGATTGATCGTCCCCTCAGGTATCTGCACCGACCGCGGCTCAACCGAGCTGCGCACGCTATTCCTGAGCAAATGCTGCTGGGAGTGGCTCTTCGGCTTCGAGAATCGCGACAAGATCTTTGACATCGACAGCCGCTTCAAGTTCTGCCCGCTCATCATCGAGAAGGGCGGCTCGACCGAGTCGATCCGCGCCGCCTTTATGCAGCATGACGTGGCTGACTGGACGCGGGAGGACCCACCCGTCCTGCATTACCCACGCAAGCAGGTCGAGCAGTTCAGCCCCGGTTCGCACGCGATACTTGAGATCCAGACTGACCTCGATCTGGCGATCCTCAAGAAAATGTATGCCAATAGCGTCCGTCTCGGTAATGACGGCCCCGACGGCTGGGGCGTCCGTTACCAGCAGGGCGACTTCAACATGACCAGCGACTCCAAGCTCTTCCCGCCGCGGCCGAAGTGGGAGGCTGAGGGCTACCACCCCGACCAGTATGGACACTGGCTCAAGGGCAACTGGCGCCCCGCCGCCCAGCCGATCGACCCCCACCGCCCCCACATGCCCGAGCTCGGCACCATCTACTCCCGCGATGGTCGCCACTGCATCAGCGCCGGCGAGATCGAGGACGTGGCCCTGCCGCTCTATCAGGGGGTCATTATTGGATCCCTTCTTGATAATGCAGCTCAGTATGTTGATGGCGCAGGTCACCGGGCGCACTGGACGCCCGCCAGCAGACCAGGGGGACCAATAGCCTGTCAATTCCTGATGTCGCTGGCGAAGGGCCGCGAAACTAAGATGCACTCTTCCTTAATGAAGCTGGTTTTCAGAGCCCTTGCGCGTAATACCGATACTCGAACAACCATTGCCACTCTGGTGAACCAAGTTCCGTGCGGCAACTCCTTGGGCCTATTGGTTCCCAAGATGGGCACTAGCGCATCACCTACCTGGGGTGGCCTTTATACATCGCTGACTTATGATTGGCAGTTGCGGCAACGTATAGCTGCGGCAAACATAAACAGTTTTTATCTGATGGAATCCTGCTGGCCCCGAATAAAAAATGTAACAAATGGCCAAATCGGCCTGATTACCTGCCAACTCGCTTTCCCCTCAGCCAAATATGCTCTTTATTGGGGTCAGGCAATAGTAGAGGGTTTACAGATCCTCCGCTGGCGCCGGTTGTGGGCGGTGACGCCGCACGAGCGGCTGCGGCTGCGCTGCGTGCTTGATGCTGTCGTCGCGCAGCTCTACGGGCTCAATGAGGAGGACTTCCGCTGGATCCTGCGCGACTGCGACCACCCGGTCGAGCAGGTCACCAACAAGGCCTTCAGCCGGGGGCTCGACCCCAAGGGCTTCTGGCGGGTGGACAAGGCCCAGCCGCCCGAGCTGCGCCACAGCGTGCTGGCCCAGATCGCCTTCGCCGAGCTGCGCGGCCTGATCGGCGCGCACGGCGAAGAGGAGGGCCTGCGCCGCTTCCTGGGCACCCCCGGCGGCGACGATGGCTGGATGCTGCCCGGGCGACTGCGGCTGGCCGATTACGGCCTCGGCCATGACGCCCGCGCCCACGCCCCCCAGCCCGTCGCCGAACTGCTCGGCCCGCGCTTCCACGACTGGCAACTGACCCAGTCCCCCGAGGAAAGCTGGGAAGAATGCCGCCGCCACGCCGAAAACATCCGCCAGATCCGCCAAGTCGGCCGACCGGCCGAGGCCGGCGACGCCACCACCCTCGCGACCCCGCACAACCCGCCCCCGCACGGTCCGTATCAGGGCGAGCTGTTCGGGCCGGAGCAGGAGGAGCTGTTCTGATGGAGAGGGCCTGGACACCATTTTTGTCCGATTCTGAAGCCAAGCGGCTTTCCGAGCTGCGGGATCAGCTCTGCACCAAGGACTCCCACTGCAGGAAGTGCTTCATGAGGTCCGGGGTCAGGCAGAACCCGCCCAACATTTTCCGGCTTCGCCATGAGAACCACCGCCCGTATTTTTTCTTCATCTTCGACAAGCCGCACGACAACGACAGCACTGACCCGGCCCAAGTCCCCGTCACGATTTTCAGCGGGGAGGACCCGTTCAAGAACAACCGCTCGCGAGTGAACCTGCTAACCCTCCTCGATAAGCTCGGGGACCGAGTCGGGCATGGCTCAAATGAACTTGAGGTTCCGCGGGTCATCCACGTGACCAACGTCATCAAATGCGACCGGTGCGGTAAAACCGACCGAGCCAAGGGGATCAGGGTCAGGAAGATTCAGAAGGAGAACTGCCTGCAGATGTTTCTCCGGCAGGAGCTCGAGATACTCCGGCCGGCCAAGCTCGTCATCTTTGGTGTCAATGCCTGCAAATACCTGAGTCGGTTGATGACCTACCCAGATGCGTCGGCGGAAGCATGGACTTGGTTTAAACCTCGGGATGTGATGCTGTGGGGCAGGAACTACAAGGCGTTGCTTGTTCCCCATACCGCATCGCAGGCGTTCTACAGGCTGGGCGGCGGCGGGGATGATTATTTAGATATACCTGATGATTGGTGGCGGCTCCCTGATGCATGACCAGCTCCCCATTCCCAAGGCGCAGTTGCTGGACAGGCTGCGTGCCCTGCCGAAGGAGAACGAGTGGTTCGAGTTCAAGGAAGGCAAGGACGCCCCCCAGGAGATTGGCGAGTATCTCAGCGCGCTGGCAAACTCGGCCCGGCTAAAGGGCCGGTCCGCCGGCTACTTGGTATACGGCATCGCTGACGGCAGCCATGAGATCAAGGGCACAACGTTCAGGCCGACGACAAAGAAGGGGAAGGGAAACGAGGACCTGATCCCATGGCTGACGCGTGGCCTCAGACCCCCCGTCAGACTCGAAGTCGATGAGGGGCTATATCAAGGCAAACCAGTTGTCATCTTTGAAGTCGGTGCGACCGCCAACCAGCCGGTCACATTCTATGGCGAGGCCTTCATCCGGGTGCAATCCACAAAGCAGCCGCTTTCGAGGCATCCCGAGCTCGAGCGGGCGCTTTGGAACATGGGCGAGGACTGGACGGCGCAGCCCTGCCGGGGCGCGAGCCTGAAACACATCGACAAACAGGCACTGGCGAAGGCGCGGGCTGAATTCAAGAAAAAGCAACCGCGGCAGGCGGACGAGGTTGATCAGTGGGACGACCGCAAATTTCTTTCGAAAGCCCGAGCGGCGATCGACGGGGAACTGACAAACGCGGCCATCCTCCTGCTTGGCAACGACGAAGCGGAACACCTGCTGGCGCCAACACCTGCTTGGATGATGTGGACCTTAAAGGGGGCGAGCGGCGAGGACCGGGATTATGAGCATTTTCGCACGCCGCTGATCCTGAACGTCGACCGGCTTTTCGCCCGGGTGCGCAACTTGCGGATTCGCTACCTCCCTGACAACACTCTCTTTCCCGTGGAAATTGACCAATATGACCCTTGGGTCATCCGCGAGGCGCTACACAACGCTATCGCACATCAGAACTACGGGCTCGGCGGGCGCATTGTCGTCGTCGAAAAGGAAGACGAGTTGGTGTTTTCCAATGTGGGTGACTTCCTGCCCGGCGACGTGGAGTCGGTCGTCAGGGAGGACGTGCCGCCACGGCGCTACCGGAATTGGGGTCTCTGCCAGATCATGGTCAGCTTTGGCATGATCGACACTCAGGGCGGCGGCATCCGCCGGATGTTCATGGAGCAGAAACGGCGAGGATTCCCTATGCCCGAATATGACCTGAGCCGGCCAGATGAGGTGCGCGTGCGGATCCCCGGAAGGGTCATTGATACCCGCTATACCAAGCTGCTGATCGAGAACCCCGAGCTGGACCTGGACACGGCGATGCTGCTCGACCGGGTCCAGAAGGACAAGCCCCTGGAGCGGCCGCAATACGACCACCTGAAGAGGCTGAAGCTGGTGGAGGGGCGATGGGGTGCGTTTCATGTCACGGCGGAGGTGGCTGCGGCGGTGGGCTCCAAAGCTGACTACATCCGCCAGCGCGGGCTGGACACCAAGCACTATGAAGAACTCCTGCTGGAGTTCCTGCGCAAGTTCAGGGAGGCGAGCAGGAAAGAGATCGACGACCTGCTGATGGAGAAGCTACCTGATGTCTTAACCAATAAACAAAAGATAAATAAGATTCATAATTTGTTGACTTCCATGAAAAGGCGTGGGCTGATTGAGCGAACAGGCGGAAGCACGCGTGCAGCTCGATGGAAGCTGACCCGCCAGCATTAGTTACCTGGGCGTCGAAGACTATGCGAAAACGTATAGTCAAACAAAATAAATCCCCCAAAACCCTTGTTTTTCCACGTTTTTTCCATTTGTTAGAGGAGCAAGGTTAACAAATACTCATGATCAACCCCATCCTCTTCACCGAGAACGTCGTCGCGGACTTCCTGAAGTACCAGCTGACGACCTACCCTTTTGCCGATGAGCGGCTGTATGGGCAGCTGCGGCGGCTGCTCAACCTGGACGAGACACGGCGGACGCCGCTGGCGCGGGGGCCATACTTCAGCCTGTCGCGTTCGTTCCGGCAGGGAGCGGCGGTGGAGCGGCTGGTCGAGGAGGGTGTGCTGCACCCGCACCTGCGCCACCTGATCGAATTCCCCCACGTCTACGGCCACCAGGAGGAGGCCTTCCGCTCGATCCGCGACGGGCGCACGACACTGGTCTCGACCGGCACGGGGTCGGGCAAGACCGAGTGCTTCCTTTACCCGATCATCAGCCGCTGCCTCGAGCTGCGGGACCAGGGCGCCGGGCCGGGGATCGTGGCGGTAATCGTCTACCCGATGAACGCGCTCGCCGAGGACCAGCTCGGCCGCCTGCGCGAGCTGCTGGCCGGCTCGGGGATCAGCTTCGGCATGTATGTCGGCAAGACCCCCGAGCAGCCGAAGGACGTCAGCGGCCGCCGCATGGGCCACGGCAGCTCGCGCGAGGACTACCGGGCCGAGTTCCAGACTTTGCGCGAGCAGGGCGAGAGCAGCTCGATTTATCCGCCCGAGGAGCGGCCGTCGCGCGAGGAGATGCGTGCCGACCCGCCACGGATCCTGCTGACCAACGTCAAGCAGATGGAGCTGCTGCTGACGCGCGCCCAGGACGCCGAGCTGTTCGACGGGGCGCGGCTTGATTTCCTGGTCTTCGACGAGGCGCATACGTGGTCGGGCGCTTCGGGCGCCGAGACAGCCTGCCTGGTGAGGCGGCTGCGGTCGTTCGTCGGCAAGGACGCCGGCCAGACCACCTGCATCGCGACCTCGGCCACGCTGAGCGATCCCGAGCGCGGGACCGACGCGGCCAAGGAGTTCGCGGCGCGCTTCTTCGGCGTGGCGCCCGATCAGGTGACGCTCGTGGGTGAGAAATACGAGGAGGAGCAGTGGGCAAAGGCGCGCAAGGTCAGCCGCGCCCTGGGCGGCGACGCACGCGACCACCTCAAGGCCGTGCTCGACCTGCTCTCGCTCGAAAGCGAGGAGGAAGCCGGCCGCTCAGCCCGCACCATCTACCGGCTCATGACCGGCGAGGCCATCAACGAGCGGAAGTGGCGCGAGGGCATCTACGGCTCGCTGGCGGCGAACGAGGTGGTCTATCAGGTGGCCGAGGCGCTCAAGCGGCCCCAGACACTCGCGGCGCTGCTCGAGGACCTGGCGGGGCGCGTGGGCCGGCCGGTGCCCGAGGAGGAACTGCTCTGCTGGCTGGCGCTCGGCGCCGCTGCGCGCAAGGAAGGCCGCCCCCTGCTGCGTCCGGTGGTGCACGGGTTCCTGCGCGGCATCGATGGGGCCGTCGTCACCTTCCCCTCCGGCAACGAACCGCGGCTATGGCTCTCGGCAGAGGACGCGCGCGCCGAAGGAGGCGAGGCGGCAGGCTTTCCCCTGCCGGTCCTGACCTGCACGACCTGCGGCCAGCACTATTTCGAGCACCACGTGAAGGACTTCAGCTTCACCGAGAAATCCCCCGGCGGCGGCGATGCGCACGATGACTCGCGCCACTGGGAGCCGCTCGAGAAGCAGCACAAGGGCGACCGGCTCGTTCTGCTCGACAAGCTGGTCACGGATGAGGCCGGCGAGGAGGATGGCGATGCTGACCAACTCACACAGCCCAGCGGCGGCGATATCCCGAAAAGCTGCACACCCTTGTGGATGTGCCGGCAATGCGGGATGCTCCACGCGCGCGAGGAAGGCCGCTGCGTTGGGTGCGGCCGGGGCGGCGACATGGTGCGCCTGCTCGGGGTTCGCCAGCGCGAAAAGCAGCCGGGCGAACTGACGCGCTGCGTGGCCTGCGGGTCCAATGGGCGGCGGCCCTTCGGCGGGCGCTACTTCGAACCGGCGCGGCCGGTGCGGGCCGTGGCGGTCTCGGACGTGCATGTCATCGCGCAGAACATGCTCCAGCAGGCCGAGCGCAAACGGCTGCTGATCTTCGCCGACAACCGCCAGGACGCTGCCTTCCAGGCTGGCTGGATGCGCGACCACTCCCGGCGCTATCGACTCCGTGCCATGATCCACGAGCGGCTGCGCGAGGGCTCGATTTCGATCGGCGACCTGACGGCGCACCTGGACGACCTGTTCGAGGCCGACATCGACCTCAGCCGGGTGATGATGCCCGAGGTCTGGCAGATGTATCCACGTGAGGCCGAGGGCGTGCGCCATCAGCAGGAGCGGCAGACGTTCCTGCGCATCCAGGTGCTGCGTGAGATCGCAACGGGCCTCAAGCAGCGAATCGGCTTGGAGCCTTGGGGCCGGATGCGGGTGGCCTATCGTGGGCTATCGCCAGAGCTGGCATTCGTGCAGGCGTGGGCGGTGCGAATCGGCTGCGAGCCTGCCTCGCTGGCCGACGGCATCGCCGCGCTGCTCGACGTCTTCCGGCGCAACCAGCTCGTCTACGATCGGATCCACGATACCTTCACGCGCATGTGGAGCGAGGGGGATCCGCTGATCCAGCGCGGCTACATGCCGCTTCAGCGGGGCATCCCCAAGGGGCTCAAGCTGCGTCGCCAAGGGGATGACGACAAGGGCCGCGTCATGCAGCTCCTGAGCGAACGTGGGGATACCCTCGCTCGCCAAGCCGCTCGGCGCTGGGGCGTCCAGCCGGATGAGATCGAGGACTTCATCTCCCAGCTGTGGCAGCTGCTGACCAGCGAGCTCGAGCTGTTGATGCCAGTCAGGCTCAGGTATGGGCGCAGCGGCAAGGAACTGGGCAATACCAGCGGGACCCGCCAGCTTGATGCCGATAAGTTGCGGCTCGAGCTGCACCGCGGGGTCCTGCGCTGCGATACCTGCCGCCGGGTTCAGCTGCGGCCGACCCCGCAGATGGCCTGCATGGCGTGGCGCTGCGGCGGTACCGTCCGCTCCGAAGCTGAAAACCCGGACAACTACGACCTGCACGTGCTTGACCAGCAGTATGCAATGCTGCGCCCCGAGGAGCACTCGGCCCAAGTGCCGGCTGACCGCCGAGAAACCTTCGAGAACCAGTTCAAGAGTCAGGAATACGAGCGGCTCAATTGCCTGGTCTGCACGCCGACGCTCGAGTTGGGCGTGGATATCGGCGCCCTCGACGCTGTCATGATGCGGAACGTGCCGCCGCTGCCCTCGAACTACTGGCAGCGGGCGGGACGCGCTGGCCGACGCCACCGCATGGCGGTCAGTCTGACCTACGCCCGCAACGTCAGCCACGACCGTGCCTACTTCCGCGAGCCGCTCAAGCTGCTCGAGGGGCTCGTGACGCCGCCCAGGTTCAACATGCACAACGAGCTGATGGTTGGCAAGCACGTGCGCGCCGTCGCGCTGACGGTGCTGCATGGGCTGGCGCGGGACAAGAGCCCGCTTGGCAAGGAGGATCGCGAGTCGTTGCGGACGGTGCTGCGCGAGTGCCTGCCGGCGCGGGTGCATCACTACCTTTTCGACGAGAACAGCCAGGTGCGCCGCCAGCCGCTCGACGTGAGCCCGCTGGGCGGCATGATCGCGCGGCATCGAGGCGTGGTCCTCGATCAGGTGCAGAGGGTGTTCCGCCAAGGGTGGCCTACCGAGGATGCGGCCGTCGTCACCGATGATGTTCTGGCCGCGCATGTGGACGGCATGGCGGCTGAGCTGGAGAAGGTGATCAAACGGCTCGCCCGCCGGCTCGATTGGGCTATGCAGCAGAATGAGCGGCTTGGCGAGGTCCGGCGCAAGAAAGGCTCACTCGACCCCGACGAGGATGCCCTGTTCCAACGCTGCGACCAGTTCATCAAGCGGATGAAGGGCCAACGCCAGCGCAGGCGACGCGAGGCCGAGGGCGTCGATGAGATCAACACCTATGGCGTCCTGGCGGCCGAGGGCTTCCTGCCCGGCTATGGCCTCGATATCGGCTCGGTGATCGGCTATGCCGACGTGCGCCAGCCGGCTCAGGTGAGTGATTTCATGCTGCCGCGGCCGACGGCAGTGGCGCTGCGTGAGTTTGCGCCCGGTAATCTAATCTATGCCAATGGCTTCAAGTTCGTACCCCGGCACTTCCACCTCGACCCGCGCGGCACCCAGGAGCGCGTGCGCCTGCTGGTGGATACCGACAATCAGGCCGTTGCCGAGGTCGGAGCCGATGGCAATCAGGCGCCGATTGGTTTGGGGGCGACGACCCTGCGGGCGGTCCCGATCTGCGATGTCGACCTGCCCCAGCAGGCCCACATCAGCGATGAGGAGGACTTCCGCTTTCAGATGCCGGTGGCGACTTACGGCCACGAGCTAAGCCGGCACGGCGAAGGGCAGGCGTTCGCATGGGGCGACCTGAGCGCGAGCTACCGGCGCGGGGTTCACCTGCGCTTGGTCAACGTCGGGCCGCAGCGGCTCGTCGAACAGAAGGTCCTCGGCTACGACATCTGCCTTGTCTGCGGCCAGAGCTGCTCACCCTTCGCATCGCCAAAGGGGAAGGAAGAGTTCATCAAGCGCCACGAGGAACACGAGCGGGTCCAAGGGACGGCGCTTTACGCCGACATTGTCGTCGATGCGTTCTGCCTTCAGGGCTGCCGCGACCGAACCGAGGGCTACAGTCTGGCCGAGGCCCTGCGCATGGGTGCCGCCCAAGTGCTCGACATGGACCTCGATGACCTGCAGATCCTCGCCGTCGCCCACCCCGGCTCGGAAGCAGTGGATATGCTCCTCTACGACCCGATGCCGGGTGGCTCTGGGCTGATCGAACAGATGATCGACCGCTGGGCCGGCGTCCTGGCCGCGGCAACCGAGATCGTGGATCGCTGCCCGGCCGTCTGCCCGAGCTCGTGCATCGACTGCCTCCAGACCTTCCGCAACGCCTACTACCATCGCTACCTCAACCGCGAGCAGGCGTCGGAGCGGCTCAAGGAACTGGGGCCGGTGCTGCGCACGACCCATCCGATCCCGCCGCGCCAGGCGTCGCTCGATGCCTGCGCCACCGAAGGTCCGACTAACCCTCCCGAGGCCAGGCTCATGCGCATGCTCGAGCGGGCGGGCTTCCCGCCGCCGATCCCGCAGAAGGAGATCAAGCTGCCCCACTTGGGCTGCTCGACCTGGCCAGACTTCTATTACGACGTGCCCGACGGTCGGCGCGCTGGGATCTGCATCTATCTCGACGGCATGGGCCGCCACATTCACGGCAACCCCGATACCGCTCGCCGCGACCGCGAACTGCGCGAGGAACTGCGCGCCGACGGCTACGAGGTCGTCGAGATCACCTTCGACACCATGAACGACCTCCCGGCCATGCGCCGCAAGCTGACGATCATCGCCAACACCCTCATGGGCCGCGACAGCGACAAGACCTTTCGTGAGCGCGACGACTGGTTCAGCGGGGAGCCCGAGAGCACCGGCGCCTCAAGATCCTGACCACTACGCCACGCCGAGGATCCACCCCTCGATTCGGGCGATCGGCTCTTCGTCTTCCTTGAGTTCCGGGCGAAGGAAGGGCTCCAGCGTGCCATTGAGCTCAGCCAGTCGCAGCCAGGCGGCAATTGAGTAGGCGTCATGCTGGTCGGAGGTGCGGTCGGCGCGAGGGAAGGCGCGGCTCCACAGCACCGGGTAGGCCTCGGCCACCACGGATCGGCCCGGCGGCAGGTCCCAACCATCGAACGGCCAGAAATGGACCCGCTGGGGGAGCCGCTGCCGGATCAACCGCAGCCAAGGCAGCCCGGCGTGGGTCGATTTGGCGACGCTGCCGGGAACGTCGAAGTGAAAGACCGACTTGGCCGGCCCCGCGCGCCGATCTGTCAGGCGCCGCCAGCGGGTGGCGCCCTGCCGAAGCTCGCCCTGTCCCACCTCCCCGTCGCGCACGAAGTCCACATACGAGTGTGGCTGGTCGGTCGGCCAGTGCCGCTGGAAGTCATCGAGGAACGCCGGCCAGTCGTGCGCCAGCCCGTACGCCTCGAAGTAGGGCAGCGGGAACGAGAAGGCATGATCGATGCCGACGATCGCCGGCTCAGTCTTGACCAGTTCGCCGCAGAGCCATTCCGCGATATCCTGCCGCGACCAGCACCTGCGCCCGACCGGCGGCGCGACCTCGGTCGGCGGTCTGACGGGTGTGGCCATGTAGACGCGCAGCCCCGGGAGCTGGGCCTCGGGCGTCTTCGCCCCCGAGTAGTCGATCCCGATGTAGCGTTCGAACTGCGGCATGGCTCACCTCCGGCATTCATTGTTATCCATAGTGCCCTTCGCCAGCAGGCTCAGGAGCTCCTACAGCCCGGCAAGGGTCAGGCGGCCGGGGCCGATCAACTCGAGGATCAGCATCTGGCGCCCGGCGTCGTAATGCGTCTGGAAATGAGCATCGCCCTCGGCCGGCCGCCACTCGACCCGCGGTTCGGCTACGACGCGCGCGACCAGCACGCGGTAGGAGCCGGTGGGCCAGGCGTCCAGGTTCAGGCTGACGGCGTCGCCCTCCCGCCGCAGTTCGCCCACCTCGCCGGGGGCGTGCAGCAGGGCCGGCGTGCTGGGCAGGCGCACGAGGTCATAGATGCGTCCCGCGCCGTAAGCTTCGGCCAGGCCGGCCTGCAGCGTGCCGGGCGAAATCGCCGGTCCGTCGCTGAGCTGGTCATTAAGGTGGTAGAAATCGGGCAACAGGCCCTGGCGTTCGCGATCGCCGGCCGGCCAGGTCATCTGCAGGCCGGTCATGGTGATGCCGCGGGCCAGCCGCCGCCAGAAGTCACCCTCCACCCGGTCGACGCGGGCCAGGTCTTCCAGCGCCGAGCGGTAGACCAGCCCGCACCACTGCACGGGCAGGCCGACCCAATTGGGCGCCGTCCAATTGGTGGCGCCCAGCACGGCGATGGTGGCGTAGAGCCCCACCGGCTTCCCGGTGGGCGGGTCCAGGTAGATCATCGACACCCCCGTCCAGGCCCAGTAGCGGGCTTGCTCCAGCCAGGCCGCCTCGCCCGTGAGCAGGTGCGCCAGCACGTAGCAGCGCACGAGGCGGGCCGAGGCGAGGATGTCGGGCGTATGCAGCGGGATTTCCCAAGTCTGCGCTCCGCGCGGCACCGTGTTGGCGTAAAGCTCGGTCTGGCGGTCGAGCAGGGCCAGCGCGCGGTGGGTCAGTTCGACGTGGCCGGTCAGCGTGGCGGCCTCGAGCGCCTGCTCCAGCACGAGGGCGGCATGGCCGGCGGTGTGGTCGGCGTAGTGGGTGCGGCCGTAGTCGGGCTTCTTTGGATCGGTCTGGCGGTAGCGCAGGATGCCCTCGGCGTCGAACCCTGCGAGACGCTTGAGCGCGCGGTCCGCTTGCCGGTCCAAGTGGCCCTTCATCCCCTGGAGGTCGCCCTGCAGCAACAACGGCACGGGCGGGTGGACGTGGGAGACCATCGGGCCGAAAACGTCGGCCCCCAGCCGCTCGAGCCCGCGCCGGGCCGCGGCGCGCAGGCGCCCGGCCAGCGCGGCGTCGGGGGTGCGGGTGGCGAGCCACTCCATGTAAGTGACGGCATCGGCGGCGGGTTGGGGCTTGAACTGGTCGCCCCAGACGGCGTGGCGCCAGGTGCCGTCCTCGTGCAGGTCGCTGTCGAGCCAGCCGCGGGCGAGCAACTCAACGGCCCCATCAAGCCCGCCCTCGAATTCCGGCTGGTCGGGCAGTCCCCCGCGCAGGGCGAGCCAGGCTCGCACCGGCTCATTGACCGTTCGGCCGGCGCCGCCGAGCAGCGTGGCGCGCAGGCGAAGCGTCTCGCCGGCCCTGACCGCGAATGGCTTGATCGCCGCCGGGTCATTCTCCATGCGCAGATCGCCCACGCCGGGCGACCACAGCGCCATCAGGTGCGCCCCGGAATGGTAAAGCCGGTCGGGCGAATCGAAGACGGCGGCCGGCTTGCCGGCGGCGGTGGGGTCAATCTGGCGGTCCCACGCCAGGCCGACGTAGCGCCCCTCGTGGACGATCGCCATCAGCGGGAAGCAGAGCTTATGGTCGGCGACGATGCGCCGGTCGGCCAGGCGGGCGATGAAGTCGGCCTCGCTGCTGCTCGGCTCGTCCTCCAGGTATTCAACGCCGGGCAGCACGGCCTGCGTCTTGCTCGTGCCGAATACGACCAGGCCGGGGAACATCGTCAGCCACGGCAGGTGAAAGATCTCGCGGTCCTGGCTGACGCGGATGGTTAGTTCCAACGCGATGGCGCCCCCTTGGCCGGCCACCGGGCGGAAGGTCCGGCTGAAATGCCAGTGCGCGCCGGCGGGGTCGACCCACTCGCCGCGCGCGACCAGGGCCTCGCCTTCGCGGCTGACGGCGCCGTCTCTGAAATCCATCTCGACCAGCCGGGGCTGGCCGTCGATCAGCATGCCGACCTGACCGCCGGCCGGGGCCACTGCCATCTGGCGCCCGCCGACGCGCAGCACGAAGGTGGCCGAGCCCGGGTCGTGGGCCAGTTCCAGCGCGCCGTCGCCTTCGCCCGAAGTCAGCGTCAACGCGTCGCTCCCGACGCTCGTCCGGGTGGGTCGCTCGAAGCGCGCCGCGGGCAGCGGCACGATCGGCTCGGCCTTCATCCAGGCTACCGCAACGCGACCCGGGACTTGGCCGGCGGGGTCGAGGCGCAAGCGCGTGCCGGCCGGCATCGGCGGCATGAGCAGCGTGTATTCGCGCCATGCGCCGTCGGGCTCGATGTTGAACGGGATGAAGTCGCCGGGCTCAAACCCCCTGCGGCCAAAATATATCGCGCCCGCGCCGTCGGCGGTTGATTTCATTCGGATGGTGAGGAAGAAGCGCGTGTCGACGGGCAGGTTGGCCGGCGCCGGGCCGATCAGGTAGGGATCGAGCCCGGTGGTGTTGAAGGTCAGCCCTTCACCGGTGGCTCGAAGGTTGGCGACCTGGTGGGTGGGCTCCCAACCCTGCCGACCCTGGGAAAAGTCGAAAAGCGTGACCATCCCGGCGCTTCCGGTGGCGGCGATCAGCCAAATCGCCAACCCGACCAGCGGCGCGAACCGGCCCGGGCGGAACAAGATCGAAAGGCGGTCCATCAAAAATGCCTTAGCACGGCTTTTTCATGGTGCGTGAGCGCCGCATTCGGCCACTCCACCAGCGGCTCTCGAAGGGCCACTATCACATACCTCCGGCCCGCACGCCAATGAAAGCCATGGCTCTAAACAGCTTTAGCAGGCCCTGCAGCCGCGCAGCGAGCTAGCAACCCCCAAGCGCCTTCACCTATTGGCGGCCCCTACGGCGACAATGGCCTGTCGTGCAATGGCAGGCCATGGATGCCTACGGTCCGCCAAGGCCGGCAAAGCCCCATGGAATCCCGACCGTGCCGGCGCCGTGCTCGCTCGCCGGCTGTCTCTCGAAGGTATCGAGCGCGCCTCCGACTGCGCAAGGTCCTCATAACCCTCGCGCCCCTGTGGCACCACCCTTGCCTATCCTGCGCCGGGTCAATGTCCCCCCCCCGCACCTGGTTTACCCCCATGTTTTTCGTAGCCTTTTAG
>JAWLCE010000001.1:0-340709 GCA_041687335.1 Sumerlaeia bacterium | reverse complement strand
GTCAGGGGTCGGGGTGGGGGGCGGGGGGGTATGGGTAGGGGTATAAATCGGGGAATTGCCGCTCGCAGTCGAATCTGAAGTCGTCGGCGGCGCGGGGGGGGAGGGCGGGGGCGCTGGGCTCCAGGGAGCCGGGGGGCAAGGGCGGGAGCTCGCCCATGCGGGTGAGCCGGTGATGCGCCCATCGGGCGTTGCGGATGGTGCTTTCGGTGTCATCGAGGTCGATGAGCAGGGTCGGGATGGTGGGGACGGCGGGGCAGGCGCGCACGCCGCCGGGGAGCGGAGCGGCGGGGCTAGCGTTAATCGGATCGCACTCGGCATCGGGAGAGTCGGTGGATTCGGCCGGATTTCGCGCGGGCCTGCGGCTGGCGTCGAGGGGGGAGAACTGAAAATCGGCCAGCGGGTCGGACTTGCCGGAGAGCTGACAGCCCGCGAGGGTGGAGCGGTCGGAGAGTCGGCCGGGGAGTGGCTTGGAGTCGGGGGCGGGCCGCGGCGCTGCCGGCGGCGCGCCTTCAGCGGCGACCGGAGGCGTAGTGGGCATGTCGGGCTCGGCATCAAATTTAGTCGCGGCCGAGGGCTCAGTTGGCGGTGTCGACGACGGAGGGGCGTCGAGATGCTGCTCGATGAGGACAAGAGTTTTACGGACGGCGGCGAGGCGCCAGAGGATTTGGCTGGCCAGATCGACCTGCTGGAGGTAGTCGGGGTTGATCGAGCTTTCGCTGCGGCCGGGGCTTGAGTTGGATGGGTCCAACAATTGGGCCTCGGCGGCGCGAGTCCAAGACTCGACCAAGCGGCCAAGGAAGGCGGCGGAGCGCTCGAGCGAGGCGATGGGGTCGCGGTGGTCCAAGCGGTGAAACCCGGTGGGAGTGGCGGCGCGCCTATCAGTGGCGCGTGGGGAAGTATAGGGCGGCGGGCGGGAAAAACGGAATTCCCTTGGGGGAGCTTAATGGGCCTTAGGGGAACTTAATCGGAATGGGACGCGGATTTGCGGATTGGGCGGATTTGCGCGGATCGGGGGGGATGAGAGGGGAAATCTAAATGAGTTATAGGTTTTGCAGGTGCGACGTAAATTCACATTAGTTTCTAGTTTCAAGTTTCTAGTTTCAAGTTCCAGGTCGAAGCTGGGTGGCGGGTCGGATTGAAAGATTGCGTTTATTTATAGAGCTGCCAGTTGCTGGCTGAGTTGTCGCCGAAGTGGTAGGACCAGAGTTGGCAATTCTCGATGAAGAGCAGACGGTTGTTGAGAACCAGGGGTGGGAAAGGGCTGACGTTTTTGGGGTCGATGCTGAGGCCGGTGCGCCCGTCGCGGATTGGCCGAGTGCCTGCGGCCGTGCCGTCGCTGAGATAGGCGATCCCGTTGGCGAGCAGGATGAGGTGGTCGCGATAGACGGTCCAGATGCGGCAAGGGCCCTCGGGGCCGGGAGTCAGATCGAGTGCCAATTGCGTGCCGCTGGTGGTGCCGTCGGTGCTCCAGACCTCATAGCCATGAATGCCGTCGTCCGCACAAAACCAGAGCCGGTCCCGGAAGAGGTGAAAATAGCGAGACACCTCCAGATAATCTGTGCTATGAAACGATCCATTTATGCCAGGCATGATATCCTTTAACATTCGCGTGCCTTCTCGCGTGCCATCGCTGACCCAAGGCTCACCGCCACTAATACGTGTCCCAGCATTGAAATAAATATTGTTGTTCCACACAAATGGCTTAGCGCGCACTACACCTTGTAAAGACGTAATTATTTCCTCATTAAGCACATAAGTGCCGGTTGAGGTGCCGTCGGTCCTCCAATAAGTGGGAGACCCATGCAGTGATTCAGCCGAACCGGCAAACATTAATACGTCGCCATTTGATATAAACCAGTTGGGATTCAGAGTTCTGGTGGGAAAAAAATAATGCTCCAATTTCTTGACAAGTTCCGTGGTCTCGGGTGTGCCGCGAGTGCGCCATAAAGAACCGTCACCGTTAAAATATAAGTATCCATTGTGCTCGCGGGGGTGGCTTACAAAGTCCATCCTTATAGTGGGTGAAATGCAAACGATCTTGGATTGTCCTGCTTCTACCTTCCAAATGCCCGGATTCGCATCCAGAATCAAGGCGTTGCCTAGTCGGCCACGAGGCCTCATGGCTTCCAATGAAATTATTTGAACCTGATCACCATTATAACGTATAAGCTGTCTCGCCGAACTATCGGTTGACTTGGTATATACATATAGGCTGCCGTTGATAACATCAAGCATCTCATTAGAATACCGATGTTCATCGTAGACAGGATATAGCATTTCATGTCCAATTAACTTTCGCGAGCCAGAAGCCGTGCCATCGCTGGTCCAAATGTCATCACCGTTATGCAGGATGACGCGATCATCCTTGAGATGCTGAAGATGCATGAATAAGTCAGGGTGTGACACCACCAATTCCATGCGATCGGCCGCCCCCACGGGGGGGGCGGCCATTGATGTGAGCAGGGCGAGGGGCAGTAGCATGCAAAAGATGGGGGACAGCCTCCTGCCGGGGATGCCGACACGAGAGCGGCGGGGGTCGGCGTGGCTGAAGAGGCGCGGCCGGGGCCGGATGCCGTGATGGGACGGATGCACCGCCATGCCCTGCGCCACTAGCCGTTGCGACCGAGCCATCGTAAATTGCCTCCAAATGATGGTTACCAATCAAGATGTTTATATCGCGCCGTTCGCCAATTGGCAACGTAAAATTCTCGATTGGGGCGGGTGAATGGGAGGGGAATGGGACGCGGATGGACGCGGATCAGGCGGATGGGCGCGGATTCAGAGGGGGAGAAGAATGAGATGCTGATTTTCGGATTGGGCGGATTTGCGCAGGTTAGAGGAGAGTAAGGAGAAAGTCATTCAGAATACACAATTATAATGAGCATGCGTGGGGGACCGGTAAGGGTTGTCGGCACAGGCCGCTCCTAACCGAGCTCTGACCAAGGGGTGTTGGTTGCTACAAATAGGCCGCTCCTCCGGAGCTATTTGCACCTGACGGGGCTCATTCGCCAGGCCCAGAAATAGACCCACGCTCAACCCCTGTGGCAGCCGCTGTGTCGCCCTTGCAGGGCTCTGAGAATTTTGGCGGCAGACCCAGGGTTACGCTTCGCTCACCCTGGGCTTTTTGAACTGTGCCCACCCTTTCAGGGTGGAATTCTGGTGCCTTACCTGGTTGCATGCTAAACATATAGTTCGACCGAACATGGTCTTGATTCGACCCGACATGGTCTTCAGTGTCGGCTCGAAGAGCCGACCTACCCTCCCTGCCGCGCGCGCAGGATGGCCACTCAGGTCAGGGCCTTTCGCGGGGTTTCCTGGAGGGTATACTCAACGGGGTCGTCGGCGGGGGGATCGGCGGGTTGTGCGGGTTCGGATTTTTTGAATGCGGCCAGGTCCGCGCTCATGATTCGGATGACCTCGGTGCCGGTCAGGATCACCTTGAGCGCCAGGTGACCGAGAAAAACAGCCCCGAGGCTCAGGATCAGGACCGCCAGCAGGCGTGCGACGGGGTAGGCCTGGCCCTGGATGGTGATATCGAGCAGGTTGCCGCCGACGGCCGCCGACCAGCGCGCGAAGATGACATCGAGCTGCTCGGGCCCGGAGAGGGCGGTATAGACGCCGCTGAAGACCTTTTGCGCCATGAAGACGCCGGCCAGCAGCACGATGACGCCGCACATGGCTCCAAAGACCCGCATGCCGAGCAGGAGCGCCTCCCACCAGGGGATCGAGGGCCGGTCGGCCTCGGGGCGCATGGGGCGGTGGTAATCTCGCATGGGCGGCTTCCCCCGTTTTTGTAAGCATGCATCGCGACGGGGATATTGAAGCCGGATCGCAACCGGAAAGCAACGGATTTGGTTTCCAGCGGGCGTCCGGTCGCCCCGTCGGGGCTCGTGATTATCACCCGCCAAACCGTGGGTTCCCTTCGGTCACCCACGGCTACTCGCGGCCGCCCCATTCGGGGCTGGGTAAACGGCGCATCCGGGGGGGGCTGTTGTGTTTGGTAGCGGAAGCAAGATGCGCCCGGCGTGGAGCGGGAAGAATTTTTCTGGTTGGCCTCCGCCGACGCGATGCCGGATGATAAAAGAGCGCGGCAGGAGCGCGCGGCGGCGGATCGGCCCGCCCCATTCGTGATTTAAAGGCCACCCATGCCCCCCTGGTATATGCTGCTGTTCATCTTCTGCGCCCGCATTCTGGATGTCTCGATCGGGACGGTGCGCACGATCTGCATGGTGCGCGGCTTCAAACGCACGGCGATCATCCTGGGTTTTTTCGAGGTGACGATCTGGGTGCTGGCGGTCCAGTATGTGCTCCGTCACGTGACCAATCCGCTGGCGCTGCTGGCGTATGGGTTCGGCTTCTCAACGGGCATCTGGGTGGGCATGCTGATCGAGAAAAGGCTGGCGCTGGGCAACCAGGCGGTGCGGGCGATCGTGCGCGAGCCGATGATGAACCTGGCCGTTCGGTTGCGCTCGCACGGCTACACGGTGACGCGGGTGGAGGGGGAGGGGCGCGACGGCCCGGTGGAGGTGGACTTCATCATCATCCCGCGCCGCCAGGTGCAGGCATTGATGGACCTGATCTTCAATTATGCGCCGCACGCGATGGTGACGGTGGAGGATCTGGTGGACGCGACCACCGAGGAGCTGCGGCTGCTCAAGCGGAGGGGGACGATGCTGGAGCGGCTGGTCAAGATCAAGTAGGCGTTGGCCTCAGCCGGCCCAGCCGAAATGCTCGCGCGAGATTTCGTTGGTCAGCTCATGGAGGCGGGGGCCGATTTCATCGAGTTTTGCGGAGGTGTTGCGGGCGCTGGGGCCGGTGACGCTGATGGCGGCGATGGGGCGGCCGTCGGCGTTGCGGATGGCGGCGCCGGCGCAACTGACGCCGATGAGGTTCTCGTCGCAGTCCAGGGCCCAGCCGCGTTGGCGAATGAGCTCGAGGTCGGCGCGCAGCTGGTCGGGGCCGGCGATGGTTTGGGGGGTCATCGAGTGCCATTTGAGGCGGGCGATGATGCGCTCGCGCTCGGGCTCGTCCATCCAGGCGAGGATGGCCTTGCCGAGGGCCGAGCTGTAGAGGGCCTGGCGCCGGCCGGGGGTTTCGATGAGGCGCAGGGGATGGGAGCCTTCCATGATGGTCAGGTAGACGAGCTCGCCGTCGGAGATGCGGGCCAGATTGACGTTTTCGCCGAATTCCTCGAGGATCCGCTCCATGTAGGGGCGGGCGATGCGGACGATGTCCTGGCGTTGCTCGGTGATGCGGCCCAGCTCGATGAACTTGGCGCCGAGCTCGTAGCGGCTGGTGTGCTCGTCCTTGCGCAGGTAGCCGAGTTTTTCGAGCGAGCAGAGGATGCGGTAGAGCGAGACGCGCGAGATGTGCGGGTAATACTCGACCAGCTCCATGTAGGTCAGGCCGCGCGGGCGCTCGCGAAAGACCTCGAGCACCTCGAAGGTCTTCAGGATCATCGGGACCAGGTTTTTCTGGTTCTTATCGACGGCCATGTTCCAGCCTCACGGGCTCGGGAGTGGGTTCCGGCGCCGGTGCGGGCGACGGGACGGCCTGGCGCAGCTGCTGGGGGAAGGTCGGCATCTCGCCCTCGCTGGCGGCGATGATCGCCGCCCCGCAGGCATCGCCATAAATATTGACGACGGTGCGCAGCATGTCCAGCGGGCGGTCGACGGCGAGGATGAGCGCGATGCCCTCGAGCGGCCAGCCGAGCGCGTTGAGGATGATCGCCATCATGACCAGACCGGCGGCGGGCACGCCGGCGGTGCCGATGGCGGCCAGGGTCGCGGTGATGACGATGATGATCTGCTGGGTGAAGCTCATGTCCAAGCCGTAGGCCTGACCGATGAAGATGACGGCCACGCACTCGTAGAGGGCGGTGCCGTTCATGTTGACGGTGGCGCCCAGCGGCAGGACGAAGCTGGAGACGGTCTTGTTGATGCCGGCGTTCTTCTCGGCGCACTCCATCGTGAGCGGCAGGGTACCGCTGCTGGTGGATGTGGTGTAGGCGGTCAGCATCGCCGGCAGGAAGGCGCGGAAGTGCTTGAGCGGGGACATGCGGCCCAGCACCAGCACCAGCAGGGGCAGCGTGACGAGCAGATGAAAGAGCAGGGCGCCGGTGACGCAGAGGAAATACCAGCCGAGGGGACCAAAGACCTCGAGCCCGGTGGTGGCGACGGTGCGCGCGATGAGGGCGAAGGCGCCGATGGGGATGAAAGCGATGATGAACTGAGTCATCTTCATCATGATCTCGAAGAGACCGTCGAAGATCTGTTTCCATTGGGTGCGGTAGGGATCGTTGACGCGGTTGATGAAGAAGCCGAGGAGGATGCTGAAGACGATCAGCGCGAGGATGTCGCCGTTGGCGGCGGCCGCGACGGGGTTCTCGGGGATCATCCGCAGGAAGATGCCGACGAGGGCGCCAAAGCCCTGACCCTCGACCTGCTGCGCGGCGGCGGCGCCCTCGGCGAGGGCTAGAAGGTCGTCTGCCGGCTCGCCGTTGACGATGCCGGGTTGGATCAGGTTGACCAGCAGCATGCCGGTCAGGATGGCGACGACGGTGGTGCTGAGGTAATAGGTCATGCTCTTGGCGCTGAGGCGGCCAAGCTCGCGGGCCGAGGCGATGCCGGCGACGCCGCTGACGATCGAAGCCATGATCAGCGGCACGATGATCATCTTGAGGGCGCGCAGGAACATGTCGGCAAAGTAGGTGAAGACTTGGACCCAGGTGAGGGTGGCGTCGCGCAGGATTTCGCCGAAGTCGGTCAGGCCCAGGGTGGCCAGCAGGCGAAAGAAGAACTCCGGGATCAGCTCGACCACGCGCATCTGGGGTAGGTGGGCGGGCTGATAGACCAGCCGGCCCAGCACCACGCCCAGGATCAGCGCAATCAGGATCTGCCAGTGCAGACGCATGGCGATAAAGCGGGTGATGGGCGAAAAAATTATCCCAAGAATTGATCTTTTTTTACGGTGCGGGCTGGGATGAGCGGTCATCGGGCGTTTCACCAATTGAAATCAACACCTTTTCTGCCATGGCGGGCGGCGGTTTGTAAAGTGGAAAGAGAGCGTGATTTTCAATTGAGAAACAGGGCTGGGTAAAACAGAGGTTGGATTTGAATTCGGGCTGGGGGTTTGATATGGTTAGCCACCTTGGAGAAGGGTAGGCTGAAGTGAGTTTCGTGGCCTGCTCAAAAGCCGGGACCTCAGACACCGCCACCGGCATGGGTGGTGGATGCCATTACCAAGACAGGCAGGGTGCCGCCGATGGGTTTCAAATCACGCCAATTGGCCGGGCAGGATGAGCTGGTGGTCTTCCAGAAGATCGCCGCGACGCTTTATGCCGGCGCCATTGCCGACATCATGGACGAGCTGGGGTATCGCGAGCAGGTAATCGATCCGGCGCTGGGGATTCGCCCGCTTGACCCCACGATGGTGGTCGTGGGGCGGGCGTTTACGTTTTTGAATGACTATGACCAGCGGGTGGACGAGCCGTATGAGAAGGCGATCGAGGGTCTGGACCGGATCGGGCCGGGGGACGTGCTGATCGCGACGGCGGGCGCGCCGCTGCGCGAGGGGATCATGGGGGAGCTGAGCGCCACCCGCATCCGCCAGCGCGGCGGGTTGGGGGCGCTGGTCAACGGCTTCACCCGCGATGGGCGTAAGTTGTTGTCGATGAACTTTCCGTGTTTCGCCAAGGGGGTGTCGCCGATCGACACGACCGGCCGGGTGCGGGTGGTGGACTATCAGGTGCCGGTGCCCTTTGGCAACCGGACGATCGCGCCGGGCCAGATCGTCTTTGCCGACTTTGACGGGGTGCTGCTGATCCCGGCGGAGGCCGAGGAGGAGATCATCGTCAAGGCGCTGGAGCGGGCGGAGGTCGAGACGCGGGTGCGCGAGGAGCTCAATGCGGGAGAGTCGCTGGAGCAGGTGTGGAAAAAGTATCGGGTTCTATAAATTCACCTTAGTTAAGGCAAGGCAAGGAGAGGCGAAGATGAGGACGCAAGTGGAAGAGCTGGCCCGGGTGACGGCGGTGCCGGGACCGAAGTCGCTGGAGCTGCAGGCGGAGTGGCGTCGTTATGAGGCCCAGACGATCACGTGGCAGGCGCCGGTGGTGTGGGATCGGGCCGAGGGCGTGGTGGTGACCGACGTTGACGGCAACCAGTATTACGACTGGACCTCGGGGGTGCTGGTGACCAACGTCGGCCATAGCCATCCCGACCATGTGGCGGCGATCCAGGCCCAAGTCGGGCGGTTGATGAACTGCTACGATTTCCTGACGCCTCAGCGAATCAAAGCCGCCCGCGAGATGGTCCGCATCACGCCGCCGAACCTGGACAAGGCGTTCTTCCTGACCACCGGCAGCGAGGCGGTGGAAGCGGCCAGCCGGGTTGCCAAGCGCGCAACCGGCAAGTATGAGATCATCACCTTCCAAGGGGCGTTTCACGGGCGCACCTACGCCTCGCTGAGCCTGGGCGGGCTGCCGACCCCGAAGAAGCAGTATGGGCCGGTGATGCCGGGCATCATCAACGTGCCGTATCCGGACCCCTATCGCCCGCCGCTGGGGCTGCGGCCGGAGGACCTGATCGACGCGACCTTCGAGCTGATGGAGTCGCAGATCCGGGCCACCTCGACGGGGTCGTTGGCGGCGGTGTTGATCGAGCCCTATTTGGGCGCGGCCGGGTTTGTCTTCCCTCCCGATGGGTTCCTCAAGCGGCTGGAGCTTTGGGCGCGCGAGCGCGGGATCATCTTCATCCTGGACGAAGTGCAGTCCAGCTTCGGGCGCACCGGCAAGATGTTCGCGGCGGAGTGGGAGAACCTGGCGCCGCACCTGATGGCGATCGGCAAGGGGATCGGCTCGGGCGTGCCGACCAGCTGCCTGATGGCCGAGGCGGACGTGATCGGGCACCTGGGCCAGGGCGAGATGAGCTCGACCTGCGGCGGCAACCCGCTGTCGTCGGCGGCCTGCACCGCAGTCATCGAGATCATGGAGCGCGACCGGCTGGTTGAGAACGCGGCCCGGGTGGGCGAGGTGCTCAAGGGGCGGCTGCAGGAGGTCCAGGAGAAGAGCGCGATTCTGGGCGACGTGCGCGGGCGCGGCCTGGTGATCGCCCTCGAGATCGTCAAGGACAAGAAAACCAAGGAGCCGTCCTCGGAGCTGACGCGCAAGCTGATCCAGAAGGCGGCGGAGAAGGGCCTGCTGATTGGTTCGGTGGGGGTTTATGGCAACGTGTTGCGCGTGGCCCCGCCGCTGGTCATCACCGAGGAACAGGCCCATCGCTCGGTGGACATCCTCGAGAGCGCGCTGGCCGAGATGTGACGGCTGGGCGGTCCAAACAGTCAAAAAACTGACCTGAAGCAGGCCCGGTCGAGAGCGACCGGGCCTGTCTGCATTGGGGTCAGGCCCCGGCGGCGGGGTGGGTGGGCTGCTGAAATTGTTACAATTGGGGATATAGTGCTAGGCAAGCGGGGTGATTTATCCGATAATGTTTCTGACTGAAAAAATAGTGGCTAAAAAGGCGCGACTGGATCTCTTCAGCCAAATTTGATTTTTTTTCCTGCCGCGCCGGCCCAAACCAAACCCTTGGAACCCCATATGGGTCATATGGGTGGCAACAAATTGAAGAGGTCCGCGGCGGGGCGAGTCGGCGGGCAGGGGAAATCCGAATTGGCGGAAAGCATGATGAAGCGTCAACTACTGATAATCCTGGCGTTAGCGATGCTGATCAGCTCGCTTGGAAGCCTGGGCGGGTGTGCCCGGCAGCGCCAGGAGTTCTCGGTGTGGACCACGCGCATGCGGTTGCAGGATCAGCTCGAACGGGCGGATGAAGCCTTCAGCAAGGGCGAATATTTGTTTGCCGCCACGCTTTATGAGTCGATCAGCGACCGCTACCCGCTCAACACCCCCCAGCGGGCGGAGTTCCGGCTGCGTCAGGGATTGGCGCTCTATAAGCTCAATACGTATCATGACGCGCGGCGGGTATTTCTGGACCTGATCCAGGAGTTCCCGGAGTCGACCGAGGCGGTCGATGCGCGAGCCTATATCCAGAGGGTGGATTATTACATGTCGCCCTACACCGGCCAGCGCGCGGAGGCGTTTGGCGAGGTGCAGGACGACCTGGCGCGCCTGGAGGCGCTCAAGGTGCAGTATCCGCACGATGACCGGATTCATCGCACGATTGGCGAGCTTTATTGGGAGCTGGGCAATTACGACGAGGCGATGCGCCACTACACACGGGCGATGGAGCTGGACGCGGCCAACCGTGAGATTCTATATAACCGCGGGCACCTCAAGGTGGTTGATGAGCAGGGCACGCTGGCGGTGATGACGCCGGAGGAGCAGCTCGATCGCGAGCGCGAGGAGCAGCCGCTGCAGGTGTTCAACCTCTATACCTACAAGCAGCGGGGGCGGGGCGACCTGGGCAGCTCATTTTATGACAAGTACACGCTGACGGGGATGGTGCGCAACCAAAGCCGGCAAATCCAGCGCAACGTGCGGCTGAACGTGACCTTTTACAATGCGCAGTTTTATGTGCTGGGATCGGCCGAGCGGATGATCGGGACGATGGCACCGGGCGAGGTGCGCAGCTTCGTGATCTCGACCGACACGGCGGACAACCTCTACAACATCGAGCACTACCGCTACAGCATTACGAGTGAAGGGATGTGATGATGACCATTCAGCGCATTCCATCCCTGCTCCTTGTGGTTTTGTTGCTGGCGCTGGCCGGCGGGCCGCGGGCGGCCGCCGCCGAGGCGGCCAAGCCGGCGGCCAAACCAGCAGCCAAACCGGCGGCCAAGCCAGCGGCCAAGTCGGCTGAGGGGGGCGAGGCGGCGCGGTCGGCGGGCAATACGAATCGCCCGCAGGTGGTCGTTGAGGGCACCGTGCTGGAGTGGCAAGTCAACAACGACTTCGACTTCGGCTATGCGATCCGCTACATGGGGAACCCCGGTGGTACGATCGACCAGATCGACCTGACGCTGCCGGCCGAGCCATCGCTGGGTTCCGCCGCGCGGGTGTTCCTGGACAACATGGATCTGGGCAACGGGACGATGGATGGTTACATCGAGACGCTGGAGCGCGCCGGGGACGTCAATATTATGGTGCGCTCGAAGATTCCCGTGCGCGTGCCCGAGCTGGTCAGCGATCTGAACAACGCCGACAAGATCAAGTTCAACGACATTAACAAGAATGCGCAGAGCCTGGAGGCCTGGTATCCGGGCAAGGTGGCCAACCAGACGCGCATCCCGTATGAATCGAGCGAGGCGGCGGGGCTGCGGCTGGTTTCGGTGACGGAGTATCGGGACACGGGCGTGGTGCTGGAGGTGGGCGTGCCGGCGGTGCTTGACGACGAGCTGGTCGTGCTTGACGTGCGCGCCTCGATGCAGGACCTGTCGGGGTTCATCAACGTGGGTCTCAACGAGCGGATGGAGCCGATGCGCGTGCCGGTGACCGAGGCGCGGACGATTCAGAACCGGCTGCTGGTGCCCGACCGACGGACCTACGTGGCGGGGCTGATGAAGATCACGCGCCAGAGCGAGCGCCGGCGGGGGATTCCGTGGATCAGCGAGTTGCCGATCCTGAACAAGTTCCTGAGCAACCAGCGCAACCGCTACCATGACTCGGAGTTGCTGTTCCTGGTGCGGCCCGAGATACTGACTCCCTACCGGCAGATTGAGCCGCCGCAGGTTGCCAGCGGTCGAGGAGGCGTGCAATGAGCCCGAAGTCTGGGCGCCGAATCCACTGGGCGCTTGCGCTGATGGCGGCGGTGGCGATGATGCCGCGGTTGCAGGCGGCCGAGACGCAGCCCGTGGTCGAGGACGAGGCACACTTCCTGAACCTGATGCGCAGTAATGAGCCGAACCGGCACATGGTGGCGGTCGAGGCGCTGGTGGTGGAGGTCAACGAGGAGCGCACGCGCGACCTTGGGTTGCAGTATGGCTATCATCAGCGAGACTTCTCCAACGGCACGGTCACCAACGGCTCGGGGGTCATCTCCGGGGTGGACGTGCGGCTGGGGCGCATGCTGAGCCCGGTGCGCGTGCCGGTCCTGATCCGTAATCCACAGGGAGTGACGGGCATCACGCAGCAGTTGCGCAACCCGGGCTTCAACATCGGCTTGAGCGGGATTGAAGTTGGCGGCGGGGCGATTTCGATGCGGCTGCGCACGCTGCTCGACAGTGGCGACGCCTCGATCCAGACCCGGCCGGTGGCGATTGCGCTGAACAACACGCCGGTGCGCATCGAATCGGGGACCGACGTGCCCTATCTGGATGCGCGCGCCAGTAACAAGCTGAGCGTGGCGATCGAGAAGGTGGGGGTGCTGATGGAAGTGACCCCGCAGATCGTGCGGCTCAAGCCGGGCGAGATTCGGCTCAAGATCGACAAGCTGGAAGTTTCCTCGGTCTCCTCCTTCATTACGCAGGAGAACATTGATCGACCGGTGTTCTCGCGTTCGGAGACGCGGACCGAAGTGACGCTCAACAACGGCGAGACGTTCGTGGTGGGCAACCTGAAGACGCGCCGCAAGCTGCATGTGGAGGATCGCATCCCGCTGCTGGGACGCATCCCGGGCCTGGGCTGGCTGTTCAAGAGCCAGGAGGACATGGAGCGCAACGTGGACGTGCTGTTCTTCATCACGCCGCACATCCTGGCGCCGGGGCAGAATTTCCAACCGACGTTTGAGTTCAAGAATATCGGCGGGCTGGGCCTGGAAGTCGCGGATCGCCAGTAACGAATACAGATTCAGACGACAGATAAAAAAATGTCCGGTCCGTTTTGGGCAGGACATTTTGCAATGGGGTCAGGCCAGCGGTTTTTTCGCCGGCACGCCGGCGCGGCGCGGGTAAAGGGCGGGGGTCGGGCGCAGCTTGCGCACCAGCACGAGGGCGCAGGGCTTGCCGTCGCCGCGCTCGTAGGGCAAGGCGGGCGGGGTGGGCTCGGCGCCCATGGTTTCAAAGGCGCGGCGGGCGGATTGGATTTCGTCGGCCAAGCCATCGGCCGACTTGATTGCCGCCAGCCGACCGCCGACGCGGGTGAAGGGCAGGGTCAGCTCGGCCAGCACCGGCAGGGGGGCCAGCGCGCGGGCCGTGACCAAGTCAAAACGCTCGCGCAGGCGCGGCTCGCGGGCCAGTTCCTCGGCGCGGCCGTGCAGCACCTCAAGCCGTTCCAATCCCAGTTGGCGGGCGGTCTGACGCAGGAACTCGACGCGCCGGCTGCGGGTCTCGAGCAGGGAGACGGTGGCGCGCGGCCAGAGCAACGCCCAAGCGAGCCCCGGCATGCCGGCGCCGCTGCCGACATCGAGCAGGGCGGCCTCGGCCACGGCCGGACCGATGGCCGCCTCAAGCCGCCATGCCGCCGCCAGTGCATCCAGAATATGGCGGGCCCAGAAGCGCTCGGGGTCGTCATCGGCCGTCAGGTTCATGGTGCGGTTGGCTTCCAGGGTCAGGCGCGCCAGCTCATCCAGACGGGCGGTCAATGCTTCGGCCTGCGCGGGATCAGGCAGGCGGGAGATGATGTGATGGTGAAAATTGTGCATTGAAATGAGATTATACGAAACATTCAGTTAAAGAAAAACGTTGTCACCAGCCGATCAATGATAACAGCCGGTGTTGCGGAGCAGGACATCCATCCGGCCGCTGTACCATCTTCACAATCGACAGGCATTGGCGCCATGTTTACTTTCAAGGCCTTCCCCGCGGGCAGTCATGAAAAGATTCGGCTGACGCTGGACAGTAAGTTCTCGCTCGAGCACTGGTCCCAGTTGGAGAGATTTTACCAGAATGAGGTGGCCCAGGGGTGCCTTCAATGGGTGCTTGACCTGAGTCGCATGAGTTTCATGAGCAGCATGTTGCTGGGGATGATCGTGGGGTTCAACACCCTGTTGGCCACACGTGGGGGGCAGCTGAATTTGTTCCTGGGGGAGAATCACCGCCTGATCCAATTGTTCGCAGTGACGCGGCTCGATCAAATTATCAGCATCGAGCAGCCCGAGCTGGAGGCGGGGCAGCAGGAAGCGGAACTGATCCTTCAGAACCTGGAAGGTTGAACCGCAAAGGCGGGAGAATTGAACCGCAAGAGCCGGGTGCCGGCGGCGGAGAGTCTTTCCCTTTGACTCGGTGGGCGCGGGGGGCGAAAATCAGCGGGCATCGCGCGCCCATCGCTCAGGGATCAGCAAACATGGCCACCAGCTCAGCCCCCAGCCTCTATCTGTTCTACGGCAATCAGGTGGAGAAGATCACGGCCGCGCGCGACAAGGTGCTTGCGGAACGCGTCCCGGCCGAGCTGCGCAACGAGAATATTACCGAATTTTATCCCAGCACCGCCGGTGATACGGTCAAGCTGGGGGAGTTGTTCGATCAGATTGCGGGTGACCTGGAAACCCTATCCTTCATTCCCGAGGCCGCCAAATGCGCGGTGATCACCAACCCGGTCGAGGCGTACAGCAGCAGCGGCGGGCGCGGCGGCGGGCGCAAGCCCAAGAAGGCGGGCGGGGGCGACCGGATGCTCCAGTGGTTGGAGCGCCGGTTGCCGGAGACTGGCAACCTGATCCTGATCCTGGCGTTCGAGGACGAATCGGGCGGGCGCGAGATCAACATCAAGGCCCCCTCGCCGCTGTTTGCATTGGCGCAGAAGATCGGGATGGTGCGGGGCTTCACGGACGTGCGGGCCTCGTTCCGGATCGAGGATGCGATCGCGCAGCGCAACCTGGACCAGTTCCTGATGGCGGTGGCCGACCTGTGGAAGGCGGGCAAGGGGGACTCCTCGGTTTATGCGGCGGTGGTGCGGGCGCTGCGCTTTCACCTGCAGGCCAACATTGCGCGCGAGCGGCGGTTGGAGTCGGAGCCGGCGGCGGCGGAACGGCTGCTGCCGCCGGACCCCCAGCGCAACCTGCTCAAGGCCCACGAGATGGTGCGGCGCAAGTATCGCCAGCCGACCTATCGCACGGCGGAGCTGATCACGGCCTATGAGCGGGTGCTGGATGTTTACCGCGCGCTGCGGCCGCGGCCGGGGGATGATTACGTTGCCGACGCGCGCGGGCTGCTCGAGCGGGCGATGGTGGAGCTGATGGGCTCGCGCCCGCCGGGGCGCTGACGGACAATCAAGGATTGAAAGTTGACTCGCGAGCAGATATAAAAAAGGGAGTATCTGCGTGGGTCGTCCGCGAGCCCCTGCCATGGGTGACGGCCAGCCAAGTCCAACGCCGCTGACCGGAGATTTCTATTGGCCCCCAACGCCCGCACGCTCGGAGAACTGCTTTCGCTGGACCGCGTCCTGGAGCTTAAGGCGCGCACGAAGGAGCAGGCGCTGCGGGAGTTGGCGACGGCCTGTGCGCTCGACGGGCGCGTGAGTGACGGCGAGGCCTTCTACCAAGCGATCCTGCGACGCGAGCGTCAGGTCAGCACGGGTGTTGGCATGGGGATCGCGATCCCGCATGTCAAGATTCCTGAAGTCGGCGATTACATTGCCGCCGTGGGACGCAGCAGCGAGGGGATTCCTTTTGACGCGCTGGATGGCCAGCCGGTGCACCTGATCTTCATGATCGGGGCCTCGGACCGCCAGACGCGCGAGTTTGTGAAAATCCTGGCCCAGGTGACGCACCTGCTCAAGCCGCACGCCACGCGCGAGGCGCTGATGGCGGCGCAGATTCCCGAACCATTCCTTGAGATCATCCGGGCGTATGGCTGACCCTCCTCCCCAACCGACCCTCCCCGACACGCATACCGAATTCAGCCTCTTCGGCCGCCGGTTCCGCATCAGTCGTTATGCCTTTCTGCTGCTGATGGGGGTGGTGGTGGGGGCGTTCACGGGGGCGGTGACGGTGATTTTCCGATTGGCGGCGCTGTGGGGAGAGGCGAATTTTTTCCCGCCGCACGAAACGGGTAGCGAGCTGGACCTGTTGCGGCTGGAATCGCTTCAGCGCCTGTTGATTCCGGCGGCCGGCGGGCTGGTGTGCGGGCTGCTGCTGTTCAAGGTTGGGAATTTTGCGGGCAGCCATGGGGTGCCGGCGATCCTGCAGACGCTGGCGGCGGGGCAGAGCTACCTGAGGGCGAAGATGGCGGCGCCGCCGGCGCTGGCGATCATCTCACTGGCCACGGGTGCCTCGGTGGGTCCGGAGGGGCCGATTGCGGAGATCGGGGCGGTCAGCGGCAGCCAGATGGGGCGTTTGCTGCACATCCCGCCCAAGACGGTCAAGACGCTGATCGGGGCGGGGGTGGCGGCGGGGATCGCGGCGGTCTTCAACGCGCCGATCGGCGGGATGTTCTTTGCGATCGAGGTGATCCTGCGCAACTACGAGATCGCGACCTTTACCCCGGTGGCGGTGGCGGCGGTGGTGGCCTCGGTGATTGCGCAGTCGGTGCTGGGCGACCACACCGCGATCATGTTTCCGGCCGAGCTGGCCATCCGCATGCGCGAGCTGCCGCTGTTTGCGCTGCTGGGCATCCTGTGCGGTTTCATCTCGATCTTTTACATCCACGCGCTGGGCTGGTGCCATGACTTGTTTCGGCGGATGGGGACGGTGCCGCTGTGGCTCAAGCCGGCGCTGGGCGGTCTGGCGGTGGGGGCGATCGGGGTCTTCCAGCCGCAGATCATGGGCGAGGGATACCAGTGGATCGGTCAGGTGCTGCTGGAGGGGCGGGGTGAAGTCCTGCTGCTGTTGGGGCTGGTGCTGATCAAGGTGGCCGCCACCGGATTGACGATCGGCTCGGGTATCCCTGGGGGGACGTTTGCGCCGGCGGTCTTCATCGGTGTGATGGGCGGAGCGGCCTTTGGGGCGCTGGCGGTGGGGATCGGCGCCGCGGAGACGCGCTCGGCCTATGCGGTGATGGGGATGGCGGGGCTGATCGCGGGGGCGCTGGGCGCGCCGCTGACGGCGATCATGATCACGCTGGGGCATGGGGTGGCCTTTTCCTCGGAGATTTTGTTGCCGCTGATGACAACGGTGGCGCTGTGCGCTTTCGTGATGCAGCTCAACCGCGGGGTGACGGTCTATACGCTGGGCTTTTTGCGCTCGGGGATCGACCTGGACAAGGCGCGGGCATCGGACCCGCTCAGCCTGGTGCGGGTGGAGTCGGTGATGCACGTGGCGGACTTTGACGAGCTGCCGGCGCGGATGCCGGTCCACGAGGCGCTGGATTGCTTCAAGGACAGCCCCTCGCGCTGGTTCGTGGTGCGCGGCGAGAAGGAGGAGTTCGGGGGGATCGTCTCGCTGCACGAGATGCGGCTGGCGATCGCCGAGGACGAGCTGGCGCACCTGCTCACGCTGGCCGACATCAGTGATGCCTTCCTGCCGCGGTTGACGCCGCAGATGACGATCAAGGAGGCGTTGGCGAGCTTCAATGCCGGCGAGGCGGAGGTGCTGCCGGTCTTCGAGTCCAAGAAAACAGGCAGCCAGTTCCTGGGCGTGACCTCGCGCCATGATGCGCTCAATGCCTACTGGCGTATGACCCAGCCGGATTAGGCCCCAAATGATAGGCCGGGTCTTCGACCCGACAGGGCTGTGAGTGTCGGCTCGCAGAGCCGACCTACCCCCGGTACGAGTTGGGATGGACATCATGGCGGCTGGAATCTATTATTTTTTAATATTATAAGGCTCGCGTGGCGCGAACCTAGACAGGGCGAGGGGAGAGAACCATGGTCCGGCAACTGGCGCTGGTGATCGTGATGGTGGTGGCGGGCGGGGCTATGGCCCAGGAGCGCGAGCCGGCGGCAATGTCGACCTCGGCGCCGGCGCGGGCGCTGGTGCGCCAGAGCGAGACGCCGCTTGAATTTGCTGGCGACTTCGAGGCGTGGTGGAACGGCCCGGCATGGAGTCGGGCCGAGACCGTCACGGTCACGCACTTTACCGATGAGAGCCCGCACCGGCCGTTGACCCAGGCGCGGCTGCTCTACGATGATTCGGGGCTGCACCTGCTCTGGCGCGTCGAGGACCAGTATGTGCTGGCGACCCGGACCGAGTATCAAAGCGCGGTCTATCGCGACTCGACGGTGGAATTTTTCGTCGCGCCAAAGCCTGAGCGGGGCTACATGAATTTTGAGACCAACTGCGGCGGCACGGCACTGATCGCGTTGCATGACCGCACGCGCCTGGGCGACGGCGTCCGCGAGCATCCGAAGGGGCATGGCTTGTTTCCGCTGCCGTGGGAGCTGGGCCAGAAGGTGAAGCTGGTGGGCTCGCTGCCGGCGACGGTCGACCCCGAGATCAAGGAGCCGGTGACATGGTTCCTGTATGTCATGATCCCGTGGGAAGTTCTGGAGTCGCAGTTCGGGCCGCTGCGGCCGGTTGCGGGGCAGGTGTGGCGGGCCAACTTCTACAAGATCGCCAAGGATAACTCGCACCCGCATGAGGGGACCTGGAATCCCGTGCCGCCCCCGGAATCGGGGCCGCGGTTCCACCAGCCGGTGCACTTCGGGGAACTGGCGTTCGAATAAGTTTGGGGAATGATCCGCAAAACAAAGAGGCGGTGAGGCGATCATGGCTGAGAAGGAACTTGCGTATACCATACGGCGGGCGGCAGCGAAGCCGGCGTTTGAGGGTGAGCTGGCCGGTCTGTGGAACGCCGAGCCCTGGCGCGCGGCCGAGACGGCCGAGATCAGGCATTGGCATGCCCAGGGGAGTGACCACAAGCCGCTCGCGCAGTGCCGGGCGCTTTATGACGATGAGGCGATCCACCTGCTCTGGCGGGTCGAGGACCGCTACGTGCGCTGTCTGCGCACGGAGTATCAGGCCGAGGTCTGGAAGGATTCGACCGTCGAGTTCTTCTTCGAGCCCAGCCCGGAGGTTGGTTACATCAACCTTGAGATGAATTGCGGCGGAGCGTACCTGATCAAATATCCGCCGGCCGCGGGCTCGCCGCCGCCCCCGGCCGACGCGGCGCCGGGCTTTGGCCGCCGACTGCTGGATTGGGAGTTGGGCCGCCAGGTGATGGTGCGGACCTCGCTGCCGAGCGTGGTCGAGCCCGAGATCACGGAGCCGGTGACGTGGTTCGTGCAGTGCCGGTTTCCCTTCGAGGTCATCGAGGCGGCGCTGGGGTCGCTGGGGCCGGTGGCGGGGCAGAGCTGGCGGGGCAACTTCTACAAGATCGCGGGCGAGAACTCGCACCCGCACTATGGCCAGTGGTCGCCGATCGGCGAGCGGCTCAGTTTTCACCAGCCGCAGTACTTCGCGCCGATTCATTTCGAATGAGCGCGAGTGGCGTGGGGGCATCGATCGCCACGATCGTGGGGGCGCGGCCGCAGTTCATCAAGTGCTCGCTGCTGAGCCATGAGCTGCGCCGGCGCGGGCTGCGCGAGCGGCTGATCCACACCGGCCAGCACTATGACGACCGGCTGTCGGACCTGTTTTTTCGCGAGCTGGAGATACCGGAGCCGGCGCTCAACCTGGGGGTGGGCTCGGACAGCCACGCGCGCCAGACCGCGCGCATCATGATCGGGCTGGAGGCGGAGTTCATTCGTGAGCGACCCGATCTGGTCATTGTGTTTGGCGATACCAACTCGACGGTGGCGGGGGCGCTGACGGCAGTCAAGATGGATTTGGCGCTGGCGCACGTGGAGGCGGGGCTGCGGGGCTTCAACCGCATGCCGGAGGAACACAACCGTATCGTCGCCGATCATCTTTCGGATTTGTTGATCTGCCACAATGAGGCGGCGGCCCAGCGGCTGCGCCGGCGCGAGGTGCGCGGGCGGGCGGTGGTCTGCGGCGACACGATGCGCGAGACCGCCGAACACTTCCTGCCGCGGGCGCTGGAGCGGCCCTGGCCGGCGGGACTGGAACCGGGGGCAAAGTTTGCGCTGCTGACGGTCCATCGGCCGGCCAACGCCGACCGCCCTGAATCGCTGGCCGAGATTTTGAGGGCGGCGGGGCGCCTGCCGATGCCGGTCATCTTCCCCGTCCATCCGCGCACCGAGGCACGCATCGCGGCCCTTGGCGAGGCGATGCCGGCCAACGTGCGGGCGATCGGGCCGGTCGGCTACCTGGACATGCTGGGCCTTGTGGCGCGGGCGGCGCTGGTGCTGACGGACTCGGGCGGGCTACAGAAGGAGGCGGTCATCCTGGGCACCCCCTGCGTGACGCTGCGGGGGGATACCGAGTGGCTGGAGACGATCGAGCTGGGGCTCAACACGCTGGCGGGCGAGCCGGCGCGCGCGGAGGTGATCCTGGAGAAGGCCGACGCGGCGCTGGCTCTGGGGGCGGGCGAAACTCGCGAGGCGCGGCGCGCCCGGCTGGCGCCCGAGGTCGACCGCCTGTTCGGCCCCGCCGACGTTGCCCGGCGGGTGGCCGATGCGGTCGAGGAGTTCCTGGGCTAGACTAGCCCCCATAGTGTGTTATTTTTTGTGCATCCCAGTCGTCATCGATCTTTCTGTATTTCGTGCATGTGCCATGCGGAGATTTGCCTCGTTCTCCTGTCACTGAATTGGCCCATTCATCGTAGTTGAATTCATCGATCTCCAGAATCTGCTGCCCATCCTCTAGGTAAAGCTTCACAGTGACGTAATTGTAAACATCGGCAGTAACTTTTGCGGCAATAAAAAGTTTATCAACTTCCGGCATGGTGCTCTTTTCTAATAAATCTGGCAGCCTTGCCATTTCGACCTCGTCAATATGATGCACGAGGTGTGCGCCGTCATCTTTGTCTACGTTGCTCCCAGAGCAACCAACGATGAACATGAATAGGCCAAGCAAAGCGCCATAACGATAGCTTTTCAAGATGTTTGACTCCCCGGCGGGTGGCCGTGATCTTCACTCGCCGATGATCTTGACCAGGACGCGCTTGCGGCGCCGGCCGTCAAACTCGCCGTAGAAGATCTGTTCCCACGGACCCAGGTCAAGCTCGCCGCGGGTGATGGCGACGACAACCTCGCGGCCCATGAGCTGACGCTTCATGTGGGCGTCGGCATTGTCCTCGCCGGTGCGGTTGTGCAGGTAGCCGGAGACCGGTTCGTGGGGCGCCAGTTTTTCAAGCCAGGTGTCGTAATCCTTGAGCAGGCCCTGCTCGTCATCGTTGATGTAGACGCTGGCCGTGATGTGCATGGCGTTGACGAGGACGAGACCCTCGCGCACGCCGCTTTTATTGATGGCGGCCTGCACCTGGGTGGTGATGTTGACGAAGCCGCGGCGCTGGGGGATTTCGAACCAAAGTTCCTCGCGATGGGATTTCATGATCAGGAGCTTCCTTTGCTGGGGGAGTTTCAGCGCGAGGCGGGGGCGGGGTTATCCAGCACCTCGACCTGGTCGCCGGCCTCGGCGCGCAGTTGGTGGATGACATCCTGCTCGACACGGCGGCGGGCGATGGTGCGCAGGTCGGCGATGATGATCGGTTCGGCCTGCTTGAGGTTCAGTCGGCGCTCGGGACGCCGCTCGAGCAGCTTGATCAGATGGAAGGCTTCCATGGTTGGGATGATCGAGCTGATCTGGCCGGGCTGAAGCTGGATGGCGGCCTCGAAGAGTTGCGGGGGCAGGGTGGACTGCCGCACGATCCAACCGACATCACCGCCGTCGGCGGCGCGGGGGCCATCGCTGACTTCGCGGGCAACATCGGCGAAATCCTCGCCGGCGAGGATGCGCTGGCGGGCCTGCTCGGCGCGCAGGCGCAGTTGGGCGCGGTGGTCGGCATCGGGCGGAGGTTCCAAAGGCAGCTGAACCATGATGTGCTGCAGGCGGACGGCCTCGGGGATGAGGAACCGCTCGGGGTGTTCGTCATAGTAGTCGCGACGTTCGGCGGGGGTGGGGTCGGCCACTTGACCAAGCTTGTCGATGAGCATGTTGCGGGCCAGTTGACGGCGCAACTGGTCGCGCAGGGCGGGCAGATCCTGCTCGGTCTCGGCAAGGTGGGAGTCGAGCGACTGGCCGAAGGCCTCGAGGTAATCGCTGAGGATTTTGAGTTCCTGGTCGACTTGCTGCTCGGTGGGCTCGATCTGGTCGAGTTCGATGCGGCGGCGGATGAGGGCCTCGCCGATGAGCTGGTCGCGGGCTTCCTTGCGGACGACGGGCATCTTGAGCTCGATTTCCTGGGGGGTGCGTCCCCAGGAGCGGGCATGGCTGATGATCTCGTTGACCACCCGCTCGTGATCCACCCGCTCGATGGGCTCACCGTGGACGCGCGCGATGATCGGGTTGGCGTCGGTGGTGGCGACGCTGCGGCAGCCGGGCGCAAGGATGGCCGCGAGCAGCAGCAGGAACGGAAGTGGCCGAAAATATTTCATGATCCCCCCAGCAATACGTGGTGGTGAGGCGGTTCGAACGCGGCGGCCTCAGTATCAATAGACAGTCGGCGGCGGGTCGTGGTTTGTTCGCGTGTCCATTACAAGCGCTGGGGGGCCGCATGTCAAAATATTCTTCGGGCGGTGGCTTGACAGGCATGGGGGTTTGGGATAGGCTGGGATTGAGCATGTAAAGCAGTTTGCTTTGACATGGTCTGGGGTCGCGCGGAGGGATGGCATGGGTTCGCAGGTCGTGACGGCGGAAAAACGCTACCGGATGAGCCTGCTGCTCGATGTTTACGGCGAGTTGCTGACCGAGAAGCAGCGCGATTTCATGCGGCGCTATTATGAGCAAGACCTGAGCTTTGGCGAGATCGCGCGTGAGTGCGGGGTTTCGCGGCAGGCGATCTTCGATGCAGTCAAGCACGGCGAGGAGTCGCTGGAGCGGCTGGAACGGGTGCTGCGGCTGATTGATTCGGGCTGGACGGATTGGGTGGCGGCGGGGCTGACCCCGCGGATGGCTGCTGACCGTTTGGGCGCGCTGCGTGGAAGGCTGGCCGGGGCGGAGGCCGGAGCGCTGCGGGAGCTGGACGGGCTGATCGAGGAGCTGCGCGGAGCGGCTGAGGAATAGAAAAGCAAAATCAGGAGAAGCCACGAATAGACACGAATGAACGTCTGGATTCGGGAAAAATTCCTGTGATTCGTGGCTAAAAACGGGATTGAGGTTGAAGGCTGATGTTCGACGCGCTGGGCGATAAATTAAATGGGGTCTTCAAGCGCCTGCGCGGGGAGGCGCGCCTGACCGAGGAGAACATGGTCGAGGCGGTGCGCGAGGTGCGCATGGCGCTGCTGGAGGCCGATGTCAACTTCAAGGTGGTCAAGGATTTCACGGGCGCGGTGCGCGAGAAGGCGGTCGGCGCCGAGGTGATTGGCGCGCTGCGTCCCGAGCAGCAGTTCGTGGGGATCGTGCACAAGGAGCTGGTGGCGCTGCTGGGCGGCGAGGTGGCCAAGCTGGAGGCCGGCAAGGGGCGGCTCAACACGGTGCTGTTGCTGGGGCTGCAGGGTTCGGGCAAGACGACGCTGGCGGGCAAGCTGGCGCTGCGGATGAAGAAGGAAGGTTATTCGCCGCTGCTGGTGGCGTGCGACGTGCACCGGCCGGCGGCGGTGGAGCAGCTCAAGGTGGTCGGCGGGCGGCTCGGCGTGCCGGTCTTCGAGATGGGGACCGAGCGGCCGGCGCCGGAGATTGCCGAGCGCGGGCTGGCGCATGCCAAGGCGCACCATCACAACTTCGTCATCGTCGATACGGCGGGTCGGCTGCACATCGACGAGGTGCGGATGGACGAGCTGGAGGAGATCAAGGCGCGCGTCAAGCCCAACTACTCCTTCTTCGTCGCCGACGCGATGACGGGACAGGACGCGGTCAACTCGGCGGCGCGGTTTGCCGAGACCATCGGCATCGACGGGGTTTGCCTGACCAAGCTGGATGGTGACGCCCGCGGCGGCGCGGCGCTGTCGGTGAAGTCGGTGACGGGCAAGCCGATTTATTTTGTGGGCGTCGGCGAGAAGTCCGACGACCTGGAGCCGTTCTACCCCGACCGGATGGCCTCGCGCATCCTGGGGATGGGTGACGTGCTGACGCTGGTGGAGAAGGCGCAGGAGCAGGTCGACGAAAAAGAAGCCGAGGCGATGCAGAAGAAGCTCAAGAAGGGCAACTTCTCGCTGCAGGACTTTCTGGACCAGACCCAGCGCGTCAAGAAGATGGGGTCGCTCAAGAGCCTGATGGGGATGATCCCGGGGCTGGGCCAGGCGCTCAAGGGGATGGAAATCGACGACGACATGATGAAGCCGATGGAGGCGATCATCCGGTCGATGACCCCGGCCGAGCGCGAGAACCCGGACGTGATCGATGGCTCGCGGCGCAAGCGGATTGCGAAGGGTTCGGGGCGCGACGTCAGCGAGATCAACGGGCTGCTCAAGGAATTCATGGCGATGCGCCAGATGATGAGCCAGATGATGGGCGGGGGGATGATGAAGGCGATGCGCGGGGCGATGGCGGGCGGCGGTGCCGGCGCCGCGGGCGCGTTGCCGATGCCGCGCGGGGGCGGCGCCTTCGGGCAGAAGACCGGCCGCGACGAGGGGGAACTGGGCGGGCAGAAACTCAAGCCCAAGCACCGGCGCAAGCAGCAGAGCAAGAAGAATAAAAAGAAGTAGCCCATGACGCAGGCAATTGCAAAGCCCTTGCCCTTGAGAGCGCCGCGGAAGTGGCGCCGCGTCGCCGCCTTTGCTGCGGTGCTGGTGGTGGCTTGTGCCTGTGCGCTAGTCGTCAGCCCATGGCTGCGCTTCATGGCCGAGTGGGCGGGCCACAAGGTTTTGCACACCACCGGCCTGCGCGGGCCGGGGAAGGTCACGGTGGACGAGCCGGCGCTGCGCCGGGGGCTGGCAGAACAGGCGGGTTTGGCCGCGCCGATCGACCTCAACCAGACCCGCATCGTGGTCTGGAAGGAGCGGCGCGAGCTGGAACTCCACCAAGGCGAACGGTTGCTCAAGAGCTACCCGATCGCGCTGGGGCGGAGCCCGGAGGGTCCCAAGACGCGCAAGGGCGACCGGCGCACCCCCGAGGGCGACTACACGATCTTCACCCGACTCGACCGCACGCAGTTCCGGCTGTTCATGGGGCTCAACTACCCCAACGAGCGCGACGTGCAGGCGGGGCTGGCGGCCGGCTTGATCGATGAGGCGACGGCCGACGCGCTTAAGTGGGAGCAGACGAGCGATGGCGTCCCGGCGTGGAATTCGCCGCTGGGGGGCGCCATTGGCATCCACGGCGGCGGCGTTGAGTTCGACTGGACCGATGGCTGCATCGCTGTCGAGACCGCCATGATCGATGAAATCTGGGCCGCGACGCGGATGGGGACTCCCGTCCGCATCGAGCCCTGAAAAACTTCCCGGGCATGCCTTGGCGCGAAGACCCGGAGCACTGAAAAGAGGAGAGCACCGCAATGTCCGTTCGTATTCGTCTGGCGCGCTTTGGGCGCACGAAGGCCCCCTACTACCGGCTGGTCGTGGCCGACAGCCGTTTCCCGCGCGATGGGCGCTTCATCGAGATCCTGGGCCACTACCATCCGCTGGAAAAGGATGAGGCCAAGCAGGTCCAGGTCGACGAGGCCAAGGCGCTGCACTGGCTGGGCCTGGGCGCGCAACCTTCGGATACCTGCCGGTCGCTGCTGCGCCGCCAGGGGATCATGAAGACGTTCCACGAGCAGCGTCAGGCGGCGCGCAAGGAAAAGGCGGCGGCCAAGCCCGCTGAAACCAGCGAGGGCTGAGAGATCGGGATGAGGTTGGGGGATGCGCGCCGGCGCGGGTGCGAGAGCATTCGGCCGGCGGGCAGACCCATGTCCGCCGCTCATAAAGATTGACAGGGGGCGGGTGGACGTCGGAAAGTTAAGATATAAGCGATTGTTGCGTTTTGGCTGGACCGATGGATGTAGAATGCAGTCTGGCGTGGCGGCCATGGCGCCGCGCCCCCGAAGCACGCGAATTCAGATCAACCCCGAAGGCAGGAGCACCGCGATGGGCAAGAACGAGCATCCCGAAGCCGAATTGACGATGAAGCAGTTGGTGGAATATATCGCCAAGGCGCTGGTGGATTTTCCGGAGAAGGTCGAGGTCAACGCCGTCGAGAGCCAGATGAGTGTGATTCTGGAGCTGAAGGTGGCGCCGGAGGATGTGGGCAAGGTGATCGGCAAGGGTGGGCAGACGGCCAAGGCGATGCGCAAGATTCTTTCGGCCGCCGCCACCAAGCTGCACAAGAAGTCGCTGCTGCAGATTGTCGAGTAGTCCAGCGTGAACCAACCTCAGCCCGAACGCTTATTGGCGCTCGCCCATCTGGTTCGCCCCCACGGCTTGCGTGGGGAAATCAGTTCGATTGGGTTGGCCCCCCCGGTCCTGGACTTGGGCGAGCTGCTCGATCAGCGTGAGGTGGTTGCGCGCAGTGAGGCCGGCGAGGTGCTGGGGGTGATGCAGGTGGAGTCGTTGCGGCCACACCAGGATCGCTGGCTGATCAAGCTGGTTGGAATCGAGGACCCCGAGCAGGCCGACACGCTGCGCGGGGTCGATCTTTGTGTGCCGCGGGCGCAGTTGCCCGAGCTGCCCGAGGGCTGGTATTACGAGGATGACCTTGAGGGCTGCCGCGTCGTGGATCGCCGGCTGGGGGAGCTGGGGACGGTGACGGGGCTGGAGACCAACCGCGCCCAGCCGCAATTGCTGGTCCGGCGGCCCGAGGGGGCGCTGATTTCGATCCCGTGGGTGCGCGCGTTCATCTCGGCGGTTGACCTGGAGCGGCGCGAGATCGGCACCGATCTGCCGATCGATTTTCCCGGCCTCGAAGAACATTCGACGCAGGATTAATGGCTGCCGTGCTTGGCATGGCGGGGCGAATCTGCTATTTTGGCGCGGTCAATAGTGACCCATCCGCCGGAGCCAGCGATGCGCCCTGCGCCCCTGACCATCTACCCCGAACCGACAGCAGGCGATTTTTTGTCGCGCGTTCGACCGCTGAGCGGCTGGCTCAGCGAGTGCGAGGGATTGTTCCGGCACGGGCGCCTTGGGATCTATTGGGCCTTTCGTGGGCTGGGGCTGCCGGCGGGCACGAGGGCCTGGCTGCCGGCTCATCATTGCGGGGCCGAGGTCGAGGCGGTGCTCGCGGCAGGGTTCGAGGTTGAGTTTTATCCGATCGGCGAGGGGCTGGGGGCTGACCTGGAATGGCTGGAGCGGGCACTGGGCGCGCGACCGGGGCCGGTGCTGGCGATTCATTATTATGGGTTCCCGCAGCCTCAGATCGGCGAGCTGGCTGGACTATGCCGGCAGGCGGGGGTGCCGCTGATCGAGGATTGTGCCCACGCCATGTTCTCGTGCGCCGGGGATCGGTCGCTGGGCAGCTTCGGCCCGATCTCGGTCTACAGCCTCTATAAGTCGCTGCCCTGCCTCGAGGGTGGGGCGCTGCGGGTGGATCGGGCGATGTTGCGTGAGTGGACGGGGCGGGAGTTTACGGCTCCGCCGCCGGCGCGGCCCACGGGTGGGGGCTGGATGCTGTTTGCGAAGTCGGCCGGGCGCCGGTTGGCGGGCGAGTCGCTGGCCGGGTTTTACCGCCGCCTGCGCTATGGGCCTCCCGAGCCGGAGTCCGACGAGGAGCCTGGTGACGAGGAGCAGGCCGAGTTTCAGCCGCTGGATGAGCGCGAGGGGCTGGCCTGGCCGGCACGGCTGACGGCGGCCGCAGCCGACCCGCAGGAGTGCGTGGCCCGCCGACGCGGGAATTATCTGGCGCTGGCCGAGGCGCTGGCGGACCGGCCGGAGATTGATCTGCTGTTCGGCGGCCTGCCGGAAGGAGCCTGCCCGCTGGTGTTGCCGGTGCGGGTCAAGCGCGGGCGCGAGCGCCTGCGCAACCGGCTGTTCGAGGACCTGATCGACAGCTATGTGTTCGGGATGTGGCGCCATCCCAGCGTTGAGCGAGGGCGCTTTCCATTAGTGGAAGGGCTGCGCCGGGAGGTGGTGGGGCTGCCGGTGAGCCAGCAGATCGGGGCGGCCGGGCTCGAGCGGATGGTGGCGCGGCTGCGGGGGCTGCGGCTATGAGGAGGATTGGCCGCTGAGGTGCATAGGCGTGGCGCCGGGCTTGCATGCGGCGGCGGTTTGGGACAAGATAAGGTTCTTTTCCAGGGCGGCGCGGGCGCAGGCCTGACGAGCCATCACTCCCAGGGGCGAAGGGATCAAATCATGGCTGAAGATATTCTGAAAGATGCCAGGGCGAAGATGCAGCGGGCGGTCGAGGTGGTCGATCATGAGTTGGGCGCGCTGCGCACGGGGCGGGCCAACCCCCACATGCTCGATGCGATCGAGGTCAACATGTATGGCAACATGATGCCGATCAACCAGTTGGCCACGGTCAGCACGCCTGACGCCTCGACGGTGGCGATCCAGCCGTGGGACAAGGGGGCGCTGGCGGCGGTGGAGAAGGCGATCCTGCAGGCCAATATCGGCATGACCCCCAACAACGACGGCAAGGTGATCCGCCTGCATGTGCCGCCGCTGACCGAGGAGACGCGCAAAGAGATGGTCAAGAAGTCGCATCACGTGGCGGAGGAAGGGCGTGTGGCGATTCGTAACGTGCGCCGGCACGCCAACGATGAGATCAAGAAGCGCGAGAAGGACGGGCTGGTGACCGAGGATGAGCGGGTCAAGTTCATGGATCGCACGCAGAAGCTGACCGATGAGTTCATCGCCAAGGTCGAGGAGCACCTCAAGCACAAGGAAGAGGAAATCATGAAGATCTGAGTGCGGGGTGGGGCCCAAAAAAGTTTTTGAAACAGAGTTGTACCGGCGGCGTCTTATGATCAAGAAGCCGCCGGCTTTTCATTATCTCAGTCAAGGTGTTCCCAATGAGTTTATCAGCAGCTCCGCGGGCGGGTTTCACATTAATCGAACTGCTGATCGTGGTGGCGATCATTGGGGTGTTGGCGGCGATTGCGGTGCCCAACTTCCTGGAGGCCCAGACGCGTGCGCGCACGGCGCGGGCGGTGACCGACCTGCGCACGCTCGCCACGGCGCTCGAAGCCTATCGGGTCGATGAGGGCGATTACCCCTACATCCTTGATCTCAATGGAGTGGAGTGGCAGATGCCGGCAGGGTTTCCGCCGCAACGGGCGGATGGACCGGCGGGGCTGACCACGCCGATAGCCTACCTGAGCGCGGCGTTGCACGATCCCTTCGTGCCCGAGGCCGAGCGCGAGAACCCCAAGGCTGCCGACGAACGCGCGCCCGAGGGGCGGCCGCTGCTGCGCTACGAGAGGCTGGGATTTGGCTTCGACGGCAACGGCCACATGTGGAACAGCGACGGACGCGGCGTGCGGGCGGTGCGCGTCTGCGCGGATGGCCATGGCACGCTGCTGGGCACGGCGCCTGACATCAATACGACCGATCCGTCGCTGGTGCCGACGCGCTACGTGCTCTACAGCGTGGGGCCGAGCCGCTCGCATCGGGTTTACAACGATGACGGAACGGTGCTGGTGCGTTCGCGCTTCAGCATCTACAACCGCTATGACCCGACCAACGGCACGATCAGCCAGGGCTGCGTGCTGCGCTTTCCGGGGGGGATGAGCTTTCCGTAGCCGGGGTTAAAGCCCTAATCACGCGGGCCGAGGGCCAGGGCGTTGAAGAACAGGCGATAGGTGCCGTGGGTCTGGGCGCGCTGGAGGGCGGCGAAGCCGATCAGCACGATGCGGCCGCGGCCGTAGGTCACCTCGGCCAGGCAGGGCTTGTCGGCAATCAGGTCCTCGCCGCGAATCCAGCCGCTCTCGAGCAGCAGCGTGTCGGCATAACGGCCGACCTCGCGCACGGTGGGGGCGGCCGGCCATTGGTCCTTGGCTTTAGTGGTCTCCAGCTCGAACGCCTGCGAGCCGGCAAAGTAGACCGACAGCCATTCGGGCATGCCCCAGGCGAGGGGATGGGTGGTGTCGAGCCGGGCGCGCAGGATCGAGCCGGGGCAGAAGAATTCGGTCGATTTCTTGCCGGTCAACACGTTTTTGACCGGGATATTGAAGTGGCGGATCGGCAGCTCGGTGGCGTCATCGAGGCAGATCAGCGTGCCGCCGTCGCGGACGAATTGCTGGAGCGCAAGCAGGCCCTCGTCGCCGATGCCACCGGCATATTGGGGGGCGGTCGTGTCGACGGCCTGGCCGTTGAGGATCGACGAGCTGCTGATCGAGGCCAGGATGATGGTGTCGAAGCGGCTCTTCAGGTCACCGGCCCGCATCTGGGCGTTATAGATCGGCTCATAGTCGTATTCGAACTGGTCGAGCACGAAGCGGGTCCAGCCGGTGGTCATGCTGGCGGTCCAGGGCTGATAGATCCCCAGTTTGGGCACCCGTAATGTTTTTGAAGGGGACGGCGGCAATGTGATAGCAAAACTGCCCCCTTCCCCCACCGTCCTCTCCACACCCTCGAGTTGGACCGACAGCCCCTCAAGAATCCCCGGCATCGCCCTGCGAAGCGGATCCCCTTGGATGTACATCGTCCCTGGCGGAAACATTCGAAGTCCCTCAATTGTGGCCAGGCTGCCTGTGAATGTCATCTCGGTGGTCACACTCACATGAATATCCGCGCGGGCCAGCCGGTTGAGCAGCCGGAAGTCATCGTTCTGGCCGGGCACGACCCTGTAATAATCGGGAAGATACGAGCCGAACATATCAGGTTGATCCAAGTCGATGAGCCGGCCCTGCGGCTTCTCCACCCGGTCCAGCAACCGTGCGCGAGCCAGCACCGGCTCGTGGGTCGCGACCACGCGCACGCCCATCATCAGCGGCAGCGTCCAGCCGGCGATGTCGTAGGGGGACTCGGCGGGGCCGCCGGGATGGGCCAGACGGTTGGGATATTGCTGGCGCTCCATCATGTCCATCAGGTGCGGACGGTAGGGCTGCGCGGTGTGCAGGACGTAGGTGCCGGCGGGATAGCTGACGCCGTCGACCGTGAACGCCTCCTCGGCTTGGTGGATCTCGATGCCGGTCAGGCGCAGCACCTCGAGCATGTGGGCGGCGGTGGCGGGGTCGCGCTGGTCGGGCGGGACGATCCAGGCGTAGGGGGGCTCGCTGCGGCCCTGCTCGATCGCCTTGCGTCCGAGGTGAATGTATTGGGCGTTGATCTGATCGTGGCTGCGTGCGGCATGGGTCAGCAGGGCGTAGACAGAAATTTTCTGGTATTCGATCGGGTCGCGCGGGCGCCACCAGCCGCCCGGCCAGGGCTCGGGGAAGTTGCTGGTCATCGCATATTGGGGCATGCCGCGGCGGGCGCCGCTGAGGTCGCTTTTGCGCTGGAAGACGGGACTGGCCAGATTGGCGCCGGCGGCCTCGCTCAGGATGCCGATCATGTTGTGGCGATAGACGGTGGTGCGGAAGCCGCCCGACCACCAGTTGTCATACATGGCGTCGCGGATGACGCCGGTGCGGCCGGCCAGCGAAAGTTCGCGCGCCATCTGGCCGCCGATGACGAGCAGCGTCTGCTCGATCAGGGGCGGCACGTTGGGGTTTCGCGGGTCGTGGAAGGGTGGAACGAAAAAGCGCGGCCCGCTGTTGCCCATCTGGTGCAGGTCGTAGACGATCGCCGGCCGCCACTCCTCGTAGATGACGCGCGTGAGGTGGCGGGTCTCGGCGAGGTTGAGCATGAACCAGTCGCGATTGTTATCGTGGCCGGCGTATTTCTGGTAGAGCCACGGCATGGCGCCGCCTTCCCAGGGCTGGCCGAGCGAGCGCTGATACCAGTCGGCGACCATGTCCAGGCCGTCGGGGTTGGAGGAGGGCACCAGCACGATGATGGTGCGGTCCAGAATCTCGAGGGTGCGCGGGTCCTCGGAGGTGGCCAGCTCGTGGACCAGCTCGATCGACATCTGAGTGGCGGCGATCTCGGTGGCGTGCAGTCCGCAATTGAGCAGCACGACAACCTTGGCCTCATCGGCAAGCGCGCGCTCGAAGTCAGGGTCGTCGATCAGGCGCGGGTCGGCCAGCAGCGCCTGGTTGCGGCGGTGGCTGTCCAAATTGGCGATGGTCTCGGGGGCGGAAATTTCGGCGATGATCATTGGGCGACCATCACTGGAGAGGCCGATGTCGCGCACGTTGACGCGGGGGGACTGCTCGCCGACGAGCCGGAAATAGTCGATCACCTGTGGCCAGTCGGCGAGCTGATAATCATCGCCCGGACGGAAGCCGAGGTATTCGGTGGGAGTCGGGATCGCGGCGGCGGCCGGGCGGACAAGCGCCGCCGTCAGGATCAGGATCGTCCAGAACAGCTTCCGCATCGTATCGCACCCCGGTTGATGAGTTTGTTGCCACTGACGCACCCAATATAGAGATCGGGCTGGCGATGGGCAAGCTGAGTCGTGGGCGCAGCATGTGCCGCCTTATTCTGCCGCCACCCCCGCCGGGCGACGATCAAAAATCTTGACCCCAGCCCGGCCCTTCGTCATCATGCAATCGTCCGATGTAATTAGCCATGCAGGTAATCACCAAATGTGGGCAACGGCCATGGCGCAACTCAACCAGCCGGTCTTCCACAGCCACAGCGTTGCCGGCAGCAGCCCCGCCGGCAACGGCTGGGGCCTCTACAAGCCCAACGGGAGCGGAGTTCTACAAATGGAACACAAAATGCCATCCTCTCATTCGTTCGATCGTATTGCTTATCTATCATCGCGCTTTTGGTTTTTGACGTTTTTAATATTCATAATTATTGTATATATTCCCTATTATACATTGGGATTTTATAGTTTAAATCAATCAGGCATTTGCTATGCGGCAGACGAACCGTTTTTGCCATATATGTTTTATAACATAATATACATAGTGTCATATTTTGGAGCTGAAGTAATTGTATGTTTAGCTATTTTGGGGTTGGCATCCGCTGCAATAAATATTTGGCGCAAAAACACCCTGACGGCACTATGCGTCATTGCGGCTATGTTTTTTTTTGCATTATTTCGTGATGTGCCCGATGCATTTTCCTTGCTTTTGGAATGATGAACAGCAAAGTGTGTATTATTTTAAAAATCCCCGTCGGATCATCCTGCCGCGCCCGCAGTCGATAATCAGCCCCCCCCATCGTCGATCTAGAAACTAGAACTAGAAATGAAACCAGAAACATATATAATTTTACATCGCACCTGAAATACGGAATATCTGGTTCCCGGCATCTCTAACACCATTCCCCAACCACAACCCCGAAACCCACACCCCATAAATCAATAAGAGTTCCCCCTCTCATCCACCCCCATCCGTGCAAATTCCTCCGGCGTCCATCCACGTCCCATTCCTCTTTCTTCCTCCGCGCCTCTGCGTCAAAATCTCACATCTCCATCCGCCCAATCTGCGTTCATCCGCGTCCCGTGCCGACACTGGAGCCCATGTCGGGTCGAGCCGTATGTTTTTAGCGGGATGCCCTCTCCCCCCTAAGCCACGGTAGCGGCGACAAAGGCTGATCTCTAAAAAAGTGTCGCCCCTGCCGGGGCTTGGGATTTTGATTTGACCCCAACCCATGGCTCACGCCATGGGCTACCGAAGTATCGCCCCTGCCGGGGCTTATGTGGCCGGCTCTGTCGTTACAGGCCGCACCTCCGGAGTTCTGACCCAGGGGCGTAGATTGCGACTAAGACCGCTCCTGACGGAGCTTGGGGCCAGGGGAACGGCCTTGCTACAAACAGGTCGCTCCTGACGGAGCTAAATGCCTCCTCCGTCTGACCATGCATCACCACCGCCACGCCAAACACATACTCGAGCCGGCACTGGAGCCCATGTCGGGTCGGAGACCCGACCTACCTCTTCGGAGACCCGACCTGCCGCTTCGGGTGGTTGAGGGCGTGACGGCGCATCAGCCATTTTTCAAACTCGACGATCGGCAGGACCGAGGCGGCGACGGGGATAATCAGCAGCCAGTGGCCCAGGTCGAGCGGGCGGGTGGAGAAGAGGTTCTGCATCAGGCCGAGATAGGTGAACAAGAGCTGGAAGACAATGACCAGTGCGATGGCAATGAGGGCGGCCCGGCTGCCTAAGAAACCCTTGAGCGAGAGGGAAGACTCGAGGATGAAGCGGGTATTGAAGAGGTAGAAGATCTCGAGCAGCACGATGGTATTGACGGCGGCGGTGCGTGCCAGTTCGATCTCGGCGCCGCCGGTGGTGAGCCAGGCGAAGACGCCGAAGGTGCCGGCGAACATGATCAGGGAGACCAGCAGGATGCGCCAGAGGAAGAAGCGGGTCAGCAGGGGTTGGCGCGGCTCGCGCGGGGGGCGCCGCATGACGTTGGCCTCGGGCGGCTCGAAGGCGAGCGCGAGGGCGAGCGTGACGGCGGTGATCATGTTGATCCACAAGACCTGGACGGGGGTCAGCGGCATGGTCAGGCCGAGCACGATCGCCAGCATGATGACCATCGCCTCGCCGCCATTGGTGGGCAGGATGAAGAGCACGGCCTTGCGCAGGTTGTCGTAGACGGTGCGGCCCTCCTCGACGGCGTGGGCGATCGAGGCGAAGTTGTCGTCGGCGAGCACCATCTCGGAGGCTTCCTGGGCGACCTCGGTGCCCTTGAGGCCCATGGCGACGCCGATGTCGGCGCGCTTGAGGGCGGGGGCGTCATTGCCGCCATCGCCGGTCATGGCGACCACGTCGCCGTGGGCCTGGAGGGCTTGCACGAGGCGCAGCTTGTGCTCGGGACTGACGCGGGCATAAACGTCGATTTCATGGACCAGCTCGCCCAGACGCGCCTCGTCGATCTGTTCCAGTTCGCGGCCGGTGAGGGCCGATTGGCCATCACCGATGGCGAGCTGGTGGCCGATGGCCAGGGCGGTCAGCTTGTGGTCGCCGGTGATCATCTTGGCGCGGATGCCGGCCTCGTGACACTGGCGGACCGACTCGATCGCCTCCGCGCGGGGGGGATCAATGATGCCCCAGAGGCCGAGCAGGAGCAGGTCTTGGATATCACCGTGTTCGATCTTGTCGCGGCCGGGAGCGGGCTTGCAGGCAGCCGCCAACACGCGCTGGCCACTGGCGGCGAGCTGCTCGTATTGCTGCTCCCACTGGGCGCGGTCGAGCGGGGCGGGGTCGGCACCCTCGTCGCTCCAGACGGCGCGGCAGTTTTCGAGGATTTGCTCGGGCGCGCCCTTGACGAAGATCAGTTCGCCGCCCCCGGGCCGGCGGTGCAAGGTGGCCATGAATTTATGCTTGGACTCGAAGGGGATCGTGTCCAAGGTCGGCCAGGCTTCATGTTCGGAGTCGGGGTCGAGGCCGGCCTTGCGCGCCAGCACGATCAGGGCCGCTTCCATCGGGTCGCCCTGGGGACGCCACAGGTCATCCTCGTGGACCAGGCGGGCATCGTTGCAGAGCAGCCCGGCGCGCAGCGCGAGCGCGAGGTCGGGGCGCTGGTCGAGCTGGGCGGGCTGGCCGTCGGCCAGGACGCGGCCTTCGGGGTCATAGCCCACACCCTCGACCTCACAGAGGCCGGCGGGGGTGGCGATGCTGGTGACGGTCATCTCATTGCGGGTCAGGGTGCCGGTCTTGTCGCTGCAGATGACGGTGATGGCGCCGAGCGTATCGACCGCGGGCAGGCGGCGGATGATCGCGTTGCGGCGGGCCATGCGCTGGACGCCGATGGCGAGCGTGATGGTCATGATGGCGGGCAGGCCCTCGGGGATGGCGGCGACGGCGAGCGCGACGGCGGCCATGGCCATCTCGATCGGCGCCTGACCGCGCCAGAGCCAGCCGAGCAGGAAAGTGGCGACGGAAATGACCAGGACGACGATGGCCAGCTTGTGGCCGAACTGGGTCATCTGGCGGATGAGTGGCGTGGTGATCTGGGGGGTCTCGGTGACCAGCTCGGAGATGCGGCCGATTTCGGTGGTGTCGCCGGTGGCGATGACGACACCGCTGCCCTTGCCCGAGGTGACCAGCGTGGCGGAGAAGGCGAGCCCCAGACGGTCGGCGACGGGGGTGCCGGCCTCGACGGGGTTGGTCTGCTTCTCGACGGGGACCGATTCGCCGGTCAGCATGGCCTCATCGATCCTCAGGTCGCGCACGCTGAACAGGCGCAGGTCGGCGGGGACCTTGTCGCCCTCGCGCAGCAGGACGACGTCGCCGGGGACGAGTTCCTCGGCTGGAATTTCACGGCGCTGGCCCTCGCGCAGGACCGTCGCTTCGAGCGAGAGCATCTTGCCGATGGCCTCGAGCGCCTTTTCGGCCTTGCCTTCCTGAATAAAGCCGATAAGGGCGTTGATGATGACGACGCCGAGGATGACGCCGGCATCGAGCAACTCGCCGAGCGCCAGCGCAGCGACCGCCGCCACCAGCAGGACATAGATCAAGACGTTGTGGAACTGGAGCAGGAAGCGCATGAAGGGGCCCTGACGACTGCGCGGGCGCAGGCGGTTGGGGCCGTGCTGTTCGAGTCGGCGGGCGGCCTCGGCGTCGGAGAGGCCCTCGCGGCGGGTGTCGAGCTCGCGCAGGACGGCCTCGACATCCTCGGCATGCCATGGGAACTGTGTTTTTTCGTCGTCGGCTGGCTGGGTCAACCGCTTGGCCATTGCGCTCGCTCCTGGTTCAATACCATCCAGTACAGCGGGCGGGCCTGCGGGGTGTCAAGCTAATGAGCTAAAAAACCGGAAGACGGGGGTGCATCTCGCGCTTTCCACCACAGTGCGTGCGGGGGGTAGGTCGGCTCTTCGAGCCGACACTGGAGGCCATGTCGGGTCGAAGACCCGACCTACCACTTTCGGGAAACGGGGCGGAGGTGGCGGCCTCAGGCGGTTTCCTGGGAACGGCGCAGTCTTTGCAGTTTGCCGGCGAGGGCACGGCGGGCCTGGGTGGTCATCCGGTCGATGAAGAGCACGCCGTTGAGGTGGTCGATCTCGTGCAGGATGCAGCGGGCCTCAAGGTCCTGGGCCTCGGCCTCGTGGGTCTGGCCGTCCAGGTCGGTGTAGCGGTAACGGATGCGGATCGAACGCCAGACGTCGCCGTTGATGCCGGGCAGGCTGAGGCAGCCTTCCTCGTAGGCGTCGTCCTGGTCGCTCTCCTGAAGGACTTCGGGGTTGATCATCGCGCGCGGGCGGCGCAGCGGCTGCTCGTCATCATCGGCGCGGCGGGGCCAGCCGGTGTCGACGATGATGATCCGCTCGAGGACGCCGACCTGATTGGCGGCCAGGCCAATCCCGCTGGCCTCATACATGGTCTCGGCCATGTTTGCGGCCAGTTCGCGGTGGCGCGGCTCGACCGAGGCGATCGGGCGGGCGGTCTGGCGCAGCACGGGGTCGTCATAGAAGCGGATGGGCAGGGTGGGCATGGGATGGATCAATCCTCCAGCGGGCGCTGTTTCCATTTTACGGCGGCCTCGACGAGCGCTTCAAACAGAATCCGCTGGCGATGGTCGTCGGGCATTGTTTCGGGATGCCACTGCACGCCGAGCAGGAAGGGGTGCTCCTCGAGGGTGATGGCCTCGATGATGCCGTCGGGGGCGCGGGCCAGCACGCGCAGTCCGGCGCCGAGCTCACGGATCGCCTGATGGTGGGCGCTGTTGACTTCCAGCTCGCGCCGGCCCTGCCACAGGCGGTCCAGGATGCCCGCCGATTCGACGGCGATGGGGTGGAAAACCTTGCGCGCCTGACGTGGGCCGCGGTGGGTGAGACGCGCGGGCGGCCCCTCCTGGTCCAGGTCGAGCCAGATCGAGCCGCCGAGGGCGACGTTGAGCTCCTGACAGCCGAGGCAGATGGCGAGCGTGGGCAGGCGGCGGCGGCGGATCTCGTCGATCAGGGTGAAATCGGTGCGGTCGCGCTCGGGGGGGATCGGTTCGACGGATTCGGGGGCGGAGGTCAGCCCCAGGCGCGCGGGCGGGATGTCGTCGCCGCCGGTCAGGACGAGCGCGTCGAGCCGGTCGAGCAGCTTTCCGATCAGCGGGGGGTCGGCCAGCGGCGGCATGAGCACCGGCATCCCGCCGGCGCGGACGACTGCCTCCCAGCAGGCGGGGCGCACGCCGTGGATGCGGCCGGTGGGATCGGTGAAGACGTCGCAGTTGACGCCGATGAGGGGGGCGGGAGTCATGTCGGGGTCCTGGGTCGCGGAGGTTGACCGCGCGCGGGAGATGCTGAACAATTGATCGCGAGCGACGCCAGCCAGGGGGCTGAATCGACCGCAGCCGCGGGCGGCGGGCGAGCGAACTTTATTTTACGATTTTCAGGGGCGCAGCGACAGGCCCAAAACAGCGGAAGGACCGAGCATGCGAATCCTTGTCACCGGCGCCGCCGGTTTTCTTGGAGCCGCGACCGTGGCGCGCGCGCAGGCGGGCGGCCATGACGTGGTGGGGATGATCCGCCAGGGCAGCCCGCGAGGGCGGGTGCCGCTGCCCGACAGGCAGATCGCGCAGGCCGACATGGGCGACACGGCGGCGCTGGCGCGGGCGGTGGCGGGGGTGGAGGCGGTGATCCACTGCGCCGCGACGACCAGCCAGGGGGCGCCCGATGAGGCGCTCAGCTGGAGGGTCAACGTCGAGGGGACGCGCCTGCTTTTTGAGGCAGCACGCGCGGCGGGGGTCGGGCGCTGGGTCCAGATCAGCTCGATGTCGGCCCACCCGGGCTCCAGCAGCGTTTATGGCCGCAGCAAGCTGGCCGCCGACGAATACCTGCGCGCGCAATCGGGGCCGCCGGCGTGGACGATTTTGCGCCCGCACCTGATCTATGGCCCGGGCGAGCGCGGGCTGGTGGCCAAGACGATCAAGCTGCTAGAGAAGCTGCCGGTGGTGCCGGTGATTGGGTCGGGGCGCGAGTTGATCCGGCCGGTGTATGTGGATGATGTCGCCGATGCGGCGCTGGCGGCGCTGGCGCGCGAGGCCACGAGCGGGCGGACATATATGCTGGGCGGGGCGGATGAGATCGAGCTCAATGAGTTCATGAGGGCGCTGGTGCGCGCGCGCGGGTTGCGCCGGCCGCTGGTGCACCTGCCGGTGCCGCTGGCGCTGGCGATGGCGCGGCTGCTGGCGCTGGGGATGAAAAACCCGCCGCTGACGGCGGACAACGTGCTGGGCGTGCGCGAGGTCGTGCGCGTGGAGCAGGAGGCCGCCGAGCGGGAGCTGGATTACCGGCCGCTCGGGCTGGAGGAGGGGCTGCGGCGGACGTTTCAGCGGCGTTGAGAGGGTGCGGCCTTGGCGCTGGCAACCCCCCCCTGTTAATTTCTGTTGCCCTGAAGGAGGGTGTTTCCTGAAACGCTGTAGGAGATTGAATGTACGTGGGTTGCGCAATTTTTAACTGGTGTCGCCAAAATGGTTGATTCAGAGGCAAAATCATTCCTGCCGCGCCGTGGGAGGCCCACCGCCTGAGCCGTCCGCCCGGGGCGCGAGTTCGTCCCGGGGGTGCTGACCCATGGCCCGATTCCGCACCGTTGAACCTAACGATCCCCGTTTGCTGCGGATCTCCAGAACCATCCCCGATCGCTGGCTCGACGACCACTGGCCGCAAAAGCGCACGCGCGGCTCTGGACCTTGGCAGCGCTGGCGCACCTCGCAGTGGGTCCGCATTCATTTGCTCGTGTTGGTCAAGCAGCTGGGCTCCTTCAATTGTGCCTGCAGGGAGCTGCGACACAATAACGACTTTCGCCGCTTCTGCCGGATGTCGCCTCGCCAGCCGACGCCCACGCCGGGCGCGCTGTCGAAGTGGCGCGATTACTTCGGCCAGGCCGGTTGGCAGCAACTCCATATCCACCTGCTCAAGGCGGTGGCTGAGTTGGGGCACCCCTCACCGGCCGGCATCGTGTTGCTGGACGCCACCGACCTGCCGGCGGCGGTTCGGCGCACCCGAAAAAAAAAGATGACCGCGGCGTGCGCGAGCGGATGGTGCAGGTGGGGGCTGCGCGCGGATCGCGCAGCGGCAAGAGCGGACAATCCAACTTCTTCGTCGGCTTCCATAAGCACACGATCTACGGTTTGATCCGATTTCAGGCCGGTTTTGTGCCCGTTGCGCTCTGTTCGCGAGTCCAGCCGGCAAACATCTCGGAGAGGCGCACGGCGAAGTCGCTGTTCAATTTCGTGCGTCGGAGTCTGCCCTTCTGGCCGATGCGCATCGCTGTGGGCGACAAGGGATATCTGCGGGGGTGGTTGGCGGCGTGGTATCGAATCAATTGGCAACTGGTTTATCTGGTGCGCCCCAAGGCGGACATGAAGCCCCCACGTGGATGCGACAGCGATGGTTGCCCACTCTGTCCCGCCGGCGAGAGATTGCGCTGGGAAGACTATGACCCCCAGGATCAGGTTCTCCTCTGGCGAGGCCAGCCAGCGATCTGCAAATGTTGTCCATTGCGCGCGCAGTGCCCAGGCCAGTTTGAGGCCGATGCGTCAGTGCACGAGACGTTCTGGGGGATGCTGCCGACGCACACGGAGCTGGCTCGGCGGCTGCTGCGCCAGTTGCGCCCGCGTGTGGAGCCTGGATTCAACATTGCCAAGAACTGTCATCGGCTCAAAGACATCTTCCTGAACAGCCGCCAATTGGCCCAAATGGTGTGCACAATGTCCGACGTCTTGGAGACGATCAACGTGGTGATCAAGCTCTCGCCGCATGACAAACGGGAGGTAAGGAAATATCTTAAAGACGACATTCACCAACCCGAGCTGAGGGACTGATTCAAAGTTTCAGGAAACACCCTCTGAAGGGGCCGCGGCAGTCAAGAAGCCCAGGTCGAGCGCAGCGTGGGTCTCTGGGCTGATGTTCATCGCGCCACAGATTTACCGTTTTGGTTGCCACTGTGTCGCCCCTTCAGGGCTCCAATTTTCGCCCGTCCGAACCCAGGGTTACGCTTCGCTCACCCTGGGCTTTTTGAACTGGGTCCACCCTTACAAGGTGGAATGCCGGTGCCATACCCGATTGCCACGCTAAACATATATGAAGCCAGGGTAACGAAACACCCAAGAGCCGGGAATCATTGAACCTTGAGCGTTGGATAGCTGATGGCGTAGCCGAGGTAGCCGGCAACGCCTCCCAGGAGCAGCGCCTCGTGGCGGGCGGTCAGGACGAAGGCGATGAAGCCGATCAAGGCGGCGGAGTCGGCCGCGCCGGCGCCGGTGTAAAAACCGGTCGTCCAGCGGTTGAGCGCGGCGTCGGGGTCAGCTTCAAGACGGTGAGCGAGATCACGGGCGCGCCACAGCCGCGCCGCCGCCGCCACCAGCAGCGCAACGGCGGCCAGCGCGGCGAGCAGGGCGCGCACGATCGGGGTATCCCAGGGATGCGTGGCTTGCGGATCGGTGTCGACCCAGCCCAGCCATTCAAACAGCCAAGCCAGCGCGAGGTAGAGGATCGGGGTGGAGAGCGACAGCGCCCAGATTCGCAGTGCCGTGCGTCGATTCTCCTGGGCGGCCTGGGATATGGAGGGATGGATCATGGGCGGGTGGCCAATCCTATCGGCGTGTTGAAGGAGCGGCCGGGCATCAATGGGCGTCCACGTCGCGGTAGGGCCAACTGAACCTGGCCAGCTCCTTGCGCGAGGGATAGGCAAGGGCATAGCCGGCATAGGCGGCCAGGCCACCGATCAGCAGGGCCTCCTGGCGGCCGGTGAGCAGGAAGCCCACCAGCCCGACAAACGCCGTTGCATCGGCGGCCCAGGTGCCGATGAAAAAATCGGTCATCCAGCCCGAAAGGGCGCGTTCCAGATGCACGCCGGTCCGCCGCAGGCGCGCCCGCCGGCGCAGGCGCCAGAGGGCGACCACGGCCAGGGCCGCTGCCCCGGCAGCCAGCAGCAGGGCATGCCAGAGCTGCGTGTCATACAGCCGCTCGACGCTGGAGCTGAAGCTGATCCAGCCCTGCGACTGGAGCAGCCAGGCCAGAACGATATAGAGGATCGGCGACGAGAGCGAAACCGTCCAGAGTGTCAAAGCCTTGCGATGGCGAATCTCGGCCATCCCTTGCAAATTCGGAACCATCCAACAATCTCCCATTCTCAAAGCGGCGCAGCCTGCCTCCGTGCCGACCTGCCGGTGCTATAGCTAACACAAGGGGCGGCGCGTTGACGAATGGAAAATGATGCCCCGGGAGGCGGCGCGGCGCCTACAGCCTTTCGAGTGGCTCGACGCCGAGCAGCGCCAGGGCGTTGGCGAGGGTCGTGCGCAGGGCGGCGATCAGGGCCAGCCGGGCGCGGGTCAACTCGGGGGCTTCGGGCTGCACGATCCGCAGCGAGGCGTCGCGGTTGCCGGCGGTAAAGAAGCCGTGGAAGGCGGTGGCCAGGTCGCGCAGGTAGGCGGTCACCAGCTGCGGCTGGGCCGAGCGGGCGGCCTCCTCGACGACCTGTGGCAGGCGGTCGGCCTGATGGGCGATGGCCCGCTCCTCGGGCGCGGCGAGCAGGGCCAGGTCGGCGGCCTGGCCCTCGTGCCAGCCGACGCCGAGCTCCTCGGCCTTGCGCATGAGGCTGCAGCAGCGGGCGTGGGCGTATTGGACGTAGTAGACGGGGTTGTCCATCGAGGTGTCCTTGGCCAACTCGAAGTCAAAGACCATCTGGCTGTCGGCGGCGCGGGTGAGGAAGAGGAAGCGGGTGACGTCGACGCCGATTTCGTCGAGGACTTCCTTGAGGGTGATGAAGTCACCGGCGCGGGTGGAGAGCTTGACGGCCTCGCCGGCGCGCTCGACGCTGACCATCTGGATCAGCACGCAGTCGAGTTGCTCGGCCTTGTGGCCGAGGGCGGCGACGGCGGCCTTGAGCCGGGCGACGTAGCCGTGATGATCGGCGCCGAGCACGTTGACCAGGCGGGTGAAGCCGCGGCCGAACTTGTGCTCGTGATAGGCGACGTCGGGGGCGAGGTAGGTGTATTCGCCGTCACTCTTGATGACGACGCGGTCCTTCTCGTCGCCGAACTCGGTGGAGGCGAGCCACCAGGCATTGTCCTTCTCGTAGACCTTGCCGCGGGCCTTGAGCTCCTCGATGACGGCGGCGACCTTGCCCTCGCGGTGCAGCGTGGTTTCGCTGAACCAGGAGTCGAAGCCGATGCGCAGACGCTCCAGGTCCTCGCGGATGAGGTCGATGATGTGGCCGGCGGCAAAGTCGGTGAAGGGCTGGGTGGCGGGCTCATTGCGCAGCGCCTCGCCGCGCTCGGCCTTCAGCCCCTCGCCAAGCTCAATCATGTAGTCGCCCTTGTAGCCGTTCTCGGGGAAGTCGACGGCCTCGCCGAGGGCCTGCAGGTAGCGGGCGCGCAGCGACTCGCCCAGCGTGCGCATCTGCACGCCGGCATCATTGTAGTAGTATTCGCGCGAGACGTCGTAGCCGGCGGCGGCGAAGATGCGCGCGAGCGAGTCGCCGATGACGGCGCCGCGGCCGTGGCCGATGTGGAGCGGCCCGGTGGGGTTGGCGCTGACGAACTCCACCAGCACGCGCTGGCCGGCGAAGGCGCGCGAGTGACCGTAGGCGGGACCCTCGGCCTGCACGCGGCGGACCAGGTGCTCGACGGCGCCGGCGGCCAGGCGGAAGTTGATGAAGCCGGGGGGAGTGACCTCGGGGGGGTCAATCAGGGTGTTGGGGGGAATGGCGGCGGCGATGGCCTCAGCGATTTCGAGCGGTTTTTTCTTGAGCGGGCGCGCCAGGCGCAGGGGCAGTGTGCTGGCCCAGTCGCCGAAGCCGGCGTTGCGCGGCACCTCGAGCTCGATCTCGGGGGCTTCAAGACCCGGCCCCAGCCCGGCAAGCCAAGTGGTGACCCCCTCGCGCAGCAGCTCGCGGATGGCTTCCCTGACCGATTGATGGATCGACACGCTCCCCGTCCTTTCGCGGCCCCCGGGCCGACAAACTCGAAGACCACATTCTAGCGTCCGGCGCGGCGTCTTCAACGGATTTTGTGGCGGACTTCGATCCGACATGGCCTCCAGTGTCGGCTCGCAGAGCCGACCTACACTTCCCTCCATATTTCTTCATTCATTTCGCAAAGGTCGCGGAGATCATAGAAAAGAACGCAAAGACGTTGCGGAGGCGATTTGGGTGGGTGAACATCATGAACATCAAAATGGGTCTGGAGAATCATGAGACATTCCTGCCTTTGCGACCTTTGACCAATTCCTCTGCGCCTTTGCGAAAAAAATTGAAGGATCGAGGCCCTCCCAACACGGGGCAAGATTTGGTTTCGATTCGGACAGGAAAAGATATAGACTTCGTCCCAAATCGGAGCTGGCGCCGGATTTATTGACAGGCGCGCCGTGAGGGCGGGAGGGGGCAGGATGGCAACAGAAGCGAATCCCGGCGCTAAATACGAGCGCACGCTGGCGCTGATGCGGCGGCGCTGGCCGGGGATGTCGGCACGGCTGGAGCACCCGCTGGCGGAGGTCTTCATGGCACGCGCCGGGCGCCAGCGCTGGTGGCGGCGCTATTATCGGCGCAACGGGGCGAGTCCGATCCTGCTGATTGTGCTGTTCTTGTTTATCAATATCATCGGTCTCCTGATCTATTTGCTGATCAATGGGGCATTGCGCTCGCGCGGCCGCGGCGGCTGGCGACGGCTGGTCCAGCCGGCTCAGTTGTTCTGCGGCGACCGCCAGCGGTTGCACGACGTCTGGATGACGGGGGTGCACTATGAGGATCTGGCGGCGATCGAGGTCGCGCTGGCGCTGGGGGCACCGATGCGCCAGCCGGTCCGGTTCTTGGCCTTTATGGTCGCCAACCTGATCGGGTGGATCGCTGTCATTAGTATCTATGAGGTGGCACCGGGAAGTATTTGGCTGTTGCTGGCGGTCATGCTGCTGGTCAATGTGCTGCTGGCGCTGGCAATGTCGGCGGACACCGTGGCCCAGCGGGCGCTGCGCGAGCTGCGCATGGACCTGCGCCAGCGCTGCTACGGCAAGGTGCGCGAAGCGATCGGGAATAGCTTTTTGGGCTGCGGTGTAATTCTGGCGGTGGTATGTGGGCTTGGCATGGTCATCGGCCCAAGCATTGAGCTTCTGCAGGATGTGGATGGCGCCGTGGTGCTGAGACTGATTTCGTCACTGCTGACAGCAATCGCGGTCGGGGTGGGCGTCTTCATGATCAAATACAACCCGCGGCGCACCGAGGTGCTCTTTGAGGATCACCTGACCGTGGGCGACGAGACGATTCAGGAAATCATTCAGCAGGAAGCCGATCTGGCCTCCATGAATTGACGGGCAGGGGAAGGTAGGTCGGCTCTTCGAGCCGACACGGGAGGCCATGTCGGGTTGGGGCCGTCAGGAGCGACCGCCGCCGCGGGGCCATCCATCGCGCGGGTAGTTGGATGTTTAACTATATTGGGCATGGGGTTTACATCTGGGAAAAGCTGCACGTGTCGCTCCTAAAGGAGCTTTCGCGAAGAAAAATGCGCGTTTCTACAAACATGTCGCTCCTAACGGAGCTACTGGCTCCTAGCGGAGCTATTGGCTCCTAGCGGAGCTATTGGCTCCTGATGGAGCGATAATTTCCACGGCCACTTAAAGGCCCACTCTTGATGCGTCCACCTGAAAACTTACTTCGGTGGAATGCCGGCAGCGGTGACGGACCTAATCGAGCCGACACGGGAGGCTATGTCGGGTCGAAGACCCGACCTACCACGATTGGGTTCTCGGCCGAAGACCGATCTGGATTGGGTTCCGGGGCGGGTCAGGTGCCGGCCAGGTTGCGGGCGAGGATTTCGCGGGCGGAGGGGATGTCAATGGATTCGCCGCTGAAGTCCTGGCGGGCGAGCACCTGGTTGAGCGCGCCCTTGAGCTCGCGCACGTTGGTCTCGACCTGTTCGGCGAGGTAGAAGAGGACATCCTCGCCGACGGCGTCGGCCTTGCCGCGCGAGCGCATTTCGTGGCGCAGGATGGCGACGCGGGTCTCGAGGTCGGGGGACTGGATGTCGACGATGATGCCAGCGCCGAAGCGGGACTTGAGGCGCTTTTCGAGGTGGCCGATCTCGCGCGGCGGGCGGTCGCTGGTGAGCACGATCTGCTTGCCGGCCTGGAAGGCGGCGTTAAAGATGAGGAAGAATTCCTCCTGGGCGCGTTCCTTGCCCGAGAGCACCTGAACGTCATCGATCAGCAGGACATCGGTCAGCCGGTAGCGGTTGCGGAAACTCGGCATCGAGTTGGCCTGGATCGCCTCGATCAGGCCGTCGACGAAATCCTCGGCCGAGGTGTAGAGCACCTTGAGCTGGGGATGGCGCTCGACGAGGTCGTGCGCAATGGCATGGCAGAGGTGGGTCTTGCCCAGGCCGACATCGCTGTAGAGGAAAAGCGGGTTGTAGTTGCGCGCCGGGGCACGGGCGATGGCCATGGCGGTGGCGTGGGCGAAATTGTTACGCCCGCCGACGACGAAGCTGTCGAAGGTGTAGTCCTCAACCAGGCGATTGCCCTCATAGTTGCCGGCGCGGAAGGGGCGGGCAGGATCGGAGAGGGCGAGCGCGGCGGGGTTGGAGGAAAGGGCGCCGGCGATGAGGCGGAACTCATTGAGGGCATCCTCGGCCTGGCCGCCGCGGGCAAGCAGCTCGGCGCGGTGGGCGCGCGCGGGCAGGGAATCCGGGTTGATCTCAAGCAGGCGTTCCAGGGCGGAGCGGGCCTCGTCGAGCGAGTCGCGTTCGAGCAGCCGCAATGCGAGCGCCAGCAGGACCGACTCGGCCTCGGTGCGGCGGCCCTGGGCGAGGTGGTGGTCGGCCAGCCGGCGGCGCAGCGGGGCATGGTCGGGGGCGAGCAGGATCGCCTCCTGGGCGGCCTGTTCGAACAGGCCGGACTCGGGCGAGGACTCGGCGGCGTCGAGCAGGCGTTCGTAAACCTCCAGGGCGCCGGTCAGGTCGCCGGTGCGCTGGCGGATTGCAATGACGCGGCGGTAGGTTTCGGTCTGCTCGGGCGCGATCTGGATGATGCGCTCATAGGTCGCGATCGCCTCCTTGAGGCGGGCCTCCTCGATGAGCGTGGCGGCGGCATCCTCGAGCAGCTCGATGGCGCGGTCGACCTGGCCGGTGCGGACGTAGATTTCGATCAGGTCGTCGCGGGCGTCAGTCGCGCCGTCGCCGAGTGAGATGACCTCGATCAGCGCCACCTGGGCCTCCTCGAGGCGGCCGAGCCCGATCAGCACGCGCGCGAGGCGATGATACTCGGCGCGCACCTCGGGCAGCATCGAGTTGCGCATCATGATTTCGATGCGCGTGCGCAGGATCGAGAGGTCGTCGGGGGCCAGCTTGGCGAGCTGGTCCCAGGCGGCCAGCGCCTCCTGGTCGCGCAGCAGTTTGCCGAGCAGCTCGGCGCGCAGGCGCAGCGAGCTGCGCTGGTCCTCGCCGTTGCCGGCAAGCTCGTGGAGGCGGGCCAGGCCGGCCATGAGTTCTGGCTTTGGGGTGGTGGGGCCCTGGCAGAGGTCCTCGAGGAGCTGGATGGCATCCTCGATGGCGCCCGCGTCGCACATGCGCTCAACGAAGGTCTGGGTGGCCTGTTCCAGCGCGCGCGGGGGCGCCCACTGGGCCAGCAGCTCCAGGCGGCGCGACCAGGCGGGCAGGTGGCGGCCATCGCGGGCGAGCACTTGGTCGAGTGCGGCCTGTTCCTCCTCGCGACGGCCGGCGCGGGCGTGCACCTGGGCGAGGCGCCAGAGGTAGGCGACGGACTGGGTCGGCTGGCGCTGAGTCTCGGCGATGGCGACGAGCTGCTCGAGCGCGGCGCCGCAATCCTCCTGGCGGGCGAGGATCTCCTCGAGGACCTCGGTGGCGCGGGTGAAGGACTGGCCGTTGAGATAGATTCTGGCCAGTCGCAGCTGCACCGAGCGCTGTTTGTCGAGCTCCCCGGCATCGCCCCAGGCACGTGCCAGCAGCAGCAGCGCGGGCATGTGTTCGGGCTGGAAGGCGAGCGCCTTCTGGGCCAGGCGGACGACGGCCTGGGGGGCGCCGTCGCGCAGGAAAAATTCGGCCAGGTCGAGGTAGATGCCCATGGCCTGCAGGCTGGAGCCCTGGGCGGCGAGGGCGTCGGCGAGCAACTCGCGGGCCTCGAGGTGCTCGGGCACGCAACGCAGGGCGCGTTCGAGCGCGGGACGGGCGACCTCGTGTTCGCCACGCTCGAGCAGCAGGCGGCCGAGGGCCATGAATTGCTCGGCAGCCTCGCCGCGGCGGCCTTCGGCCTCCAGCAGCGCCCCGTGGCGTTCGATCAGCTCGGGGGAGGCGGGGGCGAGCTCGAGGGCGCGGCCGAGGGCGGCGGTGGCGCGGCCGGGCTTGTTGCGCGCGCACCAGGCATCGGCCAGCGCGAGGGTCTTCTGGGCCACCAGCGGTTCCAGCCCAAGCTCCAGGTAAAGCTCCAGTTGCGCCTCCTGGTGCTGGATGCGTTCGGGTTCAAGGTCGATGATCGTTTGGTAAACGGCGGCGGCGTGCTCAAACTCCTCGGCGCCGCGGAAGAGCTCGACAATGGCCAGGTAGACGGGGATGGCGCGGCGGATGTCGCCCAGCTCGCGCAGCAGGTTGGCCTTGCGCGAGAGCAGGGCGACATTGTCGCGACGGCCGGCCATGATCTTTTCGAGGACGGCGAGGGCGGCCTCGAATTCCTTGCAGCCCTGGAGGGCATCGACGCAGCCCAGGCGCAGCTCGAGCGCACGTTCGGCGTTGCCGCGGCCATCCTCCAGGTCCGCGCGCAGCGCCAGCAGGGAGGGGCGGCCGGGGAAGGCGGCCTCGAGCAGGTCGAGCGCCTGGGCGGCGGGGCCGTGGGAGCGCGCCGCCAAGAGCGATTCGATGCGCTGGCGCGATTCCTCCATCGGCGCGCCCACCAGCTTGTGCTCGGCGACGATGCCTGCCTGACGGACCACCAGTTCCTCGCGCGCGGGGTCCAGCTCGATGGCGAGGCGCAGGGTTTCCACGGCACCCTCGGGGTCGATACCGGCCGCGAGCTGGTCGGCGCGAGCCAGGCATTCCGCGACTGCCTCCTCCTTGCGGCCGGCGGCGGCCAGCAGCTCGATCACGCGCGGGCCGGTGTCGAGCAGCGCGCCGGGGCCGCCGACGGAGCGGAACACCTGAATGGCCCGGTCGATCTGGCCGGTGGCGGCCAGTTCATCGGCCAGCGCGACGGATTCGTTGGCCAGCTCCTCCTCGCGGCCGCCGAGGCGCAGAGCTTCGATCAGCAGCAGGCGGGCGTCGATGTCGGCCGGGTTCTCGGCCAGTTGTCCGCGCAGCAATCCGATGGCGGATTCGGCGCGGCCGGCCCGGGCATAGGCCTGCGCCAGCGCCAGTCTGGCTGCGGTGAAACTGGGACGGCGGCCGCTCCGCTCGTGGACCTGCAAGAGTCCCTCGAGCGCGGGCAGGGACTCGGGCTTGAGGCGCAGAATCTGGTTATAGTGCTCCTCCGCCTCAACCAGCACGCCCATCTCCGTGTAATTGCGGGCGACTTCGAGCGAGTGGGCGATGTAGTCCTCGATCAGGCCGGGCTCGATGATGATGCCGGCGCTGGCGGCCAGTTCCAGCAGTGCCTGCTCGTAGCCGAGGCCGCGGGCGCGGGCGTAGAGGTCGAGCATGTCGCCGCCGGCGTGGCCGGGGCAGTTATAGTTGGAGCAGCGATAGCGGGCGGCGGCCTTGTCGACGATCAGGGTGCGGAAGACGGTTTCGCGGTGGAGGGGGCAGAAGCATTTGATCAGGTCGCCGGCATCCTGAATCATTTCGGGGCGGTAGTTGATCCGGCGCAGGATGACCTCGGGGCCAAGCGCATCGCGGACGCTGTCGACAAGGGTTTCTGGAAAAATCGCCATGACTGCCGTTCCATATCCTGGGCCGCGGACCGGCGCGCCTGTGCCGGAGCGGTGACGCCTTGGGTCGCTGATCATATCAAAATGGAACCCGTGCCGGAAGCCGTCAGATCGCAAGGGCCCGCATCATTCTTTTCGGCCTGCGGGGGGGGCTGCGTTAATCGTGTTTCATGGAAAACGCCCGGCCACCGAAAATGGTGGTCGGGCGTGGGTAGGTGCATCCATGGCGGAGGGTCAATACCAGTGCCAGTGGCTGGCGTCGGCCATGGCTCGCAGGCGCTCGGCGAGCTGGGCGCGGTAGAGGCTGCGCGGCTCGACGGGCACGTTGTGGGATTCCCAGATGCCGTTGCCCAGCCGGGAGGGCGTGGTGCTGCCGATTGACCAGTTCTGCGCCGTCGGTGGGTTCTGGATATTCATGGAGCGCGCGTGGCTGTTCCAGACGACCTGGTTGGCGCCGGCCCAGCCGTGGCCCGTCCCCGAGTTGCCGCGGTTGCGTATATTGATATCCTGGACGCGGATGCGCAGGTTGTCCCAGAGCGAGCCGACCGACCAGCGGTGGTGGGGGCCGGTGTCGGCATAGGAGGTGTCGGCGGAGCCATCGACGAAGACGTTGGGACCGGCCACGGTCGAGCTCATCGCAAAATCATGGCGTTGATGGCTGGCATAGCAGCGCTGGAAGAGGTTCAACTGACCGGAGACATGGAAGGGATAACGCCGGCTGCCGGTGATGGTCGAGATCGGGTCGAGCGCCTCGCAGTCCTGGACGGTGACATTGCGGCCGTAGCGATTGACGGCGACGGACTGGAAGCCGAAGTGGCGGGTGCTGATGAAGCGGGCCCAGCCGTGTTCCATGCGGTCGAAGGTCAGGAAGCTCCAGGCGTGGTTCTCGTCGGTGGCGCTGGCGTATTCGCTGGTGCCGCGCAGGTTTTCGACGCCGACGTTGCGGATGCGTCCGGCAAAGGTGTAGCGATAGACGGTTCCGCCGCCGTATTTGGTTTCAAAGGCATTGCAAACGGGGGCATCGATCCAGATTCGGTTGCCCTGGATGCGTGTGACCACCCGGTCGAACAGCAGGTCCTTGCTGCCGGGGGCCCACTGGACGACGGTGCCGCCGTCGCTGCGGGGTGGGATCTGGTCCATGCCGATGTCGTGGATCCACTCGGCGGTGCTGGGGCGGTGCACGATGACGCGGCTGCCGACGCTGAGCCCGGCGGTGGTGTTGAGATTGAAGCTGGTGGCGCCCACCGGCACATAGTTGTCGGTCATCTGATAGGTGGTGCCGGTCTTGGCGTAAGCGCCGGTGCCGGCGACCTGGACCAGCGTGCGCTGGTGGGGGGTATTGCCGATGGCATGCAGGACGGTGCCGTTGGCGCCCGGGCCGACGCCGCGCAGGACGACGCCGCTGGCGGTGATGCGCACACTGCCGGCGACGGGATAGGTGCCGGTGGTGAGGAGGACCGCGCCGCGGAAGCCGCTGGCATCCAGCGGCAGCGCCGCGACCTGGTCGAGGGCGGCCTGGATGTGCGCGGTGTTGTCGCCCGAGATGGGGGAGATCGTCACGCGGGTCGGCACGTCGGGGATCGGCTTTTCGCCGAATTCATAGCCGACCATCGAGAAGTCGGGGATGCGGTTGCCTTGGGCGTCGTGGAAGTATTGCAGCCGGCCCTGGGGGGTCAACTGGACGCGCGTGCTTTTGGGCGGCGCCTGGTCGATGATCTCGATCTTGTCGAGCGAGGCGGAGCTTTGCGCGAGGTTGATCTCGTGGTCGGAGGGGTCGATGCGGATTTCGACGCTGCCGCTGACGGGGTGGTAATAGGTCAGGGTGTCGTATTTGTTCCAGTCGCGGGTGGGCAGGTAATAGAGCGTATCGACGCGGCGGCCGTCGATGTAGAGGCCGGCCTGGCAGACGATGGTGCGGTTGAGCGAGTAGGTGATCTTGATGATGCGCCCGGTGGGGACGTTGGTGAAGCGGACGGCGTCGCCGACCTGATCGATGCCAATGACGCGCTTGCCGCCGGAGGCCCCGGCGTGGTCGCGAGTTTCTGCCCCGATCAGGATGGCGTTTTCGGCCTCGAGGACGGCGGCCTGCGGCGCGAGCGCCAGCGAAAAGACCAGCAGCAGCCCGAGGAGGCCGGCGTTGAGTCCGCCGAGATGAAAAAACATGATTCGCCTCCCGTTGAGACCACAAATTGATTCTTTCATCATGATAGGCGGCGGGGGAGGCGGGCGCAAACAGATTTGACGGCGGGGGGCGATGCCGCGGAGATTGGATTTTTAACTTTCCCGCCTGCGCCGTTCTGATATGATCAGAGCCGTTTTCCGAGAGCCGAGCGGGGAGTTTTTTTCATGGTTCGTGTCGCATCGTTCACACAAGCGGGATTTTCCTGGTTGCGCTCCTCGATGGGATTGTCGTGGCTGCTCGACAACCCGTTGCTGACGCGCGAGATCCGCCGGCGCATGCGCAACAAGCTGCTGTCGTGGTCGCTGATCCTGTATCTGGTGGCGCTGGGGGTGGTCAGTTCGCTGATCATGCTGGCGACCTATCCGATGGAACTGGGCCAGGTCAGCCTGCGCGACCGGATCCAGACCATTGGCGCGATCGGGCGCAACATATTCATCGGGATGTGCGTGGTGGAGAGCCTGATTGCGCTGTTGGTGGCGCCGATGGTGAGCGCGGGGCTGGCGGTGCAGGAAAAGGAGCAGTCAACCTTTGAGTTTTTACGGGTGACGACGCTGCGGGCGCGCACCTTCGTGGTCGGCTGCCTGCTGACCACGGCGCTGTTCCTGCTGCTGGTCTTCAGCTGCTCGCTGCCGATCCTGGGGTTGACCTTCATCTTCGGCGGGGTCAGCATGGCTGAGATCCTGATGGTCCATTACATGCTGTTCATGGCGGCGATGGCGTTTTGCGCGTGGGGCATTTTTGTTTCAACGGCGCAAACCCGGGCACGCGGGATGCAGATCTTGTCGATGGTGGCGCTGTTTATCCTGTTCCTGTTCTTCTGGTCGTCGGGGCTCTTTGGGATCATGGGTTTGGGGTTCACGAGCGTGCCGTCGCTGCTGCTGGGCGGGGGGGTGCTGGGGGGCTTGACGGTGCTGCTGGCGATCGCGGCCATGCGGCGGCTGTATGACCCCCAGAACCGGCTCTTCAACTATCGCCAGTATACCGTGCTGTTTCTGGCGGTGCTGGCGGGGCCGGCGGTCTGGCTGAGCTGGAGCGGGGCGGCGCAGCGGCCGGGGGCTGATTTGGAGTTCTGGGTTTATGCGGTCTTGCTGGGGGGCTGGGTGATGCTGGTGCTGGCGATCGTACTGTTCAGCGCCGGCCGCTTCGAGCGCGGGGATGAGGTCTGGCAGATCCGCATGCGCTGGCCGCTGTTCCAGCGGCTCGACGAGCGCCTGGCGCTTTATGCGGTCTACATCGCCATGTGGCTGGGGGCGGTGGCCATGACCCACGCGCGCTGGGGGACGGGCACCGGGATCGGGAAAGATCTGTCGGCCATCCTGGCGCTGCTGCTGGCGTCGCTCTTGCCGGTCTGGGCGCTCTGCCGGTTGCTGAGTTTTCTGGTCGCCGACCGCAACAAGGCCGTGGCGGCGGCGCTGGCGCTGCTGGCGGTGGTCTGGCTGGCGCTGCCGGTGGTCGCCGAGGTCTTCGAGGAGATCGGCGGCGGGACGTCAATGGCGGCGGATTTTTTGCGGCTGTTTTCGCCGTTGGGGGGGCTGGACTGGGATCGTCAGGTTGTGGCGACGGCCGCCACGCAGGTGATCCTGGCCCTGCTGCTGCTGGCGCCGACGCTGGGCGCCAGTGCCCGCGCCCGGCTCAGGGTCACCTATAGCTGGACGCTGGGCGCGGAAGAGAGCCGCGCGGTGGATGACGCCGCATAGGGGCCTGCCTCAATATAAAATGTATGGCGGCCGGCGCGAAATTCTTCGGCCGGCCGCCTGCCATTGGTAGCCAGTGAGTTTTAATTTTCGGCGGTCTTGGCCATGCCTTCATGGCGATAGATGTCGCCCCAACTGATCGTGCCATTGGTCGGATCGTAGCGCAGGCCGTGGGCCGAACCGGCTACGCCGATGGGCACATTAGTGACAGGGTCGACGCCGTATCCACCCTGGGGTCCCAACTCCTCATTGCGAATGATGCGAGGCAGGGAACGGTAGCCACTGATGTTGCCGATCAGGTCCGGCCCAAAGCTGGAGGTCATGTAGGCATTGTGGGGGTAGCGGCGGGTCTTGGGACTGGGGTCAATGCTGTAGTTGGTGACATACATCGGGAAGTCGGTCTGGGGGCGGCCGGCGATTGAGCGGAAAATGTCGTAAGGGACCTGGTTGGTGTAGGCAATCGGCGTGGTCAGGTGATCTGGGATCATCTGGACCACGGGATAATAACGGACACAACTGTCGTAGCCCGAGGGGGGATAGCTGTTGTTATCAATCATGTAGGATTCCATTGCCAAGGCGACGGTGCGCAGGTCATTGTGAACTCGCGAGACGCGCGAACGTGTCTGCGCCTCCAGAAAGTTAGGAACTGCGATGGCTGCTAGAATGGCAATGATGGCAACCACAATCAGCAGTTCGATGAGGGTAAACCCTTTTCTCATTTCAATACCTCCCCATGAATTTTTGTTCTGATCATCCTGATACCCTTTATCTAAAAGATCAGCGAATCCGGATAGCGGAAACAGATTGCCAAAAGGGGTGGTGAATATTGCGTAAATTCCCGCCGCCCCACTAGCCTAAATAGGCTGATATTTTTGGGTTTATGGGGTTTGGGGGAAAAGGTAATGGCAAAAATGGATGCTGAACATTACATAACTTCGCGCCCCGCCTCGGGCGGCCGGCGCGACGGGGCGCGGCGATTCACTCGCGGGCGCGGCGGGCCTGGCGGACGGCGCGGTTGTGTTCGGCAAGGGTGCGGCTGAAGCTGTGGCGGCCGTCACCGTGATAGACGTAGTAGAGATAATCGTGCTCGGCGGGGCGCAGCGCGGCGGCCAGCGCGGCGGCGCCGGGATTGGCGATCGGCCCGGGCGGCAGGCCCGCCCTGCGATAGGTATTGTAGGGGTGGTCGGTGTCGAGGTCCGAGCGGCGCAGCGGCTCGAGCCAGCTTCGGCCGAGGGCGTAGTAGACGGTGGCGTCGCATTGCAGGCGCATGCCGCGGCGCAGGCGGTTGTAATAGACCGCTGCGATGAGCGGCATCTCGTCCTCGACGCGCGCCTCGCGCTGGACCATCGAGGCGAGCGTGACCAGCTCCAGCGGCGAGAGGCGCTCGGCGCGCGGGTCGGGCGGGTCGCGGTGCAGGGCCTGCCAGCGGCGCTGGAACTCGCCCAGCAGCAGGCCGAGGATCTGTTCGGCGGAGACGCCCTCTTCGATCGTGTAGGTCTCGGGGAAGCAGAAGCCCTCGGCATTGGGGATGGGCTGGCCGAGCAGCTCGGCCGGCAGGGGGCGTGAGACCAGTTCGTGCCAGCGGCCGGCGTCGTCGAGCCAGCCCTCGCGCACGAGGCGCTCGCCGATCTGGATGACTGTCCAGCCCTCGGGGATGGTCAGGGTGCGGGCAAACGATCCGCGGCCGAGCCGCTCGACGAGCGCGGCGGGAGAGATCGGCCGCGGGATGCGATAATCGCCCGCCTGGAGCCCCCCTTGGGCCTCGTTCAGCCGCAGCCAGACCAGCAGCAGGCGCTGGTCGCTGACGAGGCCCTCGGCCTCGAGTCGGCCGGCGATGGCGCGCAGGGGGGTGCCGCGCTCGATGCGCAGCTCGACGGTGCCGCCCTCGCCCCAGGGGGTGGTCGCCCAGCGTTCCAGCCAGACTCGGGCGCCCCAAAGCGCGCCGGGGGCAAGCGCCACAAGCGCCAGCGCCGCCAGCGCGACCCAAACGAGGCGGCGTGGGCGCGCGGGCGGCGGCGGGCTGTCGAGCGGTGCGGTTTCGGGAGAATTCATGGTCAAATCAGCGGGGACGGTTACGTCTTCTGGCCGATGACCTTGTTGATCAGCTTCTCGAGCGCCTCGGGATCGAAGGGCTTGACGATGTAATCGGCCGCGCCGACCTTGATGCCCTTCTGGACCGACTCGGCGTGCGAGGCGGCCGAGACCATGATGACGGGGATGTTCTGGGTGTCGGGGTCGGCCTTGAGGCGGCGGCAGACCTCGAAGCCGTCGAGCACCGGCATCATGATGTCGAGCAGGATGACGTCGGGCTTTTCGCGCCGCGCCTGGTCGATCGCATCGAGGCCGTCATAAGCGGTGACGACCTCAAAATCCTTGGTCTCCAGATACATCTTGAGGACGATCTTGACATCTTCCTCGTCGTCGGCCAGCAGTATTTTCGGCGCCATCGACGGTGCTCCTTCGGTTGTTTCAGTGATGATTGAAGGCCCGCCGGGCGGGCATTGCAAGTAAAATTGGCTCCCGCGCCGGGAATGGGCTTCAGTTATGGGCGGCCTGGGGGTCATCCATCCTTGCGCGCGCCTCCTCGGGCAGGCGCAGCGGCAGACGGGCGACGAAGGTGGTCCGCTTGTCGCAGCACTCAGCCAGTTGCAATTGGCCGCCGTGCAGCCGCAAGAGGTGGCGGGCCAGATAGAGTCCGAGGCCGCAGCCGCCGGCGGTGCGTGTGGAGGAGGCATTGCGCTGGTGGAACTTGTTGAAGATCTCCTCGCGGGCGGCTTCCTCGATCACGGCGCCGACGTTGGTCACCTCGACCTCGACCCAGGGGGGGCTCAGGCGCGAGGCGATCTGGATGGTCTGGCCGGCGTCGGAGAACTTGACGGCGTTGAAGATCAGCTCGCCGAGGACCTGCTGGATGCGGCGCGTGTCGCCCTCGAGCTCGGGCAGGTCGGGGGCCAGCGAGACCTGGAAATCGACGCGGCGTGAGCAGGCGGGCTCGCGTTGGCGTTCGATGATCTGTTCGATCAGCGGGTTGAGGGCGAGCGGGCCGCGCGCCAGCCGCAGCGTGTCGTTCTCGATCTCGGTGACGTCGAGGATCGAGGTGATGACGTCGTTGAGGCGCTGGCAGTTGCGCGCCAGCACCTGATGCATGCAGGCGAGCGCCTCCTTCTTGACCTCGGGGTGGCGCGTGGGGTCGATCATCGGCAGGGCGCCGCGGATGACCGTCAGGGGGGTGCGCAGCTCATGGCTGACTATCGCGAGGAAGCTGTGCTTGGCCGTCTCGGCCTCGCGCAGGCGGGCGATTTCGGCCTGCTCGCTGATGTCCTCGATGACGACCAGCCGGCGGCCGAGGTCCTCCTGGATGCCGGCGATGGGGGAGACGGTCAGGCGCACGAGCGCCGCCGACCCGCGCAGGGTGGCGTTGATTTTTTCGCTGACCGGCCCCTCGGCCCCGCGCTCGAGCAGGCGGCGGCAGGCGCGCAGCAGCGGACTGGGCAGGGCGCGCTCCAGCTCAGGGGTCGGGCCGGCGTCGGCGCACAGCTCGAGCAGGTGGCGGGCATGGCGGTTGATGTGCACGACACGCTCGGCATCGTCGATGGCCAGCGCTCCGACCTTGATGCCGTCCAGAATCTCCTCGAGACCGGCATGCAGTCGGATGGCCTCCTGGTGCAACAGCGCCGAGGAGAGCGCCCCGCCGATCAGGCGGGCGGCGGCGGCGAGCAGGTCGACGTCGCGCGCGAGCAACTGGCGCCGGCCGACGGGGTTGGTGACGTTGATCACGCCGCCGGCGCGGCCGCGCACGGACAGCGGCACGATGATGCAGGCGGGGATCGGGTAGCGTTCGCTCGGCTCGCGGCCGAACTGGCGCACGAAGGCCTCGCGCCCGCTGACCAGCAGCGGGCGGCCCTCGGCAAGCACCTGGCCGGCCAGGCCCTGGGCGATCGGCTGGGTAATGCGGCGCCACTTGTCGGGGGGGATGTGGGTGGCGGCGGCCATGCGCAGCTCGACGCCGGCCTCGTCGGCCAGCATCAGGGAGGTGGCCTCGACCTCGAGCAGCTCGGCGATCAGCTCACAGGCTCGCAGGGCGATCTCGGCGGGCTGGCGGCCCTCGATCAGAGGCATCAACCGCTCGAAAAGCTGCAGGTAGCGCTCGCTGCCCAATCCGGTGGAATCGGGGGAGGAGTGGCTGGGGCAAACAGGTTGAGGTTCGGCCATCCTGGCATTCCCGGTCAAAATACAGGCGTCCGCAAGCCGCCGTTCCATCGCTTTATCGGCGACCGGACACCAAACTGTATAGCACTGATTTTGACGGAATGCCAGCAGGGGTGAATATCGGGCGGGTTTCTCCTCGATCCTTCAAGATTTGTGCGTTCACGAAAAACCTTGGCGTGGCATTGCCGCAACCAAACCGGGAAGATTGAACCGCAGAGCCGCAAAGGACGCAGAGGATGCGCAAAGGGATCTCCGTTCGTACCGTAGCCGGGGGTGACCGCAGGGAACCCCCGGTCAAGCACCCAAAGCGTTCGAGCCCCGAAGGGGGCGGCAGAATCTCCGGGTATTATAATGATCACCATGACACCACCAGGTACAGCCGGGGATTGGGGACCTTTTCGTGATCTTTTTCGTGCCTTTCGTGAACATTTTCAGAATCAAGGGTGCGAGGCGGGGGCTTTTCACGGCCGGGGTGGGCAGTGGTGCGATCACAACTGGGCTATCGCGGAATCGGGGCTGGGGGGGGGGGGGGGGGCGCGGGGGCGGGCGCGGGCTGGACATCGAGGACTGTAATCTCTATACTTAGCCCCGAGCGGGGGTCCCCGGCGCTTTGGGCACTGTTCTGGCTTGCGATGCAGGCGGGGTAGTGGGTCCGGGGCAGTCGGGCCCGCGCCGATGCCAGAGGGGAAGATGAGGTCACGATGCTGCTTTCATCGCACAAACGGCTGGGCGAGCTGCTCGTCGGCAAGGGGCTGCTCGACATCGACAGCCTGGATCAGGCGCTGACCGAGCAGAAGCGCTCGGGGGAGCGGCTGGGCGAGGTGCTGCTCAAGATGGGGGCGATCGGCGAGGAGTCGCTGATGCGCACGCTGGCCGAGCAACTGGCGATCCCGTTTGAGACGCTGGCGGACCGGGCGATCGAGCGGCGCGTGATCGAGAGCGTGCCGGCGCGGCTGGTCAACCTCTACGAGGTGGTGCCGCTCGAGCGCCAGGGCAACACGCTGCGCGTGGCGATGTGCGACCCGCTCGACATCCACGTGCTCGACGAGCTGCGGCTGCACCTGAAGGTCGAGGTCGAGCCGGCGTTTGCGACGGTCAAGGAAATCCGCGACGCGATCAAGCGTTTTTACGGCATCGGCGCCGACACGATGGAGGGGATGCTGGAGGACGACCAGCAGACCGAGGTCACGCTGGAGGCGCGCTCGGGCGAGGTGGACGACCTGGAGGACCTGGCCCAGGACGCCTCGATCGTGCGCTTCGTCAACCAGGTGATCAACGAGGCGGTCGACGACCGGGCGACGGATATTCACTTCGAGCCGCTTGAGGAGCGGATGAGGATCCGCTACCGGATCGACGGGCTGCTCTACGAGGCGAGCGTGCCGACGGCGGTCAGCCGCTACCAGTCGGCGATCATCTCGCGCCTCAAGATCATGGCCGACATGAACATCGCGGAGCGGCGGCTGCCCCAGGACGGCAAGATCAAGATCAAGAAGGGGGAGACCGACTACGACTTGCGCGTGTCGACGATCCCGACCCCCTATGGCGAATCGGTCGTGCTGCGCATCCTCTCGCGCGACAGCGAGTTCATCACGATCGAGAAGCTGGGCTTTGACCCGCACTACGCGAAGATTTTGCGCGAGATGATCCACAAGCCGCACGGGATCGTGCTGGTCTCCGGCCCGACCGGCTCGGGCAAGTCGACGACGCTCTACGCCGGGCTCAACGAGATCAACACGCTGGACAAGAAGATTTTGACGATCGAGGACCCGATCGAGTATCGGATCAACGGCGTGATGCAGGTGCAGGTCAACCCGGGGATCGGGCTGAGCTTCGCGCGGCTGCTGCGGACGTTTTTGCGCCAGGACCCCGACGTCATCATGGTGGGCGAGACGCGCGACCAGGAGACGGCGGAGATCACGATCCGCACGGCGCTGACGGGCCACCTTGTGTTCACGACGATCCACACCAACGATGCCTGCTCGGTCGTGACGCGACTGCTGGACATGGGGATCGAGCCGTTCCTGATCAGTTCGTCGGTGGAGGGGCTGCTGGCGCAGCGCCTCGTGCGCAAGCTCTGCCCGCACTGCAAGAAGCCGCACACGCCCGACGCCGAGCAACTGCGGCGGGTCAACGTGACGGGCGAGGACCCGGCGACGCTGACGCTCTACCGGGCCAACGGCTGCGAGCGCTGCCGCTTTACCGGGTTCATGGGCCGAACGGCGGTCTATGAGATCGTGCAGATCACGGACGAATTCCGGCGGATGATCGTGGAGCGCCAGCCGGCCAACATCCTCAAGCGGCTGGCGGTCAAGCAGGGGATGCGCCCGCTGCGCCACGACGGCTGGGCCAAATGCAAGGCGGGCCTGACCACGATCGAGGAGATCCTTCGCGTGACGATGGAGGACGAGATCATGGTGCTCGAGGAAGAGAGCGAGAAAAAGCCGGACCTGCTGGCCGACGGCGGCAACGGGGCAGGCGAGGTGAAGACGCCGGGCGTGGCGCCGGGGCTGACGGTGGAGCGCTGACGTGAAAGAGATGGCATGAAAGAAATGATGCAAAAGCATTATTTTTCGTGGTGGATGGGGGGCGGCGCTCTCATCGTGGTCATTCTCTGCTTCGGCATCTGGATGAGCGTAACACCATCCAGCAGCAACTCTCCATCTCGGAGCGAACTCCGCGATATTCAATTGGCCATTGCCAATGCACGAACTCAGCCCAACGTTATGGATCTTCTCTGGATGGAGACGATTTTATGCAATCCGCTCCCAGATTCATTTGAATTGCTGGAGGTTCATGCTCCCTCGGGTAAAATATCATTCGGCCCAAACTTCCTCGTGCGAGTGGACGCTGAAGATCTTGCAGCGCTACTCAAGAATGCCGTTCCGGCCAAGGTTGATGATGAACTGAACGAGTTCGCGTTGATATCATGGGCGCACATGCACACCCCCTTTAAATCTTTGCAGGTGCATGAGATTGATCCAGCCCATTTGTCGTTGTTCCGATTGAACATGGACGATCATCCTGTGGGAATTCTCATGTTGGACAAAGGCACCTCTCCGATCCTGCAGCTTTACTTGAACACAATGGACCCAAAGAATTTCTTAAGCGCGCGCTGACGAAAGCAGCTCGCCCGCCTTGGACCTTTACTTGAGAACCCTGTCGCCCGTTCACAACACCTACGGGCGCGCCATGACGAACCAGACCAAGATGAACCAGGACTGACCACCGGGAAAGCAGCACATGCCGCAATTCACCTACAAGGCCAAGGACCGCAAGGGGACGTTGAGGCGACGAGTTCTAATCATTGCGGGCATGATCGGTGTGTTGTCGATGGCGGGCATCAGTTACGGAGTTTTGAAGACCCGAGCCAACCATAAATGGATGGAGATGATTCTGGCCAAGCCTCTGCCGGATTCCTTCGAGCTGCTGGAGGTTTACTCACCCTCGCCTGGATCGGGGCCGTTGGACGGACTGTCCGATCCCTGGTATCATGCCCGCGTGGATGCCGGCGACTTGGCGGCGTTGCTTGGGGAAGCGAGCCCGGCGGAGGCGGATGATGATCCGCTCCAGTGGGTGATGCGGGTGCCGTTCAAGTCATTCGCCGAACGGAAGGATCGATTCATCAGCTCGAAAATTGACCATGGCGCGGGGCTGCCCGTCTCACTGTTCCGGATGAACAAAAAAGACGAGGGGGTCGGGATGCTTCTGGTGGACGAAAGCAGCTCGCCCGCCTTGCACCTTTACTTGAGAACCCTGTCGCCCGTTCACAACACCTACGGGCGCTTCATGACGAACCAGACCAAGATGAACCAGGACTGACCACCGGGAAAGCAGCACATGCCGCAATTCACCTATAAGGCCAAGGACCGCAAGGGCGCGCTGATCAGCGGGCAGTTGGAGGCGGACAATCGGCTGGCCGTCACCGGCCGGCTGCAGGCGATGGGATATTATCCGCTCGACATCCAGGCGCTCGAGGCGGGGGGGGGCGCGCTGGCTTCGCTGGGCAAGCGCGGCCGGCGGATCAAGCACTCGGATATGGCCGCGTTTTACCGGCAGATGAGCGACCTGATCGGGGCGGGGGTGCCGCTGGTCAAGGCCCTTGGGATCGTGAAGAACCAGGCGCCCAACCCGTCGCTGACGGCGCTGCTGGCGCAGGTGATGAACGACGTGCAGGAGGGCGATACGTTCGCCGCCGCGCTCGAGAAGCATGCGGAGGTCTTCAGCAAGCTCAACGTGGCGCTGGTGCGCGCGGGCGAGGCTGGGGGACTGCTCGACCAGACGCTCTCGCGCATCGCCGACTACAGCGAGACGCAGGAGGAGCTGCGGGCCAAGATCAAGAGCGCGCTGGCCTACCCGATGATCATGGTCGTCGTCGGCATCTCGGCGGTGGCGATCCTGTTGATGTTCGTCATGCCCAAGGTGATGACGATCTTCGACGAGCTGGGGCAGACGCTGCCGATGATCACCGAGAGCCTGCTGCTGCTGGTGCGGCTGCTGGACACCTACAAGTTTTTGATTCTGGGCGGGCTGGCGCTGGGGATCATCGGCGTGCGCAAGTTCATCGCCACCGAGGCGGGCGGGCGCAAGTTCCACCAGCTCCTGTTGCGGCTGCCGCTGATGGGGCCGCTGCTGCTCAAGCGCGAGATGGCCGCCTTCGCGCGCACGCTGGGCTCGCTGCTGCGCAACGGGGTGCCGATCCTGAACGCGCTGGGGATCGCGGCCGAGGTCACCTCGCTGCGGCCGATCCGCGAGGAAATCGCCAAGATTCCGGAGAGCATCACGCAGGGGGCGGGGATCGCGCATTCGCTGCGGGGCAGCCCGATGTTCCCGTCGGTGGTGGTCAACATGGTGGCAGTCGGCGAGGAGACGGGCCACCTGCCCGAGGTGCTGCTGCGCGTGGCGCATTCCTATGAGGTGCAGGTCGAGCGCGACATCAAGACGCTGACCTCGTTCATCGAGCCGGTCATCATCCTGGCGCTGGGCCTGGTGGTGGGCTACATCGTCTTTGCAATGCTGTTGCCGATCTTTTCAATCGATCCGACGCAGGGGCTCTAGATGACAGCGAGACGCCAAGGCGGGTTCACGATGATCGAGGTCACGCTGGTGGTGCTGATCCTGCTGGCTCTGACGGCGATCACGATGCCCAAGATGCGCTCGACGATGCAGCACCTGCGGCTCAAGCAGGGGGCGCGCGACGTGGCGGCGCTCTTGCGGCTGGCGCGCGACAGCGCCGTGACGCGCCAGTTGCCGGTCGAGGTGATTTTCGACCTGGAAGGCGAGGGCAACCGCTACCAGCTCGCGCTGCTGGACGAGATGAACGAGCGGGTCGAGGAGACCGAGCGGCGCAGCCGGCGGCGGACCGACGAGCGGATCGCGGTGGTGGGGCGCGAGGTCCTGCGCGTGCGCGAGCTGCCCGACGGGGTGGCCTTCGCGCAGGTCAGCACCGCCGCGCCGATGCTGAAACGCAACGACCGGCCGCGCGTGGTGTTCCACCCGGACGGCTCGGCGACGCCGGCAACGATCGGACTGCAGGACGGGCGCCAGCGCACGCTGAGCATCGAGATCTATCGCGCCACCGGGCTGGCGCGCGTGGAGCCGGGGCTGCCCCCGGTCGAGCCGCGCTCGCGCACGCTGGTGTATGGCCCCGGGAGCCGCAAATGAAGCCGATTCGCCACCCCCGCCGCCGCGGCGCGGCCTTTGTGCTCATCGAGGTCGTGCTTGCGCTGACGATCCTGGGGATTGCCGTGGCGGCGCTGATGCGCTCGTTCATGCAGTCGTTCGACGCGGCGCGGGTGATGGAGATCCAGACCCAGGCGGGGTTTCTGGCCGAGCAGCTGATGGAGGAGCTGGAGGTCTTTCCGCCCGAGGGCGAGGAAACCGAGGCCGGCTTCGGGCCCAATTACCCCAACTTCAGCTATCAGGTGCACAAGGAATACATCGAGCCGAGCTACCCGCGGTTGCGCCGCACCGAGAGCGAGGTCGACCAGTTCTTCGCGCAGCGGCGGTTGACGATCACGATCCGCTATGAGGATGAAAAGCGCGCCTATAACGTGCTGCGCGTGACGAGCGCGATCGTCGGTTTCGAGAAATTTTCCGCCAACACCAAACGGTCGTATGCCATTCCATGATCATCCTTACGCCACGCACCACCGTCCGCCGTCGCGGCTTCACGCTGCTGGAGGTCATCCTGGCGGTGACGATCTTCGGGCTGACGATGATCGCCATCACGATGGTGATGCGCACGGGCACGCAGGCCTGGACGACCGGCCACGGGCTCAGCGAGCTGATGACGACGGCGCGGGTGACGCAGGACGTGATCGTGCGGGACCTGAACAACACCTGTTACCGGCGCGAGACGGAATACAATCTTTCCTTCCGCCGTCAACTGGAGACGATCGGGGCGTCGCTGGTGGCGCAGACGCCGCTGGATTCGCAGGGCCGCGCCCAGCGGATGGACCCGCGCATCTTTGAAGATTTCCTGCCCGACAGCCGCGTGCGCGACGACAACCCCGACCAGTTGCGGCTCGACCGCATCACGCCGCCGCTGGACCTGTCGTTCCGTGGCGAGGATGGCGGCAAGCTGGACCGGGTGAGCTTCGTGCGCCGGCAGACGGCGGACTGGGCGAACACGGCCGACGGCACGGGGGGGCTGCGCCGGATCAGCTATTACGTGAAGGACGGGGTGCTCTGGCGCGAGGAGTCGGACCCCTACGGCTTCCGGCCGGGCGCGGGGCAGTATCATTTCGCGCGCATGTTCAACCCCGAGGTCAACATCTACGATCCGGGCAGCTATTCAGGGCGTCAGGGGGACTCGCCGCTGGCGACGCTGGCCCGGTTCTACAGCACGGCCGAGGGCGAGGACGAGGAGCGCGGGGAGTTCCTGCCGCCGCCGGTCCAGTATGTGGAGCCGATGTGCGAGGGGGTCGAGATTTTCGACATCACCTACGGCTACTTCCTCGAGGGTCAATGGGTGGAGGTCACGAGCTGGGATTCCAACGCGCAGCGCTACCGGACGCCGTTCGACCAGGAATACATGCAGGCGCTGGTCGAGGAGGGCGTGCTGCCGGCGACGACTATGTATGGGGGCGGGTTGGGCGACATCCGGCCGCCGCGCAATGAGACCCGCCAGAGCGCGATTCCGCCGATCCTGGCCGGGATGCCGATGCAGATGCCCGACGACCTGCCGGGATACATGGCGATCCAGCTTGGGCTGCGCCCGGCGGCAGGCTCGGGGCGGCTGCGCCAGTTCACGATCTTCCACTCGCTGACGGCCGCCGAGGAGACCGACATCCACATGGACGAGCAGACGCTGAGGGATGCCGACCGGGTGCTGCGCGAGCTGACGATGCGCCGCGACAGCCGCCGTCGCGACAGCCGGACCGACCGTTTCGAACGCGGGGCAGGCGGCCTGTCGCGCCGTGACGGACGCTGAGGAAAATAGGAGACCGCATGCGAGCCAAAGCCGCCACGCTCCGCCAACCCGGCCGCCGCCGCCGCGGTGCCATGCTGGTGCTGGTGCTGTGGCTGATCATCGTGCTCTCGGTGATGGCCTATTCGCTGACGTGGGAGATGCGCATGGGGCTGAAGATGACCAGCCAGGGGCGCAAGCGGGTGCAGGCGCTCGGGCTGGCGCGGGCGGGGCTGGCCCACGCCGTGATGGACTTGCGCAACGACCAGGTGGTCAAGGTCGCCCAAGGGGTCTACAGCAACGACCATCTGGCGGAGTTCTGGGCGCTGACGGAGGACAAAACCGAGGTCGAGCTGGGCGAGGGAGTCTACACGGTGCGCGTCGTGGATGAGCAGGGCAAGATCGACCTGAACCTGCTCGGGCCGCAGTCGCTCGAAGCGCTGGTCTACCTGCTCCACGAGGTCTGTCGCGAGGGCGAGACCGAGGCGCGCATGATGGCCGAGGCGCTGGTGGATTACATCGATTGGGACAATCGGCCGCTGACGGGGGACGAGGGCAGCGAGGAGGAATATTACACGGAGGAGTCGTGGAAGCACTTCAGCGATCGCCTGCCGGAGGCCTGGACCTACCGCCCGAAGAATGATTTCCTGCTCAACATCGATGAGCTGCTCGAGGTGCCGGGCTTCACGCGTGAGTTGCTCTATGGCGTGCCGGGCGAGATGCCGGTCGATCCGCTGGCACGGCTCGAGCTGGAGGACGCTTCGACCGCGCTGGTGGATTACGTCACCGTCGGCCACGGCTCACCGGTCAACATCAACACGGCGCCCAAGGAAGTTTATGGGGCATTGCTGGCGGCGGGCAGCCCGGGCGAGGATGTGCGGCGGGCGGCCGAGGACATCGACAAGCTGCGCTGGACGCTGCTGGATCAGGAGACCGACGCCGGCCGCGGCTTCGTCAGCCCGGCGCAACTGGCCGAGGCGGGGATCGACATCGACCTGCTGGCGCGGCTGGCGGTGATCCCGCTGGGGGTCTCGACGCGCCACTTCACGATCATCTCGCGAGGCACCGTCGACGGGGTCAGCCAGACCATCGAGGCGCGCGTGACGCTGTCGCTGCAGAGCTATAATATGGACCGGCGCCGCCCGCCCGAGCAGCAGTATATCCATGACCTCAAGGCGATGGCGTTCCTGAAGGACCGGCGCGAGCAGATCATCGACCCCACCGTGCGCGTCATCCAGTATAAGTCTTATTAGATATCAGCTTCGACTGGCAAGCGGGCGGCGAAATCGGCACAATGGGGCCGATTGAAATCGCCGCGCGGGCGGCCAGGGGGAGCGCGACCATGTCATGGGAAACCGTCATCGGCTTTGAGATTCACGCCGAGCTGCAGACTGCGAGCAAGATCTGGTGCGGCTGCTCCACCGAGTTTGGGCGCCCGCCCAACACGCAGACCTGCCCGGTCTGCCTGGGCCTGCCGGGGTCGCTGCCGGTGCTCAACCGCCGGGCGCTGGAACTGGCGCTGCGCTCGGCGCTGGCGCTGGGCTGCCGCGTCGGCGGACGGATCGACTTCGAGCGCAAGAACTACTATTACCCCGACCTGCCGAAGAACTACCAGATCAGCCAGCTGCGGCGCAACCTGGCCGAGGGCGGCGAGCTGACCATCGAGGCGGGCGGGACGAGTCGCGTCGTGCGCTTCAACAACATCCACCTGGAGGAGGACGCGGGCAAGAACATCCACCCGGAGGCGCCGGGGGCTGATTACTCGCTGGTCGACCTCAACCGGGCCGGCACGCCGCTGCTCGAGATCGTGACCGAGCCGGACCTGCGCACGCGCGAGGAAGCGCTGGTCTTCATGGAGACCCTCAAGAGCATCCTGCAATACACCGGCGTGAGCGACTGCAACATGCACCAGGGGCGGCTGCGCTTCGAGGCCAATATCTCGGTGCGGCGCGTCGGTGAGGAGAAGCTCGGCACGAAGGTCGAGATCAAGAACCTGAATTCGATGAAGACCGTGCTCAAGTGCATCGAGGCGGAGACGCGCCGGCAGATCGCCGAGCTGGAGGCGGGCGGGCGGATCGTCCAGGAGACGCGGCTGTGGGACGAGGCGGCGGGGATGACGCGCACGATGCGCGGCAAGGAGGGGGCGCAGGACTACCGCTACTTCCCGGATCCGGACCTGGTCGAGGTCGAGATCGGGCCGGAGCTGCTCGAGCGCGTGCGGGCTGAGCTGCCGGAGCTGCCCGAGGCGCGCCGCCAGCGCTTCGCCAGCCAGCTGGGGCTGCCCGAATATGACTCGGCCGTCTTGACGGCGCGCAAGGAGCTGGCCGATTACTTCGAGCAGGCGCTGGCGGCCGCGCCGGCCAACCCCAAGGGGGTCGCCAACTGGGTGATGGGCGAGCCGCTGCGCTGGCTGGGCGAGGACCCCGACCGCGAGATGGAGGACTACCCCGTCGCGGCGGCGCACCTGGGCGAGCTGGTGCGGCTGATCGACGACGGCACGCTGAGCGGGAAGCTGGCGAAGGATGTCTACAAGTTCATGCTCGCCGGGGAGGGGGCGCCCGCCGCGATCGTCAAGACGCACGGGCTGGTGCAGATCACCGATACTTCGGCGATTGAGCCGGTGATCGAGCGCGTGCTGGCCGAGAACCAGGATGCCGTGGCGAAGATCCTGGCCGGCAAGGAGAAGGCGATCGGCGCGCTGGTCGGTCAGGTGATGAAGGAGACGCGCGGCAAGGCCAACCCGCAGCTGGTCAACGAGATGATCATGGCGAAGATCAAAAAAGCTTAAACCGCAGCCACGAATGCAGCCACGAATGGACACGAATTTTCACGAATGGGTGCCAGAGTTCACGCCAAAGCGCCAAGGGTGCCAAGATCGCCAAAATGGGCTGAAAACTTTGCCTTGAAGGGGCAACAGCAATGAGCTGGGGGTGACCGAAGGAAACTTCCGGTCTAATCCCCAGACATCTGAGCCCCGCCAGAATCTTCGCAAGTCAACAAAAGGTAGACGGATAGTAGTATTCTGGAGGGCAACCCAAATACGGGTTTGACTCTTCATTCGTGAAAATTCGTGTTCATTCGTGGCTGTGGTTTCTTTTACCTTAGCATGTCCTTGATGACGGCGAACAGGCGCATCGGCTCGAAGGGTTTGGTGACGACGGCGTTGGCGCCGGCGGCGCGGGCGCGCTGGATCAGTTCGTCGCCCTCGGCCGTCAGCATGATGATCGGGGTCTGGTCGCCCAGCTCGAGGCGGTAGCGGCGGACGAACTCGATGCCGTCCATGCGGGGCATTTCGATATCGCAGATGATGAGATCAAAAGGCTCGGCGTGGGCGGCGGCGAGCCCGTCGAGGCCGTCGGCGGCGGCCTGGACGGCGTAACCGTTGAACTGCAGCGTGAGGCACAGCACCTCGCGCAGGTGATCTGAATCGTCAATGGCCAGGATGCGGGCGCTCATCGGTTGGACTCCTTGGAAGTGGGCGCGGCCGCGGGCGGCTGCTGGTCGAAATAGTGGCTCAGCAGGGCGATGACGCGGTCGGCCTCGGTTGTCATGCCGGTGAGCATGCGCGCGCGGCGCTCGGGCTCGAGCGCGGGGTCGGCGGCCAGCTTGAGGAAGTCGCGCAGGAAGTAGAGCGGCTGGAAGATCTCCTCGATCTGGGCCTTGCGATGGCCGAGCGCCTGGCCGCCGAGGACGCCCGAGAGGCCGAGGAAGCGGTCGCTGACCTGGAGGCCCTGGGCGGTGGCGCGGATCGAGCGCAGGTCGCCGGCCACCGGGCCGCCGCGGTGCTTGAGCACCGAGAGGACTTTTTCGAGGCGGCTTTCGATCTCGACGAAGCCCAGGTAAAGGATCGTGTCGGCGAGCTCGGCGTGGTCGATCTCGCTGAGGGGGTTGCGGCCGGTGACGCGGGCGAGGCGCTGGGTCACGAGGGTGGTCACACCGTGCGCGCGCAGCCGGCCGAGGAACCAGCGGACAGCCTCGGCGCGATCCTCGCCGGCGAGGCCGCCGGCCAGCTCGTTAAGGCCGTCGATGGCCACGCGGGTCAGGCCGCGCTGGCCGATGAGGGCCTCGACGCGGGCGGCGAGCTTTTCGACCGGCTCACCGGGAGAGGCTTCGAGGACGGTCAGCGTGCCGCCGGCGATCGCCTCGGCCACCGGCAGGCCATGGCCGGCCATGTCGCGCGCCAGGGCGGTGGCGGACTGCTGAAAACTGATCCACATTCCTGCGGGCGGCTCCGCCCCGGCGGCGGCGGTGAGGAAGTGACCGGACAGCACCGACTTGAAGGTTCCGGAAAGGCCCGCAGCGAGGATCACCGAGCCGGGCAGCCAGCCGCCGCCGAGCATCGAGTCGAGCCCGGCGACGCCGGTGGTCATGGGCGTCACGGGGAGGTTGGCCGTATTGGGAGCGGTCTCGCCATGGGGATAGACGACGATGCCTCCGCGCGTGATTTCGATGGGGTGGGCGCCGCCGATGTGGTCGTGGCCGCGCGACTTGACGACCTCGATGGTGCGGCGCGAATGACCGGCGCGCGCGCCGGGGTGGCGGTCGAGCACGATCAGCGTGTCGACAAGGTAGGCGTCGATCCCGCCCAGCCCGATATCGGGGGTGATCTCGGCGGTGCCGAGCGGGGTGAGGCCCATGCCCTTGAGCTCGAGCATGAACTTGACGAAGCCGGCGCGGGCCTCCTCGCGCGAGAAGATGCCGCCCAGGTGGCTGATGGAATCGATGACGATGCGGCGCAGGCCATGCTCCTCGACCAGCTCGAGCACATTGACCAGCAGGCGATTGGCCTGGCGGCCGGGGTTGGCGAGCACGTCGTCGGGCTCGATGAAGACCACGCGCACCTGGCCGGCCTCGTGCAGCGCGCGCAGGTCCCAGCCGAGGGCGGCGGCGTCGGCGAACAGCTGCGTGGGCACCTGTTCAAAGCTGAGGATGACGCCGGGCTCGTCGTAAAGCTCGGCCCCGGCGATGAGGTATTGCAGGCCGAGGGTGGACTTGCCGGTGCCGGGGGTCCCCTTGACGAGCGCGAGCCGGCCGCGCAGCAGACCGCCGCAGAGGATTTCATCCAGCCCCGGCACGCCGGTCGGCACGCGCTCGCTGGTGTAGGGGAGGTCGATCAGGTCGTGGTTGCCAGCCATGGGTCGGGGGGCCTCTCTTCAGGATTCAAGCTGCAAGCTCGGGCGCGGCCTAGGCCATCACGATGCCGCCGCGATCGGCCGTGGCCAGGCGGCCCTTGAGGTAGCGGCGGAAAGCCGACTCGTCCTCGACGTACTGGTAGACCTCGGATTCGAGCACCTTCTTCTCGCGCACGAGGTCGGCCAGGTGCTGGTCGAAGAGCATCATGCCGTCGCGGCGCTCGCGGATGACGGTGGCGATCGAGGGGATCTGGTTTTCGCGGATCAGTTTGCGGATCGTGTCGTTGACGATCATGATCTCGAGCGAGGCGATGCGGCCACGGCCCTCGGCGCGGCGCACGAGACGCTGGGTGATGGTGGCGCGCAGGTTGCCGGCGAGCTGGTCGCGCAGCAGCCGGTGTTCGCGCTCGTCGAACTCGGCGAGGATGCGCTCCATGGTGTGCAGGGCGTTGGAGGTGTGCAGGGTCGAGAAGACCAGGTGGCCGGTCTCGGCGGCGCGCAGGGCGGTGCGGATGGTCTCGGGGTCGCGCATTTCGCCGATCAGGATCACGTCGGGGTCCTGGCGCAGCGCCTGCACCAGGCCGGCGCGGAAGTCGATCACGTCGCGGCCGACCTCACGCTGGCTGATCACCGACTTGAGGTTCGGGTGCACCATCTCGATGGGGTCCTCGATGGTGATGATGCAGCGGGACTCGCGCTCGTTGATGAAGCGGATCATCGCGGCCAGCGTGGTGGACTTGCCGCTGCCGGTGACGCCGGTGAGCAGGACGATGCCGCGCTGGTAGGCGGCGACCGTGTTGAGCGTGTCGGGCAGGCCGAGGTCCTCGAGCGCGGCGATCTCGATTTTGATCAGCCGCAGCACCGCGCGCAGGCGGTCGCGCTCATAGTAGGCCGAGACGCGGAAGCGCATGCGGTCGTCGGGCTGCCAGGCGAAGTCGGCGCAGCGGCGCTCGTCCAGATGCGGGCGGGCGTAGGAGGGCATGATGCGCTCGAGCAGCGCCGTCAGTTCCTCGCGCCCGATCGCGCCGCCCTGGACCGGCTTCATGATGCCGTCGATGCGCAGATAGATCGGGTTGTCCTGCGCCAGGTGAATGTCGGATGCGTTATGCGTGTAGGCCGCATCGACCAGGGCATTGATGTTGACCGTCACGGGGACCACCTTTTGGGGTGTTTGGCGGCGCGGGCCGGGCGTGGTTCAGCGCAGGAAGTCGAGCAGGCTTGATTGCACGATGCGGCTGCCGGCGCTCAGCGAGGCCTCGTAGGCATTCTGGCTCTTGCTCAGTTCGGTCAGCGCCTCGGCAATGTCGATGTCCTCGATGTTGCTGCGCAATATTTCAAGGTTGCTCTTGATGTCGGTCTGGCGCGACTTGACCTGCTCGAGCAGGTTGACGCGCGTGCCGACGCCGGCGCGCTCGCTCGAGACCTGTTCGCGTGCCTGGTCGAGCCGGTCGAGCTGGGCCTGGATCGCGGTGGTGTCGCCCTCGCGCAGCGCCGTGTCGATCGTGTTCATCAGCGCGAAGAGGTCGATGCCGCCGGGTCGGCCGACGCCCTGAAAGATGCGGTCGCCGGGAATGTTGAGCGGCACGCGGCTGCCCGGTTGAATCTCGATCTCCTGAAGCTGGCTGTCGCCCTGGTAGGCGCCGGCCGGGGTGGAGGTCAGCTGTAGGGTCATGCCGGCCGTCGGCGCGCCCGCCCCGTTGGCCACGGTCAGCTCGATGCCGCCGAAGCGGATCGGCTGGCCGGACTGATAGGGCTGGTTGGTGCTGACCGGCTGGCCGGTGTCCGTGTCGATGATGTCGAAGCGGTCGGCGGCGGTGAAGCGGATCTCATGGGCGTGATAGTTCATCGCCGTGGCGTCGAGCACGCGGGCCGAGCCGTGCAGCGTGCCGTCGGCGAGCGCCGCGCCGCCCAGCGTGGCGGCCGCCTCGGCGAAGGGGGGCTGATCGGTCCGGTAGCCGCCGAAGACATACTTGCCGTCGAACTGGGTGTTGGCGATGCTGACCAGCTGGTTGGAGAGGATCGAGAGTTCGATGCGGGTGGCCTCGCGCGTGGCGGCGGTCGAGGTGACCTCGTTGCTTTCCTTGACCAGCAGCTCCTTGGAGCGCGCCAGCAGGTCGTGCAACTGGCCGCTCGCGGTGTCGTAGACGCCGGCCACCGAAGTCAGCCGCTCGATGTTGTTCAGGTATTGATCGGAGCGGGCGACGGCCCCCTTGAGGTCGATCACCCGGCCGCCGTCGATCGGGTTGTCGCTGAGGCGGTTGATGCGCTTCTGGGTCGCCATCCGCTCCTGGGCCTGGATCAGCCGCGCCGTGTTGCCCTGCAACTGGCGGCTGAGCTGGTTGAACATCGTGTTTTGTGTGACGCGCATGGGGTGGACTCCGTTAGCTTCCGCCTCAGATCATGTTCAGGACGGTTTGCAGCATTTCGTCGGTCACGCGCACCAGCCGGCTGGCGGCCTCGAAGGAGCGCTGGTATTGAATGATGTTGGTGGCTTCCTCGTCGAGCGAGACGCCCGAGACCGACTCGTGCATCGCGGCGAGCTGCTGCTGGGCGACGTCCTCGCTATGCAACGCGGAGCCGGCGGCCTCGGCGCGGGTGGCAAGGCTGACGCGGGCATTGGTGAAGAATCCCTCAAACGTCTGCGAGGGCGGAGTGCCCATCGTCGGGCGGTCGCGCAGCGAGAGCAGGGCGAGTGCGTTGCGGTTGTCGCCGGCCGCGCCGCTCTGGCCGGCGGCCAGGGCGCGGGGGTTGCTGGCGACGGCGGGGTCGAGTGCGATCCGCTGGCTCATACCGGCGTAGCCGTTGACGTGGAAGGCATCGCCGGCGGCAGGGGCGGCGGCACCCTGCTCGAGCACCACGCTCATGCCGGCCAGCACGATGGGGACGCCGGAGGTCCAGGCGTTGCCGGTCGAGACGGTCGTCCGGGTGGACGCATTATAGATGTCATAGCTGGACGGGCCGGTGAAGCGAATTTCGTAGTCGTCCCAGTTGAGCGCCGAAGGGTCGACGATCGCGGCCGAGGTGACGCCGGCGTCGCCGCGATTGCCAAAGGCGGCGGTGGCACTGGCTTGCAGCCCGGAAAAAAGGTCGCGCCCACTAACACCGTCCAGGCCGGTGCCGGCGCGGTGGACCAGGTTGAAGTCGCGTGCCAGTCCGGCCGCCAGGCGATCGACCTGCCCCTTCATCTCGCGGGCCTCGTGGTCGCGCGCCCGCAGCAGGGCGCCGAGGCTGCCCTCGTTGAGGGAGGCGGCCATGTCGCGCGGGCGGCCAAGCTCCTGGACCACGACGCGCAACATGCCATCGGAGGCGGGGTCGGGCACCAGCTCGAGCGGCTGGACGCGCTGGCCCTCGACCAGCGAGGTCGAGCCGGTCATGACCGTGACCGAGCCGTGCTCGTCGGTCAGCACGCGCACGGGGACGATGATCGAGAGTTCCTGAATGAGCTTGTCGCGCTGGTCCTGCAGCTGGTTGAGGCCGGGGGTCTGGGAGGTCTCAATGCGGCCGCCGTTGCCGCCCAGCTGCTGGTTGATCGCCGCGATCTCACGGGTGATCGTATTGGCGCGCTCGACTTGTTGGCGGACCTGCTGGTCGAGCTGGCCGCGGATCTGGTCGATCTGGCCGGAGAGTCCGTCCAGCCCCGAGATCATCTGCCGGGCGCGAGCCAGGAAGGCCTCGCGCTCGCTGGTGCCCTCGGGCTTGATGGAAAGGTTCTGCAGGGCTCCGAAAAAGTCCTGCAGCGAACGCGACAGGCCCGCCTGGTCCGACTCCTCGAAAGCGGACTCGAGCTGCTGGAGCGCACCGACCCGCGCGAGGCGTTCGCCGAGGCGGCCGTTGCTCAGCAGCATGCGCGCCGTCAAAAATTCGTCGCGCAACCGCTCGACGCCGACCAGTCCGACCCCGCCGCCGGTCAGCGGCTCGATGACGGCGCGCTGGCGGGTGTAGCCGGGGGTGTTGACGTTGGCGATATTGGTGCCTGTGACCGACATGCCGGAGCGCTGCACATGGATCGCCTGACGGCCGGTATTGAGGATGCCGAAGATGTTGCCCATTGCGCGCTGCCCTTCTCAAGCCTGCCGTGTGATCAGCGAGCTGCCGGTGGCGGGGGCGCCGTAGCCGCCGCCCTTGCGCCCGGGTCGCCAGACCTGCCCGGCCGGATCGGCCTGTGCGACCAGCCAGCGAGCCGTATCCGAAACAAGTTCCATGCCGAGGCGGGCGGCGCGGCCATTTTCCTCGTTGAGCCGGCGGCAACGCTCAACGACGGCGCGCAGGGCGGCGCCGGCGGCGGCCAGTTGGCGGCCGGTCGTGGGTTCGGCCAGCTCGGCCAGGAGGGTGATGGTGACCTGATCGGGGGCGAGCCCCAGAGCCGTCGCCAAGCGGCGCGCCAGCACCCGACGCGACTCGTCGAGCGCCTTGATGCGCAGGGCGAGCGTCTCCTTGCGGGCGACCAGCTCGGCGACCCGTTCGGGGGCCATGGCCGTCAGCGCGGCGCCTTCCTCCTCGAGCAGGCCGGCCATCTCGTGATAGATGGCTTCCTCCTGCGCGAGCAGGGCGAGCAGCGATGGGTATGAGTCGGGTGTCATCAGGGCGTGTGGCCGCAACGGCGGGCGCGCCTGACGAAGCGGGGGAGGGGAGCGTTTGGCCCTTTAGATCCGGGCCTGGCGCTTGGATTGCAGCAGATCGGCCAAGGCCTCGTCCACCACCTTGCGAGCCAGTTTTTCGGTCTCGACATGGTAGCTGCCGTCGTCGATCTGGCCGCGCAACTCGACCACCTTTTCCAGCCGAACCTCAGGCACCGACATGGCGGCCTGATGAAGCTGGCGCAGCTTCTGGGTCGAGCTGATGTCGACCTGGTCGCTGACGGGGCCGGCCTCCTGGGCCGAGGCCTGGTCACGGATGCCGGGGGTGCCCATGGGCCCGACCGGTCCGAGTGGTGAGCTTTGCTTGCGTCCCTGGATCTTCATAGCTGCTCTCGCCTTGCGTGGCCGTGGGGGTGATCGGCGGCTGAAACGTCCGCGGCGGACGATCCGCTGCCGGACCCCTTTGCCATACTTATCGGCCTGGCTTGTGGCAACTGAAGGGCCAATTGAAGCTGCGGCGCATTTCTTCTCCACCGAACGTCAATGGATTGGCGCTGTTGCGGGCCCTCCTTTCAAGGGGGATCGGCTTGAGGGGTGACTCATTTCGGGGTCGCCTCATCCGGGGTCGCGGAGTTCATGATCTGGCGCACGAGCGCCTCGCGGAAACGCGGGTCTCGCGGCAGGCCGCCCTGCTGGACCAGTTGCTGGTCGAGCATCTCAACGTAGAGCGAGCCGCCCATCCCGCCGCCGGTCAGGCCGCCTTCGGGGACGGTGGCTCGCATCGCCTTGACCATCATGCCCATGAAGACGGACTCAAATTTTTCGGCCACTGCCTCGGCGCGCGCGCGTTCGTCGAGCTGCGTGGTCGCGCGGCGGGCCGAGAGCGGATCGATGGCAAGGCCGGAATCCATCGGCCGGATCGAATCAAGCGCGTTCATGGGAGCCTCCTGCCTTCATCGGATTTCCAGCTCGGCCTGCAAGGCGCCGGCGGCCTTGATGGCCTGCAGGATTGAGATCAGGTCGCGCGGGGTGACGCCGATGGCGTTCAGGGAACTGACGACCTCTCCCAGGCTGACCCCCTCGGGCACGACGGCGAGCTGGCGCACTTCCTCGCTGGCGCTGACGGCGGTGTTGGCGAATGGCACGGTCACGCCGTGATCGCTGAACGGCTGGGGCTGGCTGACCTGGTTGAATTGCTCGATGCGGATCATCAGGTTGCCGTGGGTGATGGCCAGGGTCGAGATGCGCACGTCCTCGCCCATGACGACGGTGCCGGTGCGCTCGTCGACCACCACGCGCGCGGGCTGGTCAGGATGGACCGGCAGGCGTTCCAACTCGGCGAGGAACGGCGCGAGGCTCTGGGCATGCGCGGCGGGTACGATGACGCGGACGGCGGCCGGATCGGTCGGCTCGGCCAGCGAGGACTGGAAGTTGTGGTTGATCGCCTGCGCGATGCGCTGGGCGGTGGTGAAGTCGGGGTTGTTGAGCACCAGATTGATGAACTCGCGGCCGGCCAGCGTGGTCGGGGGGGTGCGTTCGACGAGCGCGCCGCCGGGGATCTTACCGGCGGTCGGGTGGTTCTTGCTGACTGAGGTGCCGCCGCCGCCGGCATCGAAGCCTCCGGTCGAGATTGAGCCCTGGGCGACGGCGTAGACCTGACCGTCGGGGCCGTTCAACTGCGTCATCAGCAGCGTGCCGCCCTGCAGGTTCTTGGCGTCGCCCACCGAGCTGACCATGATGTCGATGCGTGAGCCGGGGCGGGCGAAGGGGGGCAGGTTGGCCGTGACCACGACCGCCGCCGCGTTCTGCACGCGCACCATGTCGGGATCAATCGTCACGCCGCTGCGGCGCAGGAAGGCCACCAGCGAGCGGACGGTAAACTCGGTGGAGCTGCCGTCGCCGGTGCCGTTGAGCCCGACGACCAGGCCGTAACCGATCAGCTGGTTGTCGCGCAGCCCCTCCACGCGCGTCACGTCCTTGATTCGCGCCGCGCCGGCTGGGGTGGACCATAATGCAAGCAGCAGGAGGAAGCAGATCTGGAATGTAACACATGAAGCATGCAGCCGAGCATTTGAAACCGGGTGCACCCACAGGGGATTCCTGCCGGATTCCCTGCTGATTCGATTCTGGCATGACATATGGTCGTGTGTTAGCTGCATGTTGATTTCTCGGTTCTCGGTTTTATGCTTGCCACTCATAAACATCAAAACGGCCAGGCCCAGTCGAAGACGCGCATCGCCCAGCCGGGGTGCTGCTTGTCGGTGATGACGCCGTCGCCGGTAAACTCGATGCGGGCGTTGGCGATTCGCTCGGAGCTGATCGTGTTGTCGTAGCTGATGTCGGTGGGGCGCACGACCCCCTGCACCGTCAGGACGCTGGCCTCGTTGTTGAGCATTACGATCTCGCTGCCGTAGATGACGAGGTTGCCGTTTTGCAGCACGTCGGTGACGATGGTGGAGATGGTGGCCAGCAGCATGTCGGTGCGTTGGGTCTCACCCTTGCCCTTGAAGGTGGATTCGCTGGAGGCATCGACCAGGTTGACGGGGTTCCAATCGCCGGTGCCGGGGGTGACGCCACTCTCCTCGGTGTAGCCGTTCAGGCGGTTGATGTCATCCTCGAGGCCGAGGAAATACTTGATGCGCGCGCCGATGCCCGCCTGGCGGCTGGTGTCGGTGTTGGCGCGCTTGGTGCCGCTGCTGCGCTGGTTGACATGCACCAGGACGATGTCGCCGCGGCGGGCGGCCTTGACGTCGCCAAAGAGGCCGACGGCGGACTGGCTCCACAGCGAGCCGTCGCTGGGCGGAGCCGGCTGCCAGGCCGCCTCGGCCAGCGGCAGCGGGGCCACCGGCGGGGGGATGCGCGGGTTGGGGGCATGCGCCTGCTTGACCTGGGCGCAACCCGCGAAGAACAGCAGCGCGATCGTCGCGGCCGCGATAATGAGGATCAGGCTCGCCGCGCCGCGGGTGGGAGCCGGTCGCGCGTCGCGCGGGTTCGAATGCGGCGCGGGCTGCGGCCGGGGGGCGGGGGTTACCGTCGGCGTCCGCGCCGCCGGGCGCCTTGGATCAAAACTGAAGCCGGTGGGCTCGACTCGGCCCCAGGACCTGATGGCTGTTGCGCTGGCTGGATTCATGCGGAATCTTCCTTCTGATCGTGGGCGTATCCGTTGCGCCCGCTGGGTTCCTAAAAAATGACCTGCACTTCGTCCTCGCTCAACACGCGGGCGAAGACATCGCGGCGCGTCTGGGCGTTCTGCACGCGGATGACCTGGCCGAGCGCGCCGGCCTGCCCGGTGATGCCGGGGGCGGTGATCGAGATCGGCCCGCGCGCCAGCCGGATCGTGACGCCCTGGCCGCGCTTGATCACCTGGCGCTGCTCGAGCATCTGTTCGGTCAGCCAGCGGCCCGGGCGCAGTTCCTGACGGGCGACGGTGCCGATGGCGAGCGAGCAGTCATCGATGGCGCCACGCTCGAGCGCCGACAGGCGTGTTGTCTGCGCCTGCACGTCATCGGCGGTGATGGTTTCGCCGCGGCGGATGACCCGGCGGGGTGTCACCCCGCACGCCTCGCGATCCAGCCGCACGCTGCCGCTGAAGCGCTTCAGCTCGCGGCCATCCTCGCCGGTGATCGTCGCGCTATAGGGCACCATGCCCAGCCCGCGCTGGGGGATGCGAAAATCAAAATGGGCGCTCCAGCCGGTGGGGGGCAGCCCCGGGATCGCCGGCACGATCGCCCGATCGATCAGCAGCCCCTCGCCGCCGTCGGGCAGCACCGCGCGCAGTTGTTCGTAAAGCATCTGGTCGAGTGCCGGGCCGCGCGGCCCCTCCGCGCGCATCGAGGCCAGGACGGATTCCAGTTCGGGGTCGGCGGCCGGGGGCGGCGGATCAAGCATAAGGTGGGCGTTCAGGTCGAGCAGCGCGAGGTTGACGGCGGGACCCTCGGGCCGCGCCGGGGGTGGCGGCGGCAGGGGCAATTCCTCGGCCTCGTTCTCATAGGGCACCAGCGGCAGGTCAGCCGTCGCCCCCAAGGCCCAGCCGGAGGCCGGCAGGCTCCAGACCCACAGCACGAGGAGGGAGCCCAGCAGTCGGACCGCGCCCTGGTTGACGACCGCCTGCCGGCGTTCGGGCCCGGGGATCGCGGGCGACGTCGGCGCGGCCAGCCAGCGGCTCATCATCCGGTGCAGGCGGCCGGCGCGGGCCGGGAGCGGCTGTGGGCGGCCGCAGCCCGCCGTGCCGGCGGGCATGTCCGGGCCGGTGGCGGCTTGCGGCGGAAGGAGGGTCTGCTGATTCATCGCGATGGCCATGGCTCAATCATTCCTCAGCGCTTCAGTTGGGAGGCGACCTGCATCATTTCGTCGGCCGCGGTGATCGACTTGGAGCTGATCTCATAGGCGCGCTGGGCAACGATCATGTTGACCAGTTCCTCGACGACGCTGACGTTGCTCATCTCGAGGTAGCCCTGGCGCAGGGTGCCGAAGCCCTCGGCGCCGGGGGTGCCGATGTTGGCGGTGCCCGAGGCCTGGGTTTCGACGTAGAGGTTCTCGCCGATGGGGGCCAGCCCGCCCTGGTTGGCGAAGCGCGCGAGCTGGATGTTGCCCAGCGTGGTCGGCTGGCCTGCCTGGATCACCGAGACGGTGCCGTCGGGCGCGATCATCAGGTCGTCGACCTTGATATCATTGGGGATCGTGATGGTCGGGGTCAGCAGCTCGCCGTTGCTGGTGACCATGCGGCCCTGGCTGTCGAGCTTGAAGGCGCCGTCGCGGGTGAAGGCGTAGCTGCCGTCGGGGCGTGTGATCTGGAAGAAACCCTCGCCCTCGACCAGGAGGTCCAGCTTCTGCTCGGTCTGCTGATAGGCGCCCTGGGTGAAGACTTTCTGGATGGCGGCGGGGCGGGAGCCCAGACCCAGGTAGATGCCGGTCGGCACCTCGGTATTGACGCTGGCGCTGGTGCCGGCGGGGCGGATGGTCTGGTAGAGCAGGTCCTGAAAATCGACCCGCCCGCGCTTGAAGCCGCCGGTGTTGACGTTGGCCAGGTTGTGGGCGATGTTGTCGATGTTGAGCTGCTGGCTCTGCATGCCGGTGGCGGCAACCGATAACGCGCGCATATCTTCAGTCCTTCGCTTTCAATGAATTACAGTTCTCAGGAGCTGGCCTCGATGCGTTTCTGGGTCAACTCGTCGAGCGTGCGCACCATCTTCTGCTGGGTCTCGTAGATCCGCTGCGCCTGGATCATGCGCACCATTTCCTCGATCGGGTTGACGTTGGAGCCCTCGAGGGCGCCGGGGCGCAGCGTCGGAGCCTCAACCGGTTCGGGCTCGACCCCGGCCGGAGCCAGCAGCAGCCCCTCGCCATGCTTGATTAAAAGTCCGGGCTCGGTGAAGCGAACCACTCCCAGGCGGCCCTGCTCGTCGTTGCCGGCGAAGATGCGGCCGTCGGGGGTGATCCGGAGCGGACCGCCCTCCGCATCGACGGCGATCGGCTGGCCGCCCTGGTCAAGCAGGCGGCGGCCGTCGGGGGTGGTCAGCTCGCCCTCGGCATTGAGGGCAAGGGCGCCGGCGCGGGTGTAGCCCGTCGCGCCGCCGGGGCCCTGAACCTGAAAGAAACCGTCGCCGGCGATTGCGACGTCGAGGTCGCGGCCGGTCTCGCGCAGCGGGCCGGTCGAAAAATCGGTATAGGTGCGCGGCAGGCTTGGCCAGGTGCGGTCGGCAATTTTTACCGGGTCGGCAGGGTCGGCGGCCGGATCGGCCGAGGCCTGGGCGCTGAGGCTGGCATGCAGTTCATCGAAGAACACGGAGCCATCGCGCTTGAAGCCTGTCGTGTTGACATTGGCGAGGTTATTGGCAATCTGCGTCATGCGCATCTCTTGCCCCATCGCCGCCGTCAGGACCTGGTAGACTTCCTTCATCTGGTCGCTCCCATCGCAACTGAGTCCAATGACCCGCCGATAGGGAGTGCAAGAGCCATACCATCGTCGGGGCGGGGGGCGAATTGAGGGTGAGAAAACAGACGCAGGGTTATTTTGAGCGGGGTTAGGGAATGAGACGGGGTCGTGGGCGCTCGTGGGTGAGAAGAAAAAGCCTACTCGTCGTCGTCGGAATTTTGGCGGCGCGGTGCGGTGGGCGTAGAAGAGTCGTCAAATATATGACTAATTTCGGAGAAGTCGTTGAGGGTATGCCACGGGATATGATCGTCAACAAATCCGATGAGGGTATCCTGGCTCGGCCCAACGTGAACCTCTTCGAGAAAAAAATCCACAATACAGAACTGGATGTCGCCGACCGTGATGACATTGTCTTCCATAAAAAGTTGGTTTCCCCGGGTGATGGTTCGAAGCAGGATCGAGCCTTGGAAAAAAGGTTTTCCCTGCAGGTCCTCGAGTTCGTAGTCCAACCATCGCCCCCGCTGCTGAGGAGCTGGACGGATTTGCAGCATTCTGAAGGTCAGGAATTGGTCGCCAGACTGAAAAAAGATCAATTGCTGGTGAAAAGGGACGATGATGTTCTGGTATTTTCCGCTGCGTTGATCACTGGAGAGCACGACTTCATGCTCATACCCGCCTCCACAAGCAAGTAACCATGCGTGTGCCGAGAGCAAGCCCAAAAACCAAAAACGTCTCAGCATAAGAAATCCCTTTAGAAGTTCATGGGTCTATGAAACATGAACTAGCATCTGTCGTGCAACAAACAATTGTAGTGCAGGCGAAAGGGGGGGCGGCGTTGGGATCCTCGATTTTGCTTGCCGCGGCGCGCTGGGGGGCGGGAAAATGAGGGCTGGCCGCAGCGTACGGCCTCCCCATCATGCACACCAGCCGAGTTGTTCCATTGCCCAATACCAACATAGCCACCGCCCTTCCCATCGATCGCCTGACGCTGGTGCTGCCGGCGTTCAATGAATCGGCGGCGATTGTGCCGCTGGTGCGGCGGGCGGCGACGGCGCTGGCCGGCATGCGCCCGGACTGGGCGATCATTGTCGTCGATGATGGCTCGGCCGATGACACGGCCGCCCGCGTGGAGACGCTGGCGGGGGAGATGCCGCAGCTGCGGCTGGTGCGTCACGGGGTCAACCGGGGGCTGGGGCCGGCGCTGGTGACGGGGCTTCAGGCGGCGCTCGAGCGTGGCTCGGAAGCCGGGCACCTGGTTGTGTTCATGGATGCCGACATGACCCATCCTCCCGAAACGATCGCGGCGATGATCACGGCGGCCGAGGCGGGGGCGGATCTTGTGATCGCCTCACGCTTTCAGCCCGGCAGCGCGCAGGTTGGGGTGCCGCCGCTGCGCCAATTGATGAGCTGGGGCGCGCGCCGGCTGTTCCGGCTGGTGCTGCGGCTGCCGGGGGTGCGCGACTACACCTGCGGCTTCCGTGGCTACCGGGCCTCATTGCTGGCAGCGGGGATCGAGCGCTTTGGCGAGGACGGCCTCGTCACGCGGCGCGGCTTCGCCTGCACCGATGAGCTGCTGGTTCACCTGGCGACGCTCGGACCGCGCATCCGGGAAGTGCCCTTCATCCTGCGTTACGACCTCAAACCGAGCCCCAGCAAAATGCGGCTGGGGGCGACGATCCTCGAGACCATCAAGGTGTTACTCGAACACCGCAAGGGTCTGCGCCGCCGCTCGTGAGACCGCTCAATGAGCCGCGAACGGGCCGGTGACGCTGACCCTTGTGGGCAGCCCTTCCAGCCGCGGCGGGATGGCCGCGCGGGTGCGATTGCTTTCGTGCGCCAGATAGACCTCCAGGACCGGCTCGCCCATGGCGCCGGCGCCAATGCCAAGCCCGGTCACCCCTTCCAACGCAAACAACTGAGCCTGATAAGCTGACTTGACACCAAGCGCCTGCTCGACGGCCTGCGGCGACGGGATCAGTGAGCTGGGCGGCCCACCATAGAACACGTCAGCGAGCAGGACCTGATTGCCCAGCCGCACCGCGCCGGCGCGATCGGGATCGATCACATTGACCGTGACGCCGACGGCGGAGACAAACTCGACGCGATCGCTGAAGGCGACCGACTGGCCATGGGCGGGCAGGGCGGCGCCGTTGCCGAAGGCCTTGCCATTGCCATGGTCTTCATGGTGGGGCGGGGTGGCGTCGACCAGGCGCAGGAGCTCGTGTTGCGCCTGGGCGGGCCGCGCACGGCCGGCGGACCATTCAATGGCCGTCGGGGCGGTTTGGTTACGGGGTGGTGCCTCGGCGAGGGCAGGCATGGCCACCAGCGCCGCCAGCAGGCTCAGGGTCATGGTTATGGAATGATGCTTCATGGTTACGACTCCATCCGGGAAAAGTGACTGCGCTCAAATCTGGTTTCATCATGATCCGGAATGTGCGAATGGGCAACAGAAAATAACAGATAAAAATATCATCAATAGGACGGGGTGGTATTAAATTTAGCCTCCTTCCGCGCTGGCGCGGGCCGGCCAAGCCCCCAGCTGCTTGCGCAGGAGCACCAGTTGCCCCAGGTGCCATGCGTTGTGATCGGCCGCCAGCAACGCCTCGCGCAGCAAGTTCTGACCATCGCCGTGGGGGAAGGGCGCCAGCAGGTCGACGGCGGGATCGGCCACCAGCGCCTTGAGTTCCTCAAGCTGGTTGAGGAAGCGCCCAGCGCTGGCGTCCCAGTCGCCGGTGCTGGGGGGAGTGGGTGTGGACGGCCAGTAGCCCTCCGGCCAGGGTGGGGACTCGTGGTGCGGATTGCGGCTAAACTCCAGAATGTCCCACTGCGTGATGCGCAGGTGCTCGAGGAGCTGCCAAGGGGTGTATCCGGCTCCCTTGAGCAGCCGGCCGCGCGCCTCGGCGGGGAAATACTCCAGTGCCTCGGCGGGGGAAACATGGGCCTGTCCGCCCTCAAGCAGGGCCAGCAGCTGTCGGCGAGTGGGGTCGTGTTTCATCAGCGGCACCCCCTTGAGATGGATGGATTTACATTGATTTTAACACTATGGCGGCAAGGGAGGAAGCAGGGAAAAAACAAGCTGGCCCAAGGGCGGAGCAAAGGCTGCGCAAGGGCGGCGCGTGCGGGTGCGGTGGCAGGCTGGATCGGGTCGGGCCGGCAGTCGGCTCATCATTCAAAGCTTGCGAGCAAGGGAGTCAAAAATGGAGCAGCGGCAGCAGCGAGTGGGGCGTGAGGCGGCAGGGGCTGAGTTTGTGCGCGTGGATGCGGTGGCGCGCCGACTGGGGCTATCACGCAAACGGATCTATCAGTTGATCGCGGAGAAGCGGCTGGAGGCGGTGCGGTTCGGTCCGCGTATGACCCGCGTCCGGCGGGCCTCCGTGGACCAGTTCATCGGCGAGTTGCTCAATGATGAGGAAGAGGCGTGGGGATGATGGCCGGGCATGGGTGATTGTGATGCGGGATTCATTTTTGACAAAGCAGTCAGTGGCCGCTACCATACCTGTTTTTGAGACTGACATTTCCTGCGCCCGCGCGCAGAAGGATTCGACCCATGGTTGAAACTGCCGCAGCCGAAAGACCGGTCCGCGCCAAGGGGCCGGCCGTGCGGGTCGATGAACTGATGGGCCTGTTCGACGGGCGCATCAAGCGCGTGCGGGCGGGGGTGTTCTACCAGTTGGGGTTGCTGTTGATCGCGACGGCAATGCTGATCCTGCCACTGATTTACCTGGCGCTGATCGGATTGATCGGTTACGGGGTGGCGCTGCACGCGGTCAACAATCTGTCGTTGTTCGAGGAACTCCAATCGGCGCGCGCGGCGGCGGTGGCCTATCTGACGCCGCTGCTGGTGGGCGTGGTGGTGATCTTTTTTTTGATCAAGCCACTGCTGGCGCGACCGGGGCGGCCGATCCGCTCGCGCGCGCTCAAGCTGGAGGACGAGCCGCTGCTGTATGCCTTCGTGGGGAAGCTGAGCGAGGCGGTGCATGCGCCGCGGCCGGTGCGCATCGAGGTCGATGCCAACGCCAACGCCTCGGCCAGCCTGGGGGGCGGGGTGCTGGGATTTCTGGGCAATCGCCTGACGCTGCGGATCGGCCTGCCGCTGATGGCGACGATGAACCTGCGCCAGCTGAGCGGCGTGCTGGCCCACGAGCTTGGCCACTTCAGCCAGGGGGGCGCGATGCGGCTGAGCTGGCTGATCCATTCAATCAACAATTGGTTTGCGCGCGTGGTGTATGAGCGCGATGCCTGGGACGAGCAGCTGCAAGCCGCCCGCGGGATTGACCTGCGCCTCCGCCTGGTGGTGCTGCTGATCATTGCGCTGGTCTGGCTGTCGCGCCGGGTGCTGTGGGTGCTGATGCAGGTCGGCCACCTCCTGAGTCTGTTCATGAGCCGGCAGATGGAATACAACGCCGATTGGGTCTCGGCACGGGCGATCGGCGGGGCGGCCTGTGCGGGCGCGCTCGAGGCGCTGCCGGCGATCATGCTGGCCGAGCAGAAGTCGCGCGCGGACCTGGCGCGGGCCTGGGAGGAGCGGCGCTTGGGTGATGACCTGCCGGCGCTGATCGCCGACAACCTGCAGAAGATGCCGGCGGAGGTGCGCCAGACGGCGGTGGCCGAGGCACTGGCGGCGCGGGCGGGGCTGTTCTCCAGCCATCCGGCGCTGGGCGCGCGCATCAAGCGTGTGGCGCGCGAGAAAAGCGAGGGGATCTTTCGCGAGGAGCGGCCGGCCGCGGTGCTGTTAAGTGACTTCGCGGGGACCTGTCGCGAGGTCAGCATGGACCAATATTGCGCCATGCTGGGGCCGATGGTGCTACACACGACGCTGGTGCCGACGAGCGAATTGATTGGCCGACAGGAGCAGGTGGTCAACAGCTTTGAGGCGCTGGAGCGTTTCTTTCTGCATCGGCTGCTGTTCACGCGCCTGCTGGCGCCCAGGCCCACCGAGCTGATGGCGACGCCCAATGACCCGCGGGCGCTGGTGGGCGAGCTGACGCGGGCACGGGCGATGGCCCAGCAGACGCGCGGCTTCTGCGGCGAGGCGATCGACCGTTACGAGGAGGCGCTCAACGAGGAGCTGCAGCTGTTCTCGCGACTCCAGTTGCTCAAGGCGGGCGTGCCGGTGGGCCGGGTGTCGGTCGAGCAGGCGCAGGCGGAACTGGCGCGGGCGGTGAGCCGGCAGGCGGAGACCGACGTCGAGCTGGCGCCGTTCGATCACGCGAGCGGGCGGCGGTTGCTGGCTGCGTTGCGGCTGCTCCACTTCCCGCAACTGGAAAAGAAGCTGCCCGAGGCGCGGCGGATGCTCAAGCAGTCGCACCAGATTCTGCTGGCGGTGGAGCAGCTGAGCGCCCTGCGCGAGCCACTGGTCGAGATGCTGCGCAATCACACCGCGCTGGTCGGGCTGCTGGATCATGTGAAGGGCCGCGAACAGAACGAGCGTTTCCAGACGCGCGGCCAGCTGGTCATGCGCCACCTGGCCCAGGCGATCCAGTCGCTCCACTCGGGGCTCAGCTCGGCGAACTATCCGTTCGAGCATCCCAATGGTCAGGTGAGCCTGGCCTTCGTCGCGATCGGGGTTCCGCCCCCGCCCGATGATCTTGGCGCGCTGCTCCATGGCGGCGATGAAATTTTCGACTCGCTCAAGCGGTTCTATTACCGGGCGATGGGGACGCTGGCGGACCATGCCGAACAGGTTGAAGCGGCGGCCGGGCTGGGGCCGCTGCCGAGCGACGCGGCAGAAAAATAAAAACATGAAAGGATGCTTGGGTGCGGCCGGGGCTGGCATGTCCGGCCGTTTCGTTGTATGATGAGGATGTCAGCCGGCGGCGCCGAACCAGGCTCCAGCCAAGGGAGAATATCATGCCCAAAAAGCCGAAGGAACTGGTGCGGGTCGGGATCTCGGGGTCCTACGGCGGGCTCAACCTGGGCGACGAGGCGATTCTCCAGTCGATCATGGCGCAGTTGCGCCATGCGCTGCCGGCTGTGGAGTTCACGATTTTCTCGCGCAACCCCGAGGACACGCTGCGACGCCACCAGGTGGCCGGCGCGCTGCCGGTGCGCGAGATGACGCCCGACGAAGTTCTGCCGGCGATCGAGGAGCTGGACCTGCTGATATTGGGCGGGGGTGGCATCCTGTTTGATTCTGAGGCGCGCATCTATCTGCGTGAGGTCACGCTGGCGCGCCAGCACGGCGTGCCGGTGATGGTCTACGCCGTGAGTGCCGGGCCGCTCGAGCAGCGCGCGGTGCAGGAGCAGGTCTGCGAGGCGCTCAACCTGGTCAATGCGATCAGCGTGCGCGACAAGGCCTCACGCAAGCTGCTGCTCGAGGTGGGCGTCAAGCGTGAGATCGTGGTGACGGCGGACCCGGCGCTGCTGCTCGAGCCCGAGCCGCTGGCGGAGGATCTGATCGACCGCGAGGTGCCCGACAAGAGCCGTGTGCTGGTGGGCCTGTCGGTGCGTGAGCCGGGCGTGGCGGCCCCCGACCTGCACGACTATGACTACCACTCGATGCTGGCCAGCGCGGCCGATTACATGATCGACCGATTTGATGCCGATGTATTGTTCATCCCGCTCGAGCGCGATGTGCTCGACCTGCAGCATGCCCATGCGGTGATCTCGAAGATGCTGCGCCCCCAGCACGCGCGCGTCTTGAAGGGGCAATATACCTCAGGTCAATTGCTGACGCTGATGGGGCGGCTGGACCTAGCGGTCGGGATGCGGCTGCACTTTTTGATCTTCGCCGCAATCCAGAACGTGCCCTTCGTCTCGCTGCCCTATTCCTCCAAGGTCAACTCGTTCCTGGACGCGCTCGAGATCAAGGCCCCGCCAATCAAACTGGTCAATGCCGGCCGGCTGATCGCGCACATCGACTATTACTGGGACAACCGGCGCGTGCTGGCGGACAAGGTCAAGCGGCTGTTGCCCCAGCTGAAAAAAAGCGCCGGCATCAACAACGAAATGGCCCTTCAACTGCTGGCCGATGGCGGGCCCGATGCCCCCGCGCCCAATCCGCCGGAACTCGAGCGCAGCTGACGCGGCCGGCGAGACCTACTGAACGACAGGAATTATGCCTCCACTCGATCGTCCGATATTTATCGACCACGTCAACCTGCCCCCGCGACGCGTGCAGATCATCGCCGAGTGCGACGTGCTGGTGGTCGGCGGCGGACCGGCGGGGCTGGGCGCGGCCCTCGGCGCGGCCCAGGCCGGCGCGCAGGTCATCCTTGCCGAACGCTATGGCTTTCTGGGGGGCAATGCCACTGCCTCGCTGGTCATGCCGCTGATGTCGTTCCATACCGAGCAGATTCGCCAGGTTCGCGAGGGCAAGCTGACGATGTTTCCCGTGGACCATGGCCCCGGTGAACCGATCATCGGCGGCGTCGTCTCGCTTCTTGTCGAGCGGCTGGTCAAGATGGGCGGGGCCATCAAGCCCTCGCTCGAGACCTCCTACGTAGTGCCCTTTGACCCCGAGATTTTCAAAATGGCGGCACTGGACCTGCTCGATGAGGCGGGGGTCCAGTTCCTGCTGCACGCGCTGGCCACTGAGGTCTATGACGGGGGGAACGTGCGCGGGGTGGTCTTCGAGACCAAGTCGGGCACGGTCGTCATCCGCGCGCGCAACATCGTGGACTGCACCGGCGACGGTGACATTGCGACCCGCGCCGGTGCCCAGTTCGAGATCGGGCGCGAGCAGGACCAGATGGTCCAGCCGATCACGCTGATGTTCCGCATGGGGGACTTCAGCCGCGAAATGTTCGAGGCCTACGTGCGCGAGCACCCGGACCAATGGCGCGGCGTCCACGGCCTCTGGGACCTGGTGCAGCGGGCCAACGACGCCGGCGACCTGAACCTGCCGCGCGAGGACATCCTGTTCTTTGGCACCCCGCACGCCAACGAGGTGATCGTCAACTCCACGCGCGTGACCAATGTGCTTGGCACCTCGGTCTGGGACTTGACGTTCGCCGAGTGGACGGGTCGCCGCCAGTTGCGCCAGATCACCGCCTTTTTGCGGCGCTATGTGCCTGGCTTCGAGGATGCCTACAACATCCAGAGCGGCGTCCAGGTCGGGGTGCGCGAATCGCGCCGGATCATCGGCGACTACCGGCTGGTGGCCGAGGACATCCTCGAGGCGCGCAAGTTCGACGACGCGATCGCGCGCGGCACCTACCCGATCGACATTCACAACCCGATCGGCAAGGGGACGATCCTCAAGAAAATTCCCGAGGGCGAGGCCTATGAAATCCCGCTGCGCTGCCTGCTGCCCAAGGGGGTGGACAACGTGCTGGTGGCGGGCCGCTGCATCTCGGGGACGCATCAGGCGCATTCGGCCTATCGGGTGATGCCGATCTCGATGGCCACGGGGCATGCCGCCGGCATATGCGCGGCGCTGGCGTCCAGAGCGGGTCAGAACCCGCGCCAGGTGCCGGTCGAGCAGGTTCAGGAGGAACTGGTCCGCCAAGGCGCGAACCTGCGCCTGCCCGACCCGGGGATTTAGGAAACTTGTGGTGAGCGGATCAGATCGTCGCGCGCTGGGCGGGCGGGCGAGGGGAGGGGGCGACGGCGTTTTCGCGCAGGCGGGCGAAGACGAGCCGTCCCGATGAGGTCTGCAGGATGCTGGTGATGACCACCTGGGCCTCCTGGCCGATCAGCGACTGGGCCTCGTCGACCACGACCATCGTGCCATCCTCGAGGTAGCCGACCCCTTGGCCCGGTTCCTTGCCCTCACGGGCGATCAACAGCCGCATCGGCTCTCCGATGTGGACGGCCGGCCGCAGGGCATTGGCCAGCTCATTGATGTTGATCACGTGCAGCCGGTGCAGGTGAGCGATCTTCTGCAGATTGAAATCGTTGGTGATCAGGTCGGCATCCATCTCACGGCAGAAGTGAATCAGCTTCTGGTCGACCGAACCGAACTCCGCGAAATCCTTGTCCACCAGCTCCAGGTGCGGGGTCGTCTCGCGCAGGGCCTCAAGCACGTCCAGGCCGCGGCGACCGCGCGCCTTGCGTCCGCTGTCGCTGGAATCGGCGATCGCCTGAATTTCAGTGACCACGAAATCGGGCACCATGATTGAGCCGTGAATGACCTGCAGTTCGATCAGGTCGCGGATCCGGCCGTCGATGATGACGCTGGAGTCGAGCACCTTGGGGCGGTCGTAGGATTGGGTCAGGAAGAAACGCAGCCGCCCGAGGCGGAAGCGCTCGGCGTGCTTGATGGCCAGCACCATGCCAAAATACCCGAACAGCAGGTTCGAGACGATCAGCGCATTGGCGGGGTTGGCCACGGTGGAGGGAATTGTGCGGTAGGCGAGGTGGGAAAAACCCAGCCCGGCGAACATGCCGAGGACGGCCATCAGCAGCTTATGGGAGCTGATCGCATCGGTGGCATGCTCGATGATGATGAAGATGATCGCGACCACCAGCGCGATGATGACGTAGAAAAACCGCTCCCAGATGAAGAAGTCGATGCCGAAGAAGGGACCGACTCGGATCTGGTAGTTGGGGGTGGCCAGCAGCATCCCGCACCAGACGGTCAGCAACACGAAAAAAATCCGGGCCAATGCTACGGGGCTGTTGATCTTGGCAGGCAAAGCGGGTCCGGTGGGGGTGGCAGGCGGTCGTGGGGCCATGGCCCTTGTCCGATATGATGAGGTGACGGCCGAACGGAGTCTGCGCCGTCGGAGCCCGCGACCATTATATACGCTCGACCCGGCCTGTGCGCAAGCGCCGCCGGAGGCCGATACAAAAATAGTTTGGTCGCAAAGACCGGGGTTAGTCAGCCTGCTGACTTCCCCGGGGCTGGGTCAGGGAAATCCCTTGGGAGCGCATTAGGCATCCACGGGGGGCAAGGTTTCGGGATGGCACCGATTTTTTTTGGCCCCGCCGCATCTTACCATTGAATCAGCGCAACAGCCGCAGGCCATAGGGAGCTGAGGCGCGGAATTGCCGTGGCGGCAGAATCCGGGAGCGTCCCCGGAAGCCGTTCCCACGGCAACTCAAACCAATCCCAGGCAAAGGATTCACACATGATGAAAAACTACATGATTCCGCTTGCGCTGGCAGCGGCGGTGCTGCTCGTGGCGCCCGCGGGCGCGCAAACCTTCGAGCAGCAGGAGCAGTGGCACCGCCAGGAGCAAATGCGCCAGCAAACCTTCTCCCAGCAGCAGATGCCATTTCAGCAGCAGCCGCAGGGGTCGCAGCAATATCATCAGCAGGACCCGGGCTTCCAGAACTTCCGCTATCAGGAAGCCAGGCCTCAGGGGTATCAGGACCAGCGGTTCTATGGCTACTATCAGGGACAGCCGCAAATGCAGCAGCCCCAGTATACGCAGCCGATGCAGCAGCCGATGACGCAGCAGCCCCAGTATACGCAGCCGATGCAGCAGCCGATGATGCAGCAGCCCCAGTTCCAGCAGCAGCCGATGATGCAGCAGCCGATGACGCAGCAGCCCCAGTATTCACAGCCGATGCAGCAGCCCCAGGTTCAGCAGCCGGGCTATCAGGTCTATCAGAGCTATGATCAGTATGGCTACCGGACCGATTTGCAGCAGCCCGGGATCGCCAGCTATCGCACCGAGGGCCGCTTTGAGCAGCCCGAGGTCTTCGGCAACGGCTCGCGTGACTGGCGGAGCGAGGAACGCCTGGCATTGGAACGCGAGCGGGCGATGACCTATCAGCAGAATGGGCGGCTGACCACACAGCCGGCCCCCGAGAATGTCGAGTATCACACCGGGCTGGATTCCACGGTCGATTGGCAGGAACCGGAGCTGGTGGATGAATATGACTACTCGCAGTGGGTCCTCTACCGCGAGCAGCGCCACCCGCAGCTCGGCGGTCAGGTGGTCCTGGGCGACGACTACGGTCCCGGCGAGTATGGCGTGGGCTTTGATTTCGGCTTTGGCCGCGATTATGGCCGCGACTACATCGGCGGTGAGGGCCTCGGCGTCCAGGCGGGCGTTGGCGGCGGCACCACAGGCCTGGGCACGCAGGCGGGTGTCGGCCTCGGGCCGATCGAAGTGGGCGGGCGCGCCGGCATCGGGCCGGGCTACAGCCCACAGATGCTTGCGCTGGGCACCCAGCTCGGCATCGGCCAGGGCTATACCAGCCCCGGCGTGTATGATGCCGAGGGGCTTGGCACGCGGGCATGGGCCGGCGGCGGCGAGCATGGCATCGGCCTGGGCGGCGGCATTGACGTCGGCCGCCAGGGCTTCGGCACGCAGGTCGGCGTCGGACCGGGCTACGGCCCCCATGGGCTGTCGGTCGGTGGCGATATCGGCTTCGGCCGCGGCTACGGTATGGATGAGATCGGCGGCGAGGGCCTCGGCCTGCATGCCGGCGCGGGCGTTGGCCTGGGCGGCATCGGCACGCGAGCGGGCGTCGGCGTCGGTGAGGATGACTACGGGCTTCAGCTGGGCCTTGGCCCGGATTATGGCCGTGAGGGTGCGCTGGGCATCGAACTGAGCCTGGGTCGCCTGAACGACCGTGAGCCGAATGAGCTGCAGCGCTGGGCCTCCGAGGGCGAAACGCCCACCGCTTGGGACTAATTCCCGGGACACAGCTCAATTGGAATAATTGGAATGACGATCGGGGCTCCTGCGGGAGCCCCGATTCTCTTTGGGGGCGGCAATCAGAAGCCGAATTTCGCCTGACGCCAGTAGATCCGCCGGTTTTGTGCGTCGTGGCGGATGCCCATGGATTCGGGTCCCGGCTCGTCCATGGTGCGAATGAGCCCCTCGCGCAGCAGCTCGAGGGTGAACCCGCCACCGGGACCCGCCGACTCGCCCTGCCATTGAAACAGGACCGTGGCCCCGCCGGCTGAGGGTTTGTATTCCACAATTTCGACCCTGCGAGCACGTGCGATCCGCCGCATCTGTTCGAGCCGAGCCTTGTGGTCGATGCCGGCGGGGTGGCCGGCGGCAAACCGGGGACGGGCGGCAGGGGCTGGTGCGACCTTTGCCTCCTGACCGGGCCGGATGAGGGTCTGGCGCGGGCGCGCCATGGGGTTCAGCTCACTGAGCCAGTAAAAGATACCCAGCGCAAGCACGGCGCCGATGATCAGCCAGCGCATGGTCAGTCTCCTCATGAGTGTCCCGCCTTTTGTTCGACCCGGTCCCAGTCCGAACGATTAAGTTTATTGGATATGCCAGCGTCCCGATGACGGCAACAAGAAACCAAAAAATAAAATTATTGGTGGGAGCCTGATCCGCAGGGCAGCGGCTGCGCGCCCTAAACCCGTGACAGCTGCAGGTTGCGGAATAATAGGGACAGCCGGCATCAAGCCTTTCCGGGGCGACGGAATTCTGGCGTAAAGCGGCGGCAGAGATTTGCGATCGACGATATATTGACGCTCAATGCCGGGCGTCCCCGGTTCGCATGTATTCTCGCCTGGCCATGTTAAATCCAGCCAATCCAGATGACTGTGCTCATCGCGCCCGCCACACGCCGCTGTCTTGCCGCACTTGGCCGATGAGTTGCATGTGTGCCATCGCGGGCCGGTGCGGCCCAGTGACTTTGATTTGGAAGTTTGCCCCAGCTTATGGCCGGCCAACCAGCAGGAACTCCGACGGTGCCCAACCAGTGGGTCGAGCTGATCCGCCAGCAGCGTGATGCGCTCTTGCCGCTGTCGATCATCGGCATCCTGATCATCATGGTGGTGCCGGTGCCGCCCTGGGCGATGGACCTGCTGCTGACGCTGTCGATCACCTGTTCGCTGCTGATCCTGTTCGTCGGCATCTACATCAACAAGCCGCTCGATTTCTCGGTCTTCCCGAGCCTGCTGCTGATCGTGACCCTGTTCCGGCTGGCGCTCAACGTGGGCACGACGCGGCTGATCCTGCTCAATGGCAATCAGGGGGTGCACGCCGCCGGCGGGGTGATCGAGGCGTTCGGCAACTTCGTGGTCGGCGGGAATTATGTCGTCGGCCTGATCATCTTCCTGATTCTGATCGTCATCAACTTCATGGTGATCACCAAGGGTGCGGGCCGCGTGGCGGAGGTCAGCGCCCGCTTCACGTTGGACGCGATGCCGGGCAAGCAGATGTCGATCGATGCGGACCTGAACGCGGGGCTGATCAATGAGAACGACGCCCGCGAACGGCGGCGCAAGATCGAGCTGGAGGCGGACTTTTACGGCGCGATGGACGGCGCCAGCAAATTCGTCCGCGGCGATGCCATTGCCGGCATCATCATTCTGGTCATCAACATCTTCGGCGGGCTGATCATCGGAGTCTTGCAGCATGGGATGGCGCCGGCGGCGGCGGCGGCCAATTATACGTTGCTGACGGTGGGCGACGGCCTGGTCAGCCAGATCCCGGCGCTGGTGGTCTCGACGGCGGCCGGCCTGGTGGTCACCCGCGCCGCGCAAGAGGGGACACTCAGCGAGAGCGTCGGCCAACAGCTGTTTTTCCAGCCGCGCGCGATGGGCGTGGCGGCGGGGATGCTGGTGATCTTCGGCCTACTGCCGGGAATGCCGAGCTTTCCGTTTTTCATGCTGGCTGGGATGACCGGCTTCATCTCGTGGACGGCCAACGAGGCGCTCAAGCGGCGGCGCCGCAACGAGATGGAAACTCAGCGACTTGCCGCCGCCAGCGCGCCGGCCAAGCCGGCCGAGCAGCCGATGCTGCCCCCGCTGGACGCGGTTTCGCTGGAGGTTGGCTACGGGCTCATCAGCCTGGTGGATCAGGAGCAGAAGGGGGATCTGCTCGACCGGATCAAGTCGCTGCGGCGCCAGTTCGCGCAGGAGTGGGGTTTTGTGCTGCCCCCGGTCCACATTCGCGACAATTTGGAGTTCAAGCCGGCCAGTTACGCGATCCTGATCAAGGGCTGCGTGGTGGCCAGCGCGGACCTGTTGCAGGGCCACCTGATGGCGATGGCAGCCGAGGAGGGGATGGGCGGCGAGGCGGTCGAGGGCATCCCGACGGTTGAGCCGGCCTTCGGGCTGCCGGCGCTGTGGATTCCGGAAACCCGGCGCGAGCAGGCCCAGGCGCTCGGCTACACCGTCGTTGATGCCTCGACGATCATCATCGCCCACCTGGCCGAGGTGCTGAAGAACCATGCGCAGGAGCTGCTGACGCGCCAGGAAACGCAGGACCTGGTCGACATGCTGGGCAAAAAATATCCGAAGGTCGTCGAGGGGGTGATCCCCGATATCCTGCCGCTGGGGCTGATCCAGAAAGTGCTGCAGAACCTGCTCGCCGAGCACGTCTCGATTCGCGACATGCTGACGATCGTCGAGACGATGACCGAGCGGACCCCGGCGGTGCGCGACCCCGACCTGCTGACCGAATATGTGCGCCAGGGACTGGCGCGCCACGTCACGCGGCCATACCTGGATGAGGCGGGCCGGCTGCGGGTGATGATGCTTGACCGTGAGGTGGAGGACTTGCTGATGCGCCACACGCGCATGAGCGACCAGGGGTTGCAGTTGACGCTGGACCCGGAGTCGGCGCAGCGCATTTTAAGCGCTCTCGAGCAGGCCTGCGAGGAATGGAGTCTGACGCAGGGGACGCCGGTGCTGACCTGCCTGCCGGCCTGCCGGGCGCCGCTGCGCCGGCTGACCGAGAAGTTCCTGCCCAACCTCGTGATCCTCTCGCACAACGAAATACCGCCCAATGTCCGAGTCGAGACGTTGCGCATCGTGGGGATGATCCATGCAGCTGCGTAAGTTTTACGGTCGCACCATGAGCGGGACGCTGGCCCAGGTCCGTCGCGAGCTGGGCCCCGATGCGCTGATTCTGGAGACGCACGAGCTGGAGCCCGGCAGCGCCGTCGCACGGATGAACCCCGGAGCTCGCTTTGAGGTCTGTGCGGTGCGTGAGCCGGCCCCGGCGCGCCAGCCGGTGGCCCCGAGGGAGCAGGCCCGGCCGGCCGCTCCCGGCGAGCTGATCGAGGACCTGGGGCGGCTGCGCGCGCAGCTGCGCCGGCTGCTCGAGGGCGGGGCGGATCCGGACCTGCCGGCCGAGCGGCCGGGGCTCGACCTGAGCGACTACCACGAATTGATTGAGTCGGGCATCGATCACCGCCTGCTGGCGCCCCATTTTCGGCGCTGGCTGGACTGGCGCACCGCGCCGGCCTCGCTGCGGGCTTACATGATTCAGCTGGATGAGGCCAGCCCGGCGGCCCGGATGCGGGGGGAGAGTCTGCGCGAGTGGATCTGGTGGGCCTGGCGGGCTGAGCAGGGTCTGCTGGGCGAGGATGCCGAGGCGACGGCTGCGGCTGGGTCCGTCATGGGATTGGTCGGCCCGACCGGCGGCGGAAAAACGACGACGCTTGCCAAGCTTGCGTCAAGATATCGCCGCGAAGGACGCCAAAATATTGTCATTGCGACGTTGGATGCCTGCCGTTTCGGCGCCGTCGAGCAGTGGCGCCGCGTGGGCCGCCTGATTGGCGTGGAAGTTCAGGAAATCGCAACTCAAGAAGACTTAATGCGTTGCATGGAGACCTGGGGCGGTCGCGACTGGGTGGGGATCGATACACCGGGGGTGATGGACCCCGACAGCGCCCCGGGCCGGCTCTATGGTTCCATTCTTGCTCGGTGTCCCCAAACAGAGACGTGCATTGTTTGGCCGCTGACGCATCGCGACGAGATTGGCCGCCGCCAGATGGCCGCGGCGCGGGCGCTGGGGGCCCGGCGGGTCCTCTTCAGCAAGCTCGATGAAGCCCAGCAGAGCGGGAGCATATTGAACCTGACCATGGACCAGCAGTGGAAAATCGACAGTTTCGCCACCGGCACGCGCGTGCCGGAGGATCTTGAGGCGGCCTCGGCGGCGTCGCTGTGGCGGCGGGTGCTGGCGCCGGCGGGAGTTGTCCAATGATGTCGCTGCCGCGCCGACCGCGCCTGGAAGCCGCCCACCTGCCCGAGCCGCAGGCGGATGCGCCTCAGCGCCCGATTCCCCACGTGCTGACGATCACCAGCGGCAAGGGCGGGGTGGGCAAGAGCAATCTGGCCGCGAACCTTGCCTGGCACCTGCGCCAGTTGCGCCGCCGGGTGCTGATCCTGGACGCGGACCTTGGGCTGGCCAACGTGGACGTGCTGCTGGGGATCACCCCGGAGTTCAACCTGGGCCATGTCATCCGCGGCGAGAAGACCATCGAGGAAGTGCTGGCGCGCGGGCCGGCGGGAATCCGGGTGTTGCCGGCGGATTCGGGGGCCAGCGAGCTGACCGAACTGACCGACGGTGAGCGGCTGCGCCTGCTCGAGGCGCTCGAGTCGCTCCAGGAGCAGTTCGATTACATCCTGATCGACACCGGCGCGGGCATCTCGCGAAACGTCCTTTATTTCAACCTGGCGGCGCAGACGATGGTGGTCGTGCTGACGCCCGAGCCAACCTCGCTGACCGATGCCTACGCGTTGATCAAGGTGCTGTCGTCGCGCCACCACCAGCACCACTTCAAGGTCATCGCCAACGACGTGCGCGACGTGGCGGAGGGCGAGGAAGTCTTCCGCCGGCTGACGCGCGTGACCGACCGGTTCCTTGACGTCTCGCTGGACTACCTCGGCCACATGCCGCACGCGACGGGGCTCCGCCGGGCGGTGCAGTCCCAGCGGCTGCTCAGCGAGCTGGAGCCGGCGGGGGTGCCGGCGGCGGCGCTGCGCAAGCTGGCGCGGCGCATCACGCATCTGGAGAACGACCCCATGCGCTGCGACCTGGGAGTGCTGTGGCGCAACCTGATGCCGGCCACGGCGGCGGCCTCGATCGGTTTCTGACCCACGTCCGCCGGAGGCGGGCGCACCTGGAAGGAGAATGAACATGAGCAGTTCGGTGACATACGCGCCCGCCAAGGGTCAAGCCACGCAGGCGGCTGCCACTCAAGGGACCGCAGTGGCGCCGGTGGCGGCACCGCGGGCGCGCGCCGGAGCCGCCGGGGCGTATGCCGAGGCCGGCAAGATGACGCTGGAGCGGCGCAACGAGCTGATCGTGGAATACCTGCCGCTGGTGCGATTCATCGCCAGCCGGATCGCCAGCCGGCTGCCCCAGCACATCGAGCTGGGCGACCTGGTCAACTCGGGGATCATCGGGCTGATTGATGCGATCGAGAAGTTCGACGCCAGCCGCAAGATCAAGTTCAAGACCTATGCGGAGTTCCGCATCAAGGGGTCGATCCTGGACGAGCTGCGTGCGCTGGACTGGGTGCCGCGCTCGACCCGCCAGAAGTCCTCGCGGCTGGAGAAGGCATATGCGGAGCTGGAGCAGCAACTGGGGCGCTCGGCCAGCGATGCGGAGATGATGGAGTTTCTCAAGATCAAGCCCGAGGAGTTCAACGTCCTGCTGCGCGAGGCGCGCGGGGTGGCGCTGTTGAGCCTGGACGACCTGCAGGGCAATGACCACGAGGATGGCTTCGAGCGCAACCTGCTTGACTATTTGGCTGATCCCGAGGCGCTCAGCCCGAGCCAGATCCTGAACCTGGACCAGATCTACCGGATCGTGGCGGAGACGATCGACCAGCTGCCCGAGAAGGAACGGCTGGTGATTTCCTTATATTATTATGAAGAACTGACGATGAAGGAAATTGGCGAGATTTTGAGCATCACCGAGAGTCGGGTGTCGCAGATCCACACCAAGGCGATCCTGCGCCTGCGCGGCCGCCTGCTCAAGGTCCTTGAAAGCTGAGAAGGAGGCGCGCCAGGATGGCTGTCGCCCAACCCACGCACCATGACTCGGGCCGGCTGCCGCACGCCCTGCTGGCCATCAGCGAGGCGCTGGTTTCCAATCTCGAGCTGGGAGCGGTCATGGAGACGATCCTCGACCGCACGCTCGAGGAGGCTCATGCCCAGCAAGGTTCGATTTTGCTGCTCGACGAGCGGCGCGACCGGCTGGAGATGCTGGCCAGCCGCGGCCTGCCCGCCGAGATCGTGCAAAAGGGCTATATTCCGCGCAAGGGTTCGATCGCCGAGTGGGTGATCGAAAACAACCAGCCGCTGATCCTGAACGACCACCCGAGCAACCCCAACTATCAGGCGCTCGATGCCCGCCGCCGGCTCATCTCGGCGATGTGCCTGCCGCTGCGGATGCATGGGCGCGTGATCGGGACAATCAACCTGAACCGGACCTCGGAGGACCTTGGCATGTTCTGCCAGTCCGACCTTGAGGTGATGGTCCTGCTGGCCAACCAGGCGGCGGTTTTCATCGAGAACTCGCGGCTGCACGAGCGCGTCGTACGCGGGGAGCGGCTGGCCGCCGTCGGCCAGACCGTCGCGGGCATCTCGCACTGCATCAAGAATATCCTGACCGGGGTCAAGGGCGGGCTTTCGATCGTGGGCATGGCCGAGGGGGCCGGCGACTGGAAGCTGCTGGGCCAGGGGCGCGACATCCTGCAGCGCAACCTGGACCGGCTCAGCACGATCGTGCTCGACATGCTGGACTATTCGAAGGAGCGCGAGCCGCAGCGCAGCGAGGTTTCGATCCGCGACCTGTTCGAGGAGCTGGCGGCCTCGGTGCGCGCCGATGCCGCAGCGCGGCAGATTCACTTCTCCGTGCGGCCGATCACCGACGCCGGCTCGGTCCAGGCCGATGGCCAGCAGATCTACCGCTGCCTGCTCAACCTGGTGCAGAACGCATTTGACGTCTCGGCGGCCGACGGCGAGGTCTGGATCGAGGCGACGCAGGAGCGCGACCCGGCGCGGCTGGCCGAGCTGCCGGGAGGGCCGGCGGCGGCGATCGTGCTGCGCGTGGGGGACAGCGGCCCGGGCGTGCCGGCCGAAAACCGCGAATCGATTTTCGATCCATTCTTCTCCACCAAGGGTTCCAAGGGCACGGGGCTGGGGCTGGCCGTGACACGCAAGATCGTCGAGGAGCACGGAGGTCGCATCCGCATCGAGGATGCTCCCGGCCAAGGGGCCATCTTTGTGATTACGCTGCCGGCCTGAGCGGCGGTCTTACCATCCCGAAAAACGAATGGCGCGGCCTCTCGCGGGGCAGCGCCTTTTCATTATCCATCCATCAAAGTTAATCCAATGTCTGGCGAATCTCGGGCATCATCAGGCGGGCGAACGTCAGCAGGCGCTCCTCCGCGCCCGCCTCGTTGCCTTGGACGGCGGTGGAAAACCGGATCAGCGCCGAAGCCGTCGGGCGACGCAGCATGTAATTGCGGATGATGTTGATCTGCTGCTGGTAGTAATTGGCCAGATAATCGGGGCCGGACTTGTAGCAGTAATAGACCATGTCCTTGTGTTGGCCGTAGCTGATGACCAGGCGCACCATCGGCGGCAGGCCCTCGCGCTCGACGATCCGCTTGTCGTTGACTTCCCAGCTGCCGGCCAGGTAGCAGACCTCGGGGGGGTGGGCGACGCGGCGGTTGTCGGGCGAGTAAACGACAGCCAGGTGAACCGGCTCGGGGTGCAGCGGGTTGACGTAGGCCCGCTGCACGACGTCGTCCGTCTCAAGGATCTCCCGCACCTCGGCATCGACCTCGATCTCGCGGCCGAACCAGTTGTCCATCACCAGCGGCAGGTCGCGCGCCTTGAGGTGCTCGCGCTCCATGCGCTCGGGATAGAGGGCGGCGGCGGAAAACCAGGCGGTCGGCGCCAGCAGCAGCAGCAGCAGGATGACGCGGGTGCGCAGTCGCGACATGATGGGCCTCACTTTCTGCACGCCGGCGCGTTCAAGGATGGGCGCGGCTGCGGATCATCGTTGTCGGGACCGGCGGCGGGTCTCGCGGGCAGGCGCCACTGCAGCAGCAGCATGGTGCCGTAAAGCATGAAGAAAGCCACCACGAAGATCATGTAGCCCGAGATGTCGTGGATCGGACCCGAGACGGCCTCGGTTCCCCAGAAATAGGCCACCAGGCTCAGCCCAGCCACCCGCAGCATGTTGCTGAGGATAGCGATCGGTGCGGAGGCGAAGAAGAGCACCACCCGGCGCGGAAAAGTCAGGGGGCTGAAATAGGCAAACAGCACGCCCAGAAAGATCAGCGAGATCAGCGAACGCAGACCCGAACAGGCGTCCCCGACCGTCACGTAGGCGCTGCCAAGGTAGATGGTCTGGCCGTCGTTGACGGCAACAATGCCGAGAAAATCGAGCAGCCGCATCGCCATCGCAGTGGCCAGCATCTTCATCTTGAGGCTGATGCTGTTGATCATTTGCAGCGGCGGCGGCACCATGAAGGTCAGGATGAAGGCGGGAAAAACCAGACGGCGCAAGGCGCCGGGCCCAAACAGAAAGCCCCCCAGCCCCCACAGCACCAGGATCAGGCCAAAGCCGGCAGTGAAGTAGATCACCATCCAGCCGCTGACCACCAGCGTCGCCAGGCCGGTCAGCAGGATCCCCAGGCCAAGATAGGATACCCGCGGCGGATCGGCCATGTAGAGGGCGCGCTGTCGCCAGATCAGGAAGATCGCCACCAGCGGCACCAGCCAGCCGTGCGAATAATAGGAATCCTCAGCCTGCCAGATGTCGACCATGCGAATGATCGGTTCATGGAAGGCGACGGCGAGCAGGGCCGCAATGGCCAGTCCGATGAGCCATGCTATGGGCGGGATGCGCGCAACGGAAGCGGAAGGATCGGCCGGACAGGACTGCATCGAATTCAAGTGCCACCTTTGAGCGAAGGTTCAAGAACAAGTTCCAGCTTACGTATCGGCTGGCGGCAGGTAAAGGATTTACCGAAAATAATGGCCGCTGGCGGGTTGATTTTTCAGCAGATACTTCAATCCCTTTGACCGAAATGGTGTATTCCGCTGCCTCGTGTGTGAGGCGAGCAGAGCCAGATGGGCCATTGCGTTGCCCCTTGCAGGGCAAACGAGCGAAGGGCCGTTATTCTTTGGGTTTCTGAAGCTGGCGCAGCTTGAGCTTCCAGTCGCTGGCCTGCGCATCCTCGCGTGCGCGGCGGACCTCCTCGGGGCAGCGGCAGGGCTCATGGTTGAGGTTGGCACCGCAGCCGGGGCAGAGGCCGGCGCAGTCTTCGCGGCACCAGACGCGCTCGGGCAGGGCGGCCATGATCAGCTCGCGGAACACTTCGGCCGGCTCGATAAAGTCGCCTTGATAGGTATTGACGAGCGGTTCGTCCTCGCCGGGGGCGGCCGGAGGCAGATCGGACTCGCCGCGCAGCCAGGTTTCGTTGACCGGAGCGCTGACCTCACCGGAGGAAGGGTCGAGACAGCGCACGCAGCGGGTATCATAGGGCACGTGCAGCTCGCCGTTGGCGATGACGTCGCCCGCCGCCATGCGAAAGGTGACCCGGCCGGTCACGCGGCCGCTGAAGGTGAATTCGGGATCAGACAAGTCAAGCGCCTCGGGAGCCATGTCGAGCTCCAGCTCGCGCGGTCCTTCGCGCAACTGTTCAACCGGAATCTTCAGCGCTTCCATGGCGGAATCCTTCGGGGAGGAGATGTGGCGCGGGCGGATCAAGTGGTGGCCCGGCGCACCTGCTGGATCATCAGGTATTCCATCAGGTTTTCATTGTTGACGTAGCCGATCAGGCGATCGCCCTCGAAGACCAGCAGCGGCAGGCCATCGGCGGCGCGCATCTGCTCGAGCGCTTCCTGCAGGTTCTCCCAGGCGCGGGCGCGCGGGAACTGGCGGTCCATCACCTGGGCGACGTAATAGTCGCGGCCGTGCTGGGCGAGCCCCTGCAGGAGTGCCTTGCGGCTGAGCACGCCGATGACCTCGCCGCCGCTGAGAACCGGAAACTCCTGCTGGCTGGTTTCGAGCAGGAGCTCGGCCGCGCGTCCGAGCGAGTCGCCATGGTTGAGCACCTCGAAGTGGGTGATCATCGCGTCGCGCACAGTGCGCCCTTGCATCAGGGCCTGCGAGCGGGTCGCGACCGACTCCTGCCCGGCGGCAATGAAGACGAAGATGCCGATGAACATCAAGATGATGTGGCCGGCCAGCAAGCCGAAGATGACGAACATGACGGCAAGGGCTTGTCCAATGGCGGCGGCGATCGAGGTCGCGTTTTCCTTGCTGAGCGCCAGCGTCAGCAGCGAGCGCAGCACCCGGCCCCCGTCCATCGGAAAGGCGGGGATCATATTGAATGCCACAAGGATGACATTGATCATCATCAAGCGCTGGAGGAAGCTGGCCTGCACGAAGGCCTGGTCGAGCTGTTCAAAGGTGATCGGCACCCAGCGCCCCGTGGTTGTCAGGATGGCGAAAAGAACGACCGCGATGACGACGTTGACGGAGGGGCCGGCAATGGCGATCCAGAACTCCTGCAGTTTTTCGCCCATGCTGCGCAGGCGCGCCACGCCGCCGATCGGGTAGAGGACGATATCCTCCGTGCCGATGCCGAAGCGGCGCGCGGTCAGCGCGTGCCCCAACTCGTGGAGAGCCACGCTGGCAAAGACGGCGATCACGAGCGGCAGCCCACCGAAGATCGGCCCGTTGATCTGCCGCTGCATGACCCAGATAAAAGCCAGCAGCAGCAGGAAGGTGATGTGCAGATAGATCGGGATGCCGGCCACTGAGCCGATATAGAGTGACCAGGCGCGATGGGCGCGCCGCGCCGGCTCGCGCGAGGCTTCCTGATGCGTGGGTGAATTCATCGGCTTGACCGCCTTATGCAGAACAGAAGTCGCAACGACCACGGTGGCATGGGGCCGGTGGCTACATGCCCATCTTATCACAAAACCGGGGCTTTCGGCGAAACGGGGGCTGTGGACTGCCGGCGCTCCCGCTGGCGGAAATCAGGAGTTCGATGGCCTAAATTGACCCCCCTCAGCGTGAGCGACGCGAGCCAAACAGGAAGCGGCTGACGGCGTTGTGGCCACCGGTCTCGGGCGTCTCGACCCCCTGGCGGAGCCGCCCCACGCCGTGGGTTTCCAGCAGCAGGGACTCCTCCTCGACTGGATTGAGCGCCAGCCGCCAGGGGTCGGGGGAGTCCTCGCCGGCGCGCTCCAGGCGCAGCTGGTTGTCGGGGGCGAAGGCGGGGGCCTCGAGCCAGTCGAGCAGCTTGCGCGTGGTGCGGGCATACGAGAAATCGCGCTTCATGATGCGCAGGGCATTGCCGGCCACCTCGCGCAGTCCGTAGCGCCGGCCGATATGCGGGGCGATCGCCTCGGCAAGCGCCTCGGCGTCGCCGATCGGCGCGCTCAGCACCGCCTGGCCCTCGTCGAGCCATTCGCTGATCTCGGTGCCGAGGGTGGTTGCGACCGGCAGCCCGACCGCGGCCATCGTGTTGATGCGGTTGCGGGCGCCGAAGAGGGTCTCATAGTTGCGCGAGTCGACGTTGATGCCGAGGTCGGACTCGCGATAGATGCGCGGCAGGTCCTCGCTCTCGACCCAGCCGAGCAGGTGGAAGCGGTCCTTGTGGGGTGAGGCCTCGACGCGCTCCTCGAATTCCTCGTAGGGGCGGGTGACGTGGCCCTCGATCCGCCCGCCGGTCACGACCATGTGCACGTTGGGGTGGTGCTCCATCAGGCGGTCCATGGCCTCGACCAGGGTTGGGATGTCGGCCCAGACGTTGAATCCGCCGCTCCAGAGGATGATGAAGGCGTCGGCCGGGACGATGGGGCCGCGCAGCAGCGGCTCCTGGTTGGGCTCGGCTTCTAGGGCGCTGTCCCAGCGGTAGGCGGCGTTGGGGACATGGTGGCCGAAGGGATAGTCGAAGGTGTGGCGGTTCATCCGGCCGACGGCGCCCAGCTCGCCGAGCACCGCGTGCAGCTGCGGGCGCGAGACGGCGGAGAACTTGTCGAGCCGGCGCAGGATGCCGCGCTGCACGCCCCAGCCCCAGCCGATCCAGTGGTCGTCGTTCTCGACGCGGGCCTTGCCCTGCATTTCGGCCATCCAGTGGCCGTTGAGGTCGGCCCAGAGCGGCACGCGGGCGGGCAGCCGGGCGGCCACCCAGGAGGGGAAGGTGTTCACGCCGACGATCGCGTCGGGCTGGATCTGGCGCGCCTGCTCGGCGAGCTGGGCGACGGCGAAATTCTCGTCATGGTTGGCAAAGCGCTGGTAGGCGAGGTTCTCGTAGGTGTCGGGGATCATCGCGGCCATCTCGCCCTCGTGGCCGGGGGGGGGGCGCAGGGGCAGCGTGTAGAGGTTGACGGTGTGGCCGGCGTCGAGGATCGGCTTGAGGAAGTGGCGCGTGCGCAGCGCCGGGGCGGCCATATAGCTGAGGCCGGGGCGGGGCAGGGGTCCGTAGCCGATCATCATCACTCGGGCCATGTCATCTATTCCCTTGCTGTGCCTTGGCCGGCCCCCCAAAGGGGCGCCGGATGGAACGGGTTGCCGCCAGCTAATCTACCGTCCCACTCGGGAGCTTGCAACTGCTGGCTGCGGAAGTGTCGGACCACTTTGAGAATGTCACACCCTGACCACAATAGAAATGTCACACCGGTCAGCTAGGCTGGTCCTCCGAAGGGAGGGCTTGCAGTGAACCAGGAGACGGTCAGGATGAGTCCAAGGGATCAGCAGAAGTTGGTGGTGCTTGAGGCAGTCAAGCGCGGCGAGATCAGCGTGAGCGAGGCGGCGCGGCGGCTAGGGCTTCACCGGCGCCATGTTATCCGGCTCAAGCAGCGCAACCTGGCCGGAGGCGCCGCCGCCATCACGCACCGCCTGCACGGGAGGCCGGGCAACCGCCGGCCTCGCGAACCGGTCGACCGCCAGAGCGTCATCGAACTCTACCGCCACCAGTATCCCGGCTTCGGCCCCACGCTGGCTGCCCAGAAGCTACTCCAGCGTGACGGCATCCGGATCGGCGCCGAGACGCTGCGCCGCTGGTTGATCGCCTCGGGCGATTGGCAGCGCCGGCCCCGCCGCGGCCCCCATCGCACGCGCCGGCCGCGCCGGCCCCGCTTCGGCCAGCTGCTCCAGCTCGACGGCAGCGATCACGCCTGGCTGGACGAGCGCGCCCCGCGCTGTTGCCTGATGGTGCTCATCGATGATGCCACCGGTCGCGTCATGCTTCACATGGCCCCCAGCGAAACGACCGAGGCGGCGCTGGTGGTGGTGCGCAAATGGGTCGAGCGCCACGGCGTGCCCGAGGCGATTTACACTGACCGCAAATCGGTCTACTGGTCGCCAACGGCGCTCAACAACCGCCCGCTGCGCGACCGGCGCGAGGCCCACAGCGACTGGGGGCGGGTGGTAGTCGGCAACCTGGGCATCGAGCTGATCCCGTCGTACTCGCCCCAGGCCAAAGGACGCGTCGAGCGCGGCAACGGGACCTTTCAGGACCGGCTGGTCAAGGAGTTGCGGCTGCGTGGGATCGACACGATCGAGGGCGCCAACGCCTTTCTCGATGCCGAATACATCAACGAGCACAATCAGATGTTCGGCGACGAGCCGGCCCAGCCGCACGACGCCCATCGCATCTTTGCCCCGCAGGACCAGCGCCAGCGCGAGCTGGCCTTCAGCGTCGACTTCGAGCGCACCGTCGCCCACGACAACACGGTCTCGCTCGACGGGCGCTGCCATCAGATCCTGGCGCAGGAAGGGGCGCCGCGGCCGGGTACCAAGGTCACGTTGTGGCGTGCGATGGACGGCCGCATCAGCTGCCGGTGGCAGGGACGCGAACTGGCGATCAGGCCGTTTGATCCCATGGCCGACCGCTTCCGCCGGTGCTGCGGATTCGACAACGGCGAGGCCGACGGCGGGAGGGTTGGGCTCGGCGTGCGCGACGCTCTGGGGGACCAGTCCCCCAGCCCCCCTGGGATTTGCCGCATTCCGACCAAAGCAGGCACAGGACAAACGAAAAACGGGACGGCCGACACCGACCGCCCCGTTCCTGCTTCGGACTCCGACGCGGCGCTCGGGGCGCGTCCCCGCGTTGCCCTATCCTCCGGCCGGAGTAAGCCATTGTCGCGCAAACGCTCCCCGGCGGGAATGTGACATTTCTATCGTGGTCCGGGGTGTGACATTTCTATTGTGGCTTGACACTGCTGGCTGCGGAAGCGGATTGCGGGGCGGGGGCGGGCTGGCTTATGCTGGCGCAAGGACGGCGGCCCCCCGCCCGGGCGGACACGGCATGATCACCGGTTTCTTCAGGCGCAATTCCATTCTGCTGGCTTTCTTCGGGCTTTGTCTGCTCGTGGTGGGGCTGGCCATGCTCGAGCTGGACAAGCAATATTACCAGGACCGCAAGGGCCAGCTGATCCGCGAAAACGTCCGCTTTTTCCTGCGCAGCCAGGTGGGGGATGACGCGATCGACGAGCTGGAGCGGCGTGCGGTGGATTATCTGCGCGCCAGTGGCAATGAAGAGCGCCGGCGGGAACTGGAGGGCTGGATCGACGAGCTGCTCGCGCGCGAGCATTTCATCTACCGGATCGCCATCCGCGCCGGCGAGCAGGATCTGGAGCTGGATGCGGAACCGAGCCTGGAGCCCACCGAGGAAGTGTTCATGGTCGACCGCAGGGTCGACAAGTTCGACGACCAGCATCGCTTTTCAAACTCGCTGTTCTTGAGTGATTTCAGCGGCATGATCGACCGCCCGCTCGACACGCGATTTGGCGAGGACCGCAACTGGCGGCTGGTGATCCACTACACGACGCCGCTGGGCAACCCGGCGATCGAGGAGCTGACGCGGCGCTATCGCTGGTATGCGCTCTTCCTGCTGGCGCTGCTCTCGACGCTGGCCTGGGCGGCGGCGCACAGCCTGCTGTTGCCGCTGCGCAACGTGCTGTCGGCGCTGGAGGAATCCACCCCCGGCCACACTGTTTTCATCCGCCATCCGGGGCGGCGGCTGGAGTCCTTCTATAACCGGATGGCGCTGGACGCGGTCATCGCGCGGCTGCAGGGCCAGCTGCGCGACCGCATCGCGCGGCGCACCGAGCTGACGGGCTGGGAGGTGGTGCGGCTGGTTTGCGAGGCGTTCCGCGAGCAGGCCGACGTGCCGCTGGTGGCGGCGCTGGAGATGGCGGTCGAGGGGCCGGGGCGGTTGCTGCCGACGGGGCGCTTCGTCAGCGCGGGACAGGCCGCGGATGACCCCGGCGCGTTGGTGGTGCGCGAGCGGCTCGAGCTGGCGCTGCCCGCCGACGGCCGCGACCAGTTTGTCTTCGACCTGACGGCCGACCGCCGGACGCTGGATGTCCATGCGCGGCTGCTGGTCGACCCGGACCGCGCCAACATCCGCTACCTGGTGGCGCTCGGGGTGCACGCGGGCAGCGAGGGCTGGCCGGCGGGGACGCTCGACCAGATCCTGGAGCGGCTGGCGGCGCTGATCGAGTCGGGCCTTCAGACGCTGGGGATGCGCAACCGGCTGCTGGTGCAGGAGCGCGGCCGCGCCAACATCAGCCTCTCGCGCAACCTGGGCCACGACTTGACCAACATCATCGCCACCAGCAAGCTTGAGCTGCTGACGCTGGATCGGTTGCTGGCGGGGGGCGCGCCGCCGGCCGACGAGCGCCGCCGCGCAATCCTGGTCGAATCCCTCCGCGGGCTGCTGCGCTCGGTGCGCTTCATGCAGGAGACGGTCAACCTCTACCGGGCGTATGCCTATCTGCAGCAGCCGGCGATGGAGATGCAGGACGGCAACGCCTTGGTCAGTGAGACGCTCGAGCTGTTTTCGATCTCGATCTCGGGGCGCATCCAGCTGATCCCGCAGCTGGCCGGGGACGCCCCGCGCTGCCTGGTCGACCCACGGCTGGTCAAGCTGGCGCTGTTCAACCTGTTCACCAACGCGCTGGATGCGATCCGCCGCCAGCCCGACGTCGCCGACGGCTGGATTCGCATCGCGACCGGGCGAGGGGAGGATGGCGGGCTGCTCATCATGGTCAGCGACAGCGGCGCCGGGATTTTGAACCCCGACGGCAGCCGGGCGCTGCCCCATGAGATCGAGAAGATTTTCGAGCTGGGTTACACGAATCGGCGCGACGAGTCGCGCGGGGAGGGGCTGGGCCTCAACTGGGTGCGCACGATCGTGCAGGACCTGCACGAGGGCACGATCGTGGCGGAGAACACCCTTGAGGGCGGTGCCTGCTTCCGGATCACCTTCCCGCCCCCCAAGCCGGCGCCAGCCGAGGTGGGAATGAGATGAAAAGAATACCCAGCGTTTTAATCGTTCTCATCTTTACATGTTTCACGACTTCGTGCACGGTGAAGCATCCGTGTGGACATGTGTCAAGGGGAACATCTCATCACTGCCGTAGAATACATGCTTTGATATATCTCGATGCCATCAAGAATGATATACAGCAGTATGTTAATACTAATGGGGATCTCCCATCACCGGATGAATTTTATGCGCGCGTGCTGGAAATGGGAGATCTTGGCGTGCCGAACTCTGAAATAACATATTTTCAGCAAGGAAAAGACCACTTGGTTGTGATGGTTCTGAAAAATGATTGTGTCATCCTTGTTGGCAACTCGGGAGGCGATCCAGTTAAATCAATTGTGGATCTCAATTAAAAATAAATTGCCCATGCGGCGGTATATTCAAAGGCCAGTGCCGGTGGCCATTGCATGCTCGCAAAACCATGTCAGCCAGCTGCTCAGGATCGCCGCGGCGGGCACCGGGCGTGGTCCAATCTGCCGCCGGCCTGCACCTCACAAGCGCTGGTAGCCCCAGATGTCCTGATGATCGTCCCAGCCGCGATGGCGGATGTAAACCTGCCGCAGGCGGTCGCCAAATTGTTCGGCCATCATCCCAGCCAGCGCGTCCTCGCGATACATCGTGATGCCATAGCCGGGGTCCTTCTCGTAATAATCGGAGTAGGCCCAGCCGGCCGTGGCGAGCTGGTGGCGGTAATACGCCTCGCGCGGCACGAACATCCAGCCATATTGGGCAAAATGCTCCAGGCAGCTCGCCCCCTGGGTCGAGAAAACGAGCAGCCCGCGCGGGTTGAGCTGGCCGACCAGCTTCTCGAGCAGCGCGAAGCCGTCCGGCTGCGACAGGTGGGTGAACAGCGAGCCGACCCAGATCAGGTCGTAAGTCTCCGGGAACTCGAGCCGCGACAGGTCCTTCTGGGAGATCAGCGGCCGGACGCCGAACTCGGCGGCCAGGAACCGGACCGCCTCCTCCTCGAGTTCGCAGGCGGTGATGCGCCCCGGCGCGATGCGCGTCTGGAGCAGCCGCAGTACGCGGCCATAGCCGCAGGCCATGTCGAGGCAGGCGCCGACATCCTCCAGCGAGCGACCGCCCGCCGCCAGCGTCGCCTCGATGTTCTCCATCGCCGACTGGCCGACTTTGATGTAGTGCGCGATTTCCTCGGGCGAATCGCTCAGCAGCATCGTGTCGTGGATGTGCACGCGGCCAACGACGCCCGGGTAGGCGCGCGAGAACCAGCGCGTGCCGAAGATGCGCCCCAGCCGCGACTGTTGTTCGCGCAGTGGCACGACCTCGATCCCCTCGGCCCCCCAGTATGCCGGGGTGAAGGCGAACAGCTCTCGCTTGCCGGTCAGCCGGCCGATGACTCGTTGCACGAATCGGATGGGATCGGACATCTGAAGCTCCCTGGTGGCATGGCCGGCGCAGGCGCGGGCATCGAACGAGTCTGGAAGCGCGGCCGCAGGCTGTCAAGCAGAGACGTGTCCATTTTTCAGTCCAACTGAACCTTCATGTTTTTTATCGCAAAGGCGCAGAGGAAATGACCAAAGGTCGCAAAGGCAGGAATTGAATCATGATTTCCCAGACCCAATACGCTGTTCATGATGTCACGTACCCTTTGAGTTCTTTTCCTGAGTTCTCCGCGACCGTTGCGAAATGAATGAGAATCAAGGTCAGCCGCGCTTCAGCACGATTTCAGCCATCCAGACCGGGGCCTGTAGCTGTGGCATGCTCGCGGAACCATGTCAGCCAGCTGTGCATGATCGCGGCAGTGAGCCCCTCTTCCTGCGCGTATTCCTCGATTGTTTTTCCCCAATAAAAGCTGATATAGCCGTCGACCCGGTCGCGGGAGCGGCCGATGAATGTTTCGATCTGCTCGATGCTGCAATTGAGCGGGAAGATCTCCTCGATGACCAGGGGCTTCTCCAGTTTGTAGACGGCGAGCGCGGCGAGCGCCTGCTCAACCTCGCCCTCCTTGGGATAGATGTGGACGCTGACGAAGTCCAGGTTCCGCGCCACCTCCGGGTCATAGAAGATCGGCTTGGCCTTGGGCCAGACCATGGCCCAGGGTATGGCGCCGACGGTGATCAGGGTCCGGCTGTCATGCTCGCGGATCGCCTCGACCAGCCGGTCGATCCACGCCTGGGCGACTTGCTCCCGGGTGCGGCCGGCGAGGTCCAGCGCGATCCGCTGGACGTAATGCTTCCCCGCCAGATCGCCCGCCAGCCAATCGGATTCGGGGTCTCGCCCGGGCAGGATCGGTTCGTTCATCAGGTTGTAACACATGATGGCGGGACTGCCGGCGCAGGTCCTGGCGATGGCTGCCCAGAAGCGGGCCTGCACGGCCCAGCGGTCCGCTTCCGGCAAGCCGTCGTACCAGTCGGGCACGTCCTGACGGTGATAGCATCCCAAGCCGGTGATGTTGAGGTAGAGCCCGGTCTGCTCGGCCAGCCTCACAAGGCGCGCCAGTTGCGCCAGGGCCAGCGGATCGGGCGCGTTGGGTTGCGCCATGAACCGGCCCAGCTGCAGGTGGATCCGGACGACATTCGCCCCCAGCGCAACGATCTCGCGAAAGTCCTCCTCGACGGTGGCCCACTCCCCGATCCAATAATCCTCGAGCAGCCGCCCCGCATCGTCGCGGTCATAGTTGACCCCCCAGACAAAGAACCGCTCCCGCGAACCGGACCGGATGAAATGCAGCCCATCCTCATCCAGTTGGATCGCTTCGAGTCGGGCGGTCGCGGCCGGCGATCGGCCGAGGGCAGCGCCCGTCCCGAGGCAACCCGGCCCGAGCGCCATGACTGCCGACGTCAGACCTATCATCCAGATTGCGCGCAGCATGAGGAACTCCACTACGGCTGATGCCGCCAAGTTGCTGGGTTCTCAATACGGGTCACAAGATCGCCGCTGCTGAAAGTGCCGTTGGTTGGATCATAGTCTATGATCGGCACGGCTCCCTCTACGTTGGTGCGCTCCATGTCGGGTCCGACGCTGAAAAGCCCGACATGTTGGGGCGTTTGATCGATCCAGAGTTTTTCGCGACCGCCGGTAAAAGCATCGTAAATGCTGAAATTTTCATCTAAATAGGGCACCACGTCATCAATGGTGTCTGGGTACTTGCCATGGATTATGTGATATTCATAGATCGCAAGACTGACGCCCCTGTGATTATTCCCGACGCAGCCGATGGCCTCATAGATGTTGGATTCAATCCGTCCATTTATGAACCAAAGAGAACCGAGCAACAAAAAAATCCCAAGCGTTATGATCATGTCCAGCACGGTCCGTCTCGATTCGGTGATGGAATCAGAGGATAATGACAGATTAGCGCCAAAAATGCCGATCACGCAAATCGCCAGCAAGGGGATGTATAGTTTCCTCAAGACCATGGATTCCCGTATCCAGAAATGTGCGTTCGCAAGCGGCAGATCGGCGTTCGCGTTTTGAATAATGCCAATGAGACAATAATACAGGACCCAGCCGATGAATAGCATCGGGATCATGAGGAGACCTGCCGTCTGCACGATTTTTTCTTGAGCCGGGCTGAATTTCATTCGTCCCCCACCTCATCTGCCGCACGTTTCCACCAATAAATAGTCAAGCGCTGCGGCCAAGTTGTCAACCCCACGTGAATGATTCGTATGGAGAATGAAACCATGAAATTGATCCGTCGTCGCGTGCGACCGCAGCACGGGGCGGGGAGGGTGGGTCGGCACCACCTAGGTGGATCTGTTCGAGCCGGGCAGCCGCGGTTGGGCGCCATTTAAGCTGCGGGCGACACAAAAGTCCGCAGCTTGGGGCCCAAACGCAAGTAAAGGGATTCATGACAATCGCCATATAGCCAAGGATACCTCTCCGGCGTTGTAACTCCCAGCACTGTCGCCAGGCAATCCGGCCCGAGCGCGATGACCGCCGACGTCAGACATATCATCCAGATTGCGCGCATGATGACGAACTCCACTCCGGCTGATTGCTGATAATGTTCTGGATGGTCAATCCTCAGATATACGGGTCACAAGATCGCCGCTGCTGTATGTGCCGTTGGTTGGATCATAGTGTATGGTCGGCACGGCTCCCTTTTCGTTGGTGCGCTCCATGTCGGGCCCGACGCTGAAAAGCCCAACATATTGGGGCGTATGACCGATCCAGAGTTTTTCGCGACCACCAGTAAATGCATCGTAAATGCTGAAATATTCATCTAAATAGGGCACCACATCATCAATGGAGTCTGGATACTTGCCGTGGATCATGTGGTATTCATAGATCGCAAGACTGACGGCCCTGTTATTATCCCAGACGCTGCTGATGGCCTCAGGAATACTGTGTTGAATTAGAAAATTCATGAGTGAGACAGAAGCGAGTAACACCAAGATTCCAAGGGCCATGATCATGCTCAGAAAGGTCCGTCTCAATTGAGTGAGGGACTCGGAGGACAAGGCCAGCAGAGTGCAAAAAATGCCGATCAGGTTGAGCGTCAGCAGAGGGATGAAAAGTCTCCTCCAGACGATGGATTCCCGTATCCAGAAAATTGCGGTCTCAAGCGGCAGATCGGCATCTGCGGATTGAATTTTGCGAAGGAGAAAAAAATACAGGACCCAGCCGATGAATAGCATCGGGATCATGAGGAGACCTGCCCTCTGCACGATTTTTTCTTGAGCCGGGCTGAATTTCATTCGTCCCCCACCTCATCTGCCGCACGTTTCCAGCCATAAATAGACAAGCGCGGCGGCCAAGTTGTCAACCCCACGTGAATGATTCGTAAGCGGGGAGGGTAGGTCGGCTCTTCGAGCCGACACTGAAGCCCCTGTCGGGTTACAGACCCGACCTGCCAATTGTGGTCCGAATCGGAATCAAGCTGCGCCCGGGCGCCGCGTGGTGGGGTTGAAACACTATACATCCGCCTGTGGAGCGCTATAATCTAGCGATCTGGCCGGGCCAGAACGGCTAGTGCGAGGGGACCAGCAAAAGAGGGGCAGGCGATGCTCGAGACAGACGTCCTCGTCATTGGAGGCGGGATTGCAGGGGCGATCACGGCGCTCAAGGCGGCGCAGGCGGGCGCGCGGGTGCTGATGCTGCACCGCAGCCATGACGTCGAGCGCACCAATACGCGCTGGGCCCAGGGGGGCATCATCTATACCGGGCCGGGCGACAGTCCCGAGCTGCTCGAGCGCGATATCGTGACGGCGGGGGCGGGGCTGAGCTGGCCACCGGCGGCCAGGGTGCTGGCCGAAGAGGGTCCCGAGGCGGTCCGGCGCGTCCTGATCGAGGAGCTGGGCATCGACTTCAACCGCCGCCCCGACGGCGAGTATGACGTGACCGAGGAGGGCGCCCATTCGGTGCCGCGGATCCTGCATTGCGAGGATCGGACGGGGCAGCGCATCCATGAGGCGCTGTGGCGGGCCGTCGACGAGGAGCCCCGCATCACATTGCTGCGGCCTTGGGTGGCGGTGGATCTTCTGACCCTTTCGCACCACTCGCGCCGCCCGCTGGACATTTATCAGCCCAACACCTGCGTGGGGGCCTATGTGCTCGACCGCGATGCCTGCCGCGTCGAGACGATCATGGCCCGCCACACGGTGCTGGCCACGGGGGGACTGGGCCAGCTTTTCCTGCACACCACCAATCCGGACGGGGCGCGCGGGGACGGGATCGCGATGGCCTATCGCGCGGGGGCGCGACTGCTGAACGTGGAGTATGTCCAGTTCCACCCGACGGCGCTTTATCACCCTCATGCCCCGCGATTCCTGGTCAGCGAGTCGATGCGCGGGGAGGGCGGCCGGCTGGTGCGGCGCGACGGCAGTGAGTTCATGGCGCGCCATCATCCGCTGGGGTCGCTCGCGCCACGCGACGTGGTCGCGCGCGCCATCCACCAGGAGATGCTCGAGACCGGCGAGCCCTGCGTCTGGCTCGACATCAGCCACAAGCCGACGCGCTGGGTGCGTGAGCGATTCCCGACGATCCACGCGCAGTGCCTGAAGCTGGGCATCGATATCTCCAGCGAGCCGATCCCGGTGGTGCCGGCGGCGCATTACTCCTGCGGCGGGGTGATGACCGACCTGGAGGGCCGCACTTCGATCGACCGGCTCTGGGCGGTGGGCGAGGTGGCCTGCAATGGGATGCACGGTGCGAACCGGCTGGCCTCAACCTCGCTGCTGGAGGGGCTGGTCTTCGGGTTGCGGGCGGCCGGGGCGATCATGGACCGGCGCAAGCAGTCGGCGCCCTCTTGGCCGCCAATCGACCCGTGGGTGCCCGAGCGCGAGCCGGCCGATCCGGCACTGATCTTGCAAGACTGGATGACCATCAGGTACACGATGTGGAACTACGTCGGCCTGACCCGGACCCAGCGGCGCATGCAACGGGCCAACCGGATCCTGCGGGAGCTGCAACAGGAGATCGAGGCCTTCTATGGGCGCACGGCACTGGACGACGACCTGATCGGCCTGCGAAATGGGGTCCAGGCGGCGTTGGCGGTGCTTTATGCGGCGCTGCAGAACCGCACCAGCCGCGGTTGCCATTACCTGGCCGACGCCCCTGATCCGAGCTCGTGGAATCACTCCCAGCAGATGGATTATGTCAATCCATGAAGGTGTGACGTGATGCGGAAAATCAATCGAATGACCGTCATTTCGCGGCTGCGGCGACTGCTGCCGGCGGCAGGGCTGGCGCTGTTGGCCACCTTTTCGGGCTCGCTGCCGGCCCAGGACGAACAGCCGACCAATGGCGCGGGGGTGCGGGAGTCGCGCTTGGGCGACCGCGGCAGACCGGGTGGTCTCGGCGGGTCGAGCTTCGGCCAGATGGAACCCGGCTCGCGGGCTCGCACTTCGTCGCTGCGCGATCGCCGGGCGGGCCAGACAGCCAGTCGCTCCACCCGCGACAGGGCCACCTCGCGTCGCACGCGCGGCTCGTCGGCCTATGGGACGATGGAAGGGATTCGACCGGGCCAGCCGCCCCCGCAGGCGGCCGCTGAGGGCGCCGAGCGCGCGCGCGCCGGCGAGGAGCGGGTCACCATCACCCGGCAGGCTCCCGCCGGCGGCGCCGTTGCCCGCCGGGGCGCCCCCGCCGAGAAACTGCCGGGGCTGACGATCCCTGCCGACGCCCGTTCCAATGCGATATTTTTCGAACCCAGCTCCTTCGAGGGCCAGGTCGGCGACCGTTTTGCATCGACCCTGACCCTTTACAATCGCGAGACCGAACCGGTCGAGCGGGTCGAGCTGTGGGTGCGCTACAATCCCCGCATCCTTGAGCCCGACTGGGTTGATACCCAGTGGCTGGAGGCCCAGGCGGCCGAGCCGGTCCAGACGCGCGTCTGGCGTGAGGAGGGGCTTGTGCAGATCGTGGCCCGGCTGGGCGAGCCGATGCGCGAGGCGATCCAGCCGCTGGCGCAGATTCACTGGCGGGCGCATGAGGCGACCGTCCAGTCGGCTTTGGATATGTCCGCGCCGGCCGAGGCCGAGGTGGGGGCCTACGTCGGCGAGCGCAACATCCTCGACAGTCGCCTGCTCGATGGAGTCGCCGCCATGCGGATGGTGCTGCGCATCGAACCGCAGCAGGTCGAGCAGTATGGCTCGCGCTTTGTCGCGGACCTGCGCGCCAGCCAGGAGCTGACTGAACTGGACCCGCTGCAGCGCGTGCGGTTGGCCATCATTCCCAATCATGGCGAGCTGGCTCCGGGCGAGATCGGCACGGCCGACGTGGTGCTGCTCAACCCCGCCTCGGCGGCCTTCGACCGGCTGCGCTTCCGCATCCGCTACCAGCCCGAGCGGATCAGCATCCTGGATGCCGACGAGGACAATTATATCCGGCTGGGCGTGAATATTTTTGATGGCGACTTTCACGACAGCTTCCCGTTTGACCGTTTTGAAGCCAACCAGGTTGTGGCCGACCAGGGGCTGATCGATTATGGGGTGGGATCGCTGGGCGGGCCGATCAACTACCCGGGCGGCACGGTCGCGCGGATTGTCTATCGACTGGAGCAGGCGGGTCCGGTGCAGTTCTGGTTTGAGCTGGAGGACCCGCTGACGCGGCGGCGCGCCACCGAGATCTCAGCCCATGGGGTCTCGCTGCTGGGGGCCAGCGACGCGCTGGCGGCCCAAGCGCTCCACGGCGCCCGGATTCCGGTCACGGGGAATGCGCTGCACGCCCGGCGATAACGTTGATTGCATCAGGTCCAGAGTGATTGCCGAGGGGGCCAATCGGCCCCCTCATGTCTCATCATCGGCCGTCGCGCCGACCAGTTCATCCTCATCGAAATCCTCATCCTCAGCGTGATCCAGTTGCGGGCGCTGGGCCGACGGCTCCTGCAGGCGCGGCTGGATGGGGCGCTCGGGGCTGACCCAGGCGAAGGTGGCCTGATAGGCGGCGATGATGCTGCTGAGGGCGACGGCGACCTCCTCGAGGTGGGTCATCATCTCGATGAAGGTCATCCCGGAACGCAGCTCGTCAGGGCGACCCTCGAGCCGGGTCAGGTGGGCCTTGCGCAGGTCCTTGACCATCAGTCCGACCTGCTTGCGCTGGGCGAGGGCGCGTTCGAGCGAGCGGCGGTCGCCTTCCTCGAGTGCCCGCACGACATGGTCATACATCTGCAGCACGGCGTTGAACAGCACACCAATCTCCTGGGCCGTGGCGGGGTCGAAGGCCATCTGGCGCCGATGGATCCGGCGCAGCAGCTTCAGGATCGCGACGCAACGGTCGCCAATGCGCTCGGCGTCGTTGACGGCGTGAATGAGTCGGGGGATCAACCGGCTCTCGTTCTCGCTCAGGTGGCGCCGGCTGATCTGCTCGATGTAATTCAGGATTTCGTCCTGTAGCCGGTCCAGCCGCGCCTCGCGCCGGTGAATCCGCTCGTATTGGCGCTCGAAGGCGGAGTTGGGGCCCGACTCCAGGATTTCGGAGGCGATTCGCAGGGCGCGCCGCCCCTGGGTGCTCATGTAACCGAGCTCACGGTAAACCTGTGCCATCGCCAGCACCGGAGTGGCCAGCAGGTGCGGTTCAAGGTAGGTGATCCGCTCTTCCTCGCCCTCTTCGCTGGACTTGCGCACCAGCGCGGTCGAGACCCATGCGAAGGCGCCGATGAAGGGCAGGAAGATCAGCGCCGCGCTGATGTTGAACATGGTGTGGGCATTGGCCAGCCAGCGCTCGACGTTCTCGCCCATGAAGGCGTCGCCGGGGGTGATATAATTAATAAATTCCATGAAGATGGGCCGGCCGTGCCAAGGCACCAGCAACAGCAGGACCATCACCATCACGCCCAGCACGTTGAAGAGGACGTGGCTGACCGCCAGCCGGCGCGAGGTGCGGTTGGTCCCGATTGAGGCGAGCATGGCCGTCACGGTGGTGCCGATGTTGTCGCCCAGCAGGATCGGGAAGGCGGTCCAGACGTCGAGCAGGCCGCTGCCGACCAGCGTCAGCAGCAGGCCGATGGCGGCGGAGGAACTTTGGACGACCGCTGTCGTCACCGCGCCGATGAGGATGCACTTGAGCACCGGGCCCAGTGGGATTTGACCATCGATGGGGGCGCAGGAGAGTCCGGTAAAGAAGCTCTGCATCAGGTGGCTGTCGCGCAGCTCCTTGAGGGGGGAGCTCATCATGCCCAAGCCGAGAAAGATGAGGCCGAAGCCCACCAGTGCCACGCCCCAGTGGCGGGGCCGCTCCCGCGCCGTGACCAACAGCATGATGACGCCGGCCGCGATGGCGGGTAATGCCAGGTGGGTCAGGTTGAACGAGATCATCTGCGCGGTGACGGTGGTGCCGATATTGGCGCCAAAGATGACGCTGATAGCCTGGCGTAGCTGGAACAGGCCGGCATTGACAAAGCCGATGACCATCACTGAGGTGGTCGAGCTGGATTGGAGCAGCCCGGTGATGATCGCCCCGGCAGCCAGCCCCAGGACCCGGTTGCGCGTCAGCAGGTTCAGCCAATGGCGCAGGTTCTCACCGGCAATCATCGTGAGGGCTTCGGAAAGCTGGGTCATGCCGAAAATGAAGATGGCCAGTCCGCCGCCGATCAGGATGAACAGGCTGAGCGGGGCGATCGTGTAGAAGGAGACGGGGACCTCGGCCAGCATGATCCTGTGGCCGGAGGCGTCCTCCATCGGACGCTGGACGTTGACGTGCAGGGTCGTCCGGCCGTTTTCAGTGCCGGGTGTGACCTGAAAGACTGCCTCGCCATCGGCATTGGTGCTGGCCGTATCGGGTGACACACGCGCCTTGCCGGCAGCCTCGGTGATGATCAGGGCGACTTCGGCACCCACCAACGGCTCCCCCGGGGCGCGTTCGACCATCACCTTGAGCGGCTCGGCGACAGTCTCACCGCTGCGGGCGTCCTGGCCACCGCCGCTGATGATGACGCCGCCGACGACGGCCAGCGTGGTCTTGGCCGCCGGCTGGCCATCGGCTCCCAAGGCCTCGGCGTGGATGAGATAGCGACCGGGAACCTTGCCCAGCACCAAGCCAACCCGGGCGATGCCGCCGGCATCGGTCAAGCTGCTGTCACTGAGCAGGCGCGCGCCCCAGCCGGCGGCCTGGGGGTCAAGCCGGAAGCGCACCGGAGCTTGGCCCACCGGCCGGCGCTGGCGTGAGCCGAACATCGTCAGGCGTTCCTTGCCCATGACCCGCACCGCCAGTGGTCGCGACAGTTCCAGACCCAGACCGCCGGTCATGTTGTCGGAATGATAGCGCTCGATGCGGTCGGGGGGCTCGCTGGGGGCAGTCGGCTGGGCGGTGGCCCAGGCCGGCAGCAGCAGAATGGCGAGCAGGAAGGCAACTGGCAACCGGAGGAGGGTCGGGTGAATCATGCGACAAAGCCTGTCGGTGGCAGAGAATGGGCCGGATCCAAACATCCCCGATCCGGCGGTCAGGGAAACTCCCCTCATGATGCTGGAAGGGGTCCAAAAAATCCACCCCTCAGTGGGGGCGGTGGCGGCGGCCCATGGCCTGCGGATCGCGCACGAGCACGAGTGGCGGGATTTTCTTGACTCATGCCTTCATTTTGACCAGCATGGCGGGGAACGATGGCAGCGCGGGCAGGCAGGCAGGTCGGCGTTGTCCGGGCGCGGATCATGCGCCGGCATCGGCCGGCCCTGTTGCGCCGCCCCATCAGAAAAGGAACCGATCATGACGAAGGCCGAAATTGTCAACCGCGTCGCCCACAACACGGGGATGAGCCGCAAGGACGCCATCTGCGCCCTCGAAATCTTCCTGGGTTCGATCAAGGATGGGCTCAAGCAGGGCGAGAAAATATCGCTGGTCGGCTTTGGGACCTTCTACGTCAAGCACAAGAAGGCCCGCAACGGTCGCAACCCGCGCACCGGCGATCGCATCCAGATTCCCCCCAAGCTGATCGCCACCTTCAAACCGGGCAAAAGTTTCCGGCAGCTCATCAATGACGGCGAGGACTACGATGGCCAGATCCTCGTCGATGAGGAGCATGACCTCGACCCGAGCTTCGAGGATGAGGATGACGCCGAGCAGGAGGATTGATCCTTGCCGGCACCGGCCACGGCCGGTCTCGTTCCCATCATGACCACCAACCAATTTTTCATCGTCGCCGAGGATGCGGGGCTGCGGCTGGACCGCTGGCTGAGCGACCGCCTGCCCGAGCGCGCGCGCAACCAGATTCAGCATGACCTGGAGGCGGGCTGCGTGCTCGTCAATGGGGCGCTCCAGCTAGCCCGCTACAAGGTGCGCGCCGGCGACCGCATTGAATACAGCATTCCCACCCCCGACACCGAGCGCCTGCGCCCCGAGTCCATCCCGCTGGCGATCGTGCACGAGGATGAGCAGGTCATCGTCATTAACAAGCCGGCCGGGCTCGTTGTCCATCCGGCGCCGGGCCATCCCGGCGGCACGCTGGCCAACGCCCTGCTGGCCCACTGTGGGCCGGGGCTGGCGGGCGTGGGCGGGGAGGGTCGTTGGGGAATTGTCCATCGGCTTGATGGGCTGACCAGCGGCCTGCTGGTCGCGGCCAAGACCCAGCAGGCCTACCTGGCGCTGATCGACGCAATGGCCGAGCGGCGCATCGGGCGCCGTTACCTGGGGATCGTCAGTGGGCAGATGGGCGAGAATGACGGCACGATCGACCGCCCGCTGATCCGCCGCGCCACCGACCGCAAGAAAATTGGGATTGCACGGCCGGGTCAGGGACGCGAGGCCCGCACCGATTGGCGGCTGCTGCTGCAGTCGGGGGGGCTGGCGCTGCTGGGACTGACGCTCCACACCGGCCGCACGCACCAGATTCGCGTCCACCTGCAGTCGATCGGCCGACCGATTCTGGGCGATCCGGAGTATGGCTGGACGCGCCAGCGGGTTGCGCAGGCGCTCAACACGGCGGTCAAGAACGGGCTGGGGCCGGTCTGGCCCGAGCGCCAGATGCTTCACGCGGCCCGGCTGAGCTTCGAGCACCCTCTTACCGGAGAGCCACTTACATTTTTCTCCAGCCCGCCGCCCGATATGGCCGCCGTGCTCGACGTCGCCTGGCCGGAGAGGTGGCCGGCCGCGCTAGAGAGCTGGCTCACCGCCCCCGCCGAAGAAGAATAACGCCAAACCATGATTTTCGGGTTTTTCGTCGAAAGCGGGGGGCTGGGGTTGGTATGATTTGGGGCAAAGCTGGTCTTCCGCCATAGGGGGACGGCTCGGCAGGATGTTTCGTGTCATGAAAGCCAACCCTCGATGAGCACTCCACCGGCGGCCGCCCAACGCCGAGGCTGGCCGTTTATCGTCCGCGCGCTGGGACATCGCAATTTCAGGCTCTTTTTTTTCGGCCAAATCATTTCACTGACGGGCACCTGGATGCAGCACGTGGCGATGGGGTGGCTGGTCTATCGGCTGACGGGGTCGCCGCTGATGCTGGGGATCGTCGGCTTCTGCACGCAGATCCCCTCGCTGGTGCTGACGCCGGCGGCGGGGGTGGTCGCGGATCGCTTCAATCGCCACCGCATCCTGCTGCTGACCCAGGCGCTGGCAATGGCGCAGGCGCTGACGCTGGCGGGGCTGGTGTATGCGGGGGTGGTCACGGTCTGGCACGTCATCCCGCTGGCGCTGCTGCTGGGGTGCATCAACGCCTTTGACCTGCCGGCGCGCCAGTCTTTCTTTGTGGACATGATCGGGGACCGCGAGGACTTGGCCAACGCGATCGCGCTCAATTCATCGATGGTCAACGGCTCGCGGCTGGTGGGGCCGTCGCTGGCGGGGCTGCTGATCGCGAGGTGGGGCGAGCAGGTCTGCTTTTTAATCAACGGGGTCAGCTATATCGCGGTGATCGGGGCGCTGCTGGCGATGCGGCTGGCGGCGCGGCAGCCGGCGGCGCAGGATGGCTCGTTCCTGGGCGGGGTGCGCGATGGGCTGCTGTATGCGGGGCGCTCGGCCCCGATCCGGGCGCTGCTGCTGCTGGTGGCGCTGACCAGCCTGATGGGAATGCCCTACACGGTGCTGCTGCCGGTCTTTGCATCCAAGGTGCTGGGCGGGGAGGCAAGCCTGTTTGGATTTCTGGCGGCGGCGCCGGGGGTGGGTGCGCTGTGCGGGGCGATCTGGCTGGCAGCCCGGCGCGGGGTGCGCGGGCTGGATAAGGCAGTCGCGTTGGCGGCAATCCTGTTCGGGGCGGGGCTGATCGCGTTCTCGCTGTCGCGGGTGACCTGGTTATCGCTGCTGTTCCTGGGGGTGGCGGGGTTCGGGCTGATTCTGCAACTGGCCTCGAGCAATACAATCCTGCAGACGATTGTTGAGGATCGGATGCGCGGGCGGGTGATGAGCCTTTACATCATGGCGCTGATCGGGGTGGCGCCGTTCGGGAGCCTGGTGGCTGGGGCGCTGGCGGATCTGATCGGGGCGCCGGCGACGCTGGCGCTGGGGGGGACCTGCTGTCTGGGGGCGGGGCTGCTTTTCGGGCGGCGGTTGCCGCACCTGCGGCTGTTGGACTCGCAACCGGCGGCGTGCGACCTGCCCGAGATGCCGACTTGAGCGGAAGATTAAATCGCAAGATGCCAAGAGCGCAAAGGAATCGCAGAGAAATCTATTTGGCGCCGACTCTGCGACCCCGGCAACTTGTTATTGATTCGGGTTTTTCAGTCTGCAGGAGGCGAAGAATTGAGGCGATAAGCATAGGAAAGGGCCTTACCGCTTGCCTGAGCGGGCGGGCTGGGGCAAACTCTGGGGAGGGGTTGCGCCCGAGGGCGCGGGGACCCAAACCTGGTTGATTTTCGGGGAGTCTGATCACGTATGGCGAGCCTATCGATCATTATCCTGACCTGCAACCGGCTTGGGCGACTGCTGCGCGGGCTGGAGCGCCTGTTGCCCCAGCTGGAGGGCGGCGATGAGGTCGTGCTGATCGACACGGGGTCGACCGACGGGACCCCCAATTATTTTCGCACCTGGTCGCACCCGGCGCTGCGCTACATCACGTGGCAGGGACACGGCAGCTGGGCCGAGATGCGCAACTTCGGCGTGGCGCAGGCGCGCGGCGAGCTGGTGGCGTTCCTGGATGACGATTGCCTGCCGGCCGAGGATTGGGTGGCGCGCGGGCGGGCGGCGCTGGCGGGGGCCGATGCGGTCGGCGGACTCGTGCAGCCGCATGGGATCGAGAGCTGGCCCGAATGGTGGCACCCGGAGATGGGCTGGATGGTGGGCCTCAGCGTGCCGGGCCAAATGGGGCCGGAGGCGGGGCGGTATCATTATCCCTTCACGGCGAACCTGTTTGCGCGCGCCGAGGCCTGTCGGCAGCTGCCATTCCAGGAGATCGGCGGGCGGCTGGGAGCGGACGAGCGCGCGCGCTACCTGACCGGGCGCGAGGACGCGCAGTGGTGGCAGAACCTGCGCGTGAACGGTTATGCGACGAAATTCGACCCGCTGCTGATGGTCAGCCACGCCATCGACCCGATGCGGCTGGACCTGCGCTACCTGTCGCGGCGGGCGGCGCTGGACGGGCAGGCCTGGGCGGCGCGGCAGGGTCGGCGCGAGGACATCGCGCCGCTGGCGACGCAGTGGTATCGGCAGCTGGCCGCGCAGGTGGCGGCGATCTGGGAGCAGCCCGAGACGCGGCGGGCGCACTGGCACTATCACCGCCTGACGCGCCAGCGCCACGGGCACGCGCTGGCGGCGCTGGCGGAGCGACACCTGACCGGAGGGGCGAGCTTGCCGTGGCTGGCGCTTCAGCCGGCGCTGGCGGCGGCGGCGACGCGGCATGACTTCGCAATTTTCAAGGCGATGGCGCGCGAGCTGGCGGGGCCGTGGTTGGGATCGCGGCCGGTCAAGCCGCAGGCGCTGCGGGTGGAGCGGATCGCGGTCATCGCGCTGGGTTACCTGGGGGATCTGGTGATCCTGCAGTCGGTGCTGCGCGGGCTGATGCGGTCGAATCCCCGATTGGGCCTTTACGTGTTGGCGCCGGCGTCGGCGCGGACGGCGCTGGGGGGGGTGCATCGGCTCAACCTGACGGTGCTGCCCGAACTGGACCCGGATTCGCCCGAGGCGCGGGCGTGGATGCAGCGCTGGCTGGAGCAGGTCAACCCGGACGCGATCACCGCCCCCTGGCTGCACGAGCCGTGGGGCCGGACGGTGACGGGGCTGCGGCGGCCGCCGCGGCCGATCATCGGCTTCGGCAACGATCATGGGCTGCGGCGGCAGTGGCGGATCAAGCGGCTGGGTGTGCGCGTCCACAAGAACCTGGCGCTGCACGAGAGCGAGAATCTGTGCCGGCTGTTCGAGGTGGCTGGGCTCAAGTGCCGGCCCGAGCCGGCGCGGCTGGCGCCCGAGCCGGCGACGGTCGGGCGGGTGCGCCAGCATGGCTGGCTGGCCGAGGGGCTCGAAGGCCCGCCGCTGGTGATGTTCAACACCGACGCCGGGACGCCTTATAAATATTGGACCGCCGAGGGCTGGCAACGGCTGGCGGCGATGATCATGGAGCAGACCGACTGGCGGATCGTGGTCAATGCGATCGGCGAGCAGAACCCGCTCGACGCGCTGGCCGACGCCTGCCCGGACCGGATTCACTTGCTGCGCCAGGCGCCGCTGAGCGAGCTGATTGCCTGGATGGCGCACTGCCGCGCGATCACGACGGTCGACGCGGGGCCGCAGCACCTGGCCCACGCGCTGGACGTGCCGAGCCTGACGCTTTACGGGCCGATGGATGAGCGGCGCTGGCGCGATCGCTGGGGGCGGCCGATCCACCGCACGCTGCGCGCCTGCATGATGGACCTGACGCCTGAGGAGAAGCGCGGGCTGGCGGCCAACCATGAAGTGGCGCTGATCGAGGCCGAGCGCGTCTGGGCGGAGCTGAACCTGCTGGTGGAAGAAGCCCCGCGTTTGCTGGTGGCGGGCGCGGCGGTCGGTTGAGCCGGCGGCCGATCTTTGGTGGAATTCAATCTCCGCAACAATCAATCGCCCCTTCGGGGCTCGGTTTGTTAGGCGATTGACCGTGGGTTCCCCGCGGTCACCCACGGCTACTTGCGGCCGCCCCGTCGGGGCTTGGTGAGCAGCGCATCCGTGGGTTCGCGTTGAGCCACGAATTAAAACGTGCCCATTCTCGTCAATTCCTCACTTTTCCTCTCATTCCGCGTTCGGTTATAATCTGCTGTCAAAAATGCTTTCGAAGGGACCATAGAATGAAGATGCATAGGGTTTGTTTGATCATGCTGCTGGCGCTGGCGTGGGCGCCGCAGGGGCGGGCAGAGACCCGCAATGTAATCCTGTTCATCGGCGACGGCATGGGGCCGGCGCAGGTGGATGCGGGGCGTTTGTTTGCGCATGGCTCGGCCGGCGAGTTGGCAATGGAGCGGATGCCGGTGGTGGGCATGACGCGCACCTGGAGCACCAGCGATTTTGTGACCGATTCGGCGGCGGCCGGCACCGCCCTGGCCTGCGGGGCCAAGACCAACAACGGCACAATTTCAATGACCGACCCGCGGATTGACCCCAGCGGGCAGGCGCGGCCGCTGGAGCGGTTGACGGACCTGGCGCGGTCGCAGGGGCGAGCGGTGGGGGTGATCTCAACGGCGCGGGTCACGCATGCCACCCCGGCCTGTTTTTATGCCTACTCAAGCTCGCGCGGTCTGGAGACGGAGATCGCCGAACAGGTGGCGGGCTCGGAGCTGACGCTGCTGCTGGGCGGCGGAAAGGCCTTTTTCCGTGGGGCAAACTGGCGGGATGAGGCGACCAGCACCACCGGCAAGCGGAAGGACAACCGTGACCTGGTGGACGAGCTGACGCAGGCGGGTTGGACCATGGTCGGCTCGCGCACGGAGCTGCTGGCGCTCGACCCGAAGGCTGCCGACCAGCGGGTGGTGGGCCTGTTTCACGCCGACCACATGAGCTATGAGCTGGATCGGACGCAGGAGGAGCCGTCGCTGGCCGAGATGGTTGAGTTTGCGATTCGCGCGCTCGAGGGGCGCGGCAAGGGCTACTTCCTGATGGTCGAGGCGGGACGGATCGACCATGCCGGGCATGCCAATGATGGGGCGCGGCTCGTGCGTGAAGTGATCGCCCTGGACAACGCTGTGGCGCGCGCACGCGAGTTGGTCGGCGAGCAGACGCTGATTGTGGTGACAGCCGATCACGAGACCGGCGCGCTGACGCTGCCCGGGAAGGGAAAGATTGCACAGACGCGCGGTGAGAAACTGATCGAAATGATGACCTGGTCGAGCGGGTCGCATTCGGCCGCCAGCGTTCCGATCTTTGCAGAGGGGCCGGGCGCCGAGGCGTTTGCCGGCATGATGGACAACACGGAAGTGGCGCGGCGCTTGGCGCGCGCGATGGGCCGCGACCTGGCGGGCCCGGTCCAGGAGGAATATCGGGCGGCGTTCGCTGCCTGGTTGGCCGGTGAGGCCACGGCGGTCGTCTCCGAGGCCAAGTAAGCCGGCTCAAGCCAGAAACCGGGGCGGGCGATGCGCGATGAACCCAGGCGCATCGGCCGCCCCTTTGTTTTTCATGCGGGCAAGGCAGGTCGGCTCTTCGAGCCGACACTGGATGCCACGTCGAGTTGAAGACCCCACCTGCCACTTCGGTCCGGACCCGCAAGATTGCGTTGGTGGCGGCGGGGCATTATGATGATGCCCGTCGAAAGGGGAAATGGCTTGCGGGAGGATCGGACACTAGCGGCGTGGGGACGGGGCCGGGCGCTTGCGGTGCTGCTGATGGCGGCGGCCAGCGGGGCGTGGCTGCTTGGACTGGCTGCAACCCGTCGCGTGGATGCCGACGAGGCCTATTACCTCTATGCCGCCCGCCTGGTGAGTGAGGGCGGCGTGCTTTACCGCGATTTCTTCTTTCCGCAAATGCCGCTGGTGCCGCTGCTGTGGGGGGGGACCGGCTGGCTGGCGGGCGGGGTGGACTGGATTCAGGCGCGCGCGATGGCGGCGCTGGTGGCGTGGGCGGGGGCGCTGATTTTTGGCTGGCTCTGCTGGCGGCGCGGGGGTTCGCTGGGTGTTGCGGCGGCGTGGTTGGCGATCTACCTGAGCGCCGATATCGGCTTTGCCTGGGGGATCACGGTCAAGGTCTATGGGCTGGCGACGCTGATGCTGTTGGGGGCGTGGGCGCTGGCGCGGCCTGATGGCGAGGCGCGATCTTGGTGGCGGCTTTGGCTGGGGGGCGTGCTGGCGGGGCTGGCGATCCTGACGCGGCTGACGGTGGCGCCGTTGCCGATGCTGATGGCACTGGCGCTGCTGGCGCAGGGCTGGCCGCGGCGGTGGGTGAGCTGGCGACCGGCGCTGTGCTTTGTCGCCGGTTGGATTCCGCCGCTGCTGCTGCTCGGCTGGTTTCACGCGCAGGCGCCCGAATCTTTCATGTATGGCAATTGGTGGATTCACCAACTGGGGGCCGATGCCTCGCTGGCGCGACGGTTGATGACCAACCTGCCGGCACTGAGTCGCCAGTTCATCGAACAGCCGGCCTGGGTGCTGGCCGTGGCGCTGACGCTGTGGCGGGCGTGGCGGCGGTGGCCTGCGTGGCGGATCGAGGACGGGTTCCTCGTGCTGGCGCTGGCGGCGCTCGTCGGGACGGCCTCGATCGGGGTGCGGCCGTTCCTGCAATACCTGGCGCTGGCGACGCCGTGGCTGCTGCTATTGGCGGCGCCGGCGGCGGCCGAGGCCTGGCGCGGGCTGCGCCGGACCGGACTGCGTGTTGGGGCGCTGGCGATTTTGCTGCTGGTGGCCGCCGTCTCGGCCCACGGCTCGTTCCAGCGTTACTGGCGCGGGGGCGAGGTCGAGGAGAGCCGCGAATTCTGGCTGGAAGTCACGGAATACGACCTGCGGCCGGGGGTGGTGCGTTGGGTCGGGCGGCGGATCGACGAGCTGGCCCCGCCGGGGGCGCCGGTCATGAGCTGGTGGCCAGGATATTTGATCGGCACTCGAGCCGAGATTGTCGGGGGTCTGCACAATCACTTTGCCGGGATGGTCGAGCGGCTGGATTCGGCGGAGCAATCGCGACGGTTGGGCCTGATGACCGAGGCCGAGCTTGAGGCGGCGATCCGCGGCGGCGACTATGAACTGGTGGTGGCGGGGATCTGGACTGGGCGTGAGTCGGGGCGCGGCCGATTTTATTATGAGAGCCTGCTGGTTGAGGCTGGCTATGAGCCGGTGGACCAGATCGGCTCGACGATCATCTGGCGCCGGCCGGCGCACAACTGAGCGGGCGGCAACCCCGGCGCGTCAGCGCCAGCGCTGGTCCAGATCGTCATCACCCTCGTCGTCATCGTCATCTTCGTCGTCATCATCATCGTCCTCGCCAAAGCCAAGCGTGGCGTCGGGGTCGAGGATCGGAGTGGGGCGAGCGCTGGCGGGGATGATGCCACTGAGCAGATCGGCGCCATCCTGGCCCAGAATCGCCTGCACCGATTCATCGAAAAATTTCTCGGGGTCGCCGTTTTTACAGGCGCCCATCTTCAGGCAATAGCGCAGGATATGGATGCCGTCGCGGGGGGTGATGCCCAGGTCGAACTGGTGGGCGCGCTGCAGGAGGGCCAGGCCAAGCTCAATCAGCTCGTCGGGGGCCAGCGGCACATTATACTTGAGAATCTGCCGCTCCTCCTCGCGCGAGGGGAAGGTGATCTCGATCTGCGGCTGCAGGCGCGACTGAATGTATTCGGGCACGTCGTAGGTCGAGGCGTCGTCATTCATCGTGCAGCAGAGGCGGAACTGGGGGTGGGCGTGCAGCTTCAGGCCGGCGACGATCGACTCCACGTAGCGGCGGCGGTCCAGCAGCGGGGCAAGGCTGGCCCAGCTCTTCTCGCTCATGCGATTGGCCTCGTCGAGGATGCAGACTCCCCCGCGCAGCATCGCGGTGACCAGCCCGCTGGCGTGGTAGGCGATGCGGCCGCCCTCGGAGACCACGGGCATGATCAGCAGGTCCTCGGGGCGGGTATCCATCGTGCACTGGACGATGTAGACGTCGTGGCCCATCTCGGTGGCGACGGCATAGCCCAGGGTGGTCTTGCCGATGCCGGGGCGGCCGATCAGGCGCGGGTTGAGCGGCAGGTCCCCCGGACCGAGGACCATCCAGGCCGCCAGCAACTGGTCGCGCAGCGGTGCATTGCCGATCCAGCGCAGCTCAATGCGATCGGGGTGGGCCAGCAGCAGATCGACTTCCTCGATGCGGACCTTGCGCGCGCGGGCGGTATCTTGAGGGTTCTTCATCGTGCGTTCACCCGTGCTGAGATCGCTCATTGTTGGACGCCACCGGCTTCGGCCGCGGGCTGAGTGAAGGTGGTCGGGCTGTCGAAGAATTCGGCACCCATGGCCTCGGCCGCGGTCCGCAGGCGGGAGGCGCGCGCATCCTGACCCAAAGCGAGAGCCATCCGCTGGGCCGTGACGACGAACTCGGGTGCGTTGCCGCCGGCGTTGAGGTATTGCTCCGCCAGAGTGATGTAGCGTTCCTGATCGCCGGCGCGTTCGGCCTGCACCATGCGGACCTCGAACAGGCGCGGGTCGATGGGATTGAGCTCCTCCAGGCGGGCCAGGGTTCGCTCGATCAGGTCCTGATGGTCGCCCTCGAGGGCGAGGCGCAGCAGCATCGAGAGGACCTCGGCCTCGTTGGGGGATTGGCGCCAGACCAGCTCGAGAGCCTCGGCTTGGGCCCGCGGGTCTTCGATCGCCGCGGCCGCCTGATAAAAACCGATGGCCAGGTCGCGATGGTCGGGATAGAGGGCGGTGGCCTCGCGAAAGATCTGGATCGCCTGCTCGGACAGGCCCATCTCATCGTATTGCCGGCCACGGATCAGCGCGACCTCGGGCTTTTGCGACATCTGCGCCATCTTGTCGAGGGCTGCCCGCGCGGCCTTGCGCGAGCGCTCGGCTTCGGCCTGCATCTCAGCGGCCTTCTCGGGCGTGGTGCGAGCGGCTTCTTCCTCGAGGTAGCTGGCGTAGAACTTGTTGACCAGGCCGAGGTTGTAATGGATCTCAGCGTAATTGGGGCTCAGCGCTGCGAGCTGATCGAAGCGGGCGCGGGCCAGCTTGAGATAGATCCCCGAGAGTTGGCGGAATTCCGCTTCCTGGTCGGCGCGCTGGCGGTTGGCGGCAGAAATGGCCTTTTCGCGGACGAGCTGATAGAGCGTCGTATAGACCGAGCCGAGCTTGTAATAGGCCGAGAGGTTATTGGGATCGGTCTTGATCGAACTCTCCAGCAGCGGATAGCTGGTGCGCAGGTAGTCGATCACCCGCTCGCGCACCTGCTCATCCTGAATGAGCCCCCGCTCGACGGCTTTCAGCCCCTCCTCCATGTAGGCCAGACCCGCGGCGTAGGTGCGGGCGGAGTTGAAGTAGTTCAGTCCGGTGCGGGCGCCGAAGCCGCCCATGACCAGGCCCAGCGCCAGCAGTGCGATGGCTGCGACGGCGACCGGCTTGCGGGGCGGACCGGCGGCGGCCGCGATGGGGGTTTTTTGGCCCGGGACCCGCGCCAGCAGCAGCACGCCGCAGGTCAGGCCCATGACCGTCCAGAGGCCGACAGCCCCGATGACCCAGCGCCCGTTGGGGCTGCTCAGGTTGCTGCCGTAGATGCCGAGCAGGGCGGTCAGGCAGGCGATCATGATGTTGCGCAGGCGCGGGTCGGGATGGCGCAGGGCATAGTAGAAGCCCCCCAGCCAGATCGAGCCGAGCATCAGCATGAAGAAGCCGAAGCCGAGCAGACCGGTTTCGGCGAGCAGGTCCAGAAAGATATTGTGAGAGAAGATCGTGACGTTGGAGATTTCGTGGTTGAAGTAATCAGCGCGGCGGTATTCCGGGAAGAGGATGCGGAAGGTGCCGGGGCCGCCGCCGATGACCGGGTGATCCTGAAATATTTTGTAGGAGCCGGTCCAGATGATCTCGCGCGATTGGACGCTGACATCGAGGCCCTTGAGCTGGTTAAGGATCGTGGGCGAGCGCATGATGGCCAGCGTGCCCAGCAGCATCGTCAGCCCGACCATTAGAGCCAGCATATGCTGGGGGCGGATGCCGCGCACGCGGCCGCGCAGGGCATACATCGCGCCGCAGAAGGCGAGCACCACCACCGCCACGAGATATTCGCCCTTGCTCTTGCAGAGGAAGATCGAGACCAGCGTGAGAACCATCGTCAGGGCGCCCAGCCCGCGCCAGAGGTTGGGGCGGCGGCCGGGGCCGGGATCGACCAGCATCAGGATGGCGAACGGCAGGTAGAGCAGACAAAAGGCAGCGTAAAAGTCGCGGTTGAGGATGGTGGCCTGCATGTTGCCCTCGGCGCTTTGCAGGGTGTTGAGCAGGCGCTGCATGTGAGTGGGGGGCGCGGTGGCGTCGCCATAGAACAGCCAGTAAAGCAGGCGCACGCCCGAGCCATGGCCGGTCAAGTCGTACATGAAGAGGCCGATGAGGTTGGTCGCCAGCACCATGACCAGCAGGAAGCGCAGGAAGATCTCCAGGCTCCAGCGGCGCGAGCCCAGACACATCGCCGAGAGAAAAAACCCGGCCGCCACCCAATAAAACTGAATATAAAATTTGCCGATCCAACTGAATTCGCTGAGCGCCGTCGAGAGCGCGACCACCAGCAGATAACCGCCCAGGCCGATGGCGACCAGTCGCGGCGGCGGTGGGGCGGCCCCCAGCCCGAGGCAGGCCAGTGAGCCCAGCGCCAGCAGCGGCCCCAGCCCGAGGAAGAGCAGGATCTTGATGTCGTCCAAATTGTGGGTCAGCGGCGTCATCGCCAGGACGATCAGCGCCAGGATGAAGGCATGGGCGCCGAGCAGGAGCGCGATGGCGGTCCGCTGCCGGCCGGCGAGAGCATCGGGCGCGGCTTCGGGGGCGGTCTCAGGCGCGGGGTTCGTCCGGGGACGGTGAGAGGGCAGGGCCATGGGTTTATTCAAACTCCCGGCCCAGCGCCTGGATCGGCCATTCCTGAGCCAGCCAATCCAGCAGGGCCACGTATTCAGCCTCGAAATCGGGCATGATCCAGCATTCAATGATGCCCCGGCTCTCGTCGAGCGTGCGCACCAGGCCGATGCCATCGCTGGCCTCGACGTGGGCGGTCAGGTATTGGATCGCCGGGGGCGGCATCTGCACCACGCGGATCAGGGGCGGACGGGCCCCCTCGGGGCGGGTCAGGCAGGCGAAGCGAGCGGACATGGAACCTGTGCCTCCGCGCGGACGGACCGCTGTTGGCATTATCCCGTCGCGGCGGCGCGGGCGCAAGGGCGGATCAGACGGCGGGGTGGGGAATATTGAATTTCCGGCGCAGGAAACGCTCGGTGGTCTCGGGGACGAAGCGGCGGACGTCGCCGCCAAGCACCAGCACCTCCTTGATGAGCGAGCTGCTGACGTAGAGCTGTTCGGCGGCGGGCACCATGAAGAGGGTTTCCACGCGGGGGTTGAGCGCGCGGTTCATCAGGGCCATCTGCAATTCATACTCGAAGTCCGAGACGACGCGGATGCCGCGGATGACGTAATTGGCGCCCATCCGCTCGGCGTAATCCATCGTCAGGCCGTCGAAGCTGTGGATTTCGACATTGGCCAGATGGCCGGTTTCGGCGCGCAGGATCTCGAGGCGCTCCTCGACCGTGAAGATGGGGTTTTTGGCCTCGTTGGTGGCCACGGCCACCAGCAGGCGGTCGAACAGGTTTGCCCCGCGCTCGATGATGTCGAGATGGCCGAAGGTCAGCCCGTCGAAGGAGCCCGGGTAGAGGGCAATGTGCTTCTTCTGCTTGGGCTTGATCATGTCAGCCGCCGTTGGCCGGACGGATGGCGTGGGCGGCGGCCGCGCGCAGGCCCTTGATGTTGTCGCCGACATGGCCGCTGAAGACGGCGTTGCCGGCGACGAGCACGTCGGCTCCGGCCGCCACCGCCATTGGGGCGGTCTCCAGATTGATGCCGCCGTCGACCTGGAGGCGGAAGCGGTGGCCCCCCTTGCGGCGCTCAAGATCCAGCTCGCGGACCTTGTTGAGGGCCTTGGGGATGATCTGCTGGCCGCCGAAGCCGGGCTCGACGGTCATGACCAGCACCATGTCGACCTCGCCCAGCAGCGGGAGGATCTCGCGCACGGGGGTCTTGGGCTTGAGCGTGATGCCGACGCGCACGCCAAGCCGACGCACCGCGCGCAGGTCGCGGCGGGGGTTGGCGAGGGTCTCGATGTGCAGTGTGAGGATGCCGGAGCCGGCCTTGACGAATTCCTCGGCAAGCGCCAGCGGGTTTTCAATCATCAGATGGGTGTCGTAGAAGAGTTCGGGCTCGGCGGCGGACCACTTGCGCAGGATCGGCGGCCCGAGCGTCAGGTTGGGAACGAAGTGGCCGTCCATGACATCGATGTGGATCCAGCGTGCCCGCGCGCGGCGGCACAGGGCCAGCTCGCGGTCGGCACGGGCGAAGTTGCTGCTGAGCATCGAGGGGGCGATCTCCACCGCGGGGCGCTTGCCGCCGTCGGTGGGATAGGGCTTGAAAATATCATTGGGCGCGGAGGGCGCGGGGAGGGTTTTGGGCACGGCAAGGGTTCTCTTTTCCTGGTGGAGCGGAGCGGGCGGCGCGGGCGCGGGGGGGTATTCATCGGACCTCCCGCGGCGGTGCCAGCGTCCTATTAAGCCAGATCCGGAACGATTTGCAAGGGCCAAACAGCCACGGTTGCGGAGGCGGCGGGTTTGCGTTATGATCTGCCCCCGCTCAAAGAGGCAACGAAATGACGGGACCCTGTGAACAAGCTGTGAATAAAATGCTGAATGATTTCGGGCGGTTGGGCCATGGCTGAGGCGATACTGGAGCCGCGCGGGGCGCAACTGCCCCATAACCTTGAGGCCGAGCGTGCGCTGCTGGGCGGGCTGGTGCTCGACCCGCGCAAGATCGACGTGGCGCTCGAACAGTTGCCGCCGGCGGCGGTGGCCGAGGCGCGCACGGCGGGCGAGAGCGGCCGCCGGCGGGGGTCCAGCGAGGAGCCGCTGTTCTTCAGCCAGGCCCACCAGCAGATCTTCGGGGCGATCGTCGAGCTGTATGAGTCGGGCGGGGCGATCGACCTGACGACGGTCGCGGAGCGGCTGCTGATGCGCGGGCAGCTGGAGGCGGTCGGGGGGCCGGCGGCGCTGGCGGGGCTGGAGGAAGACATCTTCTCGCTGGGGCATGTGCCCGAGTATGCGAAGATCGTGGTCGAAAAGTGGCGGCTAAGGCGACTGATCCGGGCGGCGCAGTCGATCGCCGAACAGGCGGCCCACACCGATGCCGGGGTGGAAACGCTGGTCGAGCGCGCCGAGCAGAGCATCTTCGCGATCGCGCAAGACCAGCGCCAGCAGGATTTTGTCGACATCGGCACGGTGCTGGCGCAGCAGCTGACCGAGATCGAGGAGCGCACGCGCAGCGGCGGCGGTCTGCCGGGCCTGGAGACGGGCTTTGAGAGGCTGGACCAGATGACCGGCGGCCTGCGGCCGAGCAACCTGATCATTTTGGCGGCGCGTCCCTCGATGGGCAAGACGGCGTTCGCGCTCAACATTGCCTCGCACGTGGCGCTGCGGCGCGGCAAGGCGGTGGGGATTTTTTCTCTGGAAATGTCGGCGGGGGAACTGACGACGCGTATTCTCTGCTCGGAGGCGCACGTTCCGATGGGGCGGGTGCTGGGGGGCAAGCCGCTGCGGCGCGCCGAGCTGGACCTGCTGCATGAAACGGGCGGGCGGCTGGATGCGGCCCCGCTGCATATCGATGACAGCTCCAGCCTGACGGCGCTCGAGATGCGCGCGCGCGCGCGGCGCCTCAAGTCGCGCTGCCCGGAGCTGGCGCTGATCATCGTCGACTACCTGCAACTGATGAACGGCGGCGGGGCGCGCTATGACAACCGCCAACAGGAAGTCACCGAGATCAGCCGCTCGATCAAGGGGCTGGCGCGCGAGCTGGAGATTCCAATCATCGCGCTCAGCCAGCTCAGCCGCCAGAGCGAGCAGCGGCGCGGCACCAAGGACAAGATGCCGCGCCTGTCGGACCTGCGCGAATCGGGCGCGATCGAGCAGGACGCGGACCTTGTGATGTTCATCCACCGCGAGCGCGACATGACGCCCCACGACGGGCCGCCCCCGCCCGAACTGGCCACCCTGCGCATCGGCAAGCAGCGTAACGGTCCGGTGGGCGACTTCGAGATGCTGTTCCAGGGCGAGTTCACCCAGTTCGTCAACCTTGCCCCGGGCGTGGAATAGGGAGGGCCGCAGATGCGCGACCTGGCCGTCGGCCTGATGGTGCTGGGGGTGGTCCTGATCGTGGTGGGCGGGGGGCTCTGGCTTGCCGGGCGGCTGGGCCTGCCGCTGGGGCGGCTGCCGGGCGACATCCACCTGGAGGGGCGGCGCTGGAGTGTTTCTATCCCGATTGTGACGATGCTGCTGGTGAGCCTCATCCTGACGATCCTGCTCAACCTGTTTTTGCGAAAATAGAGCGGGCGCGGCGCCCGCCGCCGATGATGAAAGATAACGCCGGGGGCGATTGGCACCCCCGGCGTCTTTGCATTCGGGCCAGCACTTGAGCGTGTCAGCGGGGGGCGAGGACCTCCACGCCGCGCTGCTGCAGGTAGGCCTTCAGTTGCGGGATGTCGATGATGTGGAAGTGGAACACCGATGCGGCGAGCAGGATCGTCGCGCCGGCCTCGACGGCCTCATGGAAGTGCTCGAGGGTGCCGGCCCCGCCCGAGGCGACGACGCGGGCGCCGGTGGCGGCGGCGATGGCACGGATGATCGGCAGGTCATAACCGGTGCGGGCGCCGTCGCCGGCCTTGCTGGTGGGCAGGATCGTGGCGGCGCCAAAGGAATCGATTTTACGCGCGAATTCTACGGCATCGGCGCCGGTGGCGGTGCGGCCCCCGTCGATGTAGACCTCATAGCCTGACGGCAGCGCCGGGTTGCGATCGACGTCAATGGCGACGGTCACGCGCTCCCCCCCCAGCTCGCGCACCAGCTCGCCGACCAACTCGGGGTTGCGGAAGGCGGCGCTGCTGATGGAGACCTTGTCGGCGCCGGCCTCGATGACGGCCGAAGCGACCTTGAGGTCGCTGATGCCGCCGCCGACGGTGAAGGGCACCGTGACCGCCCCGGCCACCCGGCGCACCACCTCGAGCATCGTTGCGCGGCCCTCGACCGTCGCCGTGATGTCGAGCAGCGCCAGCTCGTCGGCGCCGGCCTGGCAATAGGCTCGGGCACATTCGACCGGATCGCCTGCGTCGCGGATGTCGACGAAGTGGACCCCCTTGACGACGCGGCCGTTCTGCATGTCGAGGCATGGCATGATCGAGACGGGCTGGCTCATAAGTCGGACTGCCTTTCTTTGTAGGGTTGGGAATGGATTTGCCGGTCACTGCGGCCTCCTGCATGAGGAGGCCTGTTCTTTTTCATCGCATCAGCAGCAGGCTCAAGGCCATCACCATCATGCCCGAGACCAGGCCGTAAAGGCTGTCATGGCCCTTGCCGTAGGCCTTGCTGGTGGGGAGCAATTCGTCCAGGCTGATGTAGACCATGATGCCCGCCACGCCGCCGAAGAGGATCCCCATCACCTGCGGGGGTATCCCGTTGGTATCGCCGCTCAAGAAGATGCTGATGACGAGGTATCCGATCATGGCGCCGACTGGCTCCGCCAGACCGCTGATCGCGGAGTAGAGGAAGGCCTGCTTGCGATTTCCAGTGGCGTAGTAGATTGGTATCGAAACGCTGATGCCTTCGGGGATGTTGTGCAGCGCGATCGCCAGGGCAATGGCCACGCCAAGCGCCGGGTCGTGCAGCGCCGCGAGAAATGTCGCCAGCCCCTCAGGAAAGTTATGAATGCCGATGGCCAGCGCGGTGAACAGCCCCATTCGCATCAGCTTGCGATGATGCGGGCTATGATCGTGCAGATTGGGCTGATGATTATCGACCGCCTTGAAATCCGGTTCTGGTGCCGATATGTCATGCAGCGGCCGTCGTTCTGTCTCCGAATGGACCTCGTGTGGATTCTCGGCGGTGGGGATGAGATTGTCGATCAGGCCAATCAGCAACATACCGCCGAAAAAGGATGCAACATTGATCCAGTGTCCCCAGGGGTCGCCGAAGCTTATAACCAGCGCCTCGTTACCCTTGAAGAAGATCTCCACGAACGAGACGTATAGCATGACGCCGGCCGAGAACCCGGTAGCCACCGATAAATAGCGAAAGTTGGTGCGCTGGGCCGTGAAGGCAATGATGCTGCCAATCCCGGTTGCCATGCCGGCAAATAAAGTCAGACCCAGCGCGATCCAGACATTCCCCATGAACCGTTCCTTCCTTGGCCGAACCCATACATGGCGGATCATATCGGGCGGAGACCAAGGCTGGCAAACCCGAAATGATGTCAATCCCGCCAACGCCCCTCAGGTGTTGACGCGGGCTACTGTGATTCGAAACGCGTCAGCTTGAACTCGCTGCCGCTGCGCTCGATCATGGCGCGAGTGCCGTTCCACGGGCGGATATACTTGCCCCAGACCCAGCCGGTCTGACCCGAATGCAGCACGATGCGCTGCCAGGGGTGCGTCTCCTCGCCGATGCGCATGCTGGTGGCGGGGTCGGGCGGTCCATCCAGGCGCACGACCTCCCAGGCGAGCTGGTCGATCAGGTCGGCGCGGGTGCCGGGCTCGGCGCGGACGTTGACCATGGTGCCGATGATGATGCCGCGCTCGGCGGGGGGGATGTGCTCCTCAAGGACGCGGTCGGCGCCGGGGGTCGAAAAGTCGAGCGCGGGCATCGTCCACCCGTTGCTATCGGGGCGCGCGCCGAGCCGGAGGAGCTGGGCCAGCTCGTCCCAGAGGGGGCTCTGGCGGGGGTTGTAGGTCAGCTGCCAGCGCTCGAGGAACTGGCTGTGGCCGATGCGTTCGGCATCGACCAGCGGCATGAGGGCGTTCAGGTCGCGGCGGGCGACAATCTCCTCGAGCTGACGGCGGAATGCGGCGAAGGCGGGATCACTCGCGGAGTTATTGGCCACCCCGACGCGCACGCGCGGGTAGGGACGCGTCGATGAGGCCGCGGCCGGGGGGGTGGCCGTCGGGCCAAGGGTTGGCGTCTGAGCGGGCGTGGGTGCGGGGGGCGGCGCCGGGGTTGGCATGCTGCGCGGGTAGATCATCGGAAATTCTTCGGGCGTCTCAACCGGGGCCGGGGGCGGCGCGGGAGTGGACGCGGGGGTCGGGACTGGTGTCGGCGCCGGTGTGGGCCGCGGGGTCGGAGCCGGTGTCGGCCGCGGCGTGGGGGTCGGGGTTGGAGCTGGCGTCCAGGCCGCCGGCGGGGCGGGGGTGGTCTCGGTCGGGGCCGTCGTCCAGACGTGGTCGCGCAGCTCGGGGCCGCGGCGGCAGCCGAGATGGCCGATGGCCAGTATGGCAAGGATCAGCACCGAAAAAATGGGGCGAAGGTGCGATGGGGTGTTCATCTCAAGCCTGCCTTGGGTGAGTTGGCCGCTTGCGGCGGGGCGGCTGGGAATCATGATCCCGACTGCGGAGCGCCGCTGTCAATCGCCGTGATGATTCTCCGGCGGTCGGGCCGGGACGGCCAGCCGCTCGTAGAGCGTGCGAAACAGGGGGGGGGCGAGGACCTCGGCGCGGGTGTTGCCGTCGTAACCCAGTTCCGCCAGCGCCGCGACTACCTTGTCCTTGTCCGCCAGGGTCGGCCAGCGCGCCGTCAGCGAGTTGACCAGCTTCTTGCGGCGTTGATTGAAGCATGCGTCGATCAGCATGGAGAGGCCCTTCCACTGCTCGGCGGGGGGCTGCTCGGCAGCGGGGAGGGGCTCGAAGACCAGAACGGTGGCATCGACGCGGGGGGGCGGGACGAACCGGCCGGCGGCCACGTCCATCAGCCGACGCACACGCCACCACAGCGCCAGCTTGACCGACAGCACGCCATAGTCCTTAGGCCCGGGGGGGCTGAGGATGCGGTCGGCGACCTCGCGCTGGACCATGAAGACCATGCGCGACCAGGGCAGGTCGGGGGCGCATTGGGCGAACAGCAGCGGCGAGGTGATCTGGAACGGCAGGTTGCCGGTCAACTGGGCGCGCGTGAGGGCCGCCTCTGTCATGCGGGAGCGGGCGAGCCCGGCCAGGTCCACGTGCAGGGCATCCTCATAAATGAATCGCACCTGGTTGAAGGTGCCGAAGGCGTCGGCATGGAGCGGGCAAAGGCGCTGGTCGAATTCAACGGCCGTCACCGCGCCCGCTCGGGCGGCCAGCGCCGAGGTGAGCGTGCCCGGGCCCGGGCCGATCTCGATCACCGCTGAATCGGGACCGGAGCCGAGGGCGTCGGCGATGCGGTTGAGCAGCGCCGCGTCGACGAGGAAGTGCTGGCCCAGCCGGCGGCTCTGGTGGAATTCCTTGAGCCGCATCTGCAGCTGAAGAAAGGAGGGCGTGGGGAAGTTGGTCATGGTTAGGGCTATGGTCCTTGGCCGGATAGTATCTTGCCACAGGTTGACACTTCGTGCGCGGATGAGCCAGAATATTTCTTTCCCGGTCAAAATCGAGAGATAGGTGGTCGCTTGCCGTGACAGAGCCAGCCGTGGCACCACTCCTGGGATTGAACGAGCCGCTCAGCTGCCTGACGCACCTGATCGGGGCGCTGGCGGTGCTGGCCGGGGCGGGACGGCTGCTGCGGCGTGGCGGCGGGGGTGGCGGACGGACACTGTCGCTGGGCATTTTTTTGGTGACGGCGCTGCTGGTGCTGGCGCTGAGCGCGGGCTATCACAGCCAGGCGGCGGGGGCCACACGCGAGCTGTTGCGACGGCTCGACCATGCGGCCATTTTTACGCTGATCGCCGGCACATTCACGCCGATCCACGCGCTGCTGTTCCGGGGGGCGTGGCGCTGGGGGATGCTGACGCTGATCTGGACGCTGGCGGCAATCGGGATCGCGCTCAAGCTGGCGTATTTCGAGCTGATCCCCGAGTGGTTGGGGGTGGGGTTTTACCTCGGGATGGGCTGGACAGGACTGGCCTCCGGTTATCACATCGCGCGCCTCCATGGGCCAGTATTCATCCGCCCGCTGCTGTGGGGGGCACTGGCCTATACGGCCGGAGCAATGATTGACTTTGTGCGGCTGCCGTTCCCGGCGCCGGCCATCCTTCGGTCCCACGAGGTGTTCCATTTTTTTGTGCTCGCCGGGCTGGCGTGGCACTGGCGGTTTATCGGGCAGATCGCCGACCTGACCCGGCTTGCTGAAACAGCTCAGCCCAAGCATGTTCACACCCACCTGGTGCCGATGAATCACGAATGAGCGGGCACCATTCCCACATCATCACATCCAAGCGGTGAAAAAGGTCCTGACGGCGTGGATCGGGCGAGGCGTCCATTGGATGGGCGGGCTTCTTCATTGTTGTCGCGAAGGCCGCAGAGACGAGAAGGCGATGCTGGGCGGGTGGCTGAAGGATCGAAGGGGCGCGGTTGCCAGCCGCTTTCGACTGGCGCGGACTGGTGGGGTTGCCGATAATGGGAGCTGACTGTCGCGGGGCGGCACGGGCCGCAAGAGAGCCACCGGCGGAGAAGACCAGGCTGATGATCAAATGGCTACGGAAATGGCGGGCCGATAAAACGTCCCCGCTTGTGTTGAACGAGGCCCAGCGCGAGCTTCAGGCACGGGTGGACCAGTATGTCTGGTATCACGAGATCGAGCTGGAGCCGGGGGTGCGCACGCGTTCGGAATTCGGCGGGTTCGCCGACAGCTGGGCGTTCATCAAGGCGGGGCTTGAGGGGGTCAACTTTCGCGGCCGGCGCGTGCTGGACGTGGGGTGCCGCGATGGGATGTTCAGCTTTGAGGCGGAGCGGCGCGGCGCGGCCTCTGTCGACGCGATCGACAATGACCTCTCGCGCGGAGCGCTGGAACTGCTGATCCCGCATTTCAAGTCGCGCGTGCAGATGCGCCGACTCAACATGTATGACCTGGACCCGGCGGCCCAGGCGCCCTACGACCTGATCCTGTTCTTTGGCGTGCTCTATCACCTGCGCTATCCCTACCGGGGCCTGCGCACGCTGATCGATTGCCTGGCGATGGACGGGGAGCTGGTGATCGAGTCGGCGATGCTGGTGGACACGCCGGAGACCGAACAGAGCGAGCTGCTTTATTGCCCGGTGGAGAACAGCCCCTACGAGAAGACCTCGTGCACGTTCTTCAATCGGCGGGCGCTGGAGACGACGCTGCGCTGGTGGGGGCTTGAGCCGCTCGAGCACCGGGCCCAGCCGGGATCGGTGTGCGAGGCGAAGGCGGGGCCATTCACCGTCGAGCGGCGGCTGATGCGCTTCCGCAAGCGGCCGCCGACGGTGGACGAGCAGGGCAGCGCGCTATACTGGGACGGCTTCCATGCCTATCACAGCCACGAGGCGCGCCATGCCGCGCGCGCCAATGGCAATCGCCCCACGGGCGATGCCGATCGAAATTCCTGAACCAACCATGGAGCGAACCTGAACCGATGACCGCAAAGAAAAAGGATTTCAACGGGAAGATGCTTCCCAACCCCGAGCTTAACCTCAACCAGCGGCTGCGTCGGCCGACCGCCGACGAGCAGTTGTTGACCACCGGTGACGGGCAGGTGCCCTTCACCGAGACCGACACCTGGCGCGTCTTCCGCATCATGGGCGAGTTCGTCGAGGGCTTTGAGACGCTGGCCAAACTCGGGCCGGCGATCACCTTCTTCGGATCGGCCCGCGTGACGCCGGATTCTCCGTTCTACGAGGCGGCGGTGGAGACGGCCCGGCTGCTGGGTAAGGATGGCTGGTCGATCATCACCGGGGGCGGGCCCGGGATCATGGAGGCGGTCAACAAGGGCGCGCGCGAGGCGGGGGCGACCTCGGTGGGGCTCAACATCGAGTTGCCCTTCGAACAGGGGACCAATCCCTACTGCGACATCATCGTCAATCACCACTATTTCTTCATCCGCAAGATGATGTTCGTGAAGTATGCCTGCGGATTCGTGATCTTCCCGGGCGGCTTCGGGACGCTGGACGAGCTTTACGAGGCGCTCACGCTGGTCCAGACCGCCAAGATGCAGAACTTCCCGATCATCCTCTACGGCAGCGAATATTGGCAGGGGCTGCTTGACTGGACGCGCGGGCGGATGCTGGCCGACGGCATGATCAGCCCTGAGGATCTGGCGCTGTTCAACGTGACGGACTCGCCCGAGGAGATTCGCGATATCATCGACCGCCAGTCGCGCACGCACGAGCGTTACAAGCGGATGGAGATGCGGGCCCAGGCGGCGACGAAGGAAGTGCTCAAGAAGAAGAAGTGACGGGCGTGGCCCCGATAATGGATGGTTCTCCAGCAGGGGCGGGTTCAATCCCGCCCTTGTTTTATTCCGTCAGCGGCACCGGCCGCCGGCGGGGTTTCCAGCGCGCCCGCCGGATGATCAACAGGACTCCCGGAGCCAGCGGCAAAATACCCACGGAGAGAAATATCACTGGCTCCGTCCACCATTCCCTCCCATAATCAAATTTGATCAGCAGGAAAAGCAGGCTGTAGCACCCACCCACCCAAAGCACCAACAGCATCATCTCGCAAGCAAAACGCAGCCATGCTTTTGGCGTGGAGAGATCCCGACGCTGGCCGGGCGGGGTGAGATCGAAGTAAATATCCAGCCGCCGCTGCAGCTCTCGATAAAAACGTGTTTCGTAATTTGCCACAAACATGATTCTGAACCTGATCTCGCGGCCTTCTTTTCCTCGCAGGCGTAATACCCCGTTCCGAAAAATGACATCCTCGATTTCCGCCCATTCCAGTTGTGTCCCGTGCCTGTCCTCGATCAGCTCATCATCGAATCGAACGCGGCCGCGCCGGCGAGTATGGATGTGATGCGTGATGATGAGCATCAGGAACAGCGACAGGGGAAAGATCCCCAGCTCCAGCCAGGCTGGGTGGTCCAACAAGTAGAAGAGCATGATCGTGAGACCAAACCACAGCAGAAGAAGCGTCAGCCGCCACCACCAGATCTCTCGCCGGTAGGCCGGGTCGGCCGGGTCAAGCAGCCATTCGTTTTGAGATTCCATCGCGTTCAAGCCTCGCCTTCACTAGAAGACGCACCGCCGATCGTTGATGTTGCAGAAATGTCATGCGCCACACCACGTTTATTCTGAGTTGGCATCAGAGCTGGCGGATGACGCGGCAAGGGTTGCCGGCGGCGAGCACGCGGGGCGGGATGTCGCGCGTGACGACGCTGCCGGCGCCGATGGTCGTGCCCTCGCCGATGGTCACGCCGGGGCAGACGATCACCCCGCCGCCGAGCCAGACATCCGAGCCAATGGAAATGGGCGAGGCGAGCTCGGGCCCCGCGGTGCGCTGGCGCGGGTCGAGCGGGTGGTGGGCGGCCAGGAGCTGAACGCCGGGACCGCAGAAGACGTTGCGGCCGAGGGTGATGCGGTTGCAATCGAGCACGACGCAGCCGAAGTTCATGTAGAGATTATCGCCGGCGAAGATGTGGGAGCCGTAGTCGCAGTAAAAAGGCGGCTCGATTTCGATGCGCTCGCCGTGACCGCCGAGCAGTTGGTCGAGCAGGGCGCGGCGCAGGGCGGGGTCGGCAGGCGGACTGGCGTTGTATTGCGCCAGCAACTCGCGGGCGCGCAGGCGTTCGGCGGCCAGCTCGGGATCGGCGGCGATGTAGAGTTCGCCGGCGAGCATCTTTTCTTTTTCCGACTGCGGAGGGAGTTCCATCGGCCATTCACCTCAAAATGGTTGCGCTGAATTATAGTAGAGCGGCGAGAGCAAGGGGGAAAATTTCTGGTTCCCCAAGCCGGATGTCAGGATAATCAGTCTGGAGCGTCCAAATATCCGGAATGGGTGGCGCCCTTTCCGTTCGTTGATCCCGCCGCAGGAACATGCCGATGAGCCCGCCAGAAGATCCGCGCGAGAATGACCCTGCGGGGCCGGAGCCCACGGGGGTGAGCGTGCGGATCGTTGAGGCCTTCCTTGATGGGCCTTTGCCGCTGCTGATCATCGTTTTTTCGCTGCTGGCGGGGGTGGCGGCGCTGTGGCTGACCCCGCGCGAGGAGGAGCCGCAGATCGTCGTGCCGCTGGCGGACGTGCTGATCGACGCGCCGGGGCTGTCGGCGCGCCAGGTCGAGCGGCAGGTGACCATTCCCCTAGAAAAGCTGCTCTACCAGATTGACGGCGTCGAATATGTCTATTCGATGTCGCGGTCGGGGGGGGCGATCGTTACGGTGCGGTTCCATGTCGGCGAGAACCGCGAAGACAGTTTGGTTAAGATTTTCGGCAAGCTGGAGTCGCATCGAGACCAGGTGCCGCCGTCGGTGGCTTCGTGGGTGGTCAAGCCGGTTGAGATCGATGACGTGCCGATCGTGGTGGCGACGCTGTGGAGCGAGGAGCCGGAACGGCTGGGTGACCATGAACTGAGGCGGCTGGCCGAGGAACTCGAGATCGAGCTGCAGGCGATCCCCAACACCAATCGAGTGACCATCCACGGGGGGCGGCCGCGCGTCGTGCGCATCGAGCTGATCCCCGATGCGCTGGCGGCCCGCCGGACGGCGCCGCTGGAGGTTGCCTGGGCGCTGGGGGTGCACAACGTGCAGTTGCCGGCGGGGGCGATCGAGGGGGCCGATCGCGAGATAAGGCTGGAGGCCGGTACGTTTCTGTCTGGCGTGCGCCAGCTTGAGAACCTGGTGGTCAACGTTGTCGATGGCATCCCGGTTTACCTGCGCGACGTGGCGCGGGTGATCGACGGGCCCGACGAGCCGGTGAACTATACCTGGATCGGTTGGGGGCCGGGTGGGCGGCAGGAGCCGGCAGACCCGGAATATTATCCGGCCGTCTCGCTGGCGGTGGCGAAAAAGCGCGGGACCAATGCGGTCTGGGTGGCGCGCGACGTGGAGGCGAAGCTGGCCGAGGCGACGCGGGAGTTGTTGCCGGCGGGCGTGCACATCACGATCACGCGCAACTATGGCGAGACCGCCAATGAGAAGGTCGACGAGCTGGTCGGCTCGCTGGGCGTGGCGGTCCTGACGGTGGTGATCTTCATCGGCCTGGTGCTGGGCTGGCGGGCGGCGCTGGTGATTGCGCTGGCGGTGCCGGTGACCTATGGGGCGACGCTGCTGGTCAACCTGGTGGCGGGCTACACGATCAACCGGGTGACGCTGTTCGCGCTGATCCTCTCGCTGGGCCTGCTGGTGGATGATCCGATCACGCACCTCGAGAACATCATGCGGTATTACCGGATCGGCAAGTGGACGCCGCGGCGTTCGATCGTGCGTGCGATTTATGAGATCCGCTGGGCGCTGATCATGTCGACGGTGGCGATCGTGCTCTCGTTCTCGCCGATGTTCTTCATCACCGGGATGATGGGGCCCTACATGCGGCCGATGGCGCTCAACGTGCCGATCGCGGTCATGATCAGCACGGTCGTGGCGTTCTGCGTGACGCCGTTCGTGGCGCGGCTGGCGCTCGAGCCGCCGGTGGCGGGCGAGCAGGAGCCGGACATTCGGCAGGCGCCGATCTATCGGATCTATGATTTCCTGCTGCGGCCGCTGCTGCGCCGGCGGGCGGCCGGGTGGGCGTTTCTTGGAGTGATCGGACTGCTGTTCGTGGTCGCGCTGGCGCTGGTGGCCTTCCGTCTGGTGCCGCTCAAGATGCTGCCCTTCGACAACAAGAACGAGTTCCAAGTCATCATCGACATGCCGGAGGGGACGACGCTGGAGCGCACCGAAGCGGTGGCGCGGGCGCTGGGGGACCGGCTGCGCAGGGTGCCCGAGGTAACGCATTTCACGGCGTTCGTCGGGCTTTCGTCTCCGATGGACTTCAACGGCATGGTGCGCCATTACTTCCTGCGCGAGGGGTCCAACGTCGCCGACCTGCGCGTCAATCTGCTGCACAAGAGCCGGCGCGCCCAGCAGTCGCACGAGCTGCTGCTGCGCATCCGCGGCGAGTTGGAGGCCGTGGCGGCGGCGCACGGGGCGTCGATTCAATTGGTCGAGCTGCCGCCGGGGCCGCCGGTGATCGCGACGCTGACCGGCGAGGTCTACGGCCGCGACGATCTGCCCTATGAGACGCTGCAGCAGGCGGCGCTGACGGCGGCCGAGCGGCTGCGCGCCGAGCCGCTGGTGGTCGATGTCGACAGCTCGGTGGAGGCTGATCAGGCGCGGCTGGTCTTTTCGGCCGACAAGGAGAAGGCGGCGCTGTCGGGGGTGGGGACCGAGGAGATTGCGCAGACGCTGGCGCTGGCGGTGGCGGGGCTGCCGGCGACGACGCTCAACCTGGCGACCGAGGCGCACCCGCTGCCGATCGTGCTGCGGCTGGCGCGGCCGCTGCGCTCGGATGCGGACTCGCTGGGGGCGCTGTTCGTCAAGGGGCGGCCGGGGATCCTGAAGCTGCGCGAGGGTGGCCAGCTGCGCGACGCGCCCCAGCCGATGGTCCAACTGGGCGAGATCGGCTCGTTTGAGATGAGCACGGTGGACCAGACGATCTATCACAAGAACCTGCGGCGGGTGGCGTATGTGTTTGCCGACACGGCGGGGCGGGCGCCGGCCGACGTGGTGCTGGACGTGGGGGCCGACCTGAAGCCGGGTGTGGCGGCGGACCCGCGACCGGTTGCGGGCCGCACCTACTTCGCGCCCGGCGGCGGCATCCCCTGGAGCCTGCCGGCCGGCACAAGCGTCAACTGGGCCGGTGAGGGCGAGTGGAAGATCACGATCGATGTCTTCCGCGACCTGGGGCTGGCGTTCGGGGCGGCGGTGATCGGCATCTTCTTCGTGCTGCTGATCCAGACGGGGTCGGCGGTGCTGTCGGGGATCATGATCACCTCGATCCCGCTGGTGATGATCGGGATCATGCCGGGGTTCTGGCTGCTCAACAACCTGGGCGAGGGGAGCGTCGCCGGGCTGCCCAACCCGACCTTCTTCACGGCGACGGCGATGATCGGCATGATCGCGCTGGCGGGGATCGTCGTGCGCAATTCGGTCATCCTGGTCGAGTTCATCCACGATGCGCTGCGCCAGGGGATGGCGCTGGAGGAGGCGCTGGTGCAGTCGGGGGCGATCCGCACGCGGCCGATCTTCCTGACGGCGGGGACGACGCTGCTGGGCAACATCGTCATCACGCTGGACCCGATCTTCAGCGGGCTGGCGTGGTCGATCATCTTTGGCGTGGCGGCCTCGACGCTGTTCACGCTGGGCGTGATCCCGGTGGCCTACAATTTGGTCTACGCGCGCGACCCGCGGCACGGGCTGCCGAAGGAGCGGGAGGAATGAGGAGTTCACGCAAAAACGCAAAGTGAGCCAAGGGCGCGAGGAGACAAAACCATTACAAATCCTCGGCGAGCGACCTTGTCAGTTCCTTCTCGCTGCGACGCTGTTTAATCTGCTTGTAGAGCATTCGGACGTAAAGGATCAGCAGTACCAAGGGACCCAGAATCAAGCCGCCAATACCCCAAAGGATCTGGCGCAGTTGGCCGAAGCCAAGCTCCATCGCCCACTTCATCGCAATAACGGCGCAGGTAAGCATGAGAATGCCATTCATTTCCCGGTCTCCTCAGCAAGCGTCTTTTCGTGGGCGCGCAGGATGGCGCGCGCCGTCGCGGTATCAATGCGTCCTTCGGCGACCAACAGCTTCAGCCTGCGGTGGATGTGGGATTTCGGCGCCGGCTCATCCAGTACACGTACCTTCTCGATCAGCCGGTCCAGCCGGACTCGCACCGTCGGGTAGCTCACCCCATATTCCGCGGCAAGGCTTTTCAAGGAACCGGACAGCAGGAGGAATCGTTTGATGAAGTTCAGTTCCTCCTCGTTCAATTCAGTCAGCCAGCTTGGCATGCCATCAATCATGTTACGCTCCTGGTTCAATAATATGAAAATATGACTCAACAAAATGAAAGTCAAGCGGATTTTAACAATGTTAAACAGGCCGTGAATAATATCAAACTGGCGGGCATTGCGCATGTATCCACCCCGCCATCCGCTCGCTCAAGGAGAACGACAGAAATGAAAGCCGAGAAGCTCCTCAACATCGTTAAAACTCTGGCCCTCTGGCTGGGCGGCGCGGTCCTGCTGGTGCTGATCCTCGCGCTGCTGGCGGGTTACTTTACCGACAAGACGCAGCCGGGGAGGGTTGAGGCGGCGGCGCCGGAGACGCCCGCGTTCGAGGAGGTCGTGGCCGTGCGGGCGGTCGAGCAGCAGGTGGTCGAGCGCGCGCCGGGGACGGTCTCGGCGGTGCGCGAGGCGTTGGTCAGCCCGCGCATCATGGCGATGATCGGCGAGATCGAGGTGGCCTCGGGGGATCGGGTCGAGCGCGGGCAGGTGCTGGCGCGGCTGGACAGTCGCGACCTGGCGGCGCGCGAGCAGCAGGCGGGCCAGGTGCTGGCGGCGGCGCGCGCGCGGCTGACCGAGACGGAGCGGGAGTTCGAGCGTATGCGCACGCTGGTCGCTGAACAGGTCATCCCGCGCGCCCAGTTCGATGCCGCCGAGGCGGCGCTGCAGACGGCCCGGGCCGAGGCGCGCCGCGCCGAGCAGGCGCTGGATGAATCGCGCGCCGGAGCCAGCTATGCGGTCATCGAAGCGCCGTTTGATGGGCGGATCGTCGATCGCTATGCTGAGCCCGGCGACATGGCGATGCCGGGGACCCCGATCCTCAAGCTTTACGACCCGGCGCGCATGCGGCTGGAGGCGTATGTGCGTGAATCGCTGGCGGCGGGGCTGCGGCCGGGGATGACGCTGGCGGTGCACATGGACGCGATCTCGACGACGGTGCAGGGGCGCGTCGAGGAGATCGTGCCGCAGGCCGAGCCGGGCTCGCGCTCGATGATGGTCAAGGTCGCGCTGCCCGAGCGGGCGGATTTATATCCGGGGATGTTCGGGCGGCTGATGATCCCCTCGGGCCAGGAGCGGCGGTTGCTCGCGCCGGTGGGGGCGATCCGGCAGATCGGCCAGTATCAGTTCGTCTGGGTGGTGCCCGCCGAGGGGCCGCCGACGCGGCGTTACGTCAAGCTGGGCGAGTCGGTCATCGATGGCTGGCGCGAGGTGATCAGCGGTCTGGCCGAGGGCGAGCAGGTTGGGCTGGGCGGCGAGTGAGCAGACGTCAAAGCTGCCGGCCCACCAGGTTGGCCGCATGGTTGACGAGCTTGACGCGCAGCGGGCGGCGTTTCCATGATTCAAAGGTGACGGGTCGGGTGCGGGTCAGGTCGTGGTCGAAAATCTCGGCCTGACGGCGCGCGAAGTCCGGATCGAATATGTTGATGTTCATCTCGTCGTTAAGCCGGAAGGAGCGGTTGTCGAAGTTGGCCGAGCCGACCGACACCCAGCGCCCATCGATGATCAGCAGCTTGCAGTGAAACATCGTCGGCATGAATTCGTGGATCTGGATGCCGGCCTGCAGCAGCGGTCCCCAGCGGGCCATCGAGGACTGGCGCACGATGCGATGGTCGATCTCGGGGCCGGGCACGATGATGCTCACTTTGACGCCGCGGCGGCAGGCATCGATCAACGCGGCGCTGGCGAGGGCATCTGGAATCAGATAGGCGGAAGCCAGGCGGATGCTTTCGCGCGCGGCGCTGATGGCCAGCATCAGCATCAGGTGCATCGATTCGCTGCCCCCGCGCGGCGAGCTTTTAATGACCTGGACCGGCAGGTGGCCGACCGGCTCCAGGGGTGGGAAGTCCTCGGGGCCCAGCGGCACCTCGTCCTGCGAGGTGAGCCAGTTGTCCATGAAGGCGCCCTGCATGGAGGCCACCGCCGGCCCTTCGACCTTAAAATGGGTATCGCGCCAGCGGCCGCTGGCCTCGGCGTCGCCCAGCCACGGATCAGCGATGCCGACCCCGCCGGTGAAGCCCACGCGGCCATCCACGACGAGAATTTTGCGGTGAGTGCGATTGTTGATGCGGTCGAGCTGATACCAGTGCGGCTGATGGTAGCGCAGCACCGTCGCCCCGGCGCGCCGCATCGTCTCGATCTCTTCCATGTCAATCTCGTTGCTGCCGATCCAGTCCAGCAGCACGCGAACATGAACTCCCTCGGCGGCCTTGGCGGTGAGCAACTCGGTAAATTCTCGGCCGATCCGGCCCGACCAGTAGATGAACGTCTCCAGGTTGATGGTTTGGCGGGCGGCGGCGATGGCAGCGAGCATGGCCGGAAAAATCCGGTCGCCATTGATCAGTTCGCTGACGCGGTTGCCCTCGTGGCAGGGCTGGGCCATCAGGTATTCCAGCGTGCGGCGGAACTGGGGGGTGTCCACCGGGCTTGGCGCGAGGGGGCGCTGCTCGAGTTTGCGGCTCATGGTTTCATGCTAACAGAAACCGCGGGCGCGGGTCATGCTTCGGCTGCTGGGTTCAGGCCCGGGAGCGCACGAGGCGCTCGAGCGCGACCGCGAGGCGGGCGGAGATGACGGGCCAATCGTAGTGCCGCTCGGCGAGGGCGCGGGCGGCGGCGCCGAGGGAGGCCATGCGTTCGGGGGCGGCCAGCAGCGCCTCGACCTCGGTGGCGAAGCGATCGGTGGGGGCGGCGATCCAGTGCTCGCCGGGGCGGCCGTCGATGCCGCGCGCGCCGGTATCGGTGGAGACCATCGCCAAGCCGGCTGCCATGTAGTCGAGCATCTTGATGTTGGTGCCGGAGCCGTGGCAGACCGGGTTGAGGCCCAAGTCGGCGGCGGCATAAATCAGCGGCAACTGCTCGTGCGCGACCGTGCCGAAGATGTGAACGTTCGGCGGGGTCTCGCGGCCGGGGTGGCGCTCGCGCCAGGCGGGGCCGGCGCCGCCGATGATGCCGATCGTCACGCCGGGCAGGCGCGGCGCCAGCTCGCTGATCAGCCAGTCGGTGGCGTCATTGTTGGGTCCATAGGGGCTGGCGACGAAGACGGCCAGCGGGCGCTCGGGCAGGTGCAGCTCGCGGCGCAGGGCGGGCCGTGCGGCCGCCGCGCCGGGCCGGATGCGGCGGCAGTCGACCCCGTTGGCGATCAGCTCGATCTTATCGGCCGGGGCGCCGTAGCGCGACTGGAACTGGTCGATGTCGGCGGGGCTGCAGGCGAGCACCAGGTCGCTCTCGCTGACGGCGCGGCGCTCGACCCGCTCGACGTTGCGGGCGAGGTAGCGCCCGGCCAGCGTGCGGCGCAGCAGCGGGGTCTTGACGGCGGCCTCGCAGTTCTGCGAGTCGTAGACCAGCGGCAGCGGCGGGTGCGCGCCATTGCGGCCCGGCAGGAAGGGCATCATCCATGGATGGGCGGTGACGAGGACGTCGGCGGCGGGCAGCAGTTCGGCCAGCAGGGCGTGGTAGCGCGGCGAGGCCTTGCCCAGCAGCAGCGGGATCGTGACGTCGATCGTGGCATCGCCGCCGGTCAGGCGCCGCCAGATTTCGTGGAACTTGAAATGCTTCATCGTCAGCGGCATGACGATCTCGCGGAAGTTGGGGGTCAGCCACTGGTCGCGGAACTGGGGGCCGGGGTGGTCATGCGTGCCGAGGAAGGTCGTGGTGAAGCCCTCGGGCAGGTTGCGGTAGAGCTCGAAGATGCGCAGGCGACCGCCGCCGACGGGGGGATCGATCATCTGGTTGTCGGTGACGAGCAGGTGGATGCGGCGGTCGCGGTGGGGGGCGCTGCCCGGGGCTGAACGGCGCAGGGTGCGGATTTTCTCGCCCGCCCCCAGCAGCGCGTCGACGAGCCGCGCCCAGGTGACCTCGGCGGCGGCGGCCAGGCAGGCCTCGCCCATCGCCTCGGTCTCGGCGCGATGAGCGGCGACCCATTCGTAGCGCTCGGCGAGGGCGGCGGGCTCGGGGGCGACGATGAAACCGGTGCGGCCGGGCTGGACGATCTCGGCGGGCTCACCGGCGTCGCTCAAGGTCAGCACCGGCTTGCCGGCGGCGAAGGATTCGAGCGTGACGAGGCCCAGGTCCTCATTGACCGGGGTGAAGACCGAGATCAGCGCGCGGGCGTAAAGCTCGCGCAGCGGCTCCTCACCGACGTGGCCGAGGAATTCGATGCGCGGGTCGTTGCCCGCCAGCTCGCGCAGCGCCGGCTCGGCCGGGCCGGTGCCGACGATCTTGAGCGGCAGGTCGGCGCGGCTGGCGCGCAGGGCCCGGATGATGAGGTCAAAGCGCTTGAGTTCATGAAGCCGGCCGACGGCCAGCAGGTGTTCGCCGCGCGCGGGCGGGGCCGGCTGGAAGGTCGAGGGATGCCGCAGCACCGTCGCCGCGTGTCCGCCCCAGCGCAGGAGGCGGCGCTGGACCGTCGTGCCGACGCAGAAGATGAATGGCACGCGCTCGGAGGACAGTCCCCAGCCGTCGAGCCAGTGGATCAACCGGCGCAGGCGCGCGTGTTCGACTCCGCGCGGCTGATAGAGGTCGTAGAACACCCGCATGCGGTGGTTGAGGTAGGCCACCTGGGCGGGGTGGCGAATCATATAGGAAGGGCCCTTGGTGCTGATCGCCAGGTCGTAGGCCGACAGGTCCAGGTGGTGGAAGTCGTAGTAGCCGTGCAGGACGCCCTCGGCGGAACGCTCATCGACGGCGACGGTGACGAGGTCGGTGGGGTGGCGCTCGGCCAGCGCGGCGCGCAGGCCATCGAGCAGGCGGTCCATGCCGCCATAGGCGGGCGGAACGGGAGTGGGTGCGACAAGGGCGATCTTCATGGGCGATTGCTGGGCTGCCTGGCGTAGACGCTATAATCCTGCATCCCCCAGAGGCGGTCGTTGAGATCGTTGACCAGACGCTCGAGAGCCGCGCGGGCGGGGATCGAGAGGCGCAGCTCGCGGGCGGAGGGCAGGCCGGCCAGCCGCTCCTCGGGGTTGAACGGGCCGTGATATTCCAGCTCGACCTGCTCAAAGCCCGCCAGCTCGAGCAGCAACTTGAGATACTCAGGGTGGAGCGGCTGCTTGTGGTCGATGTCGCGCCAGAAGGACTTGGCCATGGCGCCGAGCGAGCCGGCATTGACCGACTCCAGGATGACCAGGGCGCCGGGGGCGAGCTTCTGGCGGGCCAGCCGCAGCAGCTCGAGCAGTTCGCCGGGGAAAAGGTGCTCGATGACCTGGGCGGCAAAGAGCCCGCCCAGCGGCCGGGCATCCTCAACCGAGCGCAGCGCCGCGAGAGCATCGAGTTGCAGGACTAGGGTTCCGTTCCGGCTGGCCTGCTCGATCATCAAGGGATCGATTTCGGCGCCCCAGCACTCGATGCCGCGGTGGCGCAGCCGCATCAGCAGCTCGCCGCGGCCGCAGCCGATGTCGAGCACCTGGCCGGGGGCGCCCACGAAAAGATCGGCATAGCGTTCCTGGCGCCCCTGAATGTCCGCATAGGTGCCGCGCGTGACATCGATGGCCGCGAGGCGCTCGTCGGGTTGAATGGAATTGAAGAAGGGGCCCAGGTCGTGGCGACCGAGCAGCCGCTGCTGAGTCTGCTCGATCTCCTCGAAGCGGCGGGTCATGAGGGTGAGCGCCTGCGCCAGCGTCAGGTTGAACTCGGCCTGCCGCTCGCGGACCAGCTCGGTGTAGGGGCTCGCGCCCCAGTGGAGCAGGCGCTTGATCGGGTCGATGAGGACACGCAACCAACGGCGGTGCGACCGCACGCGGTAGGGCGCGTGCAGCGGGGCTTGGCGGTTCAGGTCGGCCAGCGACGCGGCCAGTCGCCCGCGCGTGCTGCCGTCATCGATGCGGGGGGCGGGCGCGGCGTCAGCCAAAGCCGAGGGGGGAGACCCCTCCGGCTCCACGATCTGCCGGCGGATCTCCCCCATGACCTGATCGATCTCGTAAGGGCCTTCAGGGATTTGGAAGGGGCTCATGGGAGTCTTGGTTTCCTTCACCCGCCAGCCGGCGCAGCGCCTCGGCGCCCTGGGCCGCGGCCCAGTCGCCAAATGGAACGCCCTGGCGCGTCTCTTCGCGCCAGGCGCCGATCAACCGATGGATTATACCCGCCAGTTGGGCATCGTCCACCTTTTCCAGCACGGGGAAGGTGAGCCTCGTGCCCTGCTGGCTGCCGCCGGCTGAGAGCGCATACTTGCCCGGCCCGCGCCCGACCAGAGCCAGCTCGCCCAGCGGGGTGCGGATGCAGGCGTTGGGGCAGCCGGTCATCAGGATCTGGACGGGGGCATCGCCGTCGCCGAGCGCCTCCAGCTCGCCGACCAGCGTCGGCAGGTAGCGTTCACTCTCGGCCAGCGCCAGGCCGCAGGTGGGCAGCGCCACGCAGGCCATCGACAGCCGCCGCAGCCGCGAGATATTCTGGCCGTCGCTGAGGCCGTGCTCGCCGAGGATGGCCGCGACGGCGTCACGGTCGGCCGGGGCGATGCCGGTCAAGACCAGGTCCTGCAACGGGGTGATCATCGCTCCCTCTGCAAGATCAGCCTCGAAGATGCGGCGCAGGCCCGCCAACTGAGAACTCTCCCCCTCGCTGCGCAGCCGGCCGTTGAGGACATGCAGCCCCACCATCAGCCGGCCATCGTTGGTCTCGCGCCAGCCGACCATGTCGTCGTTGCCGTAGGCGGGCAGTGGCCCGGCGGGCGCCAGCTCGCGGCCGAGGCGGCGGAAGAGTTCCCCGCGCAGCCAGTCGGCCCCGCGCTCCTCGACCAGATACTTGAAGCGCGCGCGCTTGCGGTCGCTGCGGTCGCCGAAGTCACGCTGGATGGTCAGGATCGCCTCGACGACCTCCAGGATCTCGGAGGGATTGGCGCGCACGAGGCGCGTCCCGAGCCGGGGGAAGGTGGCGGCGTTGCCGTGGGAGGAGCCCATGCCGCCGCCGACAATCAGGTCATAGCCGAGGAGGCGGCCGCCCTCGTGCACCACCTCGATGCCGATATCCTGGCTGTAGAGCTGGACGCTGTTGTTCTCGGGCACCGCCACCGCCATCTTGAACTTGCGCGGCATGTAGTGGGTGCCGTAGATCGGCTCCTCGCGATTGTGGGGCACCGGCTGGCCGTCGCGCTCGCCGTCGCACCAGATCTCCCAATAGGAGCTGGATTGGGCCTCGAAGTGGCGGGCGATGCGCTCGCAAAGCTCGTGCATGGCCAGGCCCGCGCGCCAGTCCAGCCGCGCCGCCGGGTCGCACATGACGTTGCGGTTGACGTCGCCGCAGGCGCCAAGGGTGGTCAGCTCGGCCTCCTGGTTGATCGCCGCGACCATCGCCTTGAGGTTCTCCTTGCCGACGCCGTGATATTGGATGCCCTGGCGCGAGGTCAGGCGCAGGGTGCCGTTGGCGTAGCGGCGGCCGAGTTCCTCCATCGCGAGAAACTGGCGGGCGCTCAACTGTCCGCCGGGGATGCGGGCGCGCACCATGAACATCCAGGCCTTGTCGAGCCCGGCGCGCTTGCGCGGGATGCGCAGGTCGCGGTCGTCCTGCTGATAGCTGCCGTGGAACTTGAGCAGCTGCAGGTTGTCCTCGTCGAAGTGGGAGACCTGCGGATCGGCGAGAATCTGGGCGATGTCGCCGGCCAGCCCGTCGCTCTGGGCCTTGATCAACTCAACTTTGCTGGGGGTCTGATCGGTCTGGGAGGAACTCATCGGGCGGTTGCCTTGGTTGTGGGTTTGCAGCCGGCGGCGAGCGCACACCCTGCTCATCAATCTTCATTAAACCAATCGACATGGTCAAGAAAGATCTGGCGGCGCGCCCGGGCCGGGCCACGGTCCAAGAGCATAACCCACCGCAGCGGAGTTGACCAAGCACTTCCTCTGCGTCTCCAAGCCTCTGCATCCCGTTGGACACGGGTGAGGGGGCTGGGGCGGCGAGGGGTTGCCAGACCAGTCATAACCGATCTGAATTGATCGCTGCCTGAGTGCCGCCGGCTGCCGGTGCCCCCGCTTTGACCTCACCGAACAATCTCACCGGTCCGATCAAGCCGGAGGGGAGAAGTTTTCGATTTTCGAAGCGAGGCCAGCGCCAAGTGACATATGCCTTGCGGTTTGCTGATGGTCGGGTGGTGCCGTTCACGACCCATTCAGGAATTCTCACCAGCCCCTCGCCCGAGCCGGGGGTCTTGACGATATCTTCCGTCCACTCTCCATCATCAGGATACTGACAATCGCCGATCAGGCGGTTCAGCCACAAGTTGGCGACGCGGATTTGCAACTGATTGCGACCGGGCCGCATCGCCGCCGTCACGTCGATGCAATAAGGCTCTTTCCAGAGCACGCCAAGGTTTTCACCATTGACCACGACCTCCGCCATGACCTGCACCTCTCCCAGGTCGAGCCGCAGGTGCCGACCCGCGCCAAGGCGCTCCGCAGGAAGCTCCACCTCGATCTGGTAGGTGGCGATCCCCGAGAAATGCTTCACATCGGGATGCTCGTGCTCGGTCAACGAAATCAGCTTGGGCAGCTCCACCCGCGCGGGCGCGCCCCAGCCGGGGGGGAATGAAACTTCCCAAGGACCGGCCAGTTCAATCGGCGGCGCGTCGTCAGGGATCATGACCGTTGGAGGTGTCACTCCGCTTTCGTCGTTCAAGGAAGGCCGAAAAACCACAAACCCCGAGCCCGAGGAGTCGAGCTCGAGTGTGACCGCCGTCCGGCCGTCGGGGAGGAGTTTGAAATTCGGCGCGGCTTCGGTGACTCCGCTATCGGGGTGCCAAAGCTCGGGCGTCATGCCGTTCACCCGAAACTGAGCCTCGATCGTCCGCGATTGAGATTGCTGATTGCTAATGAAGTAAATTTCAGTGCCGTCGAGCCGGCGGTGGATGAATTCAATCCCGTCACCGTCCGTGGGCACGAGAAAATCGGGCAGGAAATCCAGTTCGCCTAAGACCGCTTCCAACGGCCGTCCCCAATAAATCCGCCCCTTGCCATGAACTTTCATCGTCATGTTCTGGCCATCGCAATCGGCCCACAACCGATCTGCGATCTTCCGCAGTTCTGCTTCCGCCTCGGTGCCGCCGGCGAGTCCGGGCACCCCGAGCGGCCGGGGGCCGACCACCGTGGCGCCCGCAAGCACGAGCCGTTCAATTCGGGCCAGCAGCTCCGGTCGCATCCACCGTGCGGGCGGGAGCACCAGCACGCGGTAGCTCATCCCTCCCGGCAGGACAAGCCGGCCATCGCGTACTTCCAGTCGCTCAAGGATTTCTCGGTTGCAGAAATCATAATGATAGCCGGTGGGGGGAACGGGCTCGAGCGCGTCTCGCGACCGGGCCGCCAGCGGAGTATCTTCCCCGGCAAAATAAAGCATATCGGCCACAAATTCACCCTGCTGGAGCAGATACTGGCAGCGCGCGAGGTAATCGAACCAGCCGTGGGCAAAGGGCCACCATGTATTGCGCGTGTCGAAGCGTGAGCCATAGGGGCCAAGGCCAAACCCGGGTGATCGGCCATTGGGATCATGCACGAATGTGTGGAGGATGAATCGGTTGACTCCCTCGCAGAAGAAGTGGTCGCCTTGGGCCTTGATGGCGTAGGGATGCGTTTCAAAGATGCGCCCCGGCGGGCCGGTGAATGCCTCCGCGCCCACGATCGTCCGGCCATAGGTATGTGCGGCGGATGCCGCCAGGCGGGCCGTGGGGTCGAAGATGGGCAACTTGCGCAAAGCCCACCATTCGGCCATCGGGAGATCGACGAGGCCGGCGACGGCAAAGTCATTGGCGTTGCCGTACATTCCATAGGGCTCGCACATGAAAGTCAGCCCATTTTGCTCGCAGAGCGAGGCAAAGCGGCCGTAATAGTTTTCCGCGATCAGCTCGCCGATCGTCTTGCGGAAATCCCAGAGAAAATTCTCGGTCGTCGGCACGTCCTTGACTATGCGCCCCGTCAGCGAGGGCAGGTATCGGCGCAGGTCGTAACCGAGCCGTTGCGTGAACTCGCGCTCAAAAGTTTGGCACCAATTCTGGTGGCCCGCCTCGTAGCTGTCGATCAGGACACAGGTAAACGCCTGCCCCGCCCGTCCGGCGGCCTCGCGTATGACCGGCGCAATCGCATGTTCCCAATGCATGTCGGTCGCGGACGCCGTCATTTTATCGGTCTCGAGCCCCCGCCCCGCCGGGGGGGCCGGATGGTTTTGCCGCCCGGTCGGCTGGTAGCCGACGCGCAGGATCGTCCACTCGCCGGGCGGCACGTTCCAGGTCAACCGCCCCTGTGCGTCCATGTGAGCGCTCAGATCAATCATTTCTTCAATTTTGATTACATCACCATCGGGGGCTTCCCGCGGATCGGGCTCATGCCCCGTGGTCAATTTGGCGTAACCCGCCTTGGCGCGCCAATTGTCGAGCCGGTAGGGCTCCTCGCCCCGGTCGCTCGCCAGCGTCGGGAACGCCATTAGCGCGATGTCGCGGTAGTATCCGCGGACGTCCTCGCGATCGACATAGTACCGCCGGTTTACGATCGGATCGCGCCGCATGTCGCGCTCGAGTCCCAATGCCGGCTCCGGAATCGGTAGGGTCTGCTCAAAGACCGTCGGTCCGGTGACCTGGGTCTCGGTCCAGACGACCTCCTGCATCGCCTGATCGGGTGTGACCCATGGGCCTCCGGTGGTGGCCCAGCCGGGGCAATTCTCAATCGACATTTCGAGCCCGAGCCGCTCCGCCTCGGCGATCGTGTGCCGCATGAGCTCCCACCATTCGTCGCTCAGGTAGACGACCGGCCCCTCGGGCGTGCCTTCGGAGACATTGAACAGGGTAAAGCCGCCGAGGCCAGCCTGCTTCATCGCCTCCAGGTCGCGCGTAATCCCCTCGCGCGTCACGTGGCCGTTCATCCAATGCCACCAGGTTTGCGGCTTGGCGCTGTCGGGTGGGCGGATGAACTCTTCGCGAAGCTGGTCTTCATCGGCGGCGCTTGCAGGGAGGGAGAGACCGGCGCAGAAGATCAGGCCGTAGAGAGTCAGGAGCGCAAATGTTGAGCAACCTGCATGAATGGAACCCGAGCTTCGTGAATGCTTCATTCCCATCGCGTATGGCTCCGACTTGGATCTTGCGTCTGCCGCGTACGAACAATCTTGGCCATGACTGCGGCAAAGGTAAAGGTGGAATTCGGGTGCTGCGGCTCGAGGGGGTGCCCACGACTTATCCGCCGCGGGCAAAATGCTGCTCCAGCGAGTGATGGATTGCAGCACCCCCGATTGATCCGTACCTTGGATGGCTGGTAAGCGCGTATTGAACCAAAGCACCTCTGACGCATGAGGAGTCCCCATGTCCCCCAACCAGGGGCAGTGAAGGAGCGGCTCCGCATCTCGATGCAGGTGGAATCCCAACAGCAGGTGAAAATTTGTCTTGCAGCCGAAATGAGCTATGCGTTGTGCAGCTGCGCCAGATGCGCAGCCTCGCGCACCATCTGGCTGGCGTAGCCCCACTCGTTATCGTACCAGGCAAACACCTTGATGAGATCCCCATCCACCACCTGTGTCATCGCCAGGTCGATCACCGCGGCGCGCGGGTCTTGGATGATGTCCGATGATACCGGCTCGTCCTCACTGACGCCGAGGATGCCGCGGTAGCGTGTGCTCTCTGCCTCCTCGCGAAAGATCCGGTTGACCTCCTGGACGTCGGTCGCCCGCTCGCTCACGGCCACAATGTCCGCCACCGAACCCACCGGCACCGGGCAACGCACCGCCACGCCATTGAACTTGCCGCTAAACTGCGGCAGCGCCTTCGTTGTGGCATTGGCCGCGCCCGTGCTGGTCGGCACCAGATTCATCGCCCCGGCCCGGCCGCGCCGCCACTTCCTGCTCGGCCCGTCCACAATCTGCTGTGTCGAGGTGTAGGCGTGAATCGTCGTCATGGTCGCCTTGAGAATCCCCAGCCGCCGGCCGAGGATCTCCATCACCGGCGTGATGCAGTTGGTCGTGCAACTCGCGCAACTGATCACGCGCAGCCCTTCCTTCGGGTCATTGACCCCGTGCACGACCATCGGCGTCTCTTCATCCTTGACCGGCGCCGACAAGATCACCTTCTGCGCCCCCGCCTCCAGGTGCTTCTTCAGGTCTTCGGTCTTCGTGAAGATCCCCGTGCACTCGAAAACCACGTCGATGCCCAATTCCTTCCACGGCAGTCTGGCGGGATCCTTCTCAGCCAGCATTTGGACGCGGAAGCCATTGCGCACGAGCGCGTCGCCTTCGGCTCTGACTGGCTGATTCAGCCGGCCGTAGACTGTGTCGTAGTTGAGCAGGTAGGCGATATTGTCGGGTGGCACGATGTCGTTGACCGCCACCAGCTCGAGCGTCTCGTGCTCCATTAGGATCTTGAAGGTGGCGCGGCCGATGCGTCCCATGCCATTGATCGCAACCTTGGTCATCTTCTCACCTTTCGTTTCCACTGCATTTCACGCTGTGGGTGGAATATTGATCTAGATTGGAAAGTCTTTTCGGACACAAGTATGACTTTATAAACGTTCATCTTGCTATCGGGGCGTCTTCCAACACGAAGATAGGGGGTGTCCCTAATTCCCCGCTGCCCATCTTGTGGGTGTCGCATCGCATCCGGCGGTTTCAGAGGCCGTTCCGAGCCGAGCACCCGCGAATGCGCGACGCTCATCAGCGAGCTGGCTACGCAGGGGCGGTCGATGACGTATTGCGCCGGCGAGAAGCTCTCCCCCGCCGGCTCGCGCCCGCGCACTACGAGCGCCCGATGTTGCCCACGACGATCTGGACGATCAACGGCCGGTTGTCGGCCGGCTTCGCCGCCCCTCCGCCTCGAAGTCCCTGACAGCCCGATAAAGTCTGCGGTAATCCTCGAATCGCTCATCGTATCGGGCGGCGTTTGTCGGATCGGGTTGGAACGCCTCATCCCGCTCGACCCAGGCGTCGGCAAGCTCACGCACGTTGCCGCCGTCACGGGCGGCGCGGGCGAGCATCGCCACTCCGAGGCACCCTGCCTCGGTCACGCGAGGACGCACGATCGAACGGTTCATGATATCGGCCTTGAGTTGCATCCACGCGCGGTTGACGGCCCCCCCGCCGGTGACGCGCAGCTCGTCGATCGCAACCCCCGACCGGCCCAGAATTTCAAGATTGAGCCGCATTTCATACGTCACCCCCTCGAGCAGCGCGCGCAGCAGTTCCCAGCGGGTGGTCGTCAGCCGCAGCCCGAGGACTGCCCCAGCCGTGCTGGCATCGAAATACGGTGTCCCCGAGGGAGTGAAATAGGGCAGGACCAGAAGATTTGTCGGTTCCGCCGGCATCGCCCCCAGCAGCAACTCATAGGGGCTGACGCCCAGGCGATCCGCCTCGCGTGCCTCCTCCATGCCGAACTGGTCGCGGAACCATCGCAGCAGATTGCCCCCGGTCAGGCTGTAGGCCACGGTGGCATACATCCCCTGAATGGCATGATCATAGGTCGCCAGATTGGCCTCGAACAGCTCGCGGCTCATCACCGGTTGCCCAAAGACGGGGGTGATGCACTCCACCGTGCCCAGGCCATAGACCGCCACGCCGTCGCGCACGCCCCCCCCGCCGAGCGCGTTGCAGGGTTGATCGTGTCCACCCGTTGCCACCGTGGCGCCCGCAGCCAGACCGAGCTGGTCGGCCATCGTCCCACTCAAAGTGCCGACGATCGCCCCCGAGGCAAGTGGGCGGGCAAGCCGCTCCGGCGCAAGGCCCACCGCATCGAGGATCTCTCGGCTCCATTCATGCCGGTTGACGTCAAACAGCATGGTGCGCCCCGCCAGCGACCAGCCGATCGCCGGATCGAGCCCCAGCCGCGCGTGCAGCAGGTCCTCGAAACAATGGAATCGTGCCGCCGCGCGCCAGATTTCGGGCCGCCGCTCGCGCAGCCAGAGCAGCTTGAAAAGCGTGAACAAGGGATGGGCGGTGTGACCCGTGATCCGGTAGAGCTTTTCCCGCCCGAACACCTCGCTCCAGTCGCGGGCCAGATCCGCCGCGCGTGCATCCGATGAGACCATCGCCCGGCAGAGCGGGCGGCCCCGTGCATCGACGGCGGTGAATGCCTCGCCCTGGCTCGAGATCGCAAGCGCCTCCACCGGCTCGGGTGCGGCCCGCGCCGCCTCGCGGATCACTTCCACGCACTTGTCCATGACCTCGTCCGGATCGAGCTCGGCCCAGCCCGGCTGCTCATGGATCAGCGAATACTCCCGATAGGCACGCGACAGCTGGCGGCCGCGGTCATCGAACACGGCCGCCTTGCAGCCCGACGTGCCAATGTCGACCCCCATGACCGCCATCGTTTTCCTTTTCCTTATCTCATGACTTGGCGAGAGACTTTTCATATCGCTGATCCACGATCACTTTGGCCCCGAGAGCCTCCCCCAGCGGATCTATTTCCCTGGCCGAAAATCCCAGGTGCAGGTGCCGGCACCAGCCTTCGGCATACTTGAAACGGCCAGAGAGCCGACCCACTTCCCGCGACAGATCCGTCATCGCCTGGAGATATGAATTCATCCCCTGGCTCGTGTCGAGCCAGTCCTGCTGACTGCGATGGCAGGCAAGCATCTGCTGCTTGCGTTCCAATACTGATGCGATGTCCACATATTGACCGGCGCGTGGGCGCCGCCGCATCCCGTCGCGCAGGCCGTGCGGCATGGCGTGATACAGCGCCAGCTCCCCCTCCACCGGCGCGACCGGGGGGCTGACCGGGTAATTGCGCATGCCGCGGGCGAAGGCCGCCGTCACCGCCAGCCGGGCGGTGATCATGTGGTCCTCCATGTAGTCCGAGAGCGCGGGAATCAGCAGGATCGTCGGATTGACCCGGCGGATGACCGACCCGAGCCGGCGCAACAGGCTCGGCTCGTAGGTGATCTCCAGGTCAGTTCCCAACGATGGATGATGCACCGCGCCGATGAGCCGGGCGGCCTCCCGCGCCTCACTTCGCCGCGTCCGGATCGTCTGCTGGCGAGTCATCGTCTGCGATCCGCAGGCGCCGTCGGCAAGGTTCATGTAATGCAGCTCGTAACCCGCCTGGCCGAGCAGCATCAGCGTCCCGGCCATGTTGAACTCAATGTCATCGGGATGCGCCGCGACGGCAAATGCGACCTTGCGTGGATCGGTGGCCATCCTCAATGCATCTCCACGCTGCACGTGCCGATGGCGGGCCGATAGTAATTGAACTGCACGTTGGGGTGCAGCGCCAGCAGCGACATCGGCACCGCCGAGTCGGGCAGTCCCTTGCTGATCATCAGTGCGGTCAGTCGCAGGCCGAACGGGTTGTCGTGCATGCCGGCGTGCCAGATCGAGACCTTCTCGGCGCGCCAGGTTTCGAGCGGACCGACTGTGACCGCCTGCGTCGGCACCAGGTCGACCATGCCGCCCCCCGAAGTGCGCGCGTTTTGCATGATGGTGAGCGGGTGGAGGTCGACGACGCGCGTGGGCAACTTGAGGTATTCCTCGGGCGGGGGTGGTGATTCGACCCAGGCACCCTCGCGGCGCGGCGGATCATTGAAGGCCCAGTGCTTCACGTCGCCCTGCCCCCCCTGCATGATCGCGCAACGGATCGAGCCGTCCCAGCTGCGACGGTAATCGGTGGTATCAGCCTTCGGAAAGTGCAGGTTCTCGCGCGGCATCGAAAGCTCCGGGGCGATCCGGTTGAAACACAGCTCCATGTCAGCCCTTGCGAACGACAGGGGGTGGTCCTCGGGAACCTCGCGTCCGTCCACCACCCATTCATCCATCCCCCAGAAGTGGGCGTCGCGCAATGACAGATTGAGCTCGTTGACCAGCCGCGCCACCAGCGGCAATTGCTCGGTGGGGCCGATCGGGCCGCAAATCCCAACCGGATTGTCGGCACTGGACTGGCGCCAGGCCTGGATATACTCGAGCGCCTCGGCCAGGTAAAACTCCTCGAGCGTGTCAAAAAACTTCACCTGAAATCCGGGCCGCGACAGGGCGCCCAGATCCTCGGCGCTGAGGCGTGCGGCTTCTGCCAACAGCTCGCGATCGAGCGTGGTGTAGTCCCACCAATCGGGGGCGAGCACGCTCGGCGCGCGCCCCGATCCAGAGGCACCCGGCATCAATGATTGCTGACTCATCACGCCCTCCAGGCAACTGCCATTCCAGAATCGGCAGGCGATCACGGTGCGATCGCACCACCGGACAGAGCGACCATCTTGTCACTTGCGGTCATCCTTGCATGCACCGGCGCTTAGATCAAGTTGCGAGTAGCTTGATGCCGGCAGCAAGATGCGCAACGGCGGGCCAGGGGGTCCTTGGCGGATGGCGAAGCTCCCAACAGCACCCCGGCAGGATTGATTATTCCGCAACAGGTGTCCGCTATACACTTTCAACCGATCAATCCGAGACCGCTGAGAGTTTGACGGACCCAGTCAAAGCTGATTTTTTCCTGTTCAAGGCGCAGGCGCGGGGCCAAATGGTCCTCACGCAGGTCATCATAGAGAGCTGTTTCGGGCTGCGTAAGCCGGTGAAGGTCGCGCTTTTCGGGCCGACTTTCCTCGCCCCAGAGGGCGCGATGTTCCAGCAGGGTCTCGCGGTCCATCAGGAAGGAATGCGCGTGCGGCAGGCGCGCGCGCAGCTGGTCGAGGATCGCGAAGCCGTGAGTGTCGATGTCGCCCCAGTAATGCACCGCGCAATCGTGCAGCCAATCGGCGCCAGACAGCATCTCGAAGCCGTAGCCGCCGCCGAAGATGACCATGCCGGCCGAAACCGGCGGCAGGGCGAGGTAGTTGATCTCGTTCTCGGTGATGAAGACACGACGGACCGACAAGCGGAGTGCGGCAAAAACATCCTGATTGACGGTGATATCCTGCTCCCCGCCACCGGGAAAGACGGCCAGCGCGGGATCGAGCAGGCGGAAGCGCACGCGCAGGGGGCGATCGCGAAACCCGTAGCGCCGGCAGAAGCCGCCGATGCCGGAGGCCTCGCAATCGACGGCCTCGGCCGGCAGCACAAGCTCGAGCATCTCGGCGAGGGCGCCGCGATGGGCTTCGATGAACTTGGTGTGCACCCCCGGTAGGTCGAGCTGGCGCATGTAAATGGCCGGGCGCGGGTGGGCGGCCAGCCAGTCGACGATGTCGAGCAGGCGCGGCCAGTCCGGGGCCAGTTCGAGCGCGCGCAGCGGACGGCGCGCGAGCCAGGCGAGCAACTCGGGCCGGCGCGTCCGGGCCTGATCCGCCAGTTCGCGCAGTCGCGCGGCGGCCGTGCGCTGGCCGATCAGGCGCAGCGCATCGTCGGTCGAATCGATCCAGATCTCGTCGGGCAACGAGTTGACGCCGAGCACGCGATGATTGAACTCGCGCCAGCGGATGCGGTAGCCGTCCGCCTCGCCCTTGCGCAGTGTGTCGATCCACCCGCGCACCCGCGCGAACTGTTCGGCCAGCTCGCCCGAGCCGGGTTTCTTCAGCACCAGCCGGCGCGGGAAGAGCTCCTCTCCCGTGACCAGCGCGGCCGGCAGCCGCCCGCTCTCCCATAACCGGCGTGCCTGCGCACGAATGTCGGCGGGAGTGGTCCAGCTCACGCGCCCTCCCTGGCCTTCTCGGCGCGATATTCATCGATCGTCAGGTTGCGCAGCACCGAGGCACGCCCCTCCTGATTGTGAACGAACCCGACCGCGGCCACATAGGGTTCGATCACGTTGATCTTCTGCAGCGGGGTGATGATCAGCAGTTGCAGGTTGAGCCTGGCAAAAAGCTCCAGCGCATAGCGGGTCGACTCGTCCGAGCCGCGGCCGAAGGCCTCGTCGATCACGACGAAGCGGAACGAGCGCGAGCGGACCTCGCCCCACTCCAGGCCGAACTGGTAGGCCAGGCTCGCCGCCAGCACCGTGTAGGCGAGCTTTTCCTTCTGGCCGCCCGACTTGCCGCTGGAATCGGAATGGTGCTGATCCTCGGTGTCGTCGGCGCGCCAGCGCTCGCTGCCGGCAAAGACGAACCAGTTGCGCACGTCGGTCACCTTGGTTGTCCAGCGGCGGTCGATCTCGCTCAGGCCGGTGCGGCCGCGGAAGCGCTCGATGATCTTGCGGACCTGCAGGAATTTCTTCTCGGTGTATTCCTCGTCGGTCGAGCCGGTCAGCTCGCCCTCGGTGCAGGAGCGCAATTCGGTGAGGAAGTCGCGGATCTCGGTGTCGTGTGTCGGCTCGGCTTCGAGCCGGATGTAACGGCCCGGGTTGAAGTCGATTTGTGTCATCGAGGCATTGATGCGGTCGATCCGCTCGCGGATCTGTTCGCGCTCGCGCGCCAGTTGACCGTGGAAGTTGGCGATCTCGCGGATGGCGGTCTCGTTGAGCAATTCCTTGAAGCGCCGCTCGAAGCGGGGTAGGTCGTTGCCCACAAGCTCGCTGAGCATCGCGCCGTACTCGCCGGCCGCCTCGATGGCAACGTCCACTTCGCGGGTTTCCAGCTTGAACTCTTCCTTGTAGGAGCGCATCGCGTCGATGATGCGGTCGCGCATCCGCTGCAGGCGCTTGTCCTCAGCGTCGATGCGGGCCTGAAGCCATTCGCGCATCTCCTGCTCGCGGCTGTCGCAGGATTCGACGGTGAGCTGCCGGTCGCCGAGCGCCTCGGCGCGCAGCGCAGTGAGGGCGTCATAGTGGCCAGTCAGCGAGCCGCCCGCCTCATGCGTCTCGCGCGCCTGCCGGCGCAACTCCTCCGCCGCCGCCCGCTTCTCAACGAATGAGCTGTGCCTCGCGATCCGTTCCTTGATCTCGCGATTGACCTCCGTCTCGTCGGCCTCGACGGCGCGCAGCCGCTCCGTCAGCGCCCTGAGCAGGTCCGAGGCCGCCTCGAGCCGCTGTTTCTCTTCCTTGAGCTGCTCGATCTCGAGTGCAACAGGCTTCCAGTCCAGCTCCTGAAAGCTGCGATACTCACCGAGCTTGTCAAGCGCCGCGCGCCGTTCACTGATGGCCTGCTGTTCCTTTTGCAGTGCAGCGATGCGCCCGCCGATCGTGGCGATGCTCGCTTCAAGCAAACGAGCCTTCTGCTCCAGCGCCTCAATCTTGTCCCGGTTGTCCCAGCCGAGCACGTAGCGCTCGCGATCATCGATCCGGTGGCGGTCGTCCTTTTCATGGCGCTCGCCGGGGGCCTTGATCTGGCCGGCGCGTGTGATCGCCTTGCTCTCGCGGCGGAACTGCTCCTGCGTCGCGCAGCAGACGTGGTCGAAGCGCTGCGCGATCCGCTGCTCGAGCCATGGATAGAAGGGCGATTCAGGGCGGATGTCGACCTTGCGCGCCAGCGCGTGCGCGTGCGGCGTGGGGATCGGCGCGCGGCCGTCGCCCCGCACGCGGAAGTAAACCAGCAGGCCCTTGAGGTGCGTCCGATCGACCCAATCGGCCACGCGCGTGTATTCCTCGTCGGGCACCAGCAGCGACAGGCCGAAGTTGCGCATGACGCGCTCGATCGCACCCTCCCAGTCACGCTCCTCCTCGCGCACGCGGATCAGCTCGCCCGCGAAGGGCAGGTCCTGCTCTTCCAGGCCCAGCGCGGCGCACAAGGCCTCGCGGATTTTGACCTGGGTCGAGTCGATGTTGCTGCGGCGCGCCTTCAGGCTGTCGATTTCGACCGTCAGCAGGCGCAGCTCCTCGCGCCCCTGGCGCATGGTCACTTCCTGCTCGGTCAGCTCGTTTTGCAGCTCGCTTTCGCGTGCGGCGGCCGCCTCGCGCAGTGCCTCGATCTCGCCCCGCTGCACGACAAACGCCTCGTCGCCATCGGCCGGCGCGATGCCGGCGGCCCCGGCCAGTTCCACGTATCTCCCATGTTTCTCCAGTCGCGCCCGCTTTTCGATTTCCCGCTGCGCGATCTGACGCTCGAGCTGTTCGATCCGGTTGCCGCCCTGCTCGAAGATGCTGGCCTGCAACTCGACGGCCTGCGTGCGCAGCGCTCGCTGCCGCTCCTCGAGCCGGTCGTTCTTCGCCTGCTGGCGGGCGGCGTCCTCGGCCAGTGACTCGATCCGGCGGTCGAGCAGCAGGGCCTTGAGGCCTGCGAACCATGGCTTGAGCGCCTCGCGACAGCCGCGCAGCCGTTCGGTCTCGGCGGTCAGTTCGGCATGCCGGACGGAATCATTCACCAGCGGCGTGAGCAGCTCGATCTGGCGCCGGGCCTTGAGCACTGCCTCATGCGCGCGGTTGAGATCGTCGAAGTGCTCGATCAGCGCCTTGATGCGCGGCTCGACGGCGAACGGCTCGAGCATGTGCCCGCGCACGAAGTCGGTCAGGTTGCCCACCGATTTCATTGAGACCGTCTGGTAGAACAGGTCGAGCGCCTGCTCGTTCTGGATGCCGAAACGCCGGCGGAACCACGCGCCGTAGGGCGGATAACTGTCGTGGCACTCGGCGCCCGCGGCGCGCAGCCGCTTGCGCAGCGCGGCGATCGAACCGAACCGCGAGAACTCGCTCGTAATCGAGAGGTCCCCCTCGCTCGCCACATAAAGCCGCTCGGGCTGCCCCTGCGGATTCTGGCCCCAGTAAAACACGACGGCCAGCGTCACCGTCTGCTGGTAGCCCTCGTTGTGGAACACGCCGAGGATGACCGAGTAGTTGTTGTGATCGCGCAGCCCAACCGGCCGCGAGCTGCCCGAAAGATCATTACGCTCGGACTTGTAATGGCCGAGCACGTAGCTGCGCAGCGTGCGCTCGCGGGTGTCGGCGCCGGCTGCGCGGTTGAACGTGATGCGCTGAGTTGGAACGAGCAGGACCGTCAGCGCATCGACCAGCGTCGACTTGCCCGAGCCGATGTCGCCGGTCAGGAGCCCGTTGCGCCCGTCCAGCCGTAGCGTCCAGACGCGGCCGTCGAAGGTGCCCCAGTTGAAGACCTCGAGCCGGCGCAGCCGGAAACCGGCCTGCGTATCATCGGCGATGAAATCCAGGCTCAGCTCTTCCAGTTCATGCATCGTCCTGCTCGCTCCGGCCGGCGGCATGGTCGCGATAGGCGGCCAGCCGCTGCTCAAATTCGGCAAGCCACTGCGCGTCGACAAAGGCCTTGATGATGCGCCGCACCTCGAAGACCTTCTCCGGCCCGCGTAACTCCTGGACGAAACCCAGGTCGGCTATTTTTTTGATGTGCTGATCGACCTGGTCGACCAGCCGCGCCTCGTTGCTCCCCTCGGGCAGGAAGACGCGGATCATCTCAACGACTTGGTCGCGGGAAAGAACCAGCCGCGTCTCGCCGCCGCCGGCGTCAGATTCAGCCAGCTTCTTGCGCAGCAGCGCCAGCAGCAGGCTGACGGGGAAGGAGAGTTGGCGGCGCGCCACCAGCCGCGGCGCCTCGGGCTGCTCGGCGACTTCCCCCGAGCGCGAGCGAAGAAAGGCATACCCCTCGGCCTCGTCCAGCTCCAGTTCGAGCCCGAGCACGGCAACATACTCGCGCACCGTCATCTGCAGCGCGAGCAGCGCCTTCCACGGCTCGGGATTCGCATCCCGGTAAATCACCCCCTTGAGTAGCGGCACGACGACCTGCCCAAGCTGCGGCGCGGTGGCCGTGGAATTTTCCAAGGACGGATCCATCATCAGCTTCTGACAAAAAGAATTCCCGGCAGGCGCGCGCGGCGCACCGTGCCTTCGTCGGACCACCATTCCACCACATCTGCGCGTTCTTCATCCACCACCACATGGGGCCACTCGGCGGCCAGGTGGAGATAGACCACCAGCTCGGCCAGCCCGTGGCGCAGCGGATGCTCGGCCAGCAATTCGGTCAGCGCGACCTGGCTGCGCGCCTGCAGCGAGCGGCGGATGTTGCCCTCCAGCTCGAGCTTGTCCACCGCGACTTGGGCGTAAAGGGCGGCCAGATCGACCTCCGCCTCGCCCGCCTCCAGCTCCAGGTCGGGCAGCACCGGCCGGATCGGCGGGGTGAAAAGTGGGCGCTCCATCGGCAGTTCGATCTCGGCCGAGCTTTCGGGGAACGAGATGAAGGGGCCAGCCGGCGGCGCCTCGCGCACCGCCAGCGCGGCCGACTCGATGTTGCGCAGAATCTCGATGATCCGCCGATTTTCGAGCCACGCCTGGTCGTCGAGGAAACGGCGCAGCTGCTGCGAGAGCCGGGCGACGGTGCGCTGGGTGTGCTCGCCCGCCTCCAGCCAGTCGTAATGCACCCGCCGCAGCCGCGCGTCGGGATGCAGCTCGGCGACCGGCGGCAGCTCCAGCACGCGCCCCAGCAGACGCGTCAGCTCCTCCTGCCGGCTCTGCGACATCAGGAATTCCCAGAACGCGCGGAAGCTGCGCCCCTGGTCGGAGTCGGCGATGGCGTCGCGCTCGCCGAGGATCTGCTCGATCAGCGCGCCCTTGCCCCCCTCCCAAAGCGCGATCCGCTCGCGCACATGGCGGTCGAGCAGGCGGAAGTTGTGCTCCACCTCGCGGAAATCGCCCAGCAGCTCGCGCGCCAACTGCAGGAACTGCTGAAAGCGGTCGCGCACCGCCGTCTCGTTGAGCAGCGGGATGTCGCCCGACTTGACCCGCTCGATCTCGGCGTCGATCTCGGCGCGGCGCCGCTCCAGCTCATCGATCCGCGCCTGTGGGTCGGTCTCGCTGCCTTCCGACATCTGGCGCAGCAACTCGAACAGCGTCAACAGGCGCGACTCGGTGCCGACGAAGGAGCGCTCGGCGAGGCTGGCCAGCCAACTGAGCGCCTTTTCCGCCGCCGGCGTCAGGTCGAACTGCGGCTCATCCGAGCCGGCCGCGTAGAACTTGCGCAACCAGCCTTTCTCGTTATCGGCCCAGTCGTTGAGGTATTCGAGCGCGGTCCTCGGGTAGGCGCCCGGCCGCTGTTCGCGCAGCGTGAACAGCGTGTCCTCGAGAGCTTCGCTCAGGTCCGCCTGCCCCATCATCCGCACGTTGGGCTCCAGAAAAACCCGGTCCAGAAAGCTGGCCACCAGCGGCGCATGAGGTGACTGCAACAGCCGCCAGGCCGCGTTGAGCTTCTGCATGACCTCCAGCGTCTTGTAATCCAACCTCATGTCACAGCCCACTCTTAACAATTCGCTGCACATTTGGGAATCTACATCCTCTGCCGGTGTCTCCTCCAGCTAATTTCAAGAAGGCGAATGGATGGAGAGCGCGAGGAGGTTTGGGAATTGGATCGGATCAAGCATCCCGACCCTGGAAGCGAAAGTCAGAAATGCGTCCCGGCTAATTGCGTTTCGCCTTTGTTCATGCGTTTTGGTGAAACGGCTGTGGACTTGCGGTACGAGAATCGCCTTCTGGCACCAATTTTTGGGCAAGGCCGCTTGAGGGCCAAAAGCAAAAGACGATAAACGATTGACCGCAAAACACCATAGAATCGCGGCAAGCCGGACAAAGGCCCGCCAAACAAGCCCCCAAACGCAGCACGCCCCCGCGGGCTGGCTGCCGGCGGGGGCGGCGACTACCGAACAGGCCTGCTAAGAATAAATAATTCAGGCATGTGCAAAATCACAAATTCAAGCTGCCCCAAAATCTGCCTCCGGTCTCAGTGTGTGGTCCCGAGCGTTTGTATGAAGAACTCCACGACCTTGCGGTCAATTTGCCATTCGCTTAGATCGGGTCCCCGGATTCCGTGCCCCACGCCTTCGTAAAGATGCAGTGTGCTCTCGACTCCGTGCTCGCGCAGGATGCGGTCCATGGCGATGCTTTCGGAGGGCGGCACGACCGTGTCCTCCAGCCCATGCATAATCAGGAACGGCGGGGATTCGGGGGTGACGTGGTGGATCGGGCTGGCGAGTTTCACCCGCTCCGGTTGCTCGTGCGGGGGGAACCCGAACAGTGCCATCAGCGTCGGGTGGGGGGTATTGCGCCGTAGCTCGGCGAGCTCCAGCAGGTCCATCGGCCCCCACCAATCGACGACCGCGCTGATGTGGCTGGGGAAGTCGGCGTGGCCCAGGTCCCCTTCGAGCTCGGCATGGCCGGCGGTGACGCCCAGCAGCGCGGCCAGGTGCGCGCCGGCGGAGCTGCCCCAGGCGCCGATGCGCTCGGGGGCCAGGTCGTATTGGTCCGCATGCGCGCGCAGCCAACGCACCGCCGCCTTGCAATCGTGAATCTGCGCCGGGAACTTCGCCTCGCCGCTGAGCCGATATTCCACCCCCGCCACCGCGATCCCGGCGGGGACGAGCCACTGCGCGGCGCGCGCCGTGCCCGATTTGCGGGTCCCCGAACGCCAACCACCCCCGTGGATCCAGACCACAACGGGAAACGTGGTGGCCTCATTGGCGGCAAGCGGCCGATAAAGATCGAGCCGCAGCGACCGCCCCTCGACGCTCGCATACTCCAGGTCCAGGTCGACGCGCATCCGGTCCGCGGATTCGGCGCCGTGGGCCGTCATGGCCAGCAATGCCAGCGAACACAAAGCGATCAACCTGCGAATGCGACCAGCCATCATCCCATCCCCCCCTCGCATCGATTTCTTGTAGCCATTCATTTCATAAAATCATCCATGGCGCGCTCGAGCGGGTCAACAAGGTTCACCGGCAGGGCCGTCCGCCGGCCCGCCGATCGGCACTGGAATCCGCCGCCGGGGGTGGAGTATGATCCAACAAAATCGACTGCGGGCAAGGGGAGGGCGAAGCCCATGAAACCGATCGTTGCCGATCCGAAGCTGGTTTCTTTTTGCGGACTCTATTGCGGCGCATGCAAGGCCTATCTGATGGATCGCTGCCAGGGTTGCCGGGCGAACCTCACGGCCACCTGGTGCAAGATCCGGACCTGTTGCCGGCAAAACGAGTTGACCACCTGCGCCGATTGCGCCAAGGCTCCCGACCCCGCCGATTGCCCGACCTATAACAACTTCCTAGGCAAGCTGTTCGGCTGGATCTTCCGGTCCGACCGCGCCGACTGCATCCGTCGCATCCGGCAGATGGGCATCGACGAATACGCCCAGGAGATGGCCCGCACCCGCAGCCAGACGGTCAAAAAGTAAATGCCGATCATTGCGCTGTTTCGAGACGGCGCAGGACCAGGATCAGCGCCTCGCGCAGGTTAGTGAGCCCCAGCAGCGCCGGCTTGCTGGTTTCGAGGTAAACGCTGTTTTCGAGCAGCCGCTGCGCCGGTTCGTCATCCCTGCCCGACTGCTTGAGCGTGCCGCGCAGGATCAGGTAAGGATCGCGCAGATCCTGGAAGGCCAGCTCGACCTCGTAGCCCTCGCCCAAGCGCGCCGTGACGCGCCCCAACTCGCCGCGCTCGGCGGTGACGTCGAGCACCGCGCGACCGAGCTCTCGGACGTCACCAATACCTAGCGAGCGGAGGTCTTCGGGCGAGAGCCCTGCATGGCTTGCCGAATCCTTCGCGCGCCGGTAGGTTACTTCGATGTGTGTGATCATATTCGTATAAGGGTTTCGTCTCGGTTCAATCATGATGACATCCATCCGATCGCCAGGATTGACGCCGGGAATTTGCACCTCTTCCGGCGACGGCAGTGGGCTATGGTTCACGTTGCTATAATAGACATAGCGCCCTCGTGAATCAGAACGTTCGGGATCGCGGCGAATCCAGAAACCAGTTTTGGAGGCGATCATGTCCAAAAAATCCTGAACAGTCAGCACCGATTCCCGCCGATACCGCTCCGCCACGCGATCGTATCCTCGGTTCAGCCTTTCAAGTGGGGATTCCTTCATCGTTCGCGTCTGTTCATCCAGGCCCGCAAGCTCGATTCGGAGATCATTTTCAATGTATGTAATAACCTCCGAGACCGGCCGGTCGATCCAGTCGGTAAGCGGCGGCCACTCCGGCTCGGGACCGGAGGCACGCGGCACACCAATTTCGGAATTCATATATGTCACCTGAACCTCACTGCCCCCGCCAGTTGCCTCCTTAAAAAGGAATTTTTCCCCCTGATACTTTACCGCCGGCATGAGCGGGTGGTATTCGGTTTCGGTGCGCGGGGGGGCGCCGGGGGGGGCGGCCGTCAGTAGCAGTGCCTCGATGCGATGGCGCTCGGGGATCGTTGTCTGCTGCACCCGCGGCATGAGCGCGCTGTCGACGTGGCCGAGCAACTCCTCGATCCTGGCATGCGTCGCCGGGATCGCCGTGACGATCAGCGCGCCGGCCTTGTCGTCAGCGACGGCGAATTCCTTGGCTTCGGCTCTCGCATTAACAGGGGCATCCGCACCGACTTGCCTGATATGCAGTTCCATCATCGCCCCCTCAGCGATAAGAATGTAGCGCGACAGTAGCGGTTCGATTAGCGCCTGGGCCGAGGCGGGGGTGATCGTCTGCAGCGGATAAGCTCGCATCTCGGGCTGATATTCATTTTTAAAGGTCTCAGTGAGCTTGTCATTCCGAGCTTGGCGCGCTTCCTCGGCCTGCCGCCGCTCGACGACATGTTCGTAGTCGCGCGGCGTCACTTCCAGCGTCTGGTCATCGATCCATGTGAATTCGGCAACCCGCCATTTCTTCCGGAATTCATCGACAATCGCTTCGGCTGTTGTGGTGTAAATCGTGCTGCTCCCAGTAGGCCGTCCGCCCGGACCCGCGGTGGGTGCAACCTTGCCCAGTTGATCTTGCATACGCAGCTCATTCAAATACTGGGCCGATTGGGGATGTCCTGACGCAGGCAGCCAGCGGACTTCAATTCCGGCGTGTTGCGCAAGATTTTCCAAGGCATTTTGTAAAGAGATATCGTTATCTACGACAAAGGCTTCCAGATAAGCAAGCCGCCCCTTGACCGTCGGATCGGGTCGGGCACTCACCTGAAGCAGTGCCGTGCGGGTCGCTTCGTTGACGAGATCTACTTCAATCTGATAGCGGCCGATGTTGTGCTGGAACCCTCGGGATAAGGCAAGTTTGGAAACGACCTCATCCGCTTCATTGCGGACCTCGAGCATGAGATAACTTGAGCCGTCGGGGAGTTGCTCCGCGTCCTCCCGCACATGCATCCGCAACTCACCCATTTGGACCGGGTTCAAAAATGAGATTGGAAGCATATAGATCATCACGGGCCCGGCGTGTGGCCGCCACTGGGCGGGGAAGAGCTCAGCGTTGTAGCGCAATAGCCAGCTATCGCCGTCCCCGACGCCCAGAACGATTGTCAAGTAAACTTGATTGAGGTAGATCTGTGTTGATTCCGGTTTAATTTCTGTATGCCCGGCGGGCGACTCGAGGAGGATGGTTCCGGGCGGAGTAGTGGATTGATCGCCCGCTTGCACCTGCCATGTCATCCGCACGCCATGCACCTCGACGCTTTGCCCGGGTAGTAGGGTTCCTTCGCGCGGCTCGCTGCCCGGTTTGATTTCCTGCTGTCGCTGCTCGGCTCGATCTTGGCGGATCGTTCGTTCATCCAATAAATTTTGCATCGCCCGCCGTGATCGTTGTATGCGCTGCTCGCGATCATCATCGGGCGCGGGCGTCACCGCCGCCGCTGGCGCCGGAGGAGCTTCATCCTGCGCACGGGCGAGCGGCGCGTGGGCGAAGCTTATCAGCGCGAGCAGCAGCGCGGCGAGATGGAAGATGGCCGGGCGGACAATCTGCGGTTTCATGGCGAGCAGGCTCCTTGTGCGCTTTGCACGTTCCAAATTCGATCCGGTCGTGTCGTTCAGCCCCAACGGGGCGTCACAGTTCAAAAGCCCAGGGTGAAGCGAGCGTAGCGAACGGAACCCTGGGGTGTGCGTGATTTCCATGCGAGCCCTGAAAGGGCGCCCCAGTTCGGGGGACCACCGTCTGCATCATGCTGGGCCGCCCTTTCAGGGCTCGATCTTCTTCCCCTCGCGACCCAAGGTTGCGCTGCGCTTCACCTTGGGCTTTTGAACTGGATTGCCCTTTCAGGGCAAGCTCGGCGTTCCGCCGGGAGGCGACGCATTCACTCGCTCAGCCTGAAGTTGCCGTCGATGACCCAGACCGCGCGCGCGCCGCTGCCGGCGAGCGTGGTCTCGATCGTGACGCGGCCGTTCTCCTCGCTGACGTAGCGCGGCGGCGGATCGGCCTGGGCAAGGCGGATCTCCTGGCGCGCGGGCGAGGCGGGCGGTTGCGGTTCGGCGGGCGGCGCCGCATCGGCCGGCTCGGGCTGCACCGGGGTCGCCGGCACGGCCGGGCTCGCCGATGGCTCCGCGACCGGGGCCTGCAGTTGATAATGATCATAGGATGTCTGCACCGGCGCGGGCGGTGTGGCATCGATCAGCGGCGCAATCTGGCCCATGCCGAACCCGATAATAAAGATCGCCGCCGCCGCCGCGCCTTGCCAGAACCACGCCGGCACGAGCGGATGGTGCGCCACGCGCGCCGGTCCCGTGTGCAGCGGCGGACAGACGAGTTCATCGGCCCGCTCCGCGCCTGGGGCTTCCTCCTGGATCCACTCGCGCGCCAGCGCCAGCGCCGGGTCGGCCTCCAGCTCGTGCGCGATCGCCTTGGCCTCGTCGGCCGGCAACTCGCCCAGCAGCCACTTGAGCAGCCGCTCCTCGTCGGGTCGCGGGGTTCTGGGATCGTTCATGGGTGATCATCCTTCTCGTTATTCACCGCGAGGGTCATTTCTCTTCGGCCAGTTCTTCCCGCAGGCGTGCGATGGCGCGGCTCAGTTGCGAGCGCACCTGGCGCGCCGGGATGCCGAGCCGCTCGGCAATCTCGCCCGGCAGCATCTCCTCGCCCAGGCGAAGCTGAAAAATCGCGCGCTGCTGCGGGGTCAGCCGTCCCATCGCCGCCGTCACCTGTTCGCGTCGTTCCTCGGCCACGAGCAGCTCAACCGGAGAACGCACCGTCGCCGCCATCGCCACCATCCGCCCGGCGCCCGGTTCGGGAAAAGACTGCGGGTCGGTCGGCCGTTCACGCCGACCCGGCCGGCGGCGCTGGTCGAGCGCGGTGCGGCTGGCAATGGCGCCGAGCCAGGCGCGGAAGCTGCCGCGACCCTGCCACTGGCCGATGGAGCGGCTGAGTTTGATCAGGGTCTCCTGCGCGATGTCGAGCGCCTCCTCCTCGTCGAGCACGATCCGCCAGGCGATGGCATGGATATAGCCACGGTAACGTTCGACCAAGGTCGCGAACGCCCGTTCATCCCCCGCCGCCGCCGCCGCCGCCAGGGCGCCATCTTCCACCGTCACGTCCTCTCCTGGAGTTCACGCTCCCTGCCTGTAACAGGATAGACGCCGCGCGCGACCGAAACGCTCACGGCCCACGTAAAAAAATTCAGCCTCAGGCCGTATTGAACCATTCCCCCCGGCGCACGGCCAGCCAATAACCATGATGTGCCAGGCAAAATCAGCGGGAGGTTGGCCATGAGCGGACCCGGGGAATGATCCCCGGTGCTCAGGGGACGATGACCGACGGCAGGCCGCCCGGCGCCGTGCAGCCGGGCATTTTTCAGTAAAGGTGCCAGAAGCGGGAATTAGTTTTGGGCGGCTTGATGGCCCATAGCCATACCCCCCAAGGGTAAGGCAGAGAAAAGGGAGTGGCTCTTAAGGCTCACCACATGCTGCCGACGGAGTCCCCATTCCTTATGCCGTAAAGTCCGACCGGCTCCGAGGTCGACTATTGCTGGCCCGCCCAGGGCTGGGGGTTCTGCTCGAGCCACCAGGCGGCGGGGGCCAGGCGCAGGGTGAGCTCGGCGGGCTCGCTGCCCGGTTCCAGGCGCGGCGGCGAATAGTTGGGACTGCCGACCTGTGCCCCGATCGTATAGCGGACCTCGGGGTCGAGCCGGGTCAAGCGGAAGCGGCCCTGCTCGTCAGTCAGGCCATCGGCTTCCACACTGTAATACATCCCGCCTTGCTTGCCCTGCGCATCGACCTTCGCGCCGGCCAGCGGCCGACCCTCCAGGTCGAGCAGCCGCCCCTCCAGGACGCGCCCCCGCTTGAGCTCGACCCGCACGGGCTCTCCGACCTCGCGGCCCAGTTCGAGCCGCTGGCCAACGTGGTCTTCCGCCTGGACCTCAAGCATGTATTGCCAGCGGTCCGGCAGGCGCGGGGTGACCGCCGCGAGGCTGACCACACCCCGGCCATCGGTGAAGACACTGCCCGAGCCGAAGGAGTGGCCCGGCCCCTCAAGCGTGAAGCTGACTTCGGCGCCGCTGAGGGGCCGGCCCGTCTTGTCACTCACGTGCACATTAAGCTCGACCGTCTCGGGCAGGCGCAGCTCGAGATCGACGAACGGCCGGCGCTTGCTCAGACGGATCCGGTCGCTGATGATCCAGGTATGACCGCGACCGGCGACGATCCAATAGCTGCCGACCAGCGGCAGCGGCGCGGCGGCGAATCGGCTGCTGTCGTCGCCATGGCTGGCAGAATACCCAATGCTCTGCTGGTTCAGGCCAATGCTCTGCTGGTTCAGGCCATTGGGCAGATCACTCGCGACCAAGCCGATGAACATCCTGCTGGCGGGCGAGCCGTCGCGCTCGTGGATCGTGCCGCGGATGCCCCCGGCGGGTTGAAGCGGCACGGTGATCTCGAATGGCTGCTCGCCCGGGGGAACCTTGCCGCCGGTCTGCTTGAACTGGCCGTCCTCCTCCCGCTGGCTCGGGAACCAGTAGCCGTTGAGGCCCTTGGCGTTTAGTTCAAGCTCGTTGGGCGTCTGGACCTCAAAGCGCAACGTGAGGTCGGGGCCGACCGGCAGGCGCATCGGCTTGAGGTAGCGCTCCACGTCCCGGCCAGTGCCGCGGCTCGGTTTATAGATCGTGCGCTTGACATCCAGATGACCAGTCGGCGGCGGCGCGCCCTTGGGCGTCACCAGCCGGATGACAACCGGCCGCAATGGATATTCCTCGCGCAGCCGGGCCTCGGCCTCGGCGAGATCAAGCTGTTCGCCCGCCCATTCCACCTCGTCAAAGCGCAACCCTTCGATCGGTTCCTGGATGTTCAGCCGGCGGCTGATCCCCAGCGCTGTGATTTCAATCGGTCCGGGCATCAGGTGCGTGATCGTGAAGCCGACCGTCGTGCCGTGATCTTCGATTTTGAAGGTTTCATGGGATTCTTCGGTAAAGTGCTCGACGCGGATGCTCTGGTTATAGTAGCCGTCCCCCAAGCGCCCCTGCATCGACTCGTGTTTGGGCATCCAGGCGCTGAGCGTCAGCGGGGGCGGCATCTCGACGTGCAGGTCACGCTCGCCCGCGCCGACGCCGCGCAGCAACTGGCGCGCCCCGGCGGGCGAATCCGCAAACAGCATGTAGCGTGAATCCCCGCGCAGCGTGTCGAGCACGAAGCGCCCCTCGGCGTCGCTGGTTGCCAGCAGCGGCGCGTGGCGTGCGCCGTTCCAGCCCACGCTGCCCGACATGCCATAGATCCGGAATTCAACCCCTTCGAGTGGCTTTCCTGTCCGCTGATCGACGACCACGCCGGTTGTCGGCGCGGCGGGCGTCAACCGCCACCCGGGCAGGTCGTCGGGCGACAGTTGCAGGCCTTTAAATTGATCCTCCTCAAATCCCGCGTGGCGCACGGCCAGGCGCAGCGGCATCGTCGTGGCGTGTTCGAAGGTGAGGATGCCGGCTTCGTCGCTGGTGGCACTGGCTCGCCAAGCCTGGCTGGGATGCTCGCTCGTCGCCTGGACCTTGACCCCCGCCAGCGGTGCGCCGGCCGGATCGGTGACGCGCACGCGGGCCGTGAAGCCCTCGCCCAGCACCAGCGTGCCGATGCTGACCGTAGTGTCACGGTCGCCCCTGAACGGCCCGGCAAAGACCGGCGCATAACCCGGCGCGGTCAGGCCGATGTGGAGATTTCCAATATAAGAGGAATAGCTGAAGCTGATCGAACCATCGTCCCGGATCGTAGTGCCGCGCGCGCCGATCGGGCTGATGCCTTTCCCGGCTGTGTGACGGGGTGTTCTGCTCTCAATTTTCATTCTAACCCCGCGTGGCACTGGCTGCCCATCCCATGTGCGGATCTCGCCCACGATCGTAACCGACTGGCGATTTATTTCGTCATCAAGCCCAAGATCAAAAGACCCCTCGCCCGCCCACTCCCTCAGCTCTTCGGCCTGCTCGATCCGCTCCTCGTGGCTCAGGACGGCGTGCGCGATCAGGTCGCCGGCTTGCTTCATGCAGGCCAGCGCCAGCGCGGCGAACGCCAACACAAGAACCAGGCTGACCAGCGGCAGCCGCGGCGCGGGCCGGTGCACCGGGTCGAGCAGGCGGCGGACGCGCTCAGCCAGCAGGCCCCGCCTGCGCGAGGTTCCGAGCGCGAGCGCGGCGGCGGGCAGCGGAACGGGTCCGCGCAAGGCATCGGCGGCGGCGGCGAGCGCCTGCGCCACCGCCAGCGGGCCGCCCTCGCCCAGCACCCGCGCCGCCCGCGCGTCGCAGGCCGCCTCGCGCTCGATGCGCGCCTGTCGGCTCAGCCACCAGACCGCCGGGTTGAAGGACAGCAGCGCCTCGACGAGCATCTGCGCCAGGTTGACCAGGTAATCATGGCGCGCGATGTGCGCCAACTCGTGAGCGAGGATCGCGCGCAGTTGCCATTCGGGAATCCCCGCCCACGTCGCCGGGAAGAGCAGCGCCGGGCGCAGGACCCCGACCACACAGGGGCTCACCAACCGATCAACCAGCAAAATGGAAACACGACGTGTGATACCCAGCGCCGGGGCCAACGCCTCGATGAGCCGCGCGAGCGGCGAATCCACCAGCGCGGGCCGCCCCGCCCGCCGCAGCGCTTGAGCCCCGGCGACCGTTAGCATGAAGCGAACCAGCATGAGAAGGACCCCCGCCAGCCAGAGCAGCGCCAAGGGTGCGCTCCAACTGATGCCCGCATCCCGCGAGGCGGAAGAGGACTCGGCGGCGCGCGCAGATTGCCCGGTCGGCGGCTGGTTGCCCGCGAACACGGCCTCACCGGCGGCAGACTGGGATGGGGCACCCGGTGCGGGGGCGACGGAGGCAGCTTCCATGGAGCTCACCCCAACCATCTCGCGACCCGACTCGTCCGAGGATTGATAGGCGGCCACGCCCCAAGCGACGAAGCCGCCAAACAGCGTCGCCGCGAGCGCCACCAGGCAGACGGCGTGGCGCAGTTCCGGGTGGCGCGTGGCAACCGAGCGCAGCACCCCCACCGCTACGAGCGCCAACAGCGCCCCGATCCAGAGCGTGTGCAGCAGGCCCGTCACCAGCGACGACCAAAACGGAAGCTCGAGCAGCATGAAGAGGTGGGCCAAGGGGCTCATTGGCCTTCCTCCCGGGTATCCTTGGCGGCGGCGCGCGCCTCGTGCTCGGCCAGCAGGCGGCGGATCTCGGCCAGTTCCTCCGCGTCGACGGTCGAGCCGGCGAGCAATTGCTGGAGCGCTGCGCTGGGCCGCCCGCCAAAGACGTTGCGAACCAGCCCCTTGAGCAGCGGCCCCATCACCTGCCGCCGCGAGACGGCCGGCCGCCATATGTGCGTGACCGCATCGATCCGCCGCGCCACCAGGCCCTTGCGCTCCATGATCTGCATCGTGGTCAGCACGGTGGTATAGGCGCGCTGCTTGCCGTCGGGCAGCGCCTCGAGCACCTGGCGTGCCGTCAGCGGCCCCTGCTGCCAGAGGATGCCGAGAATCTGAAGTTCCAAATCACTGGGCCGGACCGATGAGCGAGCCATCCACGGGCCTCCACTAATAAATACGAACCTACGTAACTATTAGTAGACGCGCTGACTGAGTCTGTCAAAGAAAAAGAGCATGGCTGACACCAGCGGCCGCCGATTCGCGCGCGCGAGGAATTGTAGACGCGGATAGAGTCCCATACCCCCCTACTGCCAACATCACACAACTCCTTGATTTCGATGGGGTGAATGGCGGGTGCAGCCGGTGGACCGGCGGCCTTGATTTATCACTGGTCGCCCGCGAACCGTGGCCGCTCGCTGCCCAAGTCCATGTAGACTTGGATGGTCTGGCGGCTGGTGGGGGCGTCGTTGCCGAGCAGGCGGTGGTGGCGGGCCAGCAGCTCGAGGGCGTGGACCTTGTCCCACAGCTCGACCTCGATGCTTTCGATCTCGCGGCCGTCGCGGGTGCGGCCGATCGTCATGGCACGGATCTTCCGGATCGACCGGCGCTGTTCGGGGGTCAGCTGGTCGTGGTCATGAATGATCAGCTCGCCTTCCTTGACCTCGATGATGCCCGGCAGCTCGCTGAAACGCGACGGCTGCCAGCTCAGCGATGATACTGGCCTCACGCGCTTCTCCCGATCTCGACCACCTCAGCTCCCGCCTTGAGCTTGTCGAGGTAGTCGGCCCAGTCCTGCATCATTTTCTTACGTTCGGGAAGGAAGGCGGTGCGGTTGTAGGCGCGGAAAAACCCGCCATTTCGGCGGGTTCTTCGGATCTCGCGGGACTGTCTGGGAAGAAGATTGGTGGAGGCGGCGGGAATTGAACCCGCGTCCGAAATATCTGCAAAAACAGCGTCTACAAGCTTAGTCGGTCATTTGATCTCGCTCGCGGGCCGGGGATCGACGCCCTGCCCTTTGAGCCAGCCCGGTTAATCTCGCGTTTGGGACCTCGAGCAGGGGTCCCGCACGCCAGCCTGCTGATTGACGCCCACTCCGCTACCACAGGCAAGCGGCGGGTGGACGGGCGGCCTTAGGCCGCCAGGGCGAGTTGATCTTCGCCAGTTGTTGTTGTTTGCCAGGTCTTTTTAACGAGGCTGACCCAACAATCCTCGGCTTGCAACCATTCCCACAGCATATCCCGTCGAAACCATTTCGCCCCCACTTGGGAACCGACGCATCGGGACGCCGTTGATCAACCTGACTCATTGCCGCCCGCATCCGGGCCGGCCATCTCCATTAATCTAGCACAGGGCGCCAGGGCGGTGAAAGCCGTATCGTAAAAAATCGCCCGGCCGTCGCCCCCCCGGCCCTCGTTGATCGCAACCCCGGTGCCGCGGGACGCTTGCCTCCACCGGCGGGCTGTGGTTTGCTGGTTCATCCGTAGCCGGGCGAAACCACACGCGCGCGCACGAGACACCGGCTGGACGCAGTATGACATGGCCAAAGAGACCTCGCTGACCCCGATGATCCGCCAGTATCAGCAGATCAAGGCGAATCACCCCGACGATATCCTCTTCTTCCGCATCGGCGATTTCTATGAGACCTTCGGCGAGGACGCGCGCGAGGCCAGCCAGATCCTGGGGATCACGCTGACGCGCAAGCACGTGGGCAAGGGCCAGACCCTGCCGCTGGCCGGGATTCCCTACCACGCGCTCGACGCCTACCTGCGCAAGCTGATCCAGGCCGGCCGGCGCGTCGCGATCTGCGACCAGGTCGAGGACGCCCGCCAGGCGAGGGGAGTCGTGCGCCGCGAGGTGACGCGCGTGGTCACCCCCGGCACGATCATTGAGGCGGGCCTGCTCGACGACAAGGCCGGCAACTATCTCGCTGCCGTCGCGCGCCACCACGGCAACTGGGGGCTGGCCTACGCCGACCTTTCCACCGGCGAGCTGACGGCCACCGAGCTGGCGGGCGACGATGCCCGCGCCGTGCTGCTCTCCGAAATCTCGCGCGTCGCGCCGGCCGAGATTCTGGCCTCCGAGGAGGACTGGGAGCTGCTGGGGCCAGGGTTGGCGGCGCTGCTGGGGGGCGGCTCGGCGCCGGTGCGCACGCGCGTCGACCGCGGCATGGTGCGTCATGAAAGCGCGCGCGCGGCGCTGCTCGAGCAGCTCGGCGTGGCCACGCTGCAGGGGTTCGGTGCCGAGGATTCCCCGGCCGCCATTGGCGCGGCGGGGGCGCTGGTCACCTACCTGCGCGAGACCCAGCGCCGCGGGCTCTCGCACATCGGCCGGCTGCGGCTTTACTCGGTGCGCGACACGATGATGATCGACGCGGTCACCCAGCGCTCGCTCGAGCTGACGCGCAATCTGGTCGACGGCGGCCGCTCGGCCACCCTGCTCGAGGTGCTCGACCACACGCGCACGCCGATGGGTGGGCGCCTGCTGCGCGCCTGGCTGCTCCAGCCGCTCCAGGAAGTCGATGCCATCCAGGCGCGCCAGCAGGCCATCGAGGCCCTGCTCTCCCAAGCTCCCGCGCGCCGCCAGCTCGATGAGGGCCTGCGCGGCGTGCGCGACCTGGAGCGCATCCTCGGGCGGATCGCCTGCGCGGCGGGCAACGCGCGCGACCTGGCGGCGCTGGCCGCCTCGCTGCGCGAGGCTCCCTCGATCAAGGCGGCGCTCATGTCGCTGGGGGCGGGCCGGCTGGGGCGCCTAGGCGACGAGATGCAGACCCTGGCGGCCCTCGCCGACCGCCTGCAGTCCGCCCTCGCCTCCGACCCGCCGGTCTCGGTGCGCGAGGGCGGGATGATTCGCGACGGCCACGACGCGCGCCTGGACGAGCTGCGCGCCATCACCCGCGATGGCAAGGGCTGGATCGCCCGCATGCGCGCCGAGGAGGTCGAGCGCACCGGCATCGCTTCGCTCAAGATCGGCTACAACCGCGTTTTCGGCTACTACATCGAGATCAGCAAGGCCAATCTGGACAAGGTCCCCGCCGACTACATCCGCCGCCAGACGCTCACCGGCGGCGAGCGCTTCGTCACCCCCGCCCTCAAGGAAAAGGAGGAGCTGATCCTGGGGGCGCAGGAGAAGATCAACGAGCTGGAGAATGAGTTGTTTGAATCGCTGCGCGGCGAGGTGCTGGCGCAGACGGCCATGATCCAGCAACTGGCGGCCCAGCTGGCCGAGGCCGATGCCCTGGCCAGCCTGGCCGAGGCGGCGCTGCGCGGCGGCTGGGTGTGCCCGGAGGTCGACGGCTCGGACCTGCTCGAGATCGAGGGCGGCCGCCACCCGGTCGTCGAGGCCCTGCTGGCCGACCGGCCCTTCGTGGCCAACGACACCCTGCTCGACGGGCGCGACAGCCGCATCTGGATCATCACCGGCCCCAACATGGCCGGCAAGTCCACGTTCATCCGCCAGGTGGCGCTGCTGACGCTGATGGCGCACGTCGGCTCGTTCATCCCCGCCCGCCGGGCGCGCGTGGGGCTGGTCGACCGCATCTTCACCCGCGTTGGCGCGACCGATTACCTCGCCCGCGGCCAGTCCACCTTCCTGGTCGAGATGACCGAGACCGCCAATATCCTCAACAATGCCACCGAGAAGAGCCTGGTCATTCTCGACGAGATCGGCCGCGGCACCTCGACCTATGACGGCATTTCAATCGCCTGGGCGGTAATCGAATACCTGAGCGGCCACGCCCGCCGACGCGCCAAGACTTTGTTTGCGACCCACTACCACGAGCTTGCCGACCTTGAGGGCCGGCTCAAGGGCGTCTGCAACCGCAGCGTCGCCGTGCGCGAGTCCAGCCGCGAGATCACCTTCCTCTATCAGATCGTGCCCGGCAGCGCCGACCGCAGCTACGGCATCTATGCTGCCCAGCTCGCCGGCATGCCGGCCGAGGCGCTCGAGCGCGCCCGCGAGATCCTGTTCCAGCTCGAATGCCAGCGCCGCTCGCCCGCCGAGGCCGATGGCACGCCACCCGCCAGCCGCCCGCGCATCGGCGAAATCCATGACATCGACCTCATGCAGCTGGACCTGTTCGGCTCGATCCTGCCCCCGGTGCTCGAGGACCTGGCCAGCCTCGACATCGACCGCCTCACCCCATTGGAAGCCATGCAGAAGCTGGCCGAGCTGGTCAGGGCAGCGCGCGAGATGAAGGGCTAGGGATTGGATGCTGAAATCATGCCCGAAATCTGTGGTTTTTCGGCATCGTCATCAGAATGTTCTACAATGATCATGTGCCTCCTCATTTCCATGTTGGATATGAGGGGCAGGAAGCCATTGTCGGGATTGAGGATCTGGCTGTCATCGAGGGAGAGCTTTCGCCCCGTGTCCGTGGCCTTGTGACGGAATGGGCTGCGTTACATCACCCCGAGCTATGTCAGAATTGGGAGAGGGCCCGTCATGGTGAACCGCTTTCGAAATTACAGCCGCTCGCATGAAATGGTGAATCAGGATGCTCAAGCACGTTGAAACGGTCGAGCCCCTGGATGGTTATAGGCTCCACCTCTGTTTCGATGACGGGGCCGAGGGAATTGTGGACTTGGCTGATCTCGTTCAGCAAGGGGGTGTTTTCACGCCGTTGCGCGAGAGCAGCTTTTTTCGGCAGGTGCGCGTCAATCCTGATTCCCGAACCATCGAGTGGCCCAATGGCGTTGACCTCGATCCCGACGTCCTTCACGGCGAAGTAACCGGCATCGCCCCGCTGAGCGGGCGCAGTCAGAGGCGGGCCTCATAAATTGGTTTTTTTATGTTGTCATCACGTGAAGTTTTATGATTTAATCAACCGTTCGCCTTGATTCCATCCTCCATTGGAGGCGGCATGATGCGTGTCAGCAGTCACCACCACCGACGCGAGGCCCTGATTGGGGCTTTGGGCCGGCGTGCGCGCCTTCGCTTCCAAAGCCCGATCTAATAGAACCCTCGCCCAATCCGATTTAACCCCGGCCCGTCCAGGCGCCACGCAGCATTGCGTGCGCCCGGTGGCGCCGGAGCCGTCTTTCCCTCATTAAGTTCACCGGCCGCGCGCCGTCGTGGCCGGCTGCTGCCCCGGAGGGCATGCGTATCATGATGATCAAGGAATTGATGCTTCACCGGCAGGTCCTGCCCCAGGATGAAACCGAAGGGGTGGGACGCCTGCTGGAACTGGAGATCGACCGTCACCTGCGAATGAAGGCCGAGGAGATCGACCTGCGCGAGTTCTTCGGCCCGGCCGAGGCCGAGACGCTCATTTCAATGTCATGGTCGGTCAATATTATGGACTTGTTGATGGCGCAGCGCGCGCTGACGGCGCTGCTCAAGGGCTGGGGCATCGAACGCGAGCGCCGTTATCGGCCTGAAGGCCCACAGCCGGTGGAGCGGCTGGCCGTCGAGGTGGCGCCCGGCCGCTTCGACTTCCTGCTGCGCCACGGCTGTCAGTTCTGGCGCGGCCCCGACGGCGGCCGGATGGTCATCGACATCTGGGTGGACGAGGAGCGAAAGTGTGAGGATTGCGACCTGATCTTCTCGATCCCGCGCCGGCGTTACGAGTGGCTGAGGAAGCTGCTGCCGCGTCTGCGTCGATGGATGGACGGCCACCATTTCCTGCGGCGCCAGTCCTTCGATGCCACGGGACATTTCTTGCGCCCCGAGCCGGTTGATTGGAACGATGTGGTCCTGCCGCCGGCGCTGGAGGGGGCGATCCGTCGCAACTGCATTGACCTGCTCGGCCATCGCCGGCTCTACATTGCAAATGGCGTGCCGCTGCGGCGTGGGATCGTGCTGCATGGGCCGCCGGGCACCGGCAAGACGCTGATCGGCCGGGCACTTGCTCGCCATTGCGGCGTGACCTTTATCCTGAGCACCCCCGGCATGCTGGAGGAGGGCAAGGACGTGCGGCGCGTCTTCGAATGGGGGCGGCGGTTCGCCCCAACGATCCTGTTCTTCGAGGACTTCGACCTGGTCGCCCGCGACCGTTATGACGGCGGCCGCGGCGAGATCGTCGGCGAGTTCCTGTCGTGCCTGGACGGGATCGACTCGAAGGGCGGCATCATCACCATTGCCACGACCAACAACCTCAAGGCAATCGAGCCGGCGCTGCGCGATCGGCCCAACCGCTTCGACTGCGTGCTGGAGGTGCCGCCGATGCGGTTGGGCGAGCGCGAGCGGTTCCTCAAACGCTGGCGCGTCCGCCACGGCGGTGATTTCGATGCGCACCAGTGGGCTCGCCGCACCCGCCGCTTCACGGGGGCGCAGATGAACGAGCTGTGCCGGTTGGCAGTCTTTGAGGCGATCGAGGATCGGGTTGCCGCCGGCGGCCGTCGTCCCGAGCGGCTGCCGCTGGGCGATACGCATTTCGCGCGTGCGATCGAACGCTTCCCCCGCAAGGCAAACGCCCCGATCGGCTTCGTGGTAGGCCGTGATGATGAATAATGCAGACGCTGGACAAAGCGCGGCGGCGGTCCATTCCCCGCCGCCGCGCCCCTTCAAACCACCTCACCTTTGATCGGTGCATATCCGTGGCGCATCAGGTTCTCGCTGGTGGCGCGGCTGATCATGAACTGCTGGAGGTATTCGGGGCCGCCGGTCTTGGCGCCGATGCCGCTCAGCTTGGTGCCGCCGAAGGGCTGGCGGCCGACGATCGCGCCGGTGGTGCCGCGGTTGAGATACAGGTTACCGCACTCGAAACGCTCGCGCGCCAGCTCCAGGTGCGCCGGCGTGCGCGAGTGGACGCCACCGGTCAGCCCATAGGGTGTGTCGTTGGCGATGGCCAACGCCTCCTCGAACGAGCGCGCGCGCAGCACGACCAGCACGGGGCCGAAGATTTCCTCCTGCACGACGGGGTGCTCCACCGGCAGGCCGTCGAAGATCGCCGGGGCGACGAAATGCCCGCGTGCGGCTAGTTCGCCCGCCTCGCCGACGTAAATCGAGCGCTCCGCCGCGCGGCCCTGCCCGATGTAGCCCTCCGTCTTGGCGCGCGCGGCGGCGTCGATCAGCGGCCCCAGCTGACAGCCGGGCTCCCAGGCCGGCGCGATCTTGAGGCTGGCCGCCCCCTCGCGTAGCCGTTCCACCAGCGGGTCGTAAATCTCCTCGTGTGCGATCAGCCGCGACAGTGCCGAGCACTTCTGCCCGCTGTAGCCGAACGCGCTGGCGAGGATGTCGATCAGCGCGGCGTCGAGGTCGGCGCTGGCGTCGACGATCATCGCATTCTTGCCGCCCATCTCAATCACCGTGCGCTTGACGAACGGCTGCCCGACCGGCACCCCCGCGCAGGCCCGCAGGATGTGCAGGCCGACCTCCTTTGAGCCGGTGAAGGCGACCATCCGCACGCGCGGGGAGTCCAGCAGCGTCTGGCCGGCGTCCTCGCCGCGGCCAGGCAGCAGGTTCACCACCCCGGCCGGCAGCCCCGCCCGCTCGAGCAGTTCCATCATCAAAGCCACCACCAGCGGCGACTGCTCGGCCGGCTTCCAGACGACGGTGTTGCCGGCGAGCGCGGCGGCGGACATCATCCCCACCGGGATCGCCAGCGGAAAGTTCCACGGGCCGATGACGGCGGTCACTCCCAGCGGATGCCACGACAGATCGTTACGCTCGCCCGGTATCTGCGGCTGCATCGGCCGCGGCTCACTCAGGCGCAATGCCTCGCGCGCATAGTAGTGGATGAAGTCGATCGCCTCGCAGACATCGGCATCGGCCTCGCGCCAGGGCTTGGCGCATTCAAAAACCTCCAGCGCCGCGAATTCGAGCCGGCGGCGGCGCAGTTCGTCGGCCGCGCGCAGGAAGATCGAGGTGCGTTCGGGGGCCGGCGCGCGGCTCCAGGTCGGGAATGCCTGCTCGGCGGCTCCGATCGCCTGATTGGCCTCGGCCGCCCCGCCCATGGCGCAGCGCCCGACGAGCAGATTCAGGTCCGATGGGCTGCGGATTTCCGTCTCCCCGGCCATCTCAAGCCGCTTGCCCGCGATGATCGGCCCCGCCAGCAGCGGCAGCCGCGCGCGCATCTCGGCCAACGCCCCGGCCATCGCCGAACGGGCTTCCTCGCGTGCGAAATCAAGCGGCGGCTCATTGGTAAACTCTTCCAGTGCCCGTGCCATTGATGGTCTCCTCTGAGTAATCAACTCGAAACTAGTAACTAGAAACGTGAAACGTGCAGATAAAAACCATGAAAAAAGATGAACATAAATAAAAAAGTTAAACAAGTTTCTCGTGTCTGGTTGCTTGATTCGGGTTTCTGGGGCTCCTTAGCAGCTGGGCCTCGTCCTCGATCCGGGAGGACTGGCGCAGGAACGATTCGTTGGAGGTATTCTCCAGAATGCGGCGCACCAGGTAGGCCATGCCGGCGATCGGTTCGCCGCAGGGGACGTAGATTCGCACCGGGTGGCCCAGCCCCGTCAGCGTGCGCGCCAGCGGTCCGGCCATGCCATAGAGCACCTGCAACTCAAAGCGGTCGGGCGCCGCCTCCAGCCCCTCGGCCAGCGCCAGCGCATGGGCCAGCGAGCGCACGTTATGGCTGGCGAAGGCGGGGCGTACCAGCGCGCGCTCCTCGAGCAGCCGGCGGCTCAGGTGTTCAAAGGCGGCGTCGCTGTCGCGCTTGAGCGTCCAGACCGGCACGGGCCAGCCGCGCTGGCGGGCCCAGATCAGCTCGCTGTCCCAGTAGGCCCCCTTGACCAGGCGCACGGTCAGCGGTTGGTCGTGCGCGCGCAACCAGGCCAGCATCGATTCCAGGGCGGGCGCGGCATCGCGCAGGTAGCTCTGAGTCACCATCCCAAGGCCATCCCAGCCGCGCAGCGTCTCCACGGCGAGCAGCCGGCGGATCAAGTCGAGCGTCAGGTCGCGCAGCTCATAATGCTCCATATCGACATTGACGAAGGCGCCGGCGGCGCGGGCCGCCTCCAGCAGCGGCACGACGCGCCCCAGCACCGCAGCCGCCGTGCCCTCGCGGTCCAGCGGATCAAAGCGCGCCGCCAACGAGCTGAGCTTGATCGATATATTGACAACTGGTCCGGCCAGGCGCGCGGCGGGCCCCAGCGGCGGCTCGAGCCGCGTCCCCAAATTTTCGATCATTGCCAGATAGCGGGCGGCGAAGGCGTCGGCCTCGCGCTCGCTGACCACCTTCTCGCCGAGCAGGTCGATTGAGAACAGGAATCCCTCACGGATCATGCCCGCCAGTTGCGGCGCAACCGCCTCCGGCGTGCGCCCGGCAATGAATCGGCTCGCCACAGACTGGATAGCAAGTCGGCTGGCCCATGCCAGCGGGTAACGCGACAGCAGATGTGTGCCGCCGACCACATATGCCAGCCGCGCCAACATCGCCGCCAGGCTGCCACCTCCGTCTCGTCCGCCCAGATACTGTTCGAAATGATTGGCAATCTGGTCGGCACCGCGTAGCGCCGGATAGACGTCGACAAAGCGCAGCAGGCGGTAGCGCAGCTCTTCGTCGTCCATGACGCGCTCCATCGCCGCCTCATCCAGTCGCTCGCGGGTCAGCGCGCGCAGCCCGGCGCGCTGGCGTCGGCGCAGCTCAAAGATGCGCCGGCCGATCTCCTGCGTGCGCCGCTCGATGGCCGTCTCGGACAGTTCAGGATGCCGCCGTGGATGGCCCGCCTGCATGCCTCGCCCTCCCCGTTCGGGTCTGGCTCCATTTTAGCTGAAAGGGGGGCTGGATGGCTCAATGTCGCGCGCGTGTGAGTTGGCCAACCGGCGCAGCGTCTCGTTGATCAGCCTCTCGTCGTCGGCGGCGGCGGGCTCGCCGGCAAATCGGCGCCGCTGATACAGCTCGACCAGCGGCGCCAGTTCCAACTGGCCGGTCGTGCGGTCTTCGATTTCAAGCAGGAATTCACCGACGGTCTGGCCGGAGCGCCGCCGCCAGCCCTTGCGCTCCAGTTGCGCCAGCAGCCGGTTGACAAAATCCAGCGGCGAGGCGTGGCGGTCGGCTCGGCGCCGACGGCCGGGCCAGCGCCAGAGCCGGCGGCCCAGCCACCAGCCCCCCCCGCCCAGCATCAGCAGGGCCACCGGCGGCGCCAGCAGCCACAGGTGGCGTTCCCAGCCGCTCCCGCGCCGGTTGGGCGCCAGAAATCCCCGCCCCGATTCCAGGTCCAAATGACGCTCAATCCACCCCCACGAACGCGCCAGCGTGCGCACCAGCAGCAGCTCGGTCACATTGCCGAAGATTTCCCCCTGCCGCACGCTCGAATAGTCGAGCACATACTGCTGCCACAGGATGCGCGCCGCGACCATCATCCAGCGCAGCCCACCCGCCTCCTGCTCGTCCATCGCGCCGCGCCCGCGATAGCCGGGCGGGGTCGGGTCGACCGTCAGCCAGCCGTAGCCGTCCAACCAGACTTCGGTCCAGGCATGGGCGTCGCTCTGGCGGATGTTGAACCGGACGCCCGACCCTTCACTATCTTCCTGCTCCGGCAGCTCAAACTCGGTGCTGAGGAACCCCAGCGCCACGCGTGCCGGGATGTTGCGCGCGCGCAGCAGCAGCGCGAACGAAGAGGCGAAATATTCGCAGTGGCCGCGCCGGGTATGCATCAGGAACGATTCCAAAGGATGGCGGCCGAAGCCCGTGCGCGGTTGCAGGGTATAGGTGAAGTCATCCCGGAACCAGGCGAGCAGTTGCAGAATCTGGTCCGGCGTCGAGCTGGCGGTCATCCGCACGCGCGCCAGCTCATGGATCATCTCGCTGACCTGCTCCGAGGGCAGTTGCGTGTTGAGCCGGCGCTCCTCGGCGGTCATTTGCAGCATCGGGCTGGGGCGCCCGGCCGGCCCGCGCAGGCTCGCCGCGACCAACTCCTCGTTGAGCCACAGCTGCTCGTCGGCGGGGGCGCGCCGCCCCTCCTGCGAGAGCCCCTCCAGCAGTGTCGTTGCTTCCGGCTGCAGCGCCGAGACCGCCAGATAGTTGATCCAGTTGCCGGCGGAAGTCGGCAGCTGGGGGTAGCGGGTCAGCTTCATCGTGCGCAGGCCGACCCAGCTCAGGTGCATCGAGAACCCCCCGGGCAGTCGGTCAAAGCGCACCGGCATCGGCGAGGCGAACAGGCGTTCGATCTGGCTGACGTCCTGCTCGATCCACTGCCATTGCAGCACGCCCTCCTCGCGCGCAAAATCGATCCGTTCCCATATGTCCGAGACCTTGTCGTTGCCCACGCGCGGATGGTTGTCCCAGCGCGTGCCGTCGTAGTGGTCGAGCACCGTGCCCCGCAGGCGGATCATGGTGGGCGGCGCCAGATTGCCACCTCGCCACTCGCTGGTCACCTTCATCACCAGCCGCTGGTCCAGCCCGATATTGCCAATATTGCGCAGCGTCAGGTCGTCGCTGTAGCCCGAAAGCACGTCCTCCTCGGCCTCGGGCGCGATCGCGCCGAAAGGGTTGCTCTGGTAACGATCGGCCAGCGAATAGTGCGGCATGACCAGAAACAGGCCGTAGCCAAACAGCATCGTCGCCAGCGCCGTCCCGAACGAGGTAAACCAAATGCGGGGGCCGATATGGGCCCGGGCGCGAGGGAGCACAGCCTCCGTCTGGCGCGCCTGTTCCCGCGCCATCGACATCAGCGCCAGGTCCAGCATCGCCAACGCGATGAAGATCAGCAGGAAGATGAGATATCCGGCCGAGGTCGTGATCACCGTGCAGGCCAGCAGCATGAAGAACGCCATCAGCATCGCCTGCATGTGGTCGCCGGGCCCCTGAAGCGTCAGGCATTTGAACAGCCCCAGGAACATCAGCAGGTATAGCAGGCTTTCAAACCGCCCCTGCAGCACGATCAAGGCGATGACCGACAGCGGGACCCACATCGTCAACTGGGTCATCCATGGCCGCCACCATTGGGCCGAATGGCTGATCAGTAGGCCCGTCACCCAGCCGCCGATGAAGATCAGCCTGACGGCCCAATGGATTTCACCGGTCCACGCCAGCGCCAGGAACCCTACCAGAACCAGCGCAAAGGTGGTCCAGCGCCAGGCTTGGGTCAGCTCAAGCCCCGGTTGGTCGGTTCGAACCCATCGCCGACGCAGCAGCATTAATCTGGAGTTGATGAACGCGCTGGACATGACTTGGTGAAGATCCCCCGGTCATGTTAGACCTGCGACCCGTGCGGTTCCAAGCAATTTGCTTGCCCGCTCGTGCCGGTGAGGGTCGGTCGGCTGTTCGAGCCGACTTAACCCGGTCGAACGGCCGACCCACCGCGTCCCTCCGGCCGCCGCTTGGGGTAGGGGAGGCCCACCCAAAAAAAAACCGCCCCCGGGCGGCGATGGCTTCGACGCCCATGGGCGGAATAAAATTAAAAAAAGCCCGTGCCGGCGCGGGGCTTAGATCCCCAGGGCGTTCGCCAGGGTGGGGTTGAGTTCCTGGCCCAGCCAGGCAACCTCGCCATCGGCGTTGCGCGTCAGCTTGCCGAGCAACTGACCCTGGGCATTCACCACTTCCAGTATCTGGTCCGACACCTTGACCAGGCGCGTCTGGCTGATCATCTCGCCTTCGTGCGAGATCGTGACGACCGCTTCGCGGCCATCCGCGCTGGGCACGAACGCATAGTGGTAGCCATCTTTTTCCGCCTGGCCGACCTCAATAATGTCGCCGGTCCAGAACTCAATCACGTTCATCACAAGTGCGTCGACCAGGGAGGCCACGCCATAGACCGGGATGATGAGGAAGACCCACATCACGATCGACTGCAGCACCCGACGCTGTGTCGTGTCGGCGCCGACGGTGCCGCCGATCTCACCATTGACCCGATAGACTGTGCGGGTGAGCGGGAAATAGCCGTAGCAGCCCGTCGACAGCATCAGCATGACGAGGATCAGTCCGGCCGCGATCCCACGGCGCATTTTATACAAGCTGGCGCGAATCATCTCATTCCACCTCCTGAGCTTAGGAAATCAGAGTTTTTTCAACCTGCATTTACGCTAGCATGAGCGGCCGCCCAAGGTGAAATTTTGGAAATTTCGCATCTTTCCCAATTCCCCCTTGTGCGATGCCCCATTTCCGTATCCCCAGGTTGGCGCCTCCCCTTTTTTGCTTGCTCCCTCCCCTGAATTATGGTTTCAAACCATCTGCGCCCTGCGCCTGATCAATTCTTTACAGAGTTCCCGCATGCCTGAAGTGACCGATGCCGAAGTCCGCCTGATCCTCGCCCGCGGCCTGCCGGCCCAGGCGGCGCATTGGCTGGCCGATTCGCAGTTGGCGCCCGATCCGGCGCCGACCGGGCGCGCCGCCCGGCGTCTGTGTGGCGAGTTGGTCCAGCGCGGCCTGCTGCGGCCCGGGGTGGAGGTTCAATGGCCCGATGCGCGGGTCACGGCGGCGACGGCGGATCGCCTGCGCCGTGCCCAGGTGCGGCTGGCTTGGCGCGGCGGGCCGGGCTACCCATCGCGCCTGGAGCGGCAACTGCAGCAGGCGGCGCCGGCGTGGGTCTGGCTGGCGGGCGACGACAGCCGCTTCGCCTTGCCGGCCTGCTCGGTCATCGGTTCGCGCCAGAGCCCGCCGCGTTTTCTGGAGGCCGCGCGCGTGCTGGCACGGGTGCTGGCCGAGGCAGGCATCGCCATCGTCAGTGGCATGGCCGCCGGCGCCGATAGCGCCGCCCATGAGGGCGCCCGCCAGGGCCGCGCCGGCACAATTGCCATCCCCGCCCGCGGCATCCTCGCCGCCGGCCTGAGTGGCCCGGCCTGCGCCCGCCAGTCTGCCACCGCCTTGGCTTTGGGCCGACCCGATGAGCCATTCAGCGCCGGTCTGGCAATCCGGCGCAACGATCTGATCGCGGCGCTGGGTCAGGGTCTGGTGCTGGTGGCTGGCGGGCTCAAGGGTGGCTCGTCGCATGCGATTCGCTGGGCGCTGGCGCGGCGGCGGCCGCTGTGGTGCTTTGAGGCTGGACGCCAGACGCCCCCGGCCAACGCGCACCTGTTGCGGCAGGGACTGGCCGCCCCGCTGCCGCTGTCGGCCGGCCCCCAAAGCTGGTGCGCCTCGATTCTCCCGGCGCTGGCGGACCCTCCCGACGAGGCAACGTTCAGCCAGCCCGACATGCTGAGTCTAAATTAAGGTTCTTCTCAAGAATTTGTGGGTCACCAAACATCGCAAGCGCAAGCATGCGTCAGCGCGGTACGTGTTGAGCGTGGCGGCCTGGGCGCCAGTATTAAGCGTGATGTTGCCAGGCGTCACTGCCTTGCTAAACACATACAGGTGCGCCGACCCTCATTCCCCCGCCGGCTTCAGCCGGTTACGCTCCCAAAGCCACAAATTATTTCTAAGGGCATAAACTTTAAAGAAACCGCCCCGGCGTGTGAAGCGCCGGGGCGGTCAGGTGGTCATTCTCGTAAAGAGGCTCAGCGGCCGGCGCTGCCGGGGCGCGGGGCGCCGCCGGCGGGACGCCCGCCGATCGGCTTGGCCGCCTCGACCTTCTTCTTCTTGGCCGCCAGCGCCTGCTGGAGCCGGTTGCCCTTGTAGCGATTCCACTCATAGACCAGCGGCGTGGCCAGGAAGTTGGAGGAATAGGTGCCGATGATCGCCCCCAGCGTGATCACCTTGGCGAACGAGGCCAGCCCCGCCCCGCCAATGAAGAGCAGCGCCAGCGAGGTGAACAGCAAGGTGCCCGAGGTGATGATCGTGCGCGAGAGCGTCTGGTTCATCGAGATGTTGCAGATTTCGCCGAAGCTCTTGTTGAACATCGTGCGCGTGCTCTCACGGATACGGTCGAAGACCACGATCGTGTCATTGACCGAGAAGCCCAGCAGCACCATCAGGGCCGCCACCGTGTCCAGCGAGATTTGCACATTCCACAGCGTCGCCAGCAGCACCACCAGCAGCATGTCGTGCACCAGGGCGATGATGGCGGCGACGCCGAAAGCCAGCTCGAAGCGGAACCACAGGTAGGCCAGGATCGCCAGCGAAGCCAGGAACACCAGCGTGATGGCCAGGTTCAGGAAGCCGCGGCTGGTCTCCTCGCCGAAGCCGGAGTCGGCCAGGACCACGTAGCCCTCGGCGCCGAACTGGCTGTTCAGTTGCTCCTGCAGCCGTTCGCGCGTGGCCTGCAGCTGGCTGACCTCCTGCCCCTCCGCCGCCTCGACCAGGCCGACGTCGATCAGGAACATGTTGACCTCGCCGACCACTTCCTGCACCCGCTCGTCAGGCATGTTGAGCGCATCGCGGATCTGATCGATGCCGACGTTCTCGGTGAATTCCACCTCGGCACGATAGCCGCCACTGAAGTCGACGCCGTAGACCAGCCCGCCCCGCGCCGCCAGCAGCACCAGCGAGCCAACGATCAGGATGATCGAGAACGGGATCGAGAGCTTGCGCAGGTTGATGAAGTCATAATTGGCCTTGCTGAACATCGCCAGCTTGCCCAGGTTCAGGGTGCCGCGCCGGCTGAACCACAGGGCGCACAGGGTGTAGGTGACCGTGAGGCCGGTGAACAGGTTGGCCAGCAGGCCGAAGGTCATCGTCAGCGCGAAGCCGAAGACCGAGCCTTCGGTGAACTGCAACAGGACCAGCGCCGTCAGCAAGGTGGTCAGGTTCGAGTCCAGGATGACGGTAAAGGCCCGGTTGAAGCCGGTGCCGATCGCCTGGCGCAGCGGCCGGCCGGCGGCCAGCTCCTCACGGATGCGCTCGTAGATCAGCACGTTGGCATCCACCGCCATGCCGACCGTCAACAGGATGCCACCGATGCCCGACAGCGTCAGCGTCGCATTGGCCAGCGACATGATGGCCAGGATGATCATCACGTTCAGGATCAGCGCGAGGACCGAGATCACGCCGGCGGTGCCGTAATAGACGACCATGAAGATCGTGACGGCCAGCGAACCCACCAGCAGTGCCTGCACGCCCGAGACGATTGAGTCGCCGCCCAGGGTGGCGCCGACCACCCGCTGGCTCTCGATCTGCAGCTCGGCCGGCAGCGCGCCCGCCTTGAGCACCTGCGAGAGTTCGGTGGCCTCCTGCTGCGTAAAGCCGCCGCGAATGATCGCGCGCCCGTTGAGGATTGGATCCTCGAGCACCGGCGCCGAACGCACGACGCCGTCGAGCAGGATCGCCATCTGGCGGCCTTGGTGGCGCGTGGTCACGTCGGCAAAGCGGCGTGTCCCTTCGGCGTCGAAGGCCAGCGAAACGACGATCGGATTGTCCAGCCGCATCGGGTCGATGTCGACGCCCGCGCTGCGCAGGTTGGCGCCGGTCAGCTCGGGCCGGTCCAGCAGCACATACTCGACCTCTTTGAATTCCATCTGGTTGGTGTCGCGGTTGAGCTGGCCTTCGCGTCCCGGCACCAGCTCGGTGCCCACCGGCAGTTCCGCCCCGACCCGCAGCCGTCCGGTCGCCGGGTCGATCAGCTCATGATTGCGCGCATGCACCAGCCGGAACTCCAGGTGGGCCGGCCGGATGACGGTGTTGATCAGGTGTTGGGGGTCCTTGTAGCCGGGCACCTGGATGCGAATCTGGTCGTTGCCCACCAGCGAGATGCGCGGCTGGGTCACGCCCAGCGCATTGACGCGCTCCGAGATCGCTTTGCGCACGCCGTCCATCGTCTCCGAAATGCGGTGCGCGACCTCGCTCTCCTCCATCCGGTAGACCACCGGTCCGGCCGCAAGCGCTTCCTCGTTCATCGGTCCCGTGATCCGCTGCTGCCACTCACTGATCAGGATCGAGGCGCGCCGCGTATTGGTCGTGTCGAGCAGTTGCAGCTCAAAGGCCGGCTGCCCCGCCAGCAGGCGAGTCTCCACGTTGATCTGCTCATTCTCGAAGGCGCGCTGAATGCTGGCGCGCAGCTCATCGACCTCGCCCGCGATCGCCTTGGCCTCATCCACCGTCAGCGTGACGTCGACGCCGCCCTGCAGGTCCAGCCCCAGCGGGATCGCCCGCTGGCGCAACTGCTGCTCACGCTCGGCCCACTGGTGATAGGGCGCATGCTCCTGATACCAGGCGGCCAGTTCGGGATTCTGCGCTTCCCACTGCTGGCGGGCCGCCTCATCCACGGCGGCGGGCGGCTCGGGTCCCTCGGGGCGCGGGGTCAGCAGCGCGGTGTATTCGCTCTGGTGCCGCAGGTGCAGGTAGTAACGGATGGTGGGGAAGGTCAGGATCAGGGCCACGACCGTCACCAGCACGATGATCGAGATGCGCAATTTAGAAATGGGTTTCATGTTCCTCTTCGAGTCCCCTTGATTTAAGCCCCGTGGGGCACGCGCGCGCCCCCGCCTGGAGGGCTGAACGTCCACGGCCGCCCATGCGGCCGTGGAACTTAACTATTATGAGGCAACAACATCAAATCACAACTCAAATGAAGCGGGGATCGTATTTGGGCCCTCGATTTACCCGCGCAGTCCCGGGCCGCAGTGGCCCTACTTTTCATCCTCGGCGGCGCCCTTTTCGCGTGCGCCCTTCTTCTGAATCACGCTGGCGACCGCAGCCCGGCTGACGCGGATGGCGACCTTGGGCGCCACCGTCAGCGAGAGCGTCCCCTTTTCCTGGTCCACGCTTTCAACGGTCCCGAAGATGCCGCCGCTGGTCACGATCTGATCGCCCTTGGCCAGGCTGGTCAGCATCTGTTCGCGCTGCAGCTGTTCGCGCCGCTGCGGCCGCAGGATCAGCACCCAGAACAGGAGAAAGATGATCGCGATCATGATAAATAATGGATTTTCAAGCATTGCTGTGCGGACCTTTCGGCATCGGTGGCGGTGTGGGCCGGCCGGGCGGGCGAAACGCCACCCCCAGGCCTTTCCGGCCCAATATAAACCTCTATGGTCTATCATCCGTGCGCTGGGGCTGTCAATTCTTTACGCCCCCGCCCGCGTCCTTTTTGTCACTACTTGAAGCTTGATAAGGTTGCGCGGGCATGGTTGATTTGGGTCATGTTTCAGAAGGCGGGTGCTCATCATGAAATCGATCAGCAGGGCTTGGGGTGTCACCCTGTGGCTGGCTCTGGCATTCACGGCGGCCGTTGCGGCTGAGGCGCCGGCGGGATTGCGCGCGGTCGTCAACGAGGAGGGTTGCACGATCCATGAGGGCGACCTGACGGTCCTGCATTATCAGTCCAAGCCGGTCATGATGCCCGACGGGAAGCGGATGAGCTCCCATTTCGTCCATCCGGTGGCGGGGCTCGATGGTGAGACGATCACCGACCTTTTTCCGCAGGACCACATCCACCACCGGGCGATCTTCTGGAGCTGGCCTCAGTTCACCATCGCCGGCGAGAAGATGGGCGATCCGTGGCTCTCGGAGAACATCGTCTGGGAGAATATGGGCTTCGGGCTGGCCAACGAGGAGGAGGACGGTTCGGCCGGCTTCATGACCTCGCTGCTCTGGAAGACCCCGCTGTGGCGCGAGGGGAGCGAGCCGGTCGTGCGCGAGCGGGTGTTCATCCATGTTTACCCGGTCCGCGACGAAGTGCGGGTGATCGACTTCACGATCCGCCTGCAGGCGCTCGTGCCCGAGCTGCGCATCGGCGGCTCGACCGACGTCAAGGGTTACGGCGGTTTCTGCGCACGCGTGCTCATGCCGAAGGAGGCCGTCTTCACCGGCCGCGAGGGCAAACTCGCCCCGAGGACCGAGGGTCTGCAGGCGGGGCCGTGGATAAACCTTGCAGGGACGATTGACGGAAAGCCGTGGGCCTTTGCGATCCTGCAGCATCCCAACAACCCCGGCCACCCGCAGCCGACGCTGCTGCGCGACTGGTACGACACATCAAACTGCCAGAACGCGATCTGGCCCGGCCGCGAGCCGGTCCTGCTGCCGACCGAGAAGCCGATCGTGCTCAAATATCGCCTGCTGATCCATCGCAACGCCGATCCGGCGGCGGCATGGGCGGCCTACGCGGCCCAGCCGTAGGGATATAAAAACAGGAAGGATCAGAGCCGCCCGCGCCGCGCGCCGATCCTGATTGACCCCCCGGCGCGCGCGCCCTACGATGGAACGGCCCGGCGACCCATGGGCGCGCCGGCCATCCCCGCTGTCTGTAAGGGTTCCATGAATCGCGAAGCGCTGATCGATCTGCTGGGCAAGCTCAAGCGCGATGAGGTCTCCATCGACGAGACCCTGACGCGGCTGGCGGCGTTGCCGTTCGAGAATCTGGATTATGCGCGGGTGGATCATCACCGCGCCCTGCGCCACGGCCGCCCCGAGGTGATCTTCTGCCAGGGCAAGTCCGCCGATCAGGTCGCCGGTATCGCGCGGGCGCTGCGTGGGCATGACTCGACCGTCCTGGCGACGCGCGCCAGCGCCGAGCATTGGGCGGCCGTCGAGGCCGAACTCCTTGACCTGGTCTACTATCCGGCCGCTCGCCTGATCGGCCCCGCCTGGCTGGCCGACCCCGAGCGCGGCGAGGGTTCGGTGCTGGTGGTGGCCGCCGGCACGGCCGACCTGCCGGTGGCCGAGGAGGCGCTGCTGACGGCGCGCGCGACCGGCTCGCGGGCTGAGGCGATCTATGATGTCGGCGTGGCGGGGTTGCACCGGCTGTTGGCCGTGATCGACCGGCTCCAGCAGGCGCGCGCTCTGGTGGTCGTCGCCGGCATGGAGGGCGCCCTGCCCAGCGTCGTCGGCGGACTGGTCGGCCGCCCGGTCATCGCCGTGCCCACCTCGATCGGCTACGGCGCCAACTTCGGCGGCCTGGCGGCCCTGCTGGGGATGCTCAATTCCTGTTCCTCCAACGTGGTCGTCGTCAATATCGATAACGGCTTCGGGGGCGGCTACTCGGCCTCGATGATCAACCGGATTCCCCCCATCTAATAAGGACCGAGGTAAGCATGCACCCGTCGCATCGACCTGTCGCGCTGATGGTCGCGCTGTGGGCGACCCGTGAGTTCGAATTCCCCGCCGACGCCGCCGCCCTCGCCGAGCCGCTGCGCGAGAAGTTCCCGCTCTTCAACGAGCTTCGCCTGGTGCAGTCCGACGGGCCGCTCCATCCCGAGCTGCCGCGCGCGGTGCTGCTGGCCGAGGGCGGCCGCTGGGCGCTGGAGCTGGCGCCCTCCAAAATTCTGCTGCGGCGAATGGGGGATGGGGTGCCCGCGTTGGCCGAGCTCTTTGGCCAGGTGCAGGCCCAGCTCTCGCCGCTGCAGTCATGGCTGGCCGAATCCCACAACCTGCGCGTCTGCCGGCTGGGGGCGCTGACCCAACTGTTCTGCGACACCCGCTCCAGCGCCAACGACAAGATTGTCTCCTATTTCCTGCAGCCGCGCGCGCTGCAGGGGCAGGCGCCGCTGGAGGTCCAGCTCGGGCTGCTGACGCGCCTGGCGCTGGCCGACGGCTGGATCGTCAACCGCTGGCTGCGCGTCCAGCCGCTGCGCACGGCCGATCCCAGCCATGTCGATCTGGCGGCGCGCATCGAGATCGACCTCAACACGCTTGCCGAGGACACCCACCTGCGCACCGGCCGCGACATTGTCAATTTCCTGGAGGCCGCCCGCCAGCACGTCGAGAACCTGCCGCTGCTCAACGACCCCGATTTTTTTGCCTGAGGTCCCTTCGGGTGCTGTGCCGGCTCCCCGTCCCGTGCTATCCTTCGGTTTGGAGTGGGCTGGGTGATCGCTGGTGCCTTCGGGCACTGGAGGAAAGTCCGAGCTCCACAGGGCAGGGTGCTTGCTAACGGCAAGGCGGGGCGACCCGACGGAAAGTGCAACAGAGAGCAGACCGCCGATGGCCTGCCCCTCGTCCATGGGCGGGGGCGGGATCAGGCAAGGGTGAAACGGTGCGGTAAGAGCGCACCAGCGTCCGTGGCGACACGGCGGCTTGGCAAACCCCACCCGGAGCAAGGCCAAATAGGGAGGAATGCGGCGGCCCGTCGCGCTTGACCTCCGGGTAGGCCGCTTGAGGCCCCGGGGTGACCCGGGGTCCAGATGAATGATCGCCGCGCGGTCCGCAAGGGCCGCGAACAGAACTCGGCTTACACGCCCACTCCAGACTTTGCCCGGGCGAGGCCGGTCCAGCAGGACCGGCCTCGTTCATCCTTTGGGCTCCAGCAGGCGCGCCAGCGGGTGACCGGCGTGAACCGGTGTTTCGGTGACGAACGGCTCGCCATGGCTGGCGCCGATCATATGGCCCCACGCCCGGTCGCGCCGTCCTAGCTGTTCCCAGTATTCAGGCGAGGCAATGTAGGTGGCGCGCGGATCGCCGGGGGAGGCGCGGAACTGGCTGGCGTAGGCCTCGAGCGCAGCCAGTTTGCGGTCCCAGCCCGCGCTCGTGTCGACGATCCAGTCCACGCGCGCGGGTGGGCGCGGCGGATTGCCGATGAAGCAGGCAAGGGCCTCGATGCGCCAGCGCTCGCCGGCCGCGGGATAGCCGCCGACGTTGGTAAAAAAGACCGCCTCGCGCACCAGTTCGTAGGCGTGGCGGTGGTCGGGGTGGCGGTCCTCGAGCCAGTGGGTCAGAACCAGTCGCGGCCGCAGCCGGCGCAGCGCGGCCGTCAGCGTGATGAGCTGCTCGCGCGTGGCGCCCAGGGCGCTGTCGGGCAGGCCGAGGCATTCGCGGTGACCAACTCCGAGCCGGTCTGCCGCCGCCGCCGCCTCGCGCGCTCGCGTGGCCGGGGTGCCGCGCGTGGCGCTCTCGCCGGCGCTCAAGTCCAGGATCGCCACGCGCCGGCCGCGTCCGGCCGCCAGCGCCAGCGTTCCGCCGGCAAACAATTCGACATCATCGGGGTGAGCCCCGATCGCCAGCACGTCCCAACCTGCTTCCTCGTCCTTCATCTTGCGCCTCCCGATGGTCAACCATACAACCCGTGGCGCATCGCGACAACATTTAAAGGCCCTTTTGCATTGATTCTTCATTCATTTCGCAAAGGTCGCGGAGAACTTGGAAAAAGAACGCAAAGTCGTTGCGGAGGCGATGCGGGTGGGTGACATCATGAACCTTGGGTCTGGAAGATGGAGATTCAATTTCTGCCTTTGCGATCTTTGGCCATTTCCTCGGCACCTTTGCGACAAAACATGAAAAGATCGAGCCCTTTCGCCTCGCGGGTCGGTTTTTTATTCCCGCGGGCGGCCGGGAGGGCTAAATTAGTCAGCGTGGGCCGGGGCCGGTTGGGCTTCGGCCGCAGCCACTACCGGAGGACCCTCACCGATGCCGTTTCGGATGCTCATCCCGTTCGTCCTACTGGGCTTGATCGCCGCCGCCCTGGCCGGTTGCGGTTCGGCCCCCAGCGCCGAGATGCTCAAAGACCTGGAGCCGGGCACCTATGCCTGGTTCAAGACCAATTATGGTGAGATCCTCGCCCGGCTCGAGCCTGAACGCGCCCCCGTGACCACGTCCAACTTCGTCGGCTTGGCCGCGGGCACCAAGCCTTTTCAAGATCCCGTGTTGAAGCGCGAGGTTCAGCGTCCTTTTTACGACGGGCTGATTTTTCATCGCATCGTCAAAGACTTTGTCCTCCAGGGGGGCGATCCGCTCGGCACCGGCGTCGGCGGCCCGGGCTACGAGGTCGCCGATGAGTTCCACCCCGAGCTGCGCCACGACAAGCCGGGAATCCTGTCGATGGCCAATTCCGGCCCCAACACCAACGGCAGCCAGTTTTTCATCACGCTGGCGCCGGCGCCGCACCTGGACGACCGCCACCCGGTCTTCGGCGAGGTCGTGCGCGGCATGGACGTGGTCGAGCGGATTGGTCAGGTGCCAGTGCGCCGCGAGCGCCCGCTGCGTGATGTGGTGATGGAGCGGGTGCGGATCATAACCATCCCCGCGCCGGCCGCCTCCTGAAACGCTGGGCGTGTCGCCCGCGTCTCATCCTTTATGGTCAAGCTCCTGCCCCATCCCCTGTTTGCCGACCGCAGCGTCGCCGCCATGGTCGAGGAGCTGAGCCGGCGTTGGCCCGCACTCGGCGTGGCCGCCGATCATCCGCTGACTGAGTGGCTGGTGCATCGCCACCGCCGGCTCGATCGTGGCTGGCGCCGGTTTCTGCCCGAGCTGGTCGCGCTGGCCACCCTCCTCGCCGCCGGCCTGACGCAACTGCCGTTGGTGGCCCGGTCGCAGTGGTTGATCGTCCTCGTCCTGCTGGGCGGACTGGTCGTCCTGTTCCGCCGATCGCTCTCGGGTCATCATCCGCTGGAGTTGCCGGGTCGATTCGACCCGCGCCAGCCCGAGCGCCTGATGGACCTCAAGCTGACGCCGGTGACGGCCCGCGAGGTGCTTGCCATCCACGCGGCGGCCCGGCTCGCCGAACTGCGCCAGTCCAGGCGCCTGCACGAGACGGGTGTCTACTGGGGCCTGCTGGTCGCGGTGGCCTGCTGGGCCTACTTCCTCCTGACTCGCCTCAGCTTCTCGCAGAACCCCAACCTGGCGCTGGTCGCGGTGCTGGCGAGCGCCTTTTACGCCGGCTCGATCATTCCGATCTTCAGCTCGGGACACATTCAGGTCGACCTGGCGATCCGTCGCGTCATTGGCCAGTTCACCAAGCTGCGCTCCTTGCCGACGCGCCGCCGCGACGACCGGATCGTCTCGCTGCCCGGCCCCGAGGGCGAATATTTCCGCTTCCTGATCCTGCTGCCGATCTTTTTCGGAATGGCCTACTGGCTGCTGGGGCTCACTGCGGCTCACATCACGGCCAGCCTTTATCTGGTCCTGCTCGGGGGCCTCAACCTGCGCAGCTTTCATTTCGGCGGCGAGCGCCGCCTGTCGGACTGCTACGCCCGCCACGTCGAGACCATGCGGATCATCTATGCCGACGCGATGCGCACCGAGGGCGACCGTGACGATATTCCCTGCCCCATCGAAAACTGGTCGCTCCCGCGCGCTTGATCTTGGCCTGGCTCTGGGATAAGGTTTGGGTTTACCCCCGCCCGCCGAACTCGATCGGCCCGGAGCGGGCGGTTTCATCCAACGGGCGGACAGGCAGCGGCACATGATCCTCATCTTTGACTTCGGTTCTCAATACACCCAGCTCATCGCGCGCAAAATTCGCCAACTGAGCGTCAAAAGCGAGATCGTGCCGTTTGACTGGCCTCTGGACAAGGTCCGCGCCGCCAGGCCCGAGGGCATCATTCTGTCGGGCGGGCCGGCCTCGACCTACACCGTCGGCGCCCCGCGGCTGCGTCCGCAGTTGCTCGACCTGGGCGTCCCGGTCCTCGGCATCTGCTACGGCATGCAGGCGCTCACACGCCGGCTGGGCGGCGAGGTCCGCCGCGGCGCGGTGCGCGAGTATGGCCGTGCGGTGATCGAGATCAAGCGCAAGGACCCGCTGTTCGCCGGCGTCGAGGCGACCTCCCAGGTCTGGATGAGCCACGGCGACCGCGTCGAGTCGCTTCCCGACGGCTTCGTCACGCTCGCCCAGTCCAGCGATTGTCCCTACGCCGCCGTGCGCGCCGGCGACCGTCCCATTTTCGGCGTCCAGTTCCATCCCGAGGTTCACCACACCCCGCAGGGCGAGAAGATGCTGGCCAACTTCGTCTTCGAGATCTGCGGGTCGCGTCCCGATTGGAAAATGGGCCGCTTCGTCGAGGACACCATCGAGAAGCTGCGCGCCGAGGTCGGCGACCGGCAGGTCGTCTGCGCCGTCTCGGGCGGCGTGGATTCCACCGTGCTGGCGGTGCTGCTGCACCGCGCCATCGGCAAGGCGCTGCGCCCGGTCTACGTCGATACCGGCCTGATGCGCGAGGGCGAGAGTGAGCTGGTGGTCAGCCGCTTCCGCGATCACCTCGGTATCAAGATCAAGCATGTGCGCGCGGGCGGCCAGTTCCTCAAGGCGCTGCGCGGCGTGGCCGACCCCGAGCGCAAGCGCAAGATCATCGGCCGCGAGTTCGTCCGCGTCTTCTTCAAGGACTTCAGCGGCGGCGAGCTGCTGGCCCAGGGCACGCTCTACCCCGACGTGATCGAGTCGGTCTCCACGCGCGGCCCCTCGGCGACCATCAAGACCCACCACAACCGCGTGCGCGAAATCCAGAAGCTGATCGAGCAGGGCCGCGTCGTGGAGCCGTTGCGCGAGCTCTTCAAGGATGAGGTCCGCGCGGCCGGCGCCGAGCTGGGCATTCCCCACGAGATGCTCTGGCGTCACCCCTTTCCCGGCCCCGGCCTCGCGATCCGCATCATCGGCACCATCACCCCGCGTCGGCTCGCGATCCTGCGCGCCGCCGACCGCATCTATCTTGAGGAGCTGCGCAAGTCCGGCCACTACGGCGAAATCTGGCAGGCCTTCGGCGTGTTGCTGCCGATCAAATCCGTCGGCGTGATGGGCGACGAGCGCACCTATGACCACGTGGTCGCCTTGCGCGCCGTCACCAGCGTCGACGGCATGACCGCCGACTGGTATGAGATGCCCAAGGAAGTCCTCGGCCGCATCAGCAACCGGATCATCAACGAAATCGACGGCATCAACCGTGTCGTCTACGATGTTTCCAGCAAGCCGCCGGCGACCATCGAGTGGGAATAAGCACCCCCCGAACGGGCGGAAAGGTAGGTCGGCTCTTCGAGCCGACATCGCAGCGTAAAATGTGGTTGGAGTGGTGTGGGTCGCTTGGTCGCCTGGGCGGATAGCTTCCGAGGGGGCGACATGTTCCGGGCACGCGGCGCCCCTTTCTCCTATGCAGCCATGCGTGGCCGCGCGAGTTTTCTTTTCCTTTTTCCGCCCTCACCGGCTAAGCTGTGGGTCCAAAATTCTAGGGAGCGGGTGACATGGCCAAACGCAGGGCTCTGGTAAGTGTTTCGGACAAGACGGGCGTCGTTGAATTCTGTGCCCGGCTGGTGGACCTGGGCTTCGAGATCGTCTCAACCGGCGGCACGCTCAAGGCGCTGTCGCAGGCGGGCGTGCCCGCCACCCAGGTCAGCGACCTGACCGGCGTGCCAGAAATCCTCGGCGGGCGCGTCAAGACGCTCCATCCGCTCGTCTTCGGCGGCATCCTCGCCCGGCGCAACAACGCCGGCGATATGGACGTGCTGCATGAGCTTGGCATCGAGCCCATCGACGTGGTCGTGGTCAATCTCTACCCCTTCGCGCAAACCATGGCCGACCCCAAGGCCAGCGACGAGGAGAAGATCGAGCAGATCGACATCGGCGGCCCCTCGCTGATCCGGGCCGCGGCCAAGAACCATGACGACCTTTATGTGCTCGTCGATCCGGCCGACTACGACTCCGTCATCGATGCCCTCAGCTCGGGGCGGCCGGCGGATTACGCCCGGCTGCGGCGCCGGCTGGCCGGCAAGGTCTTCGTCCACACCGCACAGTACGACCGCCTGATCGGCGAATATCTGACGCGCGACCAGAAGGTCGAGGGGCCGCTTGAGGCCGGGGCGCTGCCGGCGGGCTCGGGCCTGCCCGAGCGGCTCGAGCTGACGTGGCCGCTCAAGCAGTCGCTGCGCTACGGCGAGAACCCGCACCAGGCGGCCGCCTTCTATGCCGATCCCGACTGCCCGCCGCCCTCGATGGCGCACTGCCGCCAGCTCCAGGGCAAGGAGCTCTCCTACAACAACTACCTCGATGGCGAGACGGCGCTCGAGATGATCCGCGAGTTCAGCGAGCCGGCCTGCGTGATCCTCAAGCACCTCAACCCCTGCGGCGCCGCCTGGGGCGGCGATTGCCTGGAGGCCTACAAGCTGGCGCTGGCCTGCGACCCGGTCGCCGCCTTCGGCGGCATCGTCGGGGTCAACCGCCCCGTCGGCCGCGAGCTCGCCGAGGAACTGGGCAAGCTCTTCCTCGAGGTCATCATCGCGCCCGCCTTCGACGCCGAGGCGCGCGCGGTGTTCGAGAAAAAGAAGAACCTGCGCCTGCTCGAGGCCGGCGAGCTCAGCCCGCGCCCGCGGCGGCTGACCTACAAGTCGGTCTCGGGCGGGATGCTGGTGCAGGAGCAGGACATCGAGCTGACCCCCCGCGACGCGATGAAGGTGGTCACCAAGCGCCAGCCGAGCGAGGAGGAATGGCAGGGGCTGATGTTCGCCTGGAAGGCCTGCAAGTGGGTCAAGTCCAATGCCATCGTCTACACCGACCGCCAGCGCACCCTCGGCGTGGGCGCCGGCCAGATGAGCCGCATCGACGCGGCGCGCCTGGGCATCGAGAAAGCGCGCGGCGCCGGCCACGACCTTGCCGGTTCCTGCCTCGGCTCCGACGCCTTCTTTCCCTTCCGCGACGTGGTCGATCTGGCCGCCCAGGCGGGCGTCAAGGCCATCATTCAGCCCGGCGGTTCGGTGCGCGACGAGGAATCGATCGCCGCGGCCGACGAGCACGGCTTGGTGATGGTCTTCACCGCCACGCGCCACTTCCGCCATTGACCCGTCGGGTAGGTCGGTTTTTGCGGCTGAGGTGGTAGGTCGGGTCTTCGACCCGACATGCCTCCCGTATCGTTTCGCAGAGCCGACCTACCCTTGCGGCCTCCTCCGCGTCTCAGCGCCTCCGCGTCAAAATCTTCGCTGATATCCCTGTCCATCCGCGCCCATCCGCCTCCCCTTCTTATCCCGCATCCGCCCCCAGCTTCTCTTACCGATTGCAGATCCCCGCCGCCGCATTACAATGGCGGTCGATTTCAATTCTTCTCGGAGGGCGTCGGCAATGCGTCACCTTATGGTCATCTGGATGATTCTCCTGCTGGCCGCCTGCGGCAGTGAACCCGTGCAGCCGCTCCAGGCGCAGGAGATTGCCGCGCAGGTCGCCCCGGTGGCGACGGCCGATCACGCCGCCGCGCGCGGGGTGCTCGAGCGCCTGATCGGCGAGCGCGCCGCCGATTTCAGCTTCGAGGAAATCCCCGCCGTCGAGGGGCGCGACGTCTATGAGATCGAGGCCTCCGGTGGCCGCGTCACCGTGCGCGGCTCCAGCGGCGTGGCGATGGCGCGCGGGGCCTACGATTACCTGCGCGAGACAGCCGGCGTGCTGGTCAGCTGGAGCGGCAACCGCACTCCGCTCCCCGAGTCGCTGCCCGACATGGCCCCGCGCCGCGTCCAGTGCCCCCACCAGTATCGCCTCTTCTACAACGTCTGCGCCTTCGGCTATACGACCGCCTATTGGGACTGGCCGCGCTGGGAGCAGGAGCTGGACTGGCTGGCGCTCCATGGCTTCAACATGCCGCTGGCAATGGTCGGCCAGGAAGCCATTTGGCAGCGGGTCTGGCTGGAGCTGGGCCTCAGCCAACAGGACTTGGACCGCTACTTCACCGGCCCCGCCTTCCTGCCTTGGAACCGGATGGGGAATGTCAATTTCCACGCCGGGCCGCTGCCGCAGAGCTGGCACACCGGGCAGACCGAGCTGCAGAAGAAAATCCTGGGCCGCATGCGCGAGCTGGGGATGGAGCCGGTCGTCCCGGCCTTTGCCGGTCTGGTGCCCGCCGCCTTCAAGCAGCGTTTCCCAGCCGAGCCCGTCCACGATATCAAGCCTTGGGCCGGCTTCCCGCCCGAGTGCGGCTCCTTCATCCTCGATCCCACCTCGCCGATGTTCGAGCAGATCGGCCGGCGCTTCATTGAGGCCTGGCGCGAGGAGTTCGGCCCGGCCCGCTACTACCTGGCCGACAGCTTCAACGAGCTGGAGGTCCCTGTCACGCCCGAGAACCGCTATGAGAAGGTGGCCCATTGGGGCGAGGCGGTCTACAAGGCGATCGCGGCCGGCGATCCCGATGGCGTCTGGATGATGCAGGGCTGGATCTTTAACTATCAGCGCCGCTTCTGGGACAAGCCCTCCACCCAGGCGCTGCTCAGCCGCGTGCCCGACGACCGGATGGTCATCATCGACCTGGGTAACGAGCAGTTCCACGGCTGGGAGGTGCACGAGGGCTTCTACGGCAAGGGCTGGCTCTACAGCGTGATCCACAACTTCGGCGGCAACAACGCCCCGATGGGCGACCTGCGCTTCTTCGCCTCCGATCCGCCCCGCTCGCTGGCCGTCGCCGAGCGCGGCAACCAGCTCGGCTTCGCCGTCTCACCCGAGGGCATCGAAAATAACGATGTGGTCTATGAGCTGTTGGCCGACATGGGCTGGTCGCAGCAGCCGATCGAGCTGGAGGGCTGGCTGGCGGACTGGTGCCGCCGGCGCTACGGGTCCTGCCCGCCCCAGCTCGCTGAGGCATGGGCACTGTTCCTGCAAGGCCCCTACCAGTACAACCTCGGCCGCAACCAGCATGGTTTCCAACGCCGCCCCAGCGTCAACACGCGTGGGATGATCCGCCACACCACCGAGTTCAAGCAGGGCCTCGAGCGTTTCCTCTCGGTGGCCGATCAGTTTGCGGACCAGGAGCTCTACCGCACCGACGCCGTCGAGTTCACGGTCCACTACCTGGCCGGCGCGATCGACTGGCGGCTCGACCAGGCCGTGCGCGCCCACGAGGCGGGGCTGCCCGAGCTGCGCGACCGCTTCGGCGCCGAGGCCATCACCATGATTGAGGACGCCGACGCGCTGCTGGCCACCGGGCGGCTGACGCGGCTGGACCGCTGGATCAACTTCGCGCGCCAGTGGGGCACCGATGAGGCGGAGCGCGATTTCCATGAAGTGAACGCCCGCCGCCAGGTGACCGTCTGGGGTGGCCACGACCCGCTCTCCGAATATGCCAACAAGGTCTGGAGCGGCCTGCTGCGCGATTATTATGCCCCCCGTTGGCGGCTCTATTTCGAGGGCCTCCGCACCGGCCAGATGCCCGACATTCGCGCCTGGCAGGAGCAGTGGGTCACGACGCCCGGCCTGCCGCCGATGCCGGTGGCTGCCGATCCAATCGCCGAGGCGCGCCGCCTGATCGCCGTCGCAGAAGGCTGGGCGGCCGACCCCGATGGCGCCCGCGTCACCGCCGCCACCCGCGGCGTCAAGATCGGCGGCTGGACCGGGGCCGACATCGCCAGCACCGAGCGCTTCACGAAGCAGTGGGAACTGACCGAGGCGCTGACCGACACGGGGGTTTATGAAGTCCGCATCGACCATGCCGGGGGGCGCAATGCGATGGTCATCTACAAGCTCGAGTTGATTGAGAACGGGGATGTCATCGCGGCCGACGAGCACCGCGGCACGATCTTCGTTGATCCAAGAGACAACGTCTGGCGACTGCCGGTGGAGCGGATAATGCCGGGGGCGGTTTACAGCGTGAGGGCCGAAATGCATTGCGGCCATTTCATGCGTGACTCGCGGGGGGATGTCTGGGCTCGCCGCATCGAGGGCGAGTGACCGGAGCGGGGGACATTTTGGCTGCGCCGGGGGGGCGCCGGCGTGTAACCTGTCCCTCGTGAGGTCGGTGATGTCCCGTTTCTTTCAACTCCGCTTGCTGTTGGTCCTGTTGGCGATGGCGCTGCTGGGCGCCTGCGGTGGTCAGCCCGATGGCCGCCTGCGGCGCGTGCACTCGGCCCTGCCGGCGCCGGCGGACCGGCCGACGTTGGCGCTCGAGCCCGTCGCCGATTTGGATCTGCCCGGCATCCCGCGCTCGCTGCTCGTCAGTGGCGACGCGCTCTACGTCTTCATGAATCAGGAAGGCTTGGCGACGGTCGATCTGACCAACCCCGGCCGCCCGCGTCTGGTCGGCCACCTCGCCGGCAACGACGACAAGATCGTCCCCGGCAAGCATCTTTATTACAGCGGCCGGATCGATGGTGAGCGGCTCGTCGTCGCCGACCGTCATTACGGCATCACGACGCTGGACCTGGCCGACCCGCTGCGGCCGCGTCTGCTCGATACCCTGCCGATCCCCGGCAACCAGCCGATCCACGTCGAGCGGATCGGGGCGGATTACTTCGTCTCCTCCGCCAGTTACGGCCTGATCCGCCTGACCGGTGAGCCTGGCCGCTGGACCTCGGCCGCCCAGGTGATCGGCAACGTCGATAACGCCAAACAGAGCGCCTTTTACCCACCGCATTATCTGGTGCTCGTGGACGACCACGATGGCGGCATTCGCATCTTCGACCTGCGCCTCCCCGAGCGGCCGGTGTTGCTCCAGGCCTATGTCATGGGTGGGTTCTGCGACTTTATGCGCGTCTTTGATGGCTTTGTCGTCCTCTCGCTGCGCCAGCGTGGCATCGAAGTCATCGACATGAGCGATCCGACGCGCCCCCACCTGGCCAGTGGGTTTCAATACAGCCAGTTCAATGGCGTGCGCGCGATGGAACGTTGGGGTGAAAATCGTCTGGTGGTCGGTTACGACTCGGGCGCCATCGATATCTTCGACCTCGCCGATCCGGCGCGCCCGCTCTGGCTGGGGCGTTTTGCGGTCGAGGCCCCCGTCTATTGCCTGGCCGTGCACGGCGACCTGTTGCTGGTGGGGCTGCATCGGCAGGAACGTTTCGATCGGCGCCCGACCCCGCCGCTGCGCATCCTGCGCCTGGTCGAGCTGCCGAAGACATCATTTTCTATAGATTAAGTTTCAAAGGCGCCCGGAGGCACCGGCACGGGAATTCCGCCCCGGCCGCCTTCCATGGCATGATCTGCCAGCCGGCGGGGGTCCAGGCCTCGCCCGTTGCATGGTCTGCTCATGCTTTCCACCTCAAGGACTCCCCCCATGTCGGGAATGCCCCAGGCTGCGCCGTCGCAAGCCCCTGCCCCTGACCCCTTTGTCCATTATGACTTGGAAGACTTCGCCAAACAGTTCTTTCCCCGCCACTGCGCTCTGGAGTGGAGCCGGCTGCACCGCTACCTGATCGAGCGGCGCCAGGCCAAGACCGCCGCCTTCCCGCCCGCGCGCCGCGGCCAGTTGGATATCGTCCTCGCCCCGCGCGGTGCGGCCAAGTCCACCCTCATGTCGCTGGTCTTCCCGGTCCACGCCATGCTGTGCGGGCACGACCCCTACATCGTGCTGTTCTCGGCCACCCAGCGCCAGGCGAGCCAGCGGCTGGCCAACATCCGCTCCCTGTTGCTTAACAGCAAACCGCTTCAGCAGACCTTTGCCGACCGGCTGGAGCCCGGATGCGGTCGCGCCTCCAGCAAGACCCTTACCATTGGCAATGCGCGCATGGATGCCTTCTCGGCCGGCTCCGAGGTTCGCGGCCTGGGCCATGGGGAGTGGCGGCCGACGTGGATCATCCTGGATGACGTCGAGCGCTCCGACCGCGTGCGCTCGGCCCGGCAACGCGAGGCCCTCGTCGAATGGTTCGATGAGGTCATTGTCAACCTGGGCAGCGGCACCACCAACATCGACCTGGTGGGCACGCTGCTGCATCGCGATGCGCTGCCGGCCCGGCTCATGCTGCGGCCCGATGCCTGCGCCGCCACCTTCGTCTCGATTGAGTCCGAGGCCGATCGTCAGGACCTGTGGGAGGCTTGGCGCGCCCGCTATCTTAATTTGAATGACCCGGATCGCCTCGCGACCGCGCGGGCTTTTTTTGAGGCGCGGAGCGAGTCGATGCTGGCCGGGGCGCGCGTGTTGTGGTCGCAAAAGGAGGATTACTACGACCTCTGCGCGTTGCGCGAGCGCATCGGTCGGCGCGCCTTCGACAAGGAAAAGCAGAACCAGCCGCCCGAGGACCAGGGCCAGCTCTTCCACGTCTCGAGCCTGCGCCGCTTCCGGATCGAGCGCGACCGCATTATCCGTGATCCGCCCATTCGGGCGACCGGCGTGGCGCCAATGGATTCAATGAGCCCCGAAATCGGCCTCGGCGAGCTGTCGGTCTATGGCTTCCTGGATCCGGCGATGGGCGGCGCGCGCGGCGATTACGCGGCGGCGGCGATCGTCGGCATCGACCGCGCCGGCAACCTCTATGTGCTCGATGTCTGGCTGGAGCGCGCGACCCCCTCACGTCAGATCGAGCGCATCTTCGAGCTGCACGAGCTGTGGAGTTGCGTCCAATTTGCCGTCGAGTCCACCTGCTTTCAACAGGTGCTGCTCGACCCGATTCGTGAATATTGCGAGGTGCTGCGCGGGCTCGGGCGCGGTCGGATGGCGCAGTTGTCGGTGGTGGGGCGACCGGCGCGGGGGGCCAAGACCGAGCGCATCGCCCGGCTCGAGACCAAGGTCGCCAACGGCTGGCTGCTCTTCAATGCCTCGCTCAGCCGTTTGTTCCTGGACCAGTTGGAATCATTCCCCACGGGCCGCCATGACGATGGTCCCGATGCCCTGGCCGGCGCGGTCGCCCTGGCCGAGGAGGGGCGTGCCACCGATATGAGTGGCCTGACCAGAGCCCCTCGCGCCCGGTCGGGGTTGAACGGATTCGGCTGATCCCACTCCCTTGGCTCGCCGGCCCTCAGGCCTCGCTGACGCCGCAGAAGAGCGTGTTTTCGTAGCTGAAGTTCTCGCGGCTGCTCTCGAGCGACCAGATGTGGCCAACGTTGGTCGTGAGGTTGGCATCCTGGCGCGTGAATTCCTTCGTGTAGCCGAGCGGACGCAAGTGGCGAGCCGCGACCCGCAGCGAGGCGCGCCGCACCACGTTGCAGTCGCTGTCTTCGACCTCCGAGCGGATGCAGTTGAGCCAGGTCTGCCGGCTCACACCCAGCTCCTCGAGGTGGTGGCGTTCCCAGGCGGTCTCGAAGTCGATCAGCTCCTCGCGCAGCAGCGTAAGCAGCTTGCGGCCCCCTCGCGGGTCGTCCAGCCAGTGCTGGATGTAGATCGCGTTGCACATCGAAAGCGTCAGCAGCGTCACGTTCTGGTAGAACGCCCGCTGGTCCATGTTCTCCCAGCCCGTGCCGATGGAACGCCCGCTGTCGATGGCAAAGTAGATGGCCTGGGCCGCCGCGCCGGCGATCGCCACCTGGGCCGGGTCCAGCGCGCCCTTGACCCCGTTGCGCAGGTGCTTCTGGACCAGCTCGTTGATGTTGATGTCGGCCTCGGCCAGGTCATGCTGGATGAAGTGCTCGCGCCAGTAGACGCAGCAATATTGCGCCAAAAACTCCTGCACGTTGGCCACGCGCTTCTCGAGCGCCTTCTGCCCGGTCAGCTCGCCCAGCACCGCGGCCAGCCCGCCCTCGAGCGTCTCCAGGTTGCCGACCACCGCCCGGTGGCAGCGGCGCCGTGCGCGGTCCCAGGCAATCTTCCAGCACGGGCTGCCCGGCTCCTGCTGTTTGCCGTTCGCCACGGTCCGTTCGAACGGCCGCGCGACCAGTTCAGGCTTCTCGCCGCTCTCGCGCAGGCCGAGCCAGCGCGACAGGTCCAGCGAGTCCTCGCAGTTCCAGCCGTTGCCGGCGCTCCCCTCGATGATCCGCACCTGCTGGGGTTCGTGAGAAATGCAGCCGAACTCCCCGCGCAGCTTGCCGCGCACGAAGAAGTCGGGCGACAGCGGCAGATAGCCCAGCTCGGTCAGCTTGACCAGCTTCTGCTGAAAGTTGATGATGGCGCGCGGGTTATAGGTGATCGCCTCCAGCTCCTCGAAGTGCCCCCAGCCATAGTGCACGTTCTGCTGGTTGATGTCCGAGTCCACCTTGGCAATCGTCCGGTCGAGCAGCTTCTTGACCGAGGGATTGGCGTGCATGATCCAGTCGCTGAAGACGCGATCGCGGAAGACCACCGAGACGCGGTGCACGCCCGGGTGCAGCCCCGCGGCCTGGCTCTTCGAGCGCGCCCGCCCGTTGACTTTGCCGTTGCCATGGCCATTGCCTTCGGCCGGATCCTCGTCCGCAATCTGGTTCCACGACTTCATCAGCACGTCGTTTTCGGCATACTGCGTCTGGTGATTGTCGAGCAGCACGACCAGGTGCGCGGCGGGATACTTTTCGCGGCGGCAGAAATCGCTGAATTCCTCGCGCAGGATGCGCAGCACCCGCTGGCTGAACGCCCCCTCCGGCATCCACCACGGCACCACCATCAGGCCGCCCTCGCCGTGCTCGCGCAGGAACTCTGCATAGATCCGCAGGATGCGGGTATAAAACACGAACGCCGCGCGCACGCACAGCCGAATCTCCGCCTCGCTCTCGAGCCGGCTCAGCATCACGTGAAACGGTGAGGTCAGGCTGGGGGCGAGCGTGCCCTGCCCGAACAGCCTCATCAACTGCCCATATGTCGTGTCGCCCGACTCATAGTCCGCCTCGATGATCCGGTGCAGCGTGTCCGGGTCGATCGCCAGCGACATGAACGGAAAGCGAACCTTGGTCCCCGTGTTCTGCAGCACGCTCGAATCGATAAAGCGCCCGATGCCGGCAAACAGGTCGAACATCGTGCGATACACTTTGAGCATCAGGTCGGCCGGGTTCTGGCCGCGCACGATCTGGTCGCCAATCTGGACTGCCAGCGGGCTGAAGCGCTCGACCCACGACGGCGGCTCCGAAAAATTATCGGTCAGCTCCTCGCCGTCCTCTTCGTCCAGGTTGGCCGGCAGCACCCGTTCGATGTCAATCCGACAGCCGATCGGATAAGTAAAACCGTGATACACCGGGTGGAACAAATGGATCGCGCCCTGATCGGCCTGATTGGGATCCACCGGGGCCGCCATCGATTGGCGGAATCCGGGGCGGGTGGCTTTAGCAGGGCTCAAGGCAGTCCTCCTTCGATCCAAAAACAACCACTGCGGCCGGGGCCGCGTTGACACGTCCGCCGATCACTGTCTTATTTGCGTTCTGCCGGTGAAAAGTGTAAGGAAAACATCTAACATGATCGGGACATTCTTGCGCGCCGCACGCGGCAAACTGACAACGACAGCCTGCCGGCACGGCGTATTTCATTCTAGCTCAAGATTGAAGCACACGACACTGATTCCGTCAAGTGAAACCGCGCCGGCTTCCGAAAACACCTGTTAACATGGATGTTTTCAACGGCTCCGGGCTCATCCTCGCCCGCCATGCCTGAAGGCATCATAGCGGATCAGCGACCGCTTTTTGAGCAAAATCTTTAAATCCCCCACATTCGCGCTGTGCGCTTGCTGCGCCCCATCTCCCCACCGCGCGCAGCGCGGGCCCCCGCGCCCGTCGCAATCGAAAAATTTTCCGCCCCCGCCTGATGAAAGCTATACTGGAATCATTCCCGATATTGCGGAAGCAAACATCCAGACCAAGGAGATCCAACCCATGAAATATCCAACCCCCTTGATGCTCGCCCTGGCGCTGATCGCGCTGGTGGGCGTCGGCTGCTCCACTCGCGAGGTCTTGACCGGTGTCGGCGCGGCCGGTGCCGGCGCGGCCGGGGCCGGCTGGGCCCGCGGCGACCTCACCACCGATGTTTCTCATCCCATCGACCGCGTCCATCAGGCCACCATCGCCACCCTGCAGGCCCGCGGTTATACCGTTGAGCATGATCCCGGCGAAACCCGCACCCGCGTGCGTGGCGAAGGCGGAGATCGCGATCGCGACGTCACCGTCAACCTCGAACGTTCCGGCGACAACGTGACCCAGGTCGCCGTACGCGTCGGCATCTGGGGCGACCAGGCCCTCTCCTATGAGATCATGCGCGACATCGAAAACCGGCTGGGGACGGCCCCGGCAAACTGACGAAAAGGTAGGTCGGGTCTTTGACCCGACAATCTACTGGTAGGTCGGGTCTTTGACCCGACAATCTACTGGTAGGTCGGGTCTTCGACCCAACATGGCCTCCGATGTCGGCTCCAAAGAGCCGACCTGCCCCCCCCCGTGCTCGTTTTGGATTTAGCGGCGCGGGGGGTTCTGCTATGCTCACGACTGTAGGAGCCATTCTTGGCCGGTGATGCGACCATGAGCCAGCAGGATCCCCCGCCCCATTACCCACGCGACAAGGACCAGTTGCTGCGTGAGTTGGACTTGGCCGACCGCCTCAAGGACCTTCAGGATGAGGCCATCGTGCGCGAGCGCCTGGCCCCTCGCTGGTGGGAGGCCATCATCGCCGTCATTCAATTCGCCGCCGCGCTTGGACTGCTGGCCTCACTGGTCCAGCACCCCCTGACGCAGGAAGACCCCTACGGGCGGCTGATCGTCTTCTGGCTGGGTTTGATGATTCTGGCCTTGGTCTTCGGCTTCGAGCTGGTCGTGCTGCGGCTGCATTACCTGCGCCGGGTCAACCAGATGCTGCTGCGCAGGCTCTATGGCCTCGACAAGCGTCTGGAGCGGCTTGAGTCCGGGCAAAGGGAAACTACCAAGCCGGTCTCCCATCACTGACTCCCGGCCTGTTCTTCATCTTCCAAGCTCAAATCACCGGCGTGCTGCTTGTCCCGGAGCATCTGCAGGACCGCCCGCATCAGCGCCGGGTCGCTGGCATAATAGACCGCGCTCTCGGCCTCGCCGAAACGGTGCAGCAATCCACAATTGGTCAGGTTCTGCAGGGCGGCCGAGATCGCGCGCGGGTCCGCCATCCCCGGCAGGGTTTCCCCGATTCCCGTAGCTGACTCGCAGGCATCGGGTTGGGCAATGAAAAATTCCAGAATCCGAATCTCGAGCTGCACGGAATCATGTCCTTTGGTTGTTTGCGCAGGAGATCGGTCCCCGCCCGCCACCGGCATTTCCCCGCAATCTTTGAACCAAGCGGCCATCAAATGTTGCAGGTGGCTGGGGAAATGCGACTTGTGTCCATTTGTCCATATCATGGCGTAATTTCTTGGCCGCCCCCCAGCGCTGCCCGGTAGAAATTACAGATGCTTGCCACAGCCTTCTGTAATTCTTACAGGATCAATCTGCCACTTTAAACAAAAAAGTAAATCTGATCGGACGGTGCCCGCACGGCTCAATCGGGCTCGACCCAGCCCGCGAGCTGTCGCGCCGCAATTGCGGCGAGCGCCTCGATATGCTCGGGCCGGTCATTGAGCGCGGCGATGTAGTGAAACTCTCCGCCGCCGGCCTCCTGAAACTGCTCGCGGCCGGTGATCGCCAGCTCCTCGAGTGTCTCCAGGCAGTCGGCGGAGAAGCCGGGGTTCAAAATGTCGAGCCGCGGGGTCTGGCGGCGGCCCAGCTCGGCGAAGACTTCGTCGGCATAGGGTTCCAGCCAGGGTTCCTTGCCAAAGCGCGATTGGAAGCAAACCTGCCACTCGTCCGCCTTCAGCTCCAGGCGCTGCGCCAGCAGGCGCGCCGTCTCGAGGCACTGAGCGCGATAGGGATCGCCGGCGGTGATATAGCGCAGTGGGACGCCGTGAAAGCTGATCAGCAGCTGTTTCCCCCGCCCATGTGCCGCCCAGTACCCGCGCACGCTCGCCGCCAGCGCGTCGATATACCTCGCGTCGGCATGGTAGTTGTCGATGAAGCGCAAGCCAGGCACGCGCCGCGTCCGCGTCAGCGCCGCCGCGACCGCATCGAAGGTCGAGCCGGTCGTCGGACTGCTGTATTGCGGGTAGAGCGGAAAGACCAGCACGCGCTCACAGCCGAGCCCCGCCAGTTCGGCCAGCCCCTCGGCGATGGCCGGCTCCCCATAGCGCATCCCGAGCCGCACCGGCACCGGCATCCCCAGCCGCCGCTCCAACTCCCGCTCCAGTGCCATCGTCTGCCGCCGGGTGATGACCAGCAGCGGCGAACCCTCAGCCGTCCAGATGTTGCCATAGAGCCGGGCCGAGCGTCTCGGCCGCACGCGCAGAATGATCCCATCCAGGATCAGCCGCCACAGCCAGCGCGCCGGCGGCGGCTCGATCACGCGCGGGTCAAGCAGGAACTGGCGCAGGTAGGGGCGCAGCGCCCCAGCCGTCGGGGCCGCCGGCGTCCCCAGATTCGTCACGAGCACCCCGCAGCGCGTTTTGCGGGCTGCGGCCGGGGTCGGTGGGGGGGAGGGGAGCATGGACACTAAACCTCGCGGCGGATTAAACGTGCGGTGGCCTCGCGCCCTCGCCGGCGCCGGCCTCATTTTCGATCAGTCGGTCCTCACCATGCAACTGCAACTCCAGATGGCCGCTACGGACTCCGAAGTGGCGGGTCGAGTCTTCAACCCGACATGAGCTCAGGTGTCGGCTCGAAGAGCCGACCTACCCTCCCCCGCACGATTTGTCATCGAAAATAAAGAGCCCGACCGCTGCTCAGGCAGCGGCCGGGCCTGTGTTGACGCCGTCGCGGCTCACTTCTGGCCGGATTTGCCCTCAAAGCGATAGATGTCGCCGTAGCTGACCGTGCCGTTGGTGGGGTCGTAGCGCAGGCCGTCGCCGTTGCCCGCGCCCGTGCCAACCTTGACCCCTTGGGCATCGGTGCCGTAGGCGCCGGCCTCGCCCTTGGCCTCATTGGCCAGCAGGGTCTCCAGTTTGATGTACCCCCTGGTATTGGAGAAGAGGTCGGGGCCCAGACTCCAGCTCATCCACGAGGTCATCGGGAAGTTGGAGTAGCTGGCCGACCCTGAGGGGTTGGTGCCGACCGCATAGACGCGGTAATCGCGGTCCTCCATTGCGGCCAGATAGCGAAACACGTCTTTGGGCACCAGGGGAAGGTAGGCCACCGGCGTGGTCAGGTGCTGTAGCGCCATGTGCGAAAGTGTGGAGGGGTGCAGCCAACTGATGTCCTGCGTGGGCGGGTAACTTTTGTTGTCCACGTAGTAGGATTCCATTGCCAGCGATATGCTGCGCAAGTCGTTCTGTGCCCGTGCGACGCGCGAGCGACTCTGCGCCTGAAGGATATTGGGAACCGCAATGGCTACCAGAATTGCAAAGATCGCGACGATGATCAGCAATTCGATCAGCGTGAAGCCCTTTTTCATAATCACTCCCTACCTACATTCCGTAGCTCAAGGCTGGCCATGATTAGACACCGCGCGGCCGAAATTGTAAACTAAAACAATATTGTTTAACGCATTTTGTTTTCAATAGGTGATCTGTTCCTGCTCTGCTTGACGTTGGTGGCTCATCTTGCGGTTCATGCCACGGGCCAATAAAAAGCCCCGGCCGTGCTTGAGCAGCGGCCGGGGCAGTTATCAGCAGCCATAAGCTGGAATTAATTGGGCCGGGTCTTGGCTTCACCATCAATTCGGTAGATGTCGCCGAAGCTCACCGTGCCGTTGGTGGGGTCATAACGCAAGCCGTTGCCATTGCCCGTTGTTCCCCCGCCGATTCGGTTGCCGTTGGCATCAACGCCGTAGTTGCCGGCATCACCGAGTGCCTCATTGTCCAGGATCGCCGGATAGGAACGATACCCAGCCACGTTGGTCACCAGGTCCGGCCCTATGCTCCACGTCATCCAGGCCCGGTAGGGGTAGATGAACGCGCGATTGCCCGAGTCATTGTAGCTGAGGGCATAAATCCAATAATTGGAATCCGCCATCCCGCCGAGGCGGCGGAAGACATCGGCCGGGACAGTGTTGACGTAGGAGATCGGCGTGGTCAGGTGCGGTGTTGCCATGCTGACGTAGGTGCCGGGCACCAGCCAGCTCTCGCGAACTGATGGCGGGTAGCCGCCATTGTCGACGTAGTAGGATTCCATTGCCAACGAGATGGTGCGCAGGTCATTCATTGCGCGCGAGACACGCGACCGCGTCTGTGCCTCAAGAAAATTCGGAACCGCGATCGCGGCCAGGATCGCGATAATCGCGACCACGATCAGCAATTCGATCAAGGTAAAACCTTTCTTCATCATGCTCTCCTCCCCGGGTATCGAGTAGCTCTCATAGCTATGCGGTCATTACACATGGCGGAGCCGGGGCATGTAAACATAAATTTATACATGGAGGTCACTTAATGAGTTTCAATAGATGCAACCCGGTTTATTATCTTTTCACGAGCACCGAATGAAAAGGCCCCGGCCGTGCTTGAGCAGCGGCCGGGGCGGGAATCAGCAGCCGGGAACGAATCACCTGGGCCGGGACTTGGCCTCGCCCTCGTGGCGATAGATATCGCCCCAACTGACCGTTCCATTGGTCGGATCATAGCGCAAGCCATAGCCGGAACCCGGAGCGGCAATCGGATTGCCATCAGCGTCGTTCTGATACCGCCCCTGGTCGCCGAGCGCCTCATTGTCGACGATCACCTTATAGGCCCGGTAGCCGCCGACATTGGTGACCAGATCCGGTCCGATGCTCCAGGTCATCCATGCGGTATAGGGGTAAAGCGCATATTGGGGGCCGCCTGAAGCATTATAGCTGAGGGCATAGAGCCAATAATTGGAATCGGCCATCCCGCCCAGACGGCGGAAGATGTCGGCGGGGACGCTGTTGACGTAGGAGATCGGGGTGGTCAGATGCGGTGTCGCCATGCTGACGTAGGTGCCGGGCACCAGCCAGCTCTCGCGTATTGATGCCGGGTAGCCGCCATTGTCGACGTAGTAGGATTCCATCGCCAACGAGATGGTGCGCAGGTCATTCATGGCGCGCGAGACACGCGACCGTGTCTGTGCCTCGAGGAAATTCGGAACCGCGATCGCGGCCAGAATCGCGATGATCGCCACCACGATCAGCAATTCAATCAGGGTAAAGCCTTTTTTCATGACGCTCTCCTCCCCAGAATTAAATTTTAAAGCCTTGAATCATAGCTAACAGGTGCGGAGTGGCCTGTAAAGCGAAAATGAGCCGCTGGTCAAAAAAAAGCGCATCCTGCCCGGAGGCGGGATGCGCCATTTAGTGATGTCAATGGAGCGCCTTATTTGGGTCGGCTCTTGGCCTCGCCCTCGTGTCGATAAAGGTCGCCGTAGCTGATTGTGCCGTTGGTCGGGTCGTAGCGCAGGCCTTGGGCGCCCGACACGGCGATCGGATTGCCGGAATTTGCATCGTTCCCATATTTACCCTGGGCTCCAAGCTTCTCATTTTCCAGGATCGCCGGGTAGGTAAAGTAGCCGCCGATATTGGTGCTCAGATCCGGGCCGATGCTCCAGGTCATCCAGGCGTTATAGGGGTAGCGTTGATATAAGCGGCCGCCGTTGGGATCATGGCCATAGTTGGCGGCATAAATCCAGTATGCCGTTTCGGTCAGCCCGCCCAAGTTGCGGAAGATATCGATCGGAATGTTGCTGGTGTAGGAAATGGGCGTGGTCAGGTGGGGCTTGGCGATCTGGACGTACGAGCCCGGTAGGAGCCAGCTCTGATACCGGGACGGCGGATAGCCGCCATTGTCGACGTAGTAGGACTCCATCGCCAGCGAGATCGTGCGCAGGTCATTCATGGCCCGCGAGACGCGCGAACGGGTTTGAGCCTCAAGGAAATTCGGCACGGCAATCGCCGCCAGAATCGCGATGATCGCGACGACGATCAACAATTCAATCAGCGTGAATGCTTTCTTCATCATTTTCCTCCCCGTTAGAAATTTACCAGGCAAATTCGACATTTAGGCATATCAGTGCGGGGGGGGGGATGTAAAGAAAATTTGAAGGAATGTTTTGTGTAATTATTTCGGCACCTGTTCGCCCCCGCCGGCCGGCTCCCCCGCCAGCCAGTCCAGCCGATAAAGCGTGGCGTGGGCGGCGCGGGCGACTGGCTCGATGTGGGCCTCGCCGGCAAGCATCGGCAGGATCGTCCGCTCCAGGTGCCGGCGCGTGGGCTCGAATTCCCAGGGCCGCACGAGCAGCAGCCAGACCGGCCGGGGGGCCAGCAGGCGCCGGCGGTCGGGCGCCGCCAGTTGCCACTCATCACTCGGGTTGATGACCAGGGTCGATCCGGCAAGCCAGTTGAGCGGAATTTCCTCGAGCCAGCGCATCGCGGGCCGGTGGAGGCGCCGCGGCTTCAGCTCGAACTCCCAGACGCGCAGCACGTGGCCGTTGAGGTAGGGGTAATCGAGCATCGAGACGTAGAGCGCCGCGTTGGGCCCTGGGCTGGGCCGCAGGTGGGAGATGAGCGGCAGCTCGTAATTGCTCAGCAGCCAGTCCCCGGCCGGCACCCGGTCGAGCAAGCGGGGCAGGATTGTCGTCAGTGCCGGTCGGGCGTGATCGGGCGATTCAAAGTAAATGGCATCGATGCGGCGATACTCCCCCCGCAGCAGCACGGCCGCCACCAGCAGCGCCCCCAGTTGCGCCCAGGAATTCAAGTCTCGCCTTCGCGCCCACCCCCGCCGCAGCAGAGCCATCAGCGGCAGCCGGGTCAGCCCCCACGCCGCGAGCCAGTCCAGCGGCACCACCCAGGGGAGCGCCAGCCGGGGGGACTGGAAATGATAGAGCCCCAGAAACAGGAAGCCGGTCGCCATCCAGCCGGCCAGCACGGCCAGGGCGTGCGCCCGCGGACGCCCGCGCCGCCCCGGCCACACCAGCCCCGCCGCCGAGGCAAGGATCAGGACCCCCATGTAGGGTGAATAAAAGTCATGCGTCAGGCCAAGCAGCGCGCGTCCATAAAAGAGGATGTTGCCCGGCGGCGGCGGCCCCCCGCCGGGGTTCATGCCCTCCCAGCCGGCCAGCAGATAACGTGGATTGAAGATCGTGCCCAGCTGCTGGTAGAGCGGCGGGTGCCAGTAGGCGTAGCCGTTCATGCGCCAGTCGCCAAAGGCCCACTGCCGGTAGAGCAGGTCGGCCGCATGGGCGGTCAGCCAAACCGCCAGCAGCAGGGCCGCCGGCCCAAACCGCCGCAGGCCGGTTTGCCGGGGGTGAATCAGCATCAGGAGGGCCAGCGCCGGGGCCCAGTAGGCGAAGGGGGCCTTGGCCACCGCCAGCCAGCCGAGGAGCAGTCCCGCCGCCGCCGCCCGCGCGAGTGGAGCTCTCGTGGCGCGCCCCGATTGCAGCCAGGGCCGCGCCGCCTCGAGCAGCAGCAGCCAGCCCAGCAGCAGCGAGGTCTCGCTCATGTTATGGATGGCCGCGTCGATGAACTGGGGGTGCCAGGCCAGAAAGGCGGCGGCCAGTCCGCCGGCGGCGCGCGAGCCGGTCAGCCAGCCCCCCACGCGCGCCGTCATCCCCACCGCGCCGAGCCCCATGAGCGCCACCATCAGCCAGAGCCGCTCCAGCGGCAGCACGCGTGCAAACGGCGCCTGGAGCAGCGGGAAGGAGAGCGGATAGCGCGAAGGAAACTCAAAGAGCCCGATCGGGATCAGCGGGGCCTCAAACTCGGCCAGCCGCTGCGCCAATAGGGCATACTCGAGCGCGTCGGGGGTGGGGGTCAGCTCCCGGCCATGGCGGTCGGGCGCCCGCGCCACCGCGAACAGGTATAACAGGCAGGGGATGAGCCAGGTCAGGCGAGTCATCCGCAACAGGCTAGAGCCGCGGATCGGGCATGTCCAGACGGATTATTCGGCGGCGGGCTGGGCGCGGGCCGGCGCGGGCACCTCGTCCTGCACCAGCAGCGCCATGTCATAGAATTCAGTATAACCGCAGAGCGTGCACGAGGCGGCGTAATAGCAACTGGCCGGCAGCGGCAGGAGGCGCGCCGCCGTTCGCCCGATGCGCACCTCGCGCACCAGCGCCTCGCGCCCGCGGCACTTGGGACAGATGAACTTCTGCTCCAGATCGCGCTTGGTTCGTTTCATGGTGCGGGCCCGCGGGCTCTCCTGGCATTCAGTGACCACTTGGATGAATTTTAGCCTATTGGGGCGGCCCCGCGCAATCGAATGATGAACCGCGGCGTCACCGTCACTTGCCCAGGCAGAAGGCGCTGAAGACCCGGTCCAGGATCGCATCGCCGGTCTCGACCCCCAGAATCTCGCCCAGCGCCTCGATCGCCTCGCGCAGGTCGACCATGACCAGCTCGCCCCAGGCATCGGCCTCCAAGGCGGCGCGGGCGGGGGTCAGCGCGGTGGCGGCGCGGGCGAGCAGGTCGGCGTGGCGCAGGTTGATGGCGAACGCTTCCTCCGCGCCCGTGCCGCCCATCAGGCAATCCGCGATCGCCCGCTCGAGCCGGTCCAGCCCATCCCCGCGCGTGGCCGAGATTGCGATGCAGGGAGGCTGCTCCGAATCCGCCGCCCCCGCGCCCGCCGGCAGCAGGTCGATCTTGTTCATCACGATCAGGTCGGGCGGGCGCGCAGCCAGCACGGGGTCATCCTCGCGAGCGGGGTCGGCGGTGTCACGCACCAGCACCACCAGGTCGGCCTGCTCGATTTCGCGGCGGCTGCGTTCGATGCCGAGTCGCTCAATCGGCTCATCACTGGCGCGCAGGCCGGCGGTGTCGATCAGGGTCAACGGCATGCCCGCCAGGTCAATCGTACACTCGATGGTATCGCGGGTGGTGCCGGGGTGGGGGGTGACAATTGCCCGCTCCCGACGGGCGAGCGCGTTGAGCAGCGAGGATTTTCCCGCGTTGGGGCAGCCGGCCAGCGCCACCCGGGCGCCCTCGCGCAGCAGCCGCCCGCGACGGCGCGTGGCCAGCAGGGCCGCGATCTCGGCCGCCGCCCTGCCCAGCGCCCCCAGCAGGTGACCCCGGTCGCCCTCGCCGATCTCCTCCTCGGGAAAATCCAGCCGCGCCTCGATCTCGGCGGCCACGTCGATCAGCCCCGCGCGCACGGCCTCGATCCGCCGTGACAGCTCGCCCGCCAGTTGCCCGCGCGCCAGCCGCGCCGCCGCGTCGGTCTGGGCCTCGATCAGGTCGGCGACCGCCTCGGCCTGGGCCAGGTCGAGCCGGCCGTTGAGAAACGCCCGGCGCGTGAACTCGCCCGGTTCGGCCAGCCGCGCCCCCAGCGCCAGCGCCGCCTCGATCAGGCGGCGGGCCGGCACCGCCCCGCCATGGCAGTAAAATTCGGCCATGTCGTTGCCGGTGGAGGAGTGCGGGGCGCGAAAGTAGGCGCACAACCCTTCGTCGATCGTCTCGCCCGCCGGGTCGCGCCATTGGCCGAAGATCATGCGGCGGGGGTGCGCCGTCGGACCGGGGCCCGATCGGGGCATGAACATCCGCTCGGTCAGCGCGCGGGCCTCGCGGCCGTCCAGCCGCACGATCGCCAGAGCGGCCGGCCCCGGTGCCGTCGCGCGCGCGACGATCAGGTCATCCAACGCGAGCGGTGGCATGTTCGGCCTTCGCCTCGGGGTGGAGCTTGAGGAAGAGCTTGGCGCGGCGGCCCCAGCGTCGTTCGCGCGCCCGGTTGAAGCCGCGCGCCCAGGCTGCGTCCTCGACGATGCGCTGCATCATCCGGCGGGCTTCCTCGCGCCGGCCGGCCTCGTGCAGCAGCTCGGCATACTCATAGCGGACCTCGGAATAACCGAAATGTTCGAGCAGGGCGCGGTAAGCCTCGAGCGCCTCCTCGGTGCGGCCGCCGACGGCGCGCCAGGCGCGGGCGACGGCGAGGCCAGCCCCGCCCCAGTCATAACGCGGGTTGGTGGCCACCAGGGGCAGCAGCAGGTCGAGGGCGGCATGGCCGTCGCCCAGCGCCAGCGAGGCCAGGCCGAGCCCATACTGCGCGCCATCGGCGGTGCGGTCGCGCTCGAGCGCATGGCGATAGGCGTCGGCGGCCTCGGCCCAGCGCTGCTGCTTGCGGTATTCATGGCCCAGCTGTTCCCAGTGCCAGGCGCCATCGATGTCGCGAATCTTGACCCGGAGCTCGTCGATGTGGCGCCGGCCGGCGAAGCGCGCATGCCAGCGGCGGCCAAGCTCCCAGCGCGGCAGCACGTAGGAGGCAAAGTAAAGCAGCGACCCGAAGCCGACCGAGAAAAAAATCAAAGCAATCCAGAAGGGGGAATTGTCGGTGCGGATGCAGTCCACGATCATCCAGATCGAGAACAGCATCAGCAGGATGCCGGAGAAGGTGGTGGGGAGGGCGAGAAAATCCGGCAACATGATTGGCTGCCTCCTCGGTTGGCGCTTCACTATTGCACCACAGCCCGGCGCCGGGCGCCAGCGCCTCGTGCGGGGCAGAACCTAAAGGCCCTGATCTTTCATCTTTTTTTCGCAAAATCGTGATGTAGAGGAAATGGCCAAAGGTCGCAAAGGCAGGGTTTGTATCATGATCTTCCAAGCCCATCATGATGCTCATGATGTAACCCACCCGAACCACCTCCGCAACGACTTTGCGTTCTTATAAATACTCTCTGCGGCCTTTGCGACATAAATGAAGATTCAAAGACCTAAGGACGCTCCAGCCCGCCCAGGGAATCCAGCGTGGCCCCGATCGGCTCACCGCCGGCCATCGGCTTGATCGTGAACCGGCCGCTGGTTGCCTCGTCGGGACCAATATAGATGGCGTGGGCCGCGGCGGTCTTGTTGGCGCGGCCAAAGAATTTCTTGGGCTTTTCGGGTGCCAGCGCCAGGTCGCAGGACCGTCCGGCGGCACGAAGCACCGTCGCGGCCTGCAAGGCCAGCGCGCGCGAGGCCTCATCCATGTAGCCGATCGCGTAGTCGAGGGCGCGCTGGCGGCCGGCGGTCAGACCCAGCTCCTCGAGCAGCTCGAGCACGACCACATCGCCGAAGCCGAGGCCGACGCAGGAGGTGCGCTCGCCGCCCAAGGCGCTCAGCAGGCTGTCGTAGCGCCCGCCGCCAAAGATCGCCCGCAACTGGCCGGCCGTGTCGAAGGCCTCAAAGACGATGCCGGTGTAGTAGCCGAGCCCGCGGATGACGCCGAGGTCAAAGACCAAGGCGTCGCCGAAGCCGAGCCGCCCGGCGAGCGCCCACAGCTCGCGCAACTGCCCCACGGCGGGGCTGGCCTCGCCCAGCCGCGCGGCCACCTGGTCCAGCTCTCGGATCGCCAGCAGCTCAAAGACGCGGGTGACGTCATCGTCGGCCAGGCCCTCGCCGCGCAGCAGCGTTGCCACTTCCTCCTCGCTGATCTTGCCGCGCTTGTCGAGCGCCAGGCAGCAGGCCATGAAATGTTCCGCCCCAATCCCGCTTTGGCCGAACAGCTCGGCCAAAACGGCGCGGCTGCCGACGCGCACCTTGAAGCGGGCGGTATCGAGCCCCAGCTCGCGCAGGGCGGCGACGGCGGCGCCGATCACCTCGGCCTCGGCCATCACCGAGTCCTCGCCGATGATGTCCAGGTTCCACTGGTAGTGCTCGCGCTTGCGGCCGCGCGTGGTGCGCTCATAGCGAAAGCACTGGCCGATGGCGAACCACTTGAGGGGGAACGTGAGCGCCCCCTGGCGGGCAATGATCATCCGGGCGAGCGAGGGGGTCAGCTCGGGGCGCAGCGCCAGCTCGCGCCCGCTCTTGTCCTGGAAGGTGTAGATCTGCTGTTGGATCTCCTCGCCGGCCTTGCGCTCGAGCAACTCGAGGGTTTCCACCACGGGCGCATCCCAGCCCTCAAAACCCCAACGGCGGGCGGTCTCGCGCCAGGCGTCAAACAGCCGCTCGCGCGCGCGGAAGTCCTCGGGATAAAAATCGCGCATCCCGCGGGGAGGAGAGAAGGTGGTCATGGAAGTGTGGCTTTCGTTGGCATGGTGTGCGGTCACGTATGTTGGCTCCGGAGGAGCCGCATGTCAGTAGCATGCGCTGTGAAAAAAAATCTAAGCTCCGTCAGGAGCGGCACGCTTAAATTTCGGGTTCCATCTCGATATCTTTCATGATGTAGTCGTCCTGGTATTGTATCTGGTACTTCTCCAGAAATCCTTTCAACTCCTTGGTAAACTTCCCACGTGCGTGGTGATCCCGCTGATTTTCGATATACCGGCACACCCGGGTGATATGCGAATGGGAATAGGAAAAGGCAGCGTAACCCTCCTGCCACTGAAACCGCCCCCTCACCAATCCTTGCTCGTTGACAAACTTTGAGGAGCCTGATTTGACATCTCGAACCAGGTCCGAGAGGGATTTATCCGGGTTCAGGCTGATCAGCAGATGGGTATGATCGGGCATACAATAAATATTGTACGGTTTATGCCGCTGCCCCCGCACGATACCTGTGATGTACATCTGGAGGGTTTCCCGAAATTCCTCACGGATCAAGCTGATCCGGCCGCTGACGGCGAAAATGATGTGAATGTAAATCTGGGTGTAGGTGTTGGCCATGGTCCTCTCCAGAATTACATGTCGCTCCTAAAGGAGCTCCATCTCATTGGGGGGGCGGGTCTACTGACGTTTGGCTCCTAACGGAGCCGGCTGCCTACCCCTTGACGTCGTAGGTCAATTATATCTTGGCCGGGGGATGCTTTCTCGATCCGCCGCCCGGCGCTCAGTCCTCCAGCTTGGCCATGAACTCCGCCTTGCGGCGGTCGGTCTCGAACTCGGGGGTGCGGCCGGCGAGCATCTCGCGCAGGGCGGCGCGCTCGGATTGGGAGAACGTCACCGCGCCCATCGCATACTCCTCGAACGCCTCCCAGGCCAGCGGAGCGACGGCGCGGGCGCAGCGGGCCAGGGCCTCGGCGTAGACCCGGATTTCATACTGGGCGTGCTCGTCCAGCCGCAGTCGGATGAAGTGGAACAGGTTGTGCAGGTCGATCTGCCAATACCATTCGGTGTAGAGCGAAAGCGGCAGGTTGATGCGCGCGATCTCGCGGGCGATGCCGGCGCCGATCATCGACTCGTAATTGCGATAGACCTGGGCCTGGTCGCCCTTGAGCGTCTCGATGACCTCGCGCGCCAGTTCGGGCCCGACGGCAGCCTCATCGCGCCCCTGCCGGTTCACCTGGCTCTGCATGCGGACCTGCTCGGGCTCGGGGACGTAAAAATCGTCGCGCATCACCGAGTAGCGTCCCGAAATTTCATTCAGCCGCGCGGTGCGGTGGCGCACCCACTGGCGCGCGATGAAGATCGGCATCCGCGCATGAAAGGTCAGGATGACCTGCTCGAAGGGCGAGGTGTGGGCGTGGCGCATCAGGTAGTGGATCAGGCCGCGGTCCTCGCGAAAACTTTTGGTGCCCTCGCCATAGGAGACGCGCGCGGCCTGCACGATCCGCTGATCGCCTCCCATGTAGTCCACCAGCCGCACAAAACCCTTGTCCAGCACCTTGATTTCTTGGTCGATCAAGGCCTCGGCCTCGGGCACGACGATATGAGCCATGGGTTTTGCCTCGCTGATTGTTGGTGGCCGGCGCCGTGTCGGCGACCGGTCCGGGGGACCCCGAAAGGTAAGGTTTTAGCGCAATCGCGGGTCGATTATCCAGCCGTGATTTCGGGGGCGCCCTGGCGCGGGTAGTTGGTCAGCTCTCGACCCGGCATGGCATCCAGTGTCGGCTCGAAGAGCCGACCTACCCTCTCAGGCGCGATCCGTGGTTGGAGGCAGGCTATTCCAGCGGCAGGCCCAGCAGGGCGCGGCGCAGAAGCTCGAGCGCGGTCTGGGTGGCATGATAGCGGACGTGGGCCCGGTCGCCGCTGAACAACTGGCGGATGGCCAGCGCCGGCAGCTCGGGCCCCGCCAGCCCGAAATAGACCAGACCCACCGGCTTTTCGGGACTGCCGCCGCCGGGGCCGGCGATGCCGGTGATCCCGATCCCCCAGTCGGCGCCGGCGGTGGCGCGGGCGCCCTGGGCCATCGCCATCGCCACCTCGGGGCTGACGGCGCCATGGCGCGCGAGCAGCTCGCGGTCCACCCCCAGCCGCGCCTGCTTGGCCTCGTTGCTGTAGGTGACGAGGCCCTCGGCGAAAAAGGCCGACGTGCCCTCGGCGTCGGTCAGGCGCGCCGCAAGCAGCCCGGCGGTGCAGGACTCGGCCGTTGCCAGCGTCTGGCCGCGCTCGCGCAGCAGGCGTCCGACGACGCTTTCGAGCGTGTCGATGTTTTCGCCGAAGATGTAGGACTCCCCGACGAGCTTAAGGACCCGCTCGCGCCACTCGATCTCCAGCCGCGCCGCCTCATAGTCGTCGCGGCCGAAGAAGGTCATCCGGATATCGACATTGGCCGGGCGGGCGAGCAGCGCGAAGATGACGCGCGGGTCGCTCTCGAACAGCTCGCGCACCTGGTCGTCGATCTGGGATTCGGGCAGGCCGATCGTGTGCAGCGTCAGGGTACGCGGACGGCCGCGGCCGCCGGCGAAGCGCGCCGAGATCCAGCGCAGCGGCTCGCCGTCGAACATCGGCTGCATCTCGCGCGGGGGGCCGGGCAGGGCCAGGATTGCCGCCCGCGGCCCGCTCGCCGTCGGCTCCAGGTAAAAACCCGCCGCGGTGCCATGGTCGTTCTGCAGAATTTTGCCTGCGGCGGGCACGTGCGACTGGATGACGTTGCTGGGCGACATCTCGCGGCCGCGTCGGCGGAACCGTTCGCGGATGCGCTCGAGCGCCTCCTCGTTCTGCACCAGCGGCGAGTCCCACAGCTCGGCGATCAACTGGCGGTTGAGGTCGTCGCCGGTCGGCCCCAGCCCGCCGGTGGTGATGACCAGATCGGCCTCGCGCGCGGCCTCCGCCAGCCCGGCGCGCAGCAGGCCCGCGTGGTCGGGCAGCGCCATATGGCGCGCCGTGCTCAGGCCCAGCTCCAGCAGCCGGGCGCTCAGCCAGGGGGAATTGCGGTCCGAGCTCTCACCCTGCAAAATTTCGGTGCCCGTGGCAATGATCCAGATGACAGGGTCGGCAGTCGCAGCGGCCATGGCGGGTTCCTTGTTGCGCAAACTGGGCAAGGCGTCGGTCGGTTTATTGAAGCACGGGGCGGGGGCCTGCCGCAATGCTGCGCGCGGTCAGCGATAGAGCTGGCGGATGCGGACGTCATTGTAGTAGTGGCCGAGGATCTGCCGGTAATTGTAATTGCGCCGCGCCATCATGAAGGCGCCCATCTGGCACATTCCGACCCCATGGCCCCAGCCGGCCCCCTGGATCGCCAGCCGCTCCAGCCGCCCGTCCGCCCCCGAGCTCTTGCTGAAGGTGAACAGGGTCGAGCGCACGCTGCCCATCGAGCGACGGACGTTCTGCTCGCCGCGCACCGTGACGCTGCGCCGTTCACCCACAATGCGCAGTTCCTGGATGCGTCCGCTGGCGGCGCGCCGCTCGACGACCACATCCTTGACCGGCCCGGTTCCGTGGAGCTTGTCGGCCAGCTCCGAGAATTCGCGCCCGCTGAAGTTCTTCGTCCAGCGGAAGTTGGGTTTGGCGTAATCCGGAAACCCGCTCTGGCGCGGGCTGCAGAAGGCATCATGGTTGGAGCCGGTAAACTCGTGGCAGGCCTGCCACGAGCCGAGCGCGGGGGCGGCCCGATCGAGCCGGTCGTGGCGGCTCTTGGACCAGCCGGCGTTGAGCGTCCCCCAGACCTCCGATGAGCTGGAGACCACCCCGCCGCAGGAATGGCTGTAGACTGCATCGATGGCGTGGCCGTTGTGGACGAGGATTTCGCCGCGTGTCTCGTCGACCGCCCGCCGCGCGGCCTCCACCTCGTCGCCCTTGCCGCGATAGACCTGGAACATCGCCGTATCGTAAAAATCGAAGAAGGTGCTGGGGGTGATGCCCATCTGGATCTTCGCCACCGCCTCGGTGCGGGCGGCGACGGCCTGCGCCTTGAGCGCCTCGGGCGGCGCGAATCCGCCCATCTCGGCGGGCACCACGGCATAGACGTAATATTCCACCCACAGGTCGTTGACCACCGTCAGCGTGCCCTGCTCGTTGATCACCAGGTCGATCTCGCCGCGATAGTGGCGCGCGTCGTTGAGCTGGGCCTGGCTCCAGGCATTGTTCTCGATCGCCAGCACCGACAGCGAATGTTCGGCCAGGTTGAGCGGCACCAGGCGCAGGCGTTGCGGATCGTTGGCCAGGATCGAACCCTGCTCGCCAAGCAGCCGAACCATGCCCTCGCGCGCCACGGCGCGGTCCTCATAGACGTAGGCGATCGTCGCCCCCTCCAGCTGGCGCGAGTGGGCGGTCGCCTCGCGGGCCGAGCCGAACTCCCCGACCGTGACGATGATCCGGCTTTCGTTCTCGCCCTGGGCCGGCAGCCGCAAGACCTTGACCGGCAGGTTGTATTTCTCACGCGCCTCCACGCCCAGCTTGACCGCCTCGCGGTCCAGGTGGCCGTCCATGTCGTGCAGCACGAGCCGATAGGTCTGACTGCCGGGGCGGCCGCGCGTGATCTGGATGAAGTAGGGCCGGTTGCCCACTATTGTGCCCAGCGGGGCACCAGCGGCCGACAGGATCTGGTAGCTGCCCGACCCCCGCAGGACCAATTGCTCCACGTTTTCCTTCACGCAGACGCGCACGCGCCAGTTGCGGTCGCGAAAGACCTGCTGGGCCTGGGCCGACGCCATCAGCAGGCAAACCAGCGCCAGCGTGACCAGCCAGGGCAGCCGGTGCAGGGTCGGGGTAATCGGGGGGGGGATTCTCATCGATCGGTCGGACGATACTCCAGGCAGACGAACCCATCAGCCCGCCAAGTATCGGCCAATCGGCAAAAACATGTCAATGGTTACAGCTCCGCAAAACGGAGTTTCACCCATGTCCCGCTCATCCAAGTCCCCATGCAGCCCCGCCCGGCGCGATGGTAAACTGGGGCTGAGGTTCGGGACACGAAGTCAGGAGGAATCTCATATGACACTCATCAGGGAAATCATGACCCCATCACCCGAAACCATCAGCGCTGATGCGACGATTCGCGAGGCGGCGCTGCGGATGCAGGAGGCTGACATCGGCGCTCTGCCGGTGGTTGACCACAACAGCCTGCGCGGGTTCATCACCGACCGCGACATCGCCGTGCGGGCCGTGGCCCAGAGCCGCGACCCCTCCACCACGAGAGTGGCCGATGTCATGAGCTCCAGCCTGATCTTCTGTTATGACGATCAGGACATTCGGGATGCGGCGCGTGAAATGGAAGCCAACCAGGTGCGCCGCCTGCTGGTGATGGATCGCGACGAGCGCTGCTGCGGCATTCTTTCGCAGGCCGACGTGGCGTTGCGTTCGCACGACCCCAACCTGACGGCCGAAGTGGTCGAGCGGGTCTCGGAGCCGGCCCATCGCGAGCCGACTCATTGACGGGAAAGCTGAAAAATCCATTAAGGAGGAGCGATCATGTTGCCGATCCACTTGCCGCGCCGGCAGGGAACCGATCCCTTCTCCCTGATGGCGCGTGAATTTGACCGCCTGTTCCACGATTTCATTGAGCAGGTTCCCGAGCGCGAAGTCCTCGGGGCCTATCCGGTTGATATTCGCGAGGGTGACGACGCGGTCCTGGTGGACGCCGAGTTGCCTGGTTTCAAGGCCGAAGAGATCAATGTCTCGATGGAACAGGGTATCCTCTCCATCAGTGCTGAACGCAGGCAGGAGGAAAGCAAGGAAAAGCCGCACCTGAGCGAGCGGCGATTTACCCGCGTCGAGCGGTCCTTCGCCCTGCCCACCGCCGTCGACGAGGAGCAGATCGAGGCGAAGCTGACCGAAGGCGTGCTGCGCCTTCGGCTGCCCAAGCGCCCAGGCTCCAGCCCGCGGCGGATCGAAGTGCACTGAGGTGGGATCACAATTCTGAACATCGGCGCCGGGTGGCCAGCAACCATCCGGCGCATTTTTCATCGCCCCGCCGCGCCGGTTTCCATTGCAGTGCATGGGGAAAACTGGACAATCGGTGCCAGTGGGATTGAACTCATGACTATTGGAATCGTGATCGACGACCGGGAGCGGGGGGATGCGCTGGCGACGGCGCTGGCGCGTCAACTCGGCCGGCCGCCGGCGGTGGCGCGGCTTGAGCTGGGCGATATCGCCATCGGCGATGCTTATCTGATCGAGCGCAAGACCGCCCCCGATTTCATCGCCTCGCTGCTCGAGCGCCGGCTCGATGACCAGCTAGACCGGCTGGCGCGGATCGGTGCCGGTCGGGCGCTGGTCTTCGTGGAGGGCCCGTTCAATCAGCACGTGCTCGGCGGTATGGACCCCGGAAAGGTGCGCCAGGCGATGCTTTCGATCCAACTGGACTGGCGCCTGGCGCTCATCCGCACGCGCGATGCCGAGCACAGTGCCCAATGGATCGTCGATTTAGTGCGCCGGGCGGAGGCTCAGCCGGTCGCGGCGCTGGCCTATCGCCCCTCGGCACGACCCGCGGCCGCCCCCCCTGTGGCTCCACGGCGCCCTGGCCGGGCGAGTGATCCGCATAATTTGCAACTGGCGGCGCTGCGGCGTATCGAAGGGGTCGGCGGGCGCAAGGCCGCCGCGCTGCTCGACAAGTTCGGTTCACTACAGCGGATCAAGGTGGCCCCCATCGCCGAGCTCGCCGAGGTCGCCGGCGTCGGCCCCGCTCTTGCAATCCACATTCATCACGCGCTCAACCGCTGACTGGCTCGCCTCAGCCGTGGGTCGCAGTGGTCGCGGGGGCTTCCTTGTGCGAGGGTTTGGTGGATGGCTCGTTCGGAGGTTCCGCCGGCGGCGGCGCGGGGGCGGCCCGGCGACCGGCGCGGCGGCGCGCGGCCAGCGCCTGGGTCAGCTCGATCAGCGAGCGCTTGATCGGGCTCAGCTCCAGCCGCGCGTTCATCGCCGGCCAGACGCGCCCGCCAAAGCTGCGCTTGAACTCCGCGATCGCCTGCTGGCGCGGATCGCCGAACTCCATGGACCCGATCTCGGCATAGCGGCGGCCGTTGGCGCGCAGCCAGAGCAGGAAGTGGTAGACCAGCAGGTTGGTCGCCCCGGCCAGCGGGCGCGGGCGCTGGGTGAAGGTAAACCAGTTGTAGCCGGAGCTGGGGCCGATCGCCCAGATCCCGATGCAGGCGAACCGGCCCTCGTGGCGCACCGCCATCGCCCGCGCCAGACCCTGCGAAATGAAGCGGTCCCAGAGCAGCTCGATCATTGGGCGCGGGCAGGGGGCCAGTCCCTCATCCTCATACATGCTCCGCTGCATGGCGTCGAACTCGAGGAAATGCTCGCGCGTTTCCACTGGCACGACCTCCGCGCCGGCGGCCTGGGCGCGCCGGATTTTATTGCGGCACTTGGGGTCGAACCCCGGCAGCAGGTCCTCGCCGGCGGCGGCCAGGTCAATGAGCATCGTCAGGGCGGGCGCCTGCTCGAAACCATGATCGAGCAGCGGATGATATTCATGGGCCTCGCTGACGTGGCGTTCGCCGAGCAGGTGCGGAAAATTGACCTGCACCCGATCCGCCCCTTCGCGCGCGGCCAGCTCGCGGATGTGCGTATTCCAGGCCTGCCAGAACTCGCGGCGCGGCTTGGGCGCCATCCCGGCCGCCAGCAGCGGTCCCCCGCGCAGAGAGTCGCCCGTATCGAGCTGGCGCACGCTGAACAGCCGCGCCACGCGCTGCTGCGACAGCGTGACCGGAGAGACGGCGGCAACCTGGTCGCGCTCGTCGAGCACCAAGTGCGCGAGCGAACGCCGGCCGAGCAGCTCATCCAGTTCCAACGCCGCCAACTGGTGGCCGACCCAGGCCTCGGGGTGGGCGCGGGTAAACTGATCCCATTGTGGCCGTGTCACGGCATCCAGCGGCAAAAATCGGAAATTCATGATTGAATCCTCAGGATTGACCCTTGCCTTCGACGCATATAATATAAGGTTTAGGCATGGCTCATGCAATATTTAGGGAGTTTTGCTGATGGACGAACGGCATGCAGACCAACCCGCGACCGCGCCCGGCGGGGATGTGCGGATCGATTCCGGCCGCATGCGCGACTGGCCCGCCCTGGCGCGCATCTGGCGTCAGGCCAAGCTTCCTGATCTGGATCTGATCTCCTACTCGCTGCGCCAATACCTGAATGCGACCTACGTCGCCCGCCTCGAGGGCCAGGTGGTGGGATTCCATATCCTGCTCAACCCCGACATGCCCGATTGCCCCTCCGCCCCCGACGCCAGTTGGTTGCAAATGATCGCGGTCGACCCACGGCATCAAGGGCGTGGTATCGGTCGGGCGCTGATTCAGGATGCGGAGCAACGCACCGCCGCATGGGGCCTCCGCCGGATGGAGATGGCTTGCGATCGCGACAACCAGATGGCGATCGGCATCAATCGCAGCCGTGGCTATGAGCTGCTGGATCGCCCGGGCACCCGGCTGAGCTGGGCCTGCCACATCCGGCCGACCGCTTCGCGCCGGCCGGCGCGCCCGCGACTTTACTGGCTGGCCGACCGCGTGCGCAAGAAGCTGATTTATGCTCCGGTCTACACGATTTTGAGTTTTCTTTGAGCAATCGGCGGCGGCGTCAGCCGGCCAGGTTGGACTCGCGCACGAGGAAGCCCGGCAGGTTGATGCTGCCGCGCTCCACCCCCTCGCACCAGGCGGTGACGACGCGCGGGTCAAACTGCGTCCCCATGCAGCGGCGCATCTCCTCGAGCGCCACGGTCACCGGCAGCGCCTTGCGATAGGAGCGGGTGGTGGTCATGGCGTCGAAGGCATCGGCGACGGCGACCACGCGGGCCAGCAGCGGGATTTGCTCGCCGGCGAGCCCGTCGGGATATCCGCTCCCGTCGAAGCGCTCATGATGGCAACGGATGATCGCCCGTTCCTCGCTGACCAGGCCCAGCGGCATCACAATCCGTTCCCCGATGATCGGGTGCTGCTTGATCATCGTGTATTCCTCGTCGCTCAGCCGGCCGGGCTTGGTCAAAATCTCGTCGTGGACGCCGATCTTGCCAATGTCGTGGAGCATGCCCGCAAAGCTGAGCATCTCGATGTCGCCCTCGCTCAACTCGAGCAGGTGCCCCAGCGCGATCGCGTAATCGGTCACCCGCTGGCTGTGCTCGCGGGTGTAGAAATCCTTGGCCTCGATCGTCGTCACCAGCGAGTTGAGCGTGTCGATCAGGTTGGAGTAGATGCCCTCGTAGAGCGCCTGGTTTTCGAGCTTGATGCCTGCCTTCTCCACGAGTGTCAGCATGATCTGCTCGTCCTCCCGGGTGAAGTTGACCCCGTCCAGCTTGTCGGTCAGGTTGATGACGCCGAAGATTTCCTGGCCCACCCGCAAGGGCAGCGTCATCCATGAGCGCGTGCGATAGCGGTCATCCTGCCCGTCGAGGCGTGTGTCGACCTCGAGCACCTGTTCGGTGATCCGCATCGCCTTGCCGGTCTCGACCACCTGCCCGGCGATGCCCTCACCCACCGGCGTAATCGTGGACTGCATCACCTCGCGCGGCAGCCCGATGGCCGCCCGGATTTGCAGGTAGCTGCGCGTGCGGTCGAGCACCATCACCGAGATGCGCTTGGCGCCGGTGACTTCCATCGAAAGGTAGGCAATGCGCTCGAAGAGGGCGTCGGTGTCGAGAAATTCGTTGAGCCCCTCGCTGATCGCGTAGAGCCGTGTCAGTTCCGAGATGCGGCGGTTGAGCTCGCGGTTGAGCTTCTCGATCACCGCCGCCTTGTTCATCTCGGCTTGCAGCCGCTTGTTCTCGATCCGCAGCCGGCGTTCCTGGAGCGCCTTGCGGACCTGATGGAGCAGGATCTCGCGGTCGAACGGCTTGCTGAGAAAATCGATCGCCCCCCGCCGCATCGCGTCCACCGCGTGCAGGATCGAGGGGAAGGCCGTCATCATCATGATCGGAATCGTCTCGTCGGCGCGCGCAACCACCTCGATCAGGTCCAGCCCCGAGAGCGTCGAATTGGCCAGGCACATGTCGGTGATGACCAGGTCGTAGGGCCGGCGGGCGAGCCGCCCCAGTGCCTCGCCGCTGCTGCCCGCGCGGTCGCATTCGTAGCCTTCCGCCTCCAGCAGGTCGCTCACGATCCCACAGACATCCAAGTCGTCGTCGACGATCAGGATCGTGCCTTTCCAATGGGTTTTTACGGTTGCGATGGCCACGGCGATATCCCTTATGCCGACGGATCGGCCGATTTGGGCTGCTCGGATGGCGGTACGTCATGCGCCGCCATCATCTTTCGATATTCATCCTCGCCCAGCAGACCCTTCTGCCGAAGCGCCTGGATCCGCTCCTGCTCGCGGTGCACCTGTTCGAGCAGGGTCTCGGTCATCCGGGCATAACCGGTGATCCGCTCGAGCACTTGGCGACGCCGCACGCCATGGACCGGGGCCCCGTTGAGCGACTGCGCCTCCGGCGAGAGTGGGGTGTGCAGCCCGCCGCCGTGGTTTTCCTCGAGTTGGCGCAGCTTGTCGAGCAGCTCGTGCTGGCGCGCCTCCATCTCGAGCAGGGTTTCAGCGAGCGCGCCAAGCTGGGCGCGCAGCTCCTGGTTTGCGCGCGTCAGCCGGATCTGGTTGGTCGCGTTGCGCACCACCAGTTGCAGCTCCTCGAGCTGGAACGGCTTGGTCAGGAAGTCGTAGGCTCCCTGGTTGATCGCCTCCAGCGTGATCTCCAGCGTCGCGAAGGCCGTGATGATGATGACCAGCGGCCGGTGCGGCCGCGCGTGCGCCGCGCGCATGAGGTCCAGCCCGTTATGGTTGGGGTCGCCCAGTGCATAGTCGGTCACCAGCAGGTCAAACGCGTCATGCTCCATCTCGGCCAGCGCGGCGGCCGGCCGCGTCAGGGCGGTGACCTGGCAATCCTCGCGCAGGCGCAGGCCCGCCTCCAGCACCGCCAACAGCATGGCGTCGTCATCCACGGCCAGGATACGTATGGGCCGGTCGGGCATGGGCATCAGTCCATCAGCATTTTTTCAAGCATCTGGCGCTTGCGGTGTTCGGCCATTTTAAAAAACTGGCGCAGCCGCACCGGGCGTCGCGGATCATTGGCCATCAGCAGCGGACGGGTCGAATGTTCGAGCGCGGCTTTCTCCGAAAACCGCTGGATGATGATGTGCCGGATGTTGCGTGCGTGCATCTTGAAAGTCTCCCCGGCGATGGCATTGAAACCGATCTCGTCCGATACGGTTCACTTATCGTCTGGTCCAGTCGGCGGCTTGAATCTTTGCGCAGGGTAAAATGCGATCTCCGCCGCTCGCCACCGCTCAGGCGGGGGCCGTGTCGCGCCGATAAGTCCCCCGTGGGGCCTGCGTGGCCGCCGGAGGATTGTGCTAATGGCCTCGAAACTTCCGACAGCATGCGCAAGATGCTGGCTGGCGGCGCTTGCCGCGCTGGCGGCGTGGACTCCCGTGCCGGCCTCGGCGCCCGATCCGGCGCCTGACCCCTCATCCGACTCCGCCCCCGCCCATGCCGAGGGCGAAGTGGCCGAAGCTGCCGACGGCGCCCCTGCCGCCGACACGCGCGGCTATGTCATGGGCCCGCCGCTCAACGGCCGTTTCGACCTGACGGTTTTTTATGGGCTCCACCATGTGCAGGATTTCCGCTTTGCGCTGGGACCGCTGCGGGCGGGCATCGGCCGCGAGCGCGGCTGGGTGGTCGAGCTGGCGCTGAGCCTGGAGTTCGGCAACAGCTCGGGCGTCGCCGAGTGCATCGAACTGGAATCCCAGCTGCGCGAGGATGTTGAAAATGTCCTGTCGCTCCAGCAGGGGCGCGCGCTGCTGACCACTGCTGGCAAGGTCCGCCTCAAGCAGGACCTGCTGGCCATGTTCAACCGCCGGCTGACCACCGCCCGCGTCCGCCAGCTCTACCTGACCGACTTCCTGGTCCACACCAACCGCTGAGCCATCATGCAAAATCGAGCGCGACGATGCTCTTGTCGTCGCTGCGGATGTCGTCTGCTCTTTCGATCTGCTCCATCTGGGCCACCAGCTCGGCGGGGCTGAGCGTAAGGCCCAGCTCGGGGCGGCGGTCGAGCAGTTCGAGCACGCCGTCGCTCACCAGCAGCACGCGGCGCGCGCATGCGATATCGAGCTCGGCGTATTCGACAAAGTCAAGGGCCGCCGGCTCGCCCGTGATGCCGCCGAAGCACGCCGGGTGGTTGGGGTTGTTGCGAACGTCGCGGCTGATCTCGAGCTTGTTGCGCCGCTCATAGCCGACCGCCCTGATGTGTGCCTCGATCACGGCCGTCTGGATGCTGGTCACCAGCCGCAGCTCCTCCCCGCGGCCGATATAGCAGGCGCAATCGGCGATCCAGGCCAGGTGCAGTCGGTCATCTTCCAGGATTGCCGCTAGCGCGGCGGTGGTCGCGAAGTCTTTATACTCGTAGTCGATGACGGGGAACAGGCGTCCGTTCAGCGTGGCGACGGCCAGGCTGCCTGCCTCAAAGGCGCGGGTGAGTCGCTCGCGCGGCGGGCGGGGCATGCCGGCCGAGGCCATCAGCTCCGCGCCGGCCGCCTCGGCAAACGCGCGCGCCGCCGCCGCCGCCGGGCTCGGGTCGGGATAGGGCGCGTCGGGCGGCTTCAGCCGGGTGGCGCCGTCGCAGACGACAAACACCCCCGCGGCCGCCTCGGCAAAAACAAAATCCTCGCATGGCTTGGCATAGCGTGCATCGCGATTGCGCGCCACCAGAACCTCGCACCTGACCTCCGCCATCACCCACCTCCGAGCCAGAATCCGCCGCATCATAAACCGTTGCCCGCGAAGCTGCAACCTCAGGGCACGAGCATGTCAACGAGCAATGCGCGGTGATCGGAAGGGGCGCCAAGGATGACCCGGGCGCGCAGAACCTCGATCTCCCTGCTGGTCCAGCACTGGTCGATCCGAGAAACGGGAAAATCGGCAGTCATGGTGGCCCCCCACCCCACGCCGGCCCCCGGCCAGCAATCCTTCAATCCAATGTGCGAGAGGGGCGACAGGGAAAACATGCGGCCGGGAGTATTGAAATCACCGGCGAGGATGACCGCATCGGGCTGGTGTTCATCCCTCGCTTCAGCGATCAGATCCGCGAGTTGCTCAAATTGCAGCATACGCGCGCGGTGTTCACTCGCCTGATGTGCCCGCGCCGAGGCTGAAAACAGGTTCAGCCGAAGTGAGGGCAGCATCAGCCGCACGTTGACCACCAGCAATCGTTTCCCGCCAGGCAGCTCGATGAGCGTCAACTGCGGCGCCGACCACGGGCCGGCGCGGCGGGCGGGCAGGCGACGTGCCGGGTGGCGCGACAGCAGCGCGCAATCGCCATCATCGAGCCATGTCCAATCTGAAAAGAACGTGCCGGGATCTGCAAGATGCTCATTTTGGTCTGGCGATTCCTGGAACAGCATGAGATCGGCGGCCATGGGTTCGAGCAGGCCCAGAAGCCGTTCATGACCGCCCGCGCCCCCGGCTATGTTCCACGTGATGACCCGGAGCGCGAGCGGTGGCTGGGCGGATTCGCTGCGGCGCAGTTCCTCGAACCGCGCCAGCCGGGGTGGGTCCCTCCGCGCCAGCGAGCGCCATTCGGTGGTTGTCGCAAGAAAAACCACAATCGCCAGGCACGAGAACGCGAAGTATTTCGGCGCGTGCCGGTTCAGTGAAAGAATGGCCAGCGGAATCAGACCAAAGCACCATAGCAGTGGTGGCCAGATCGTGATCCATTCGCCCAATGCCGTCCGGTCACTGATCGCAAGGTATGCGATCATGAGAATCAGTGTCAGGCCAAGTGTCACCGCAAAGCTGATCCGAGTCCACCACAAGGTCCATCTGGCGGATGCCTTCATGGCCGTCCCCGCCGCCCCAGCCAGTCCTTCAGAAAGCCGGCGGTGATGAGCTGGATCGGGTGGTGGACGAGCATCGGCAGGATGGCCAGGCCCAGCAGCCGCGGGTCCGACCCCAGCGTGGCGCTGGCCAGCGGCAGCCCCAGCGAAAGCGTCTTTTGCGAGGCCGTGAAGAGCACCGCAATCCGCTCGGGGCGACCGAAGCACAGCAATCGCGCTCCGGTTCCGGCCGCCCCGACAATCAGCAGGTGCGCCGGCAGCAGCAGCGCCAGCGGGCCCACCAGCCACGGATCGGCCAGCCGCGCGGCGCTCATCAATTGGTCGGCGAACATTTCGCTGAAGGCGGTATAGACAATCAGCAGGATCATCAGGCTGTTGATGGTCGCCACCAATCGGCGCCGCCGTCCGGTGCGCCCCCCGCTGGCAAGGTGCACTCCCTGACCGATGAAGAACGGCAGGATCACCTGGCGCGCCAGCCGGGCGGCGATCTCCAGCGAATCGATATCGACTTCGACGGCGTTGCCAAGCATCAGGAACAACAGCGCCGGGGTCACGAGGATCCCCGCCATGTTACCGGCCGTGGCATTGAACAGCGCGGTGGCGGTGTTGCCGCCCGACAACTGGGTGAAGACCACGCACGAGCTGATCGTCGTCGGCAGCGCCGCCAGCAGGTATAAACCCGCCAGCAGGCCCGGCTCGAGCCGCCCGCGCAGCGGCCAGAGCACCAGCCAGGCCACCAGCGGGATCAGGACGAAGCTGAAGAGTTGGATGAAGAGATGGGCGCGCCAGTTGAGCAGCCCCGCCAGCGCCTCCCGCGTCGGCAGCACCAGCCCCGACACCAGAAAGATGACCACAATCGCCCAATATTGCGCGTGCCCGCCACGATTGACGGCCACCCCGACTTGCGGCAGCAGCCAGGAAACGATGAACGCCGCCACCAGCGTCAGCGAGAACCACTGGCTGCGGATGAGGCGGACTGGGCGGGAGTGCGGCATGTCGGCTGGTGCCCTTCGCGTCTCCTTGGATGATGACACGTGAACAAAACGCGGGCCACCTCAGTCTGGCAGCCAATAATGCTGGCGTCAAGGCCGGGGGCGGGATAAATTGGTATGCGGAGCCGGTCTCGCATCGCCCGCCGGAAGGCAGACCTATGACGGAATTCAAGGAAATCGCCAAGCTCGACAATGAGATCGAGGCGCGGCTGCTGGGCGCGGCGCTCGAGCAGGAGGGCGTGCCCCACGTGCTGCGCTCCTACGGCGATCCCGCCTATGTCGGCATTTTCCAGCTCCAGCGCGGCTGGGGGGTCGTCATCGGCCCGGCCGAGGAGGAGGCCCGCATCCTGGCGGTGCTCGCCGGCCTTCAGCGCGGTGGTGGCGAGGCCGGTCCTGCCGGCCACCCCGATGACACCGCCTGATCGGCCCGCACATTTAGCAATTTTTTTTGACAAGTCAATCAAGGGGGCATTGCGATGCGTTCGGACATGATCAAGAAGGGACCGGAGCGGGCGCCGCATCGGTCATTGCTGCGCGCCACCGGCGTCGGCGAGGGCGACTGGGGCAAACCCTTCATCGCGATCTGCTGCAGCCACGTCGAGATCATTCCCGGCCATGTGCACCTGGATTCGGTCGGCCAGTTCATCAAGCAGGCCGTCCGCGATGCCGGCGGCGTCCCCTTCATCTTCCACACCATCGGCGTCGATGACGGCATCGCCATGGGCCACGACGGCATGAAGTATTCGCTGCCCTCGCGCGAGATCATCGCCGACTCGGTCGAGACCATGGTCCGCGCCCACCACTTCGACGGCATGATCTGCATCCCCAACTGCGACAAGATCGTGCCGGGCATGCTGATGGCCGCGATGCGTGTCAACATCCCGACCATCTTCGTCTCGGGCGGGCCGATGGAGGCGGGCGTGACGGCCGCCGGCCGGACCGTCGACCTGATCGATGCCTTTTACGCCGTTGGCCAGCGCGAGGTCGGCGCGATCAGCGACGAGGAATTCGAGCAGGTCGAGATGGCCGCCTGCCCCACCTGCGGCTCCTGCTCGGGCATGTTCACCGCCAACTCGATGAACTGCCTGAGCGAGGCGCTTGGGATGGCGCTGCCCGGCAACGGCACCGTGCTGGCCACCAGCCCCGAACGCATGCGGCTGTATCGCCGCGCCGCCGAGCAGGTCCTCGAGCTGGTCGCCCGTGACATCAAGCCGCGCGATATCGCCACGGCGGCCGCCTTCGATAACTCGATGATCCTTGACATGGCCATGGGCGGCTCGACCAACACCTTGCTCCACACGCTGGCGATCGCGCGCGAGGCGGGGATCGATTACGACATGGCGCGCATCAACGAGCTGTCGATCAAGACCCCCAACGTCTGCAAGGTCGCCCCCTCGGCCACGCCCGAGGGTCGGGTCTATCACATCCAGGACGTGCACCTGGCCGGCGGCATCCACTCAATCCTGGGCTCGATCGTCCGCGGCAAGCCCGGCCTGCTCGACGAGGGCTGCATCACCGTGACCGGCGCGACGCTTGGCGAAAACATCGCCCGCAACGACGTGCGTTCGCCCCGTGTCGAGGAAGAGGCCATCGCCATGTGCATCGAGGGCGCCCGCGCCACCGGCAAGAGCGTTGCCGAGGTTCGCGCCGACCTGGCCGCCGCCGCCGGGCGCGCCCCCGAGCGGATCGCAGGCCGCGCCGGCGCCGTCGCGCTCGCCTCCAACCCCTGCATCGAGGCCGCCGACGGCTGGGATCCCTATGACGTCATTCGCGAGGTGCCGCGGGCCTATTCCGAGGAGGGCGGGCTCACCATCCTCTATGGCAACCTCGCCGAGCAGGGGAGCGTGGTCAAGACCGCCGGCGTCGACCCCGAAATCCTCGTGCACGAAGGTCCGGCGATCGTCTTCGAAAGCCAGGACGAAGCCTGCAGGGGAATCCTTGGCAAGCGCGTCAAGCCGGGGATGGTCGTGGTGATCCGCTACGAGGGGCCGCGCGGCGGGCCCGGCATGCAGGAGATGCTCAGCCCCACCAGCTATATCAAGGGGATGGGCCTGGGCAAGACGGTGGCGCTCATCACCGACGGCCGCTTCAGCGGCGGCACGGCTGGGGCCTGCATCGGCCACGTCAGCCCCGAGGCCGCCGAGGGCGGCTTGATCGCCCTGGTGCGCGACGGCGACACGATCGCCATCGACATCCCCAACAAGACAATCGAGCTCAAGCTCGAGCCCGCCGAGCTCGAACGCCGCCGCGCCCAGTGGCAGCCGCCCGCGCCGCGGATGAACTTCGGCTGGCTGGGCCGCTACCAGAAGATGGTCACCAATGCCGCCCAGGGGGCGGTGCTGAAGTAGCAGGAGGACGCCTGGCATGCCAGCGGGGGTCGCACAAGCAATTTCGACACCCCGATGGACGTGGGACGACGATGCCATTCCATCAAGGGCGCATACCCAGTCGATGAGTTTGTGAAGTATCGCAATTGAGCATCCACGCGGGGCTCAGTCCAGCCGGCGCGACATGCTCGCGCCCCGCCTTCGGGCTTACCGGCCCGTGCCGTGGATCGACTTTATCTCGCAGATGACGGCGTGCAGCAGGCGCTGCTTGAGTCGGCGGCGCGTCTGGCTCTCCTCATCGCAGCCCGGAATTTCCTGCTCAAACAATTCGTCAAAGCGCCGGCTCAGGCGGGTGATGGTGGGGCCCAGCTCGGCGCTCACCAGCGCCTCACGATAGCAGCTCAACTCGGACTCGATGATCCGCCAGGCGGCTTGGGCCGCGCACTGGCGCCGTTCGCGATTGCGCGCGACGATCTCCTCCATGTGCTCGATGTCGAATAATTCAATCCCGTCGATCAGCGCCAGCGCCGGGTCGATCGAGCGTGGCACGGCGGCATCGACCATGCAGAGCCGGCGCCGCGGCGGGCGCGGTCCGCCATACGCCCGCTCCCAGACCGCCCGGTCGAGCAGCAGCCCCGGCGCATAGGCCGCGCCGAGCACGAAGTCGGCCTCGGGCAGCAGCTTCGGCAGCGCCTCGATCCCGAAGGCTTCCCCCCCCAGTTCGTTCGCCAACGGTTGGGCGCGCTCCAGCGTGCGGTTGACGATCAGCAGGCGACCGGGCCGGCGCTCGGCGATCGCACGCGCGGCGACCGTCCCGATCTTGCCCGCCCCCAGCAGGATGCAGACGCGCCCCGCCAGCCCCTCCAGCACCGTCTCACCCTGCAGCACCGCCGCCTTGCCGACGTCGAGGGTGCCGCTGTTCAGCTCCGTCTCGCTGCGGATGCGCTTGCCGGCCCGGAACGCCGCCTCGACCAGTCTCGCCAGGTCCGGCCCCGCGGCATCGTGCTCGCGGCTTCGTTCATAAGCCGCCCGCAGCTGGCCCTTGACCTGGTTCTCGCCGAGGATCATCGAGTCCAGCCCGGCCCCGACGGCGAACAGGTGGCGCGCCGCCTCCACGCCGCGGTGGCGGTAGATCAATGTGGCGTCGATCGGCGGATCGGCCAGCCCCCGCAGGGCGGCCGCCAGCTCCGACTCAAAGCAGCCATGCGTGCTGAAGGCATAGAGCTCGGTCCGGTTGCAGGTCGAGAGGATCAGGATCTGTTCGGCAAGCCCCGCCTCGCGCAGGCGGCGCAGCTCCTCGGCACAGCGCGACGGGCAGAGTGCAAACCGCTCGCGGATCGCCAGCGGGGCGCTGTTGTAATTGATGCCGCACATGTGGAGCGTCGGCCGCGGCGCGCAGGGGGTGCCGAGCGCCTCACTGGCCAGCCGCCCCAGCTCGCCGTCCCGCCGGTCGATCATCGCCGCATCGCTCATGGCTGGCCTCCCGTTGATCGGCCGAGCCGGTCCAGGATGCGCCGGCTCAGGCCGAGCGTGGTTTCGATGCGGTCGCCGATGGCGACGCCGCCGCGCCAGTTTCCGACCAGGTGCAGCCCCGGGCGGCGCGCTTCGGCCGCCTCAATCTGGCGCAGGCGCTCGCCGTGGCGCAGGTCATATTGCGGGATCGCCCGCGGCCAGCGTTCGATGTGCAGCGCGCGCGGTTCACCCTGCCAACCGATCGTCTTGCGCAGGTCGCGCCGCAGCGAGCCGAGCAGCTCGTCGTCGTTCAGCTCCACCGCCGCCGGGTCAAGCTCCCCGCCGATAAAGATCGTCAGCGCGGCGCAGCCGGCCGGGGCGCGGCCCGGCAGGAAGTTGGAGTTGACGATCGCCCCCAGCAGGCGAACCCCCTCGCCGCGCGGCACGAGGAATCCGAATCCCTCCGGCAGGCGCGCCTGGCCGGCATCGAGCCCCAGCGCCACGACCGCCAGCCGGTTGTAGGGGAACTGGCGCAGCACGGCGGCAACCTCGCGGTCCAGCGGCTCGAGCCAGCCCGTCGCCTGGTCCGACTCGGCCGCGATCACCAGCTCGCGCGCCTCCAGCAGCAGCGGCTGGCCATCGCGCCGCGCCGCGACGCGGAAGCCCCCGCCCGCCAGCTCCTCGAGGGCCTCGATCCGCGTCGCCGGCAGGTAGTCCGCGCCCAACCGCGCCGCCAGCGCGATCGGCAGCCGCTGCATACCGTCGCGGAAACTCACCAGGTGCTTGACGCGCCGGGGCAACCCCGCCTCGCGCCGCTCGCGCGCGCGCCGCCGCATGCGGATCACGGCCCCCCGCACGATGCTGCCCCCCTCGCGCTCCATCTCCTTCATCACCGGGAAGGCGTGCGCGATCGAAAGCTGCTCGGGATCGCCGGCCCAAATACCCGAGACCATCGGCGTGATGAGGTTGCGCACCCAGGCCGCCCCCAGCCGCCGCCGCACGAACTCGGCGACCGATTCGTCATCGGAGTTGGCGCGCACGAACGGCTCGCGCAAAAGCGCCAGCTTCTCCAGCGGCGGCAGCAGCGGCGAGGCGAGGAAGGCGAGGGGAGAGGTCGGCACCCGCCGCAGCGCCCCGCGCAGCCAGACGTGGCGCTGCTGGCGCGCCAGCGGCTCGCGAATGATTTCACCCTCCAGCCCCGCCAGCGCGATCAGTTCGTTGAAGCTGTCGAACTTGTCCATCACCGTGTTGGGCCCGCGCTCGAAGATAAAGCCGTCCTTGTGCAGCGTGCCGATGACGCCGCCCGGTTCGGCGTTCTTGTCGATCACGACCGCCCGCACCCCTGCCCGCGCCAGCCACGTCGCCAGCGACAGCCCGCTGATCCCCCCCCCGCAAATGAGCACATCGGCGCGCCGCGCGCCGGCGGGGTGAGGGGAGATGGCGGTGGGGTCAGGTGATATCATGATGGTTGCTCGATTCTGTTTCCGTCCCGAAGGGACGACCGCGAGTAGCCGGGGGTGACCGAAGGGAACCCCCGGTCCAGCGCCGTCGACTCCCCGGAGTCCCGCAGGGACGGCCGCGAGTAGCCGGGGGTGACCGAAGGGAACCCCCGGTCAAGCGCCCCAAGCACCAAGCCCCGCAGGGGCGGCCGCGAGTAGCCGGGGGTGACCGAAGGGAACCCCCGGTCCAGCGCCGTCGACTCCCCGGAGTCTCGCAGGGACGGCCGCGAGTAGCCGGGGGTGACCGAAGGGAACCCCCGGTCAAGCGCCCCAAGCACCGAGCCCCGAAGGGACGACCGCGAGTAGCCGGGGGTGACCGAAGGGAACCCCCGGTCAAGCGCCCCAAGCACCAAGCCCCGCAGGGGCGGCCGATCTTCAATCATTGCCATATCGTCGTCTCGTCGTAATCAATTTCGTGCGCCCGCAGCAGACCTCGAAACTCATCCTGAAAAGAATAACGCTTGTGGTGCTCAAACTGGTTTTGGATGTAGGCTCCAACCTTATCGACCTGCGATTGGCTGACGCTGAAGGCGCCGTAGCCCTCCTGCCAGGCGAAACTCCGTTCGTCAGGAAAGGTGCGGTGAATCCATCCCGATGACGAACTTTTAAGTTCACGAAGGAAACTGGCAACAGCCAAAGAAGGATGCAGCCTCACAAGCATGTGAATGTGGTCGGCGACTCCGCCAATTTCGTAAAGGATAGATCTGCGTTCGCGAATCATGCCGCCTAAATATTCAAACAGGCGGAGCTGCATCTCGCGGGTGATCGACGGACGGCGATCCTTCGTGCTGAAGGTGATGTGGTATTTCAGGCAGGTAAAGGTGCCGGCCATGATCAAGTTTCCTCGGTCGCCCCTTCGGGGCTCGGTTTGTATTGCGGTTGACCGGGGGTTCCCTCCGGTCACCCCCGGCTAATCGCGGTCGCCCCTTCGGGGCTGGGTTTTCGGCATGAGCCGTGAAGGCTCTGATTTGTGCCAAGGTGATTTCTCATGATTCCCCCTTCGGGGCTGGGTTTTCGGCTTGAGCCGTTTTTATCTCCTCTGCGTCCTCTACCCACGCTTTGCATCTTTGCGACAAAATCCCCTACAGCGTCCTCGAATACGTCGCCTGTTTCGCGTTCGGTTTCTGCAGATATTCGTCGAACACCATCGCGATGTTCCTTGCAAACAGCCGGCCAAGGAAAGTCAACGCGATCTCGTCCCCCGCCACCGTCAACAGCTCGTCCGCCACCAGCGGCTCAAGTTGCCCCAGCTCGCCCGCGAAATGCTCATCGAACGAGATGCCAAACGCCCGCTCGATCCGGCGCTTCTCGATCCGGTCGCGGCACATGATCGCCATGATGACCTCGCGCCGCAACAGGTCCTCCCCGCTCAGTGCCAACCCGCGTTCGACCGGAAATTCCCCCGCCGCCAGCGCGCGCTCATAGGCCGGCAGCTTCTTGACGTTCTGCGTGTCGAGCCCATCGATTGAGCTGATCGCCGAGACGCCCATGCCCACCAGGTCCGCCCCTGCCCTCGTGGTGAACCCCATGAAATTGCGCTGCATCGTCCCCTCGTCGTAGGCCCGCGCCAGCTCGTCCTCGGGCAGCGCGAAGTGATCCATGCCGATGTAGCGGTAGCCGGCGCCGACGAAGCGGTCGTGCGCCTCCAGCAGGATCCTGAATTTCTCCGGCCCCGCCGGCAGCGTCGCCGGGTCGATCGCGCGCTGGTGCGCCAGCCGGCCCGGCAGGTAGGCAAAATTATAGACCGCCAGCCGGTCCGGCCGCAGCGCCATTACCTCGTCCACCGTCGCCGCGAACGTCTCCGCCGTCTGGTGGGGCAGCCCATAAATCAGGTCGACATTGATTCCCTCGTAGCCGAGCGCCCGACACTTGCCGATCACCTCGCGTGTGCGCGCGATCGTCTGGCGCCGGCCGATCGCCGCCATCGTCTGCTCGTTGAAATCCTGCACGCCCATCGAGATGCGGTTGAAGCCCAGCTCGCGCAGCGTCTCGAGCTGCTCGTCGCTCGTCCAGCTCACGTGGATTTCAATCGATTGCTCGGCGTCGGCCGCCAGCTGAAATCGTCGCGAGATGATCGCGTGCACGCGGCGCAGTTGGTCAGGCGTCAGATAGGTCGGCGTCCCGCCCCCCCAGTGCAGCTGCGCGACCGGCCGGGCGATGTCGAGCCGCCCCGCCCACAGCCCCGCCTCGCGCTCGAGCTGGCGCACGTAGGGCTCGCTGACCGCCTCCATCTTGCTGGAGACGATCACGTTGCAGGCGCAGAAGCTGCAGCGCTCGATGCAGAACGGCAGGTGCGCGTAGATCGAAAGCGGGCGGTGGGAGCCCCCTTCGCGCAGGCGTTCCAGGTGCGCCCCCAGCTCGCCCGCGCCAACCCCCTCGTGCCATTGCGGCGCGGTTGGGTAGCTGGTGTAGCGCGGCCCGATCAGGTCATAGCGTTCTAGGAAGCGTGGGTCGAGGTCGCGCAGCCGGCGCGTGTCGTTAATATGCCCCATGTCGCTTGAGCGCCTCCATCAGCGCGCGCGCGCTTTCCACCGGTGTCGTCGGCAGCACGCCGTGCCCCAGGTTGAAGACATGTCCCGGCCCGGGCGGGAACTTCTCGAACAGCCGCTCCACCGCATCGGCGGTCGGGCCCGGCCCGGCCAGCAGGATCGTCGGGTCGAGGTTGCCCTGCAGCGCGATCCCCCCACCGATCCGCTCGCGCGCCCAGCCCAGCGAGACTCGCCAGTCGATGCTGAGGGCGTCGGCGCCGACCCGCGCCATCTGGTCAATGTAGGGTGCGCAGCCACCGACGTATAGGATCACCGGCACGCCCAGCGGCCGCACCGCCTCGACCACGCGCCGGATGTAAGGCGCCGAGAAGCGCCCCCACTCCTCCTGGGTCAGCAGCGAGCCCCAGGTGTCGAAAATCTGGACCGCGTCGGCGCCCGCCTCAATCTGGATGCGCAGGTAATCGCTCACCGCGCGCGTGATGCGGTCGAGCAGTTCCTCCAGCAGCAACGGCTGGCCCGCGCGCAGCTTGCCGATCGCGGCGAACTGCTTGCCGACCCGGCCTTCGACCCAATAGGTCGCCAGCGTGAAAGGCGCGCCGACAAACCCTAGGATCGGGAAGTCGGGCCCCACCCGCCGCCGCGTCTCGCGGATCGTCTCGACGATCGGCTCGCCCATCGTCACCTCACGCTCGGCCAGCGCGCGCAGGTCCTCGTCCGTGGCCACCGGGTTGCGCACGATCGGCCCGCGCTCGTCGAACTCCACGCGCGCCCCCGCATGTTCGAGCGGCAGCATGATGTCGTTGAAGATGATGATTGCGTCGGTCCCGATCGCCTCGACCGGCTGGATCGAAACCTCGGCCGCCGCCGTCGGCGTCTTGCACAGCTCGAGGAAATTGTGGTTGCGCCGCACCTCGTGATACTGCGGCAGGTAGCGCCCCGCCTGGCGCATCAGCCAGCCGGGGACGCGATCGGCCGGCTGGCCGCGCAGCGCGCGCAGCATGCGCTCGCGCGGGGTGATGGCGGCGGCCGGCGCGGCCGCGGACGCAATCGGTTCAGAAGGTCGATTCACGTTGGGCTCCATCTCATGAACGCCAATGGAAGGGCGGCGGACCAGCCGCCGGCGGAGATACCCGGTATGCCGGGACGCGGGGCGCGGCTCGGTGCGGTTCCAGGCAGATCGATGCGATCGAAGGTGGAAACGCGACGGGCCCCGTCCCGGCTCAGGCGCGGCGGGGCGGGGGGCGTCGGTGAAGCGAGGGTGAGAGTTGAAACAGCCGGATCGGCAGTGGTTCGTTGGTGCGGCCCGAGGCGGGCTCGAGTCGCCACGCAATCGGTCCCTGACGGCGTCTGCGGCCGGCCGCAGCGACCAGGCCCAGCGCCAGCAGCAGCGGCGCCGTCACCAGCACTGTGGTCAGTTGCATCCCCGTCGGGTCAAGCAGCGACTGGGTCCCCGGCGGCGCGATCAAGACGTGGCCGACCAGCAGCGCCAGCCCGAAGGCGATCGCGCGCCGAGGCTGGGAATCAAAAAATGTCGCCACGCGCCAGAATTTGAGTGAGCAGTAGGCCACGCCCGCCAGGCAGAGGGCCCCGCGCGTCAGCTCGAGCAGTCCCCCCAGCTCGCCCAGCCACAGCCGCCGCGCGATCAGCCATACGTGCAGCAGCGCCATCGCCAACCATAGCGCCCGCAGCAGGGTCGAAAAACGAACCAGTCGCCGGACAGCCTGCAGGTTGATGGCGGACATGATCATAAGGTCATTCCCAGCGAAAGGGGCCCCGAACAGGAGCCGATCCCTACAAAGACTAACAAATTTCGGACCTCGGGGGCAAAAAGATTGCAGCCGCCCCGTAGATATGATCTCCGCGCGCCCCTTGCGATGCGAGTGGGCGCGGGCTCCTTAGCGGCGCGGTCGGACGAAATTGAGTGGATTGATGCTGGTGCCGTTGCGCCGAATTTCGAAGTGCAGGTGGGGCCCGGTCGACAACCCGGTGCTGCCTTCCTCGCCGATGGACTGGCCTTGGGCCACCTTCTGCCCGGCCTTGACCAGCTGGCGCGAAAGATGCGCGTAAACGGTCTCGTATCCGTCGCTGTGCGCAATGATCACGTAGCGACCCAGCAGTGAATTGTAACTGACGCGGGTGACGGTGCCGGCGGCCGCGGCGATGATCCGGCTGCCATGCGGGGCGGCAAGGTCCACCCCATGGTGGAATTTGCGCTGGCCGCCCATCGGGTGGCGACGATAGCCGTAACTGGAGGTCAACTTGCCGCTCATCGGCAGGATGAACCGCGGACCCGCCGGCGCTCGCGACGCCAGCAGCGCCTTGGTCCGTGAGCCATCCTCGATCAGTTTGGCCGATTCATACTGCGCCGTGCGGCTCTTCAGGCTCAAGCGGGCAGTCTTGATCTCGGGCGCCTGGATGGCCTCGGCCTGCGCCAGTTCCTCCAGCAGGGCCTCGCGCGCCGACTCCACCGTCGCCTCGGCCACCTCGCCCACGTCGCCCGCTTCCTCCTCGGCCAGTTCCACCTCCGAGTCCGGCAGCAGCCAGAACTGGACCCCGCGTCGCTCGAACGTCACCGATCCGGCCTCGATCAGCTCCAGCTTGAAGCCCCCGATCACATCCCCGGGCTGGTAGACCATCGGCTCGAGCGCCCCTGGGTGCTTGAGGTAACACACCGGCTTGCCGTCCACCGTCGTGACGCCCACCAGACTCAAATTCAGTTCCTCGAATTCAATGCGTGAGATCAGTTCGTTGCGGACGGCGGAGGAAGGGTCTTCGATGACGGCCGGGGCCAGGCTGCCCGCAGGCGGGGGGACAACGGCGGTGGCAGGATGACCCAGCCCGGCGCACCCCAGAAACGCCCAGATCATCAGGCGAATCATGTTCTTGTGCGCGTTGGGCTTCAAAATGGTCTCCTGTTCGCGTATGGTGTGAGGGTAGCGGGGTGGCCAGTACTCATCCACCCACGATGCTTTGAGCAGCTTTAATTTTCCACTCCGTCAGGAATTGTTTTTGGCCAGTCCATCAGTAAGACGGATCGGAAAGGATTTTGAAAACATGAGCCTTGATTGTCAATCACAAACGGCCCGCGCGCAAACTTTGGCTTTCGCGCAGAATTTTCGGCAACGGTCGAAAATCATGCACAAAACAATGATTATTTTGAGCTTATGTCTTATGTTGGGGGTGTCTGCCTGCCGCGACCGTGTCGTCGATGCTCCAATCGTGCTCCCTGCCGACACGCTCGCCCACGCCGGCGCCGAGGCGCTCTCGGCCGACCAGGTGCGCTCGGCGTTCAAGGCCGTCCTTTGGGAGGATCGCAGCGCGACCGGGACCCTCAGTGCCGAGGCGGTCGCCGGCTTGGCGCGTCCGCTGCTGGTCGAGCGCGCGCTGGCGAGCGAAGCCCGCCGCCTTGGTGGCGAGCAGGATGCCGGCTATCAGGCCGCGCTGCGGATGGCCACCGGCGCCAGCATCGCCGCCCAGTCCCGCGGCGGCCTCAAGTTCGAAATGATCGGCCCCGATCCGCCCCGCGCCGAGATGGAACTCTTCATGGAAAAATTCAAGGAGTGGGCCTACATCCCGCAGGTGCGGGCCAATTTCATTTTCCTGCGCGCCGAGGGGATGACCCCCGAGCAGCGCGCGGCCCAGCGTGAGCGCGCCGAACAGGCCCGCCGTCGCGTCGTCGAGGGGGGCGAAAAATTTGAGGACGTGCTGATGGAAGTCAGCGAGGCCCAGAACAAGTCGACCGAGGCCATCGTCTTCACCCCTGACCTGCCCAACCTGGATCCCGACCTGTGGGAGCTGCTGGCCTCGATGAAGCCGCTGGAGGTCTCCGAGGTCCTCGAATCCGCCGCCGGCTTCCATATCTTCTATGTCACCCGCTCCACCGTCATCCGGCCCGACATGACTTTTGCCGAGTTCAATCTGAGCCCCGTCTCGCGCTTTTATTTTCAGCAACTCCTCAAGGCCCCCATCAACCGGCTCCATTATGCCTACGGCGCGCGCACCCCGGTCGCGCTGCGCTCGCCGGCCGGCCCGCTGCCCGCGGGCGATGACGTGCTGGTCGAGGTCGGGGATCGGCGCTGGACGATGGCGGACCTGCAGGCGATCAATCGTTTCGAGCAGGGCCCGCCGCTGGATCGCCCGGGCCTCATTCGGCGCATGCCCCAGCTTCTCGAGCTGACCACCCTCAACGAGCGCGCAGCCCGGCTTGGCATCGAGGAATTCCTGCTCGAAGGACCTCAGGTGGCCCAGGCCCGCGCTCAGGTGCACGCCCGCTTTCTTGTGCAGCGCCTGCGTGAGACGCTGGAGCCGCCGAGCCGGGTGGAACTCGACCGCGCCGCCGAGAGCTGGAGCCATGAGTATGTCGGCCATCCGGTGGTTGTGGGGGCACGCCTGCTGATGCGGCCGCGCCCCGCCGAGGGCGAGCAGCCGCTCTCGCCGCTGGCCGTCCGCGAACAGGCCCTGGCGCTGCGCGAGCAGCTGCTCGCCGCCGACGCCCCGCGTGAGCTGGTCGAGGATTATCAGCAGCCTGGCATCGAGCTCGAGGTCGAGCCCCAAGGGCCCGAGCTGCTGGAGCACCTCCAGAAGCAGGACCGCCGCTGGCCCTACGATCCCGCCTCGGGCGATCCTCCGCTGGTCTCGGAGCCGGTGCTGACCCCCCGTGGCTGGCTGATGTTCGTGGTCGAGCAGAGCCGTCCCGCCGAGCAGTGGGAGAAGGACGAGCTGCGTCCGCTCATCGGGCGCATCGTCACCGAACGGCGCGCGGTGGAGGCGGTCGAGGCGATCCAGCAGCGCGTCCATGACCAGCTTCAGGTCAACACCGAACTGCTCGGCTCGGCCCTGCCGGCGCGGTTGGAGGACCTGCTCGAGGAACTGCCGCCGCCCCCGCAGACCCCCGAGCCGATTCAGGTGGAATCGACATGAACGACGTCGACCTGCGCGCGATCATGATCGGGCTGGCGCTGGCAACCCCCCTGCTGGCACTGCTGATCTATTCGGCAATGACCGCCAGCGCCCGCATGAGCGAAACCCCGCCGCCGGAACGGTTGCGGCGCAATGCGCTGTTGCTGGCGGCCGCCGGCCCGCTGGCGCTGGCGTTGTGGTGGTTGCTCAACGTCGGCCTGGCCTCCCGCCCGCCCGGTTCGATCGCCGCCTACGTCATCGCCGCCCTGGTCTTCATCGTCGCCGGATTCGCCACCGGCTTTTTCTCGCGCATCCTTGGCAAGGGGAGCGGCCGCGACCGCCGCGATCCGCCGGCGCCGTGAGCCGACTCGCCCACGCGATCAGACCTCGGGCAGCTCATAGCCCCGCCGGTATTCGCGCACGAGCAGCCCGTTGGCGGCATCGTTGCCGATGAAGCGCCCCGCATCGTCGTCCCAGCGCAGCGTGGTATTGCCGACGCGGTGGGCAATGTTGGCCATGTGCACAAGTTCCTGGCTTGGGTTGACCAGCTCGAGGCGGCCGCGCGTCGGGCGACGGCTGCGGATGGCTTCGAGAAAGTCGAGCATGTGGGGCGTATCCGGGACACGACCGTATTCGGTATGAACCACGCGGCCGCCGCTGGACATCGCGATCCAGCCGCCGCCCATCCGGCCCAGGATCATCATCTGCTCGGTGCCATACAGCTCAATCCGCTCGGAATTCTGGGTCCAGAAGGGGAGCAGGTCGTTGCGGCGGATCGTGGTGGTTGACTTCTCCATGTAGCGCGGCCAGCAGGTCATGTCGCAGGTCATCAGGAAGTTGTCGTATTGCCAGCTGGCGGCGAGGGTGTCGGGCGTCTCGGCATCGTTGTCGGCGAAGCAGAGGCGGCCACCGGTGGCCTGGACGAGCTTGGGCCCGGGGGGATCGCCCATCAGCTTGCGCGCGATGTCGATCTGGTGGATGCCGTCGTCCATGTCGCCGCAGGAGTAATCCCAGAAGGCGATCCAGCCGTGGGCGCGGTAGATGCGGTGATGGTAGGGGCGCGCGGCGGCCGGCCCCAGCCAGAGGTCCCAGTTCAGCGTCTCGGGTTGCGGTTCGGATTGGCCAAGGGTGTAGGACACCCCGCGCGGGGCGAAGGAGGAGTTGGACTTCGCATTGTAAACCTTGACCAGGTGAACCGTGCCCAGATGGCCCTCGCGGATGTAGTCACAGGCCAGCTCGATATAGTCGGCGCTGCGATTCTGGGCGCCGATCTGGACGATGCGCCCGAGCCGGATGGCCGCCTCGACCATCAGGCGGCCTTCGGCAATCGTGTGCGAGTGCGGCTTCTCGACGTAGACATCCTTGCCCGCCCGCAGCGCCAGCAGGGTCTGGGGCGCATGCCATTGGTTGGGCGTCGCGATCAGCACCGCGTCAATCGTCGGCTCGGCGAGGATTTCCTCCAGCGAGCGGGCAACGACGGGCGGGCGACCGCCCAGATCGACGATCGCCTTGACGACGGCGTCGGCACGCGCGGTATCGGCATCAAAGAGGTGGCTGATGTCGGCGGGCAGCCCCTCGTTGAGCAGGTTCTGCGCCATCACCCGGCCGCGCCCGCCGCAGCCGACCAGCGCCAGCCTCACGCGATCGGCGGCGCCGTAGGCGCGGCGGGCATCCAGGGCGCTCGCGCCGGCACCGAGCAGAAAAAGCGTGCGGGCTGAAATATTCAGGAAGCGTCTGCGTTGCATGGGTCGCGCCTTTCCATGATTGGGTGAGGCGATGCTAATCCCATCAGTCTGGCGGGTGCCATGAAAAACTGGAGGCGGCCAACCCGACTGGAACTTGAAACTAGAAACTTGAAACTAGAAACTTATGTGTCGCACCTGAAACACGAAACATATGGTTCTTCCCGGCATCCTCTAAACCGTTCCCAACCAATAAACCCGAAACCCACAACCCACAACTCATTTACAGGATCGGCCCAGCAATAATGACCTGCCCGGTATATGAAAAGTGTGGGACCGGCGCCCTCGCCGGTCGATCTCTGAAAGTCTAAACGCCTTTCTCCCTACTCCCCCTCCGATCTGCGCCAATCCGCCCGATCCGCCAATCCGTGTCCGACTCTTCTCCCTAACTGCCAACGTTATATCCAACCCATGCCCCATACTTCCCCCACGCGCCGTCACCTGCCGCTTCGCCACGACTTTGCGTGCTTTGGGCGTTACTCTGCGGCCTTTGCGACAAAAAAATAATGAACCAAGCGGGTCGGCTCTTGAGCTGAGGCGTGGGGCGATTTTTTCGTCGCGCGGGGCGGGCGGGTCGGCTATAGTCGAGATGCGAAGAATTGGCGAAAGCTGACGAGTGAACAATGAGCATGACCACCAATCCGACGAGCGAAGCATACGGCCAGCCCGCCGCCAGCCAGGCGATGGAGGAGGTTTTGTCCACGCTGCGCGGCGGACACCGCCTGGCGCGCAACATCGCCCACTGGCACCGCATCCCGGCCCAGCCGGCCCAGTTTGCCGACTTTCCGCCCGGGCTGGCCCCCGAGCTGCGCGAGGCCCTCGCCCGCCGCGGCATCGAGCAACTCTACACCCATCAGGCCGAGGCCTGCGCCCGCTCGCTCGCCGGCGAGCACGTCGTCATCGTCACCCCCACCGCCAGCGGCAAGACCCTCTGCTATAACCTTCCCGTCCTGCAGCGCCAGCTCGAGCGCCCGGAGTCGCGCGCGCTCTACCTCTTCCCGACCAAGGCCCTCTCCCACGACCAGTATCACGGCCTCTACGAGCTGACGCGCGAGGTGGGGCGTGAGATCAAGGTCTATACCTTCGACGGCGACACCCCCTCGGCCGCGCGCCGGGCGATCCGCTCCGCCGGCCAGCTGGTCGTGACCAACCCCGACATGCTGCACTCGGGCATCCTGCCCCACCACACCAAGTGGATCAAGCTGTTCGAGAACCTGGAGACGGTCGTCATCGATGAGCTGCACCAGTATCGCGGCGTCTTCGGCAGCCACGTGGCCAACGTGCTGCGCCGGCTGCGCCGCATCTGCGAGTTCTACGGCTCCAAGCCGCGCTTCATCTGCTGCAGCGCGACGGTGGCCAATCCCGGTGAGATGGCCGAGACCCTGGTCGGCGAGCCCGTCCGCGTCATCGCCAACAACGGCGCCCCGCGCGGGGAGCGGGTATTGGTGATGTATAACCCGCCGGTGGTCAACAAGGAACTCGGCATCCGCGCCAGCTCGGTCAAGGAGACGCGCCGGGTGGCGCTGCGCTTCCTCGAGCGCGGCCTCCAGACGATCGTCTTCGCCCGCTCGCGGGTGCGTGTCGAGATCCTGACCACCTACCTGCGGCGCGCGCTGGCGCGATTGGGGCGCGACCCCGACCTCATCCGCGGCTATCGCGGCGGCTATCTGCCCAACGAACGGCGCGAGATCGAGCGCGGCATCCGCGAGGGCGGCGTGCTCGGGGTGGTCTCCACCAACGCGCTTGAGCTGGGCATCGACATCGGTTCGCTCCAGGCCGCGGTCCTGTGCGGCTATCCCGGCTCCATCGCCTCGCTCTGGCAGCAGGGGGGGCGTGCCGGCCGCTCCACCCAGACTGCCGCCGTGGTGCTGGTGGGCAACAGCTCACCGCTCGACCAGTTCCTGATGGAAAACCCGCAATACCTGCTCGAGGCGACCCCCGAAAACGGCATCACCAACCCGGACAACATCCTGATCCTGGCCGACCACCTGAAGTGCGCGCTCAGCGAAATCCCGCTGCGCGAGGGGGAGAGCTACGGCGAGGCCCATCCGGCGGCGCTGCTGGAATATTTCGAGGAGCAGCGTCTCGCCCGCCGCTCCGCCGGCGCCTGGCACTGGTCGAGCGACTCCTTCCCCGCCGAGTCGGTCTCGCTGCGCACCTCGACCGCGCAGAACTTCGTCATCCACGACACCACCGATGGCAACCGCGTCCTGGGCGAGGTCGACTACGACTCCGCCCAGGAACTGATCCACCCCCAGGCGATCTACATGCACCAGGGGCGCACCTTTTACGTCGACCAGTTGGACTGGCACCGCCGCAAGGCGTTCGTGCGAGCCGTCAAGAGCGACTACTACACCGACGCCATCACCAAGAACGATCTCGTCGTGCTGCACGTGGACCAGACCGAGGAGTTTGAGCCACGAACGAACACGCAAGAATGCACGAAATCCGATGAAACCGGCATTGGTGAAAATTCGTGTTCATTCGTGGCTTCCGAATCTGAGCGGCCCTTCCAGCCCTTCCTGGCGCGCCATTTCGGCGACGTGCGCGTCGACGTCACGGTTCCCAAGTTCAAGAAGATCAAGTTTGAGACCCAGGAGACGGTTGGCTACGGCGAGATCGAGCTGCCCCAATACGAACTGCACACCCAGGCCGCCTGGTGGACGCTGCGCCCCGACTCCAAGGAGTGGCTTGAGGCCCGCGGCCTCGATCTGGGCAGCGGCCTCAAGGGCCTGGCCTGGCTCATGTCCAACGTCACCGCGCTCTACGTGATGAGCGACCCGCGCGACTTGGTCCCCGTCGTGATGGTGCGCGCCCTGCAGGACGGGCTGCCGACGATCTACCTCTATGACCGCTACGCCGGCGGCATCGGGCTGGCCCGGCGAGCCTATGGCCTGGATCGCCAGATTCTGCGCGCGGCGCTGGCGCGGGCGCGCGGGTGCGCCTGCCGCGAGGGCTGCCCCGCCTGCGTCGGTCCCGCCCGCGAGATCGGCGATCGCGCGCGCAGCTCCGCCCGCGAGCTGCTTGAGGCGGCTCTGGGCTGAGGGGGCGCCCCCTATCGCGCCGGGCGTTCGTCGTGGCCGCGCTCCTCGTCCACGGTCACCCGCTTGTAGCGCACCGCCCGCTTGTCGGGATGCACCCCTTCCCCATAAAGCGTCGCATAGACAGCCGTGAATTCCGACCCCAGCAGCACGATCAACATCACGTAGTAGAGCCAGATCAGCACGATCGCCAGCGACCCGGCCGCCCCGTAGGCCGAGCCCGGATCGCTGTAGGTCATCAGCAGCCCCAGCCCCACCACTCCGAGCAGGAACAGGAACGTCGTGAAGATCGCCCCGATGAAGGCATTTTTCTTGGCGATCTTGGCGTCGGGTAGAATCATGAACAGCGCGAAGAACAGCAGCACCAGCACGCCGATCTGGAGCGCCCAGTTGGCCACCTGAAGCGCGATCGCCATCGCCTGGCTCGGAACGTATTGCTCGAGCCGGTCCCCCATGGCGGTCAGCAAGGCGCTGGCCACCAGCAGCGCCACCAGCAGCAGGGCCATGACGACCACGATCAGGAACGACATCAGGCGCTTGAGCGCGAAATCCTTGATCACGCTGGTGTCGGGCGCCGGCTGCACCCACCAGGTCTGGTTGAGCGCGCGCTGCAGCTCCGCGAAGGCGCGTGTGGCGCCGAAGATCAGCACCCCGAGGCTGATGATCATCGACAGGCCGCCGCCGTTGGGCATGCTCGCCTTGCTGATCATCTCCTGCAGGAACTCGGCCGCCTGCGGCCCCATGTATTGCTGGAGCTGGCCCGAGAGTTGGCCGCGCACCGCATCCTCGCCCCAGATCGCGCCGGCGATGAAAATGATCATCAGCAGCAGCGCGGGCAGCGAGAAGATCGTATAGTAAGCCATCGCCGCCGCCATGCGGGCGCACTCATGCTCGCCAAATCGGCTGACGGTATCTCGGATCAATTGCCAGATCTTGCGCATGGACCGGCCCTCCACCCAAACGTTTGCACAGATAAGGTCATTTTATCGCTGCCACCGGGCTCGGTCCAGCTTTGGCAGGCCCGCCGCCCGCTGTGGGAAGGGTAGGTCGGCTCTTCGAGCCGACACTGGAGCCCCTGTCGGTTCGGAAAACCCGACCTGCCACTTCTGCAGGCCAAAAAAAGCAAAAGCGCCATGCCGGGGCAGGGCGCTTTGCTGGATTTATTGCTCTGGGGCGGGGATCAGTGGCCGCGTGGTCCGGCGGTCTCCTCTTCCTTGATCAGGCGCGTGAGATACTTGACGAGGTTCTGGAGGTCCAGCTTTTTGGTCATCTCCCGTCGCACCTTGTTGTGGGCGTGGATGATCGAGCTGTGATCGCGGCCGCCGAACTTGCGCGCGATCTCGGGGAATGAGAAATCGGTCAGCTCCCGGCTGAGGTAGGCCGCGATCTGGCGCGGGCCCGCATACTTGCGCGCGCGGTTGGCGCCCGTCATCTCGTGCAGGGTCAGCCCGAAATAATTGCAGACCGCAGTCTGGATCTTCTCGATCGTGATCTTGCGCGGCTCCTCGCCCACCAGGAACGGCCCCAGCATCTCGCGCGCGCTCTCGATGGTGATCGGCCGGTGCGTCATCTCACAATGGGCCTTCAGGCGCGTCAGCGCCCCTTCCAGCTTGCGAAGGTTGGCGCGGATGCGCTCGGCGATGAAGATCGTCACCTCGGGCGGCACGTCCATCCCCATCATGCGCGCCTTCTGGCGCAGGATCGCCACCCGCGTCTCCAAGTCGGGCGCTTGGATGTCCACGATCAGCCCCCACTCAAAGCGCGAGCGCAGGCGCTCCTCCAGCTCGTGCAGCTCCTTGGGCGGATGGTCGCTGCTGATCACGATCTTCTTGCCCGCGTTGTAGAGGTCGTTGAACGTGTGGAAAAATTCGTGCTGGGTCTGCTCGGCGCCGCTGAAGAACTGCACGTCGTCCACCATCAGCAGGTCCACGTTGCGGAAGCAGGAGCGGAACTCGACCATCTTCTTCTGCGCCACCGCCTCGATGAAGGCGTTCATGAAGGTCTCGCTCGAGACGTAAAGCACGTTGAAGTGGTCGCCAAAGCCGCACAGCCGCTGCCCGATGGCCTGCATCAGGTGGGTCTTGCCCAGCCCCACCCCGCCGTAGATGAAAAGCGGGTTGTAGACGCGCGAGGCCGGGTCGGCGACCGCCTGCGCGGCGGCATGGGCAAAGCGGTTGGACTCGCCGACCACGAAGCTGTCGAAGTTATAGTTGGCATTGAGCGGCGTGGAGCTGATCTCGACCGGCCGGCCGGCGCGGTCAAAGCGCCGGAAGACCTCCATCGCCCGCTGCTCGGTGGCCGACAGCCGCTCGGCGCCCGCCTCGGCGCCCCCCGTCCCCTCGCCGTCGCCCGCCGGCTCCAGCTCGGCCTCGACCTCGTAGTGGATCGTAATCTCCCGCCGCAGCAGCAGCGACAGCGTGTCGGTCAGCAGTTCCTGATAATTATTGCACAGCCAGTTGCGGTAGAACACGCTGGGCACCGCCAGGCGCACCTGGCCGTCCTCCACCCCCAGCGGCCGGATCGGCTCCAGCCAGGTCGCATACGAATCCTCATCCACTACGGAGCGCAATCGCTCGAGCGCCTGCTCCCAATGCAGCAATGAAGACGTGGCGTTCATGGGGGCTCCGTTGAATACCCGCCTCGGCGCGCGGCGCCCGGGGCGGAGAGTCGTTGGTTCGGGCAGCGGACTGTCGCGGCGGCAAAAACTTCCCGTGCCGTTTGATCGGTCAGCGGGGCGGCTTGTTGCCAGCCGGAGCGAGTTCGATGCCTCACTAAAAGACCCTTTTCGGCCGCCGAATTCAAGTTAAAAATGCGCCCTCAAAAAGTTCTTGATTTTCATTCCGACAACCCCAATAATCCTAGCTTTCGAGGGTGCTGGTGCCCTCGGCGCGGCCGCCTCGACCGGCTGGTGTAGCTCAATTGGCAGAGCACCCGCCTTGTAAGCGGGAGGTTGCGGGTTCGATTCCCACCACCAGCTCCAGTTTACGCCGAAATCGGCCCCAAATGGCCATTTTACGAGACTGGCGCATTGTTTCCCCCCCGTGGAGGGATGCCCGAGTGGCTAAAGGGGACGGGCTGTAAACCCGTTGGCTCACGCCTACGAAGGTTCGAATCCTTCTCCCTCCACCAGTTTCACTTCGCCGGCGCAATACCTGCGCCGGCGTTTTCTTTTATAATGATTAAAATCTAACATTGTATTTCTCATTGTGATTTCACGCCGGGCTCCTCGCCGCGTCCTGCGCCGCTGGCGGACCATGATTTGCCGATTGCAAAAAATGCGCCCCCGACGCCGCGACGGGTTAGAATATTCTGATGCCGCTTCTGAATTTTCGGGCGCGACCCCCCGCGGCCGCCCCGGGAGGTTTTCTGCGATGGGAAAAAAACTGCGTCCGCCCCAGCGCCAGCCCCGCCAGCCGGGCCTCGAGGCCGAGATGAAGCCGCGCCCCTCCCCCGAGCGCGCCCGCCAGGACGACCGCCTCGAGGGCAAGGCCGCCATCATCACCGGCGGCGACAGCGGCATCGGCCGCGCCGTCGCCATCGCCTTCGCCCAGGCCGGCGCCGACGTCGCGGTCATCTACCTCGATGAGCACCAGGATGCCGAGGAGACCGCCAGCCGGGTCGAGCAGCACGGCCGCCGCTGCCTGCTGCTGGCCGGCGACGTGCGCGAGGACGACTTCTGTCGCACCGCCGTCAAGCGCGCCGTCGCCGAGCTGGGCCGGCTCGACATCCTCGTCAACAACGCCGCCGTCCAGTTCCCGCAGGAGGATTTCACCGCCATCGACAACGACCAGCTCGAAAACACCTTCCGCACCAACATCTTTTCCTACTTCTACATGACCCGCGCCGCGCTGGCCCACCTGCGCGAGGGCGCCGCCATCGTCAACACCACCTCGGTGACGGCCTACCGCGGCTCCGCCCACCTGGTCGATTACGCCGCCACCAAGGGGGCCATCGTCGGCTTCACGCGCGCCCTCTCCAAGAATCTGCTGCCGCGCGGCATCCGCGTCAATGCCGTCGCCCCGGGCCCCGTCTGGACCCCGCTCATCGCCGCCAGCTTCGAGCCCGATTATGTCGCCCAGTTCGGCGGCCATGTGCCGATGGAGCGCGCCGCCGAGCCCGAGGAAATCGCCCCCAGCTACGTCTTCCTCGCCAGCGACGATGCCAGCTTCATGACCGGCCAGGTGCTCCACCCCAACGGCGGCGAGGTGGTCGGCAGCTGAGGCGAATTCAGGGTTGACGCGGCGGTCCCAACGATCTATTCATCCATTGTTCGATAACAAGATGTTGGGCATCTGCACCCCTTTGCATTGAGGAGGTTCTCTCATGAAGCACTCGATGTCCAAGGTGTTGTTGTGTCTGGCGTGGGTTCTGTTTCCCGCCGTCGCCCTCGCCCAGAACCCGGTCACCCTTCCCCAACGGATCGTCATCAACGACAGCCCCAAGGCGCTCTATAAGGCCCAGGATGTTCACGGTGTGGTCGGCGTCGGGGTCGGTTCGGACTTGCGCATCGTCGGGGTGGAGGCCAGCCTCACGCTCGTCCACCAGGCCGAGCAGGAACTATTGGAAGCTTCCTTTGTCGCTACCGCCTTCAGTTATTGCTGGATTGACCAGAATCTGCTGCTGGACTTCCCGCGGGCAGAGATCTGTGCCAGCGAGACCGCTCGGCAGATGGCGGGCAACCTGGTCGAGGGGATCGTCTGTGGTGAGATCATCACCGTGGACTCTGACGGCCGCGAGTACAGGATCCCCTTCTGCGGCAGCGATTGGGTCGAGGTGGTCAACTCGGGCGCCTGAAGCCGCCCCCCCTCCATCAACCTCTGGCCCCGGTCCCTGCTCGGGCTCCACGGCAACGCCTGGCTCCGCCCGGGGCCCTGTCCTCACAATTTTTTTTCGCAAAATTACAAAGATCCATGCAGCTGGCAGTGTTTCCGTGCGCGGGGGACCTGGGCGCTGGGGCTGCATGAAAGACTTGATGATCCTTCCTTGGCGTCCTTGATCCAAACTTGGCCTCTTTGCGACAAAAACGCCCTTGTCCACTTCAGCCAGCTTTACGAAGGATCGAGGACCGCCCGGCCCCTGTTAAAAAAATTCTTGCCCATCGGCGGCGGCGGGAGCAAATTATGGGCCGTGACACTTCGTCCCATTTCACTTCAAGGATCTTCCAGCCATGACAGATCGCACGTATTCACGGCGTGGGTTTTTGCAACTGACTGCTTCCACCGCCGCCATGCTGGGGCTGGCCGGCTGCGCCGGCATCCGCATCACCCCCAAGCCTGAGATTCGCCGGCCGCGCCCGATCGCGGTGGGCCAGAAGGTGCGCGTGGCCCAGATCGGCTACGGCGGCAAGGGCATCAGTGACATCGCGGCGCTGGCCGCCGACGAGCAGGTCGTTGCCCTGTGCGACATCGACTGGAACGAGGAATTCACCCGCCCCTTCGAAGAGATGGATCGCTGGCAACAGCGCTATATCAACCAGCGCAAGAAGGCCAACGCGAACTATCCCGAGGCCAAACGCTACACCGATTTCCGCAAGATGCTGCTCGAGATGGACGACGAGATTGACGCCGTCATCATCAGCACCCCCGACCACATGCACTTCCTGCCCGCCTACATGGCGATCACGATGGGCAAGCACGTCTACGTCCAGAAGCCGCTGACCCAGACCATCTGGGAGGCCCGCGAACTGCTCAAGGCTGCCCGCCTCCACGGCGTCGCCACCCAGATGGGCAACCAGAGCCACGCCAACGAAGGCACCCGCCTCGCCCGCGAGTGGCTGCAGGCCGGCGCCATCGGCGACGTCACCGAAGTCCACGTCTGGACCAACCGCCCGATCTGGCCCCAGGGCCAGCCCGTCCTGCCCGCGGCCACGCCCAAGCCGGCCAACATCGATTGGGACCTCTACCTTGGGCGCCTGACCGAGGAGATCCCCTTCTCCGACCTGATCCACCCCTTCAACTGGCGCGGCTACCGCGCCTTCGGTTGCGGCGCCCTCGGCGACATGGGCTGCCATTCGATGAACGCCGCCTTCTATGCGCTCGACCTGGGCCTGCCCACCAGCATCGAGCCCGTGGTCATCGACGGCATGACCGAGGTTGCCTATCCCAACGGCGCGGTCGTCGTCTATGAGTTCCCGGCGCGCGGCTCGATGCCGCCGGTCAAGCTGACCTGGTTCGAGGGCACGCAGAAGCCGCCGATCCCCCCGATGCTCGATCCCGAGCGCAAGGAAAAGTTCCCCATCGGCGGCCAGGTCTACTACGGCACCAAGGGCGCGATGATGGCCGAGGGCGACGCCTGCGACAGCCCCCGCCTGATCCCCGAGGCCGCGATGCAGGCCTTTGCCCCCAACCGTCCGCCGCGCACCATCCCGCGCATCCCCGAGGGCAACCCCTACAAGGAGTGGACCCGCGCCATCCGCGGCGGAGTGCCCGCCGGCTCCAACTTTGAATATTCCGTCCCGCTGACCGAGATGGTGCTGCTGGGCTGCCTCTCCCTGATCGCCGGCAAGAAGATCTATTGGGATGCCGCCAACATGCGGGTCCCGGGCTGGCCCGAGGCCGACCGTTACATCACGCCCGAGCACCGCAAGGGCTGGGCGCCGAGCGACATGGTCTGACCCCAGGCCATTGGAGCAAATCACGCCCTGCGGGGGGAAGGTCGCATCTCCGGGCGCGGCGCCCCCTCGCAGGGCTTCCTGCATCAGGACTTAAAAACTCGAAAGGAACACCGATCATGTTGCTGAGGAACCTATTGGCCTGCGCCCTGCTGGCGCTGCTGGCCCTGCCCGCGGCCGCCGCGCAAGGCTCGCCCGTGGCCGGCGCCGCCGAGAAGCACGGCTGGCAGCCCGCCATCCAGATGTATACCTTCCGCCAAGGCACCTTCCTCGAGGGCCTCGAGAAGGTCAAGGCGCTCGGCCTGCGCAATATCGAAATTTACTCGACTCAGAAGTTCTCCGCCGACGATCCCTTCGCCACCGGCCACACCATGACGGCCGACCAGCGCCAGGCGGTGCTTGACGCCGCCCGCGCCGCCGGCGTCCGCATCGTCAGCTACGGCGTCATCACCGGCAAGAGCCCCGAGGAATGGGAGGCGATCTTCGCCTTCGCCCGCGAGATGGGGCTTGAGTTCGTCAACACCGAGACCCCGGCCGACAAGTTCGAAGCGGTGGATGAGCTGGCCCGCCGCCACGACCTGCGCGTCGCGATCCACAACCACGCCACCCCGACCCGCTACTGGCAGCCCGAGACGGTGCTCGAGGTGGTCACCCGCTCCGCCGAGCCCGGCCGCTGGGGCGCCTGCGCCGACACCGGCCACTGGGTTCGCTCCGGCCTTAATCCGGTGGCCTCGCTGGCGCTGCTCGAGGGCCACATCAGCACGCTCCACTTCAAGGACCTCAGCCTCACCGCCCGCGAAGGCCACGACGTCCCCTGGGGCACCGGCGTCAACAACGTCTGGGCCATGCTGGGCGAGCTGAAGCGCCAGGGCTGGCGCGGCTACATCATCGCCGAATATGAGCATGCCAATGAGAACCTGGTGCCCAATATTGCCCAGTCGCTCGAGTTCCTCCATCTCGCCTCCGCCGCCATGGACAATGAGGGCTGGGAGCCGCTGCTGGCCGAGGACCTCTCCAACGCCGTCACCGGCGACAACTGGGCCTGGCAGCAAGGCGAGCTGACCCACCAGGGCCGCCGCGCCGACCTCTGGACCCGCGACCGCTTTGGCGACTTCATCCTCGACCTCGAGTTCAAGTGCGCCGACAACACCAACAGCGGCGTCTTCCTGCGCACCGGCGACACCCAGGACTGGCTGCACACCGCCATCGAGGTCCAGATCCTGCAGCCCGAGGCCGCCAACCCGACCCACAACGCCGGCGGGATCTTCGACGTCAAGGCCCCCACCGAGCGGCGCCTGCGCCCCGTCGGCGAGTGGAACCATGCCACCATCATCGCGCGCGCCAACAACATCCACATGATGCTCAATGGCGCCCAGGTGCTGCACATCAACCTGGACGAGTGGACCGAGGCCGGCAAGAACCCCGACGGCACGCCCAACAAGTTCCGCGCCGCCTATCGCGACATGCCGCGCGAGGGCCACATCGGCCTTCAGGACCACGGCCAGCCCGTCTCCTTCCGCAACCTGCGGATCAAGCGGCTGGACTGATCGGAGTCAAGAGAATAGGACGCGGATTGACGGATTGGGCGGATTTGCGCGAATTTGGCGTGAATCCGCTCAATTTATTGAATCCGCGCCACCTATCATCTTGCTCGAATCCTGCCATGTATTTATGATATTTTTATTTATAATATGAAAATCATGAAGTTGGTGAGCTTTTAGTTGATTTCTTCTGGCTGACAGCCATATCAACCACCAGAATTTGTCCGCTTCAGGAGGATTTAGGTTGGCGAAGGCTACGAAAAATTTAAACAGCAAAAATAACACTGAGAATAATAATAATGGAATAATAAATGCAACATATCGATTGTTGAAAATAACAACGTAAATGAGAGCCGCAGCTGTGGCCATCATGAAATAATGAGTGAAATGATATTTTGATTCTATCTTGATTCTTTCCCAATCGTGCTTTAATAAAAATTGTACTCCAAGCTCATAAAACAAAAACTCTTCTTTAATTTTAAATTCTTTAAATTGAATATCATTTGAATTTTGTGAATATCTAACGATAAGATCAATGCTCTCAAGGATGAGAAGGTCTTCGGGATCCGAAGGGTTCAGAAGCAATGCCAGCCTATGCCTCAGTCGCGTCAGCTTCAGTAGATAAAGAGCCGTCTGGGTTAATTGATGCTTTTGCTGGCAATTCAGGATTTCTTCACTTATCACGCGGATGTTTTGGCGCCATTTTTCACGCTCATGAGTGACATATCTCATTTCGCCTTCTCGGTGTTTATTTAAAATAGTGAAAACACCAGAAATTATGGCTGCAATGACGGCTGAGGTTAAAATTACATCTGTGGTCATTTGTTGCCTCGTATTTCAGAGTATTCGGCATAGGAATCCGGCGTCTCCCACAGCACGACGCGGCTGACGGGCAGGCCAAGGCCCCGCGCCTGGCTGTAGATCAGCCTGGCGATCGCCTCGGCCGTCGGGTTCTCGTCGATCACATAGTGCGGCTCGCCGCTGGCGCGGATGTACTCCAGCGCCGGGTCGTTGCGGTTCAGGATCATCCGGTGGTCCAGGTTGCCGTCGATCCACTGCTTCACGAGCCGCTTGATGTCGCCGAAGTCGGTCACCATCCCGCGCTCGTCGAGCCGGTCGCCCGTCAACTCGATCTCGACCCGCCCGTTGTGCCCGTGCAGGTAGCGGCACTTGCCCTCGTAGTTGATCAGCCGGTGGCCGTAACAAAAATCAATGTGTTTGGTGACGCGATACATTTCGGCTTACCCCCACACCTATCTTAAACGCCTGGGCGCACGACGTAAAACGGCATTTTTTCGTCCTGATTTTGAGGCGAACCGGTCGCGCCGGCGCCCACCGGCTGCCGAAAAATATTTCAGGATTGTCAGCCGCGGCCCGATCCAGTTTAATGGAATGTCCGCGCGCCGGCGCGGCGGGGTCGAGTTACATCTCCCTGCCGCCACGGACCGGAAAAAATTGTGACGAAAGGGCGCTCCAATATGAGCTCCGCCTCGCTCGCCATGCATGACGAAGCCACCCGCCTCGCCGACGGCATCCGCCGGCTTGCCTATAACATCTGGTGGACCTGGAATCCGCGCGCCCAGCAGCTGTTCAAGACCCTCTCCGAGGAGGCCTGGGTCAAGTCCAACCATAACGCGGTGGTCGTCCTGCGCTCGCTGACCCATGACGAGCTGATCGCCAACCTCTACAGCAAACGCGTCGGGCGCATGGCGGCCGAGGTCATCGAGGAGTTCGAGTCCTATCTCGCCGACCGCAACACCTGGGGCATGACCCACTGCCCCCACTTCCGCAAGCATCCGGTGGCCTACTTCAGCGCCGAGTTCGGCTTCCATGAATCGCTGCCCGTCTATTCGGGCGGCCTCGGCGTGCTCTCGGGCGACCACCTCAAGTCCAGCTCCGACCTGGACGTGCCGATGATCGGCATCACCCTCTTCTACCGCGGCGGCTACTTCCAGCAGCACATCAACGGCGATGGCTGGCAGGAGGAGACCTATCCGCCGATGGACCCCCGCCGGCTGCCCGTGGAGCTGGTCACCGACGAGCAGGGCGAGCCGATCGTCTGCCGGCTCAAGATCGCCCACACCGAAGTCGCCTTCCACGCCTGGCGCATGGGCGTCGGCCGCAACGTGCTCTACCTGCTCGATACCAACCGCCCCGAAAATGAGCTGCACTACCGCGAAATCACCGCCCGCGTCTACGGCGGCGACCACACCACCCGCGTCAGCCAGGAGCTGATGCTGGGTGTCGGTGGTCTGCGCCTGCTGCGCGCGCTCGGCGTCGATCCCTCGGTCTATCACCTCAACGAGGGCCACTCCGCCTTCCTGCTGCTCGAGCTGATGCGCGAGCAGGTCGCCGCCGGCAAGACCCTCGCGGAAGCCCGCGCCATCACGCGCGACAAGGCCGTCTTCACCACCCACACCCCCGTCCCCGCCGGCCACGACCGCTTTTCGCGCGACCTGATGGATCACCTGCTCCACGCCTGGCCCGCCAAGCTCGGCATCTCGATGGACCAGTTGATGGACCTGGGGCGCGAGCAGCCGGGCAACCACGCCGACCCCTTCACGATGACCGTCCTGGCGCTGCACAACACCCGCTCGGCCAACGCGGTCAGCGAGCTCAACGGCACGGTCAGCCGCCAGATGTGGCAGCACCTCTATGGCCTGCCCGAGGACAAGGTCCCCATCGGCCACATCACCAACGGCGTGCACATCCTGGGCTGGATGAACCGGGTCACCTATTCCTTCTGGGAATATAACCTCGGCGTGGACTGGCTCAAGCACATCATGCAGACCGACTTCTGGCAGAAGGTCGCCGACCCCCGCTTCCTCAGCGACGAGGTCATCTGGTCGCTGCGCTACCGCCTCAAGCGCCAGATGATCGAGGCGTTGCGCGAGCGGATCGAACGCCAGCGCCAGCGCATCGGCGGCATGCCCGCCCAGTCCTACGGCGCCCAGATCCTCAACCCCGACGCACTCACGATCGGCTTCGCGCGCCGCTTCGCCACCTACAAGCGCGCCACCCTGCTCTTCAACGACATCGACCGCGCCGCCCGGCTGTTCAACGACCCCCAGCGCCCGCTGCAGATGGTGGTCGCCGGCAAGGCCCACCCCCGCGACGACGGCGGTAAGAGCATGATCCAGCACGTCCACCGCATCGCCAACGACCCCCGCTTCGCCGGCAAGGTCTTCTTCATCGAGAACTACGACATCCAGGTCGCGCGCTACCTGGTCTCCGGCTGCGACGTCTGGCTCAACAACCCGCGCCGGCCGCTCGAGGCCTCGGGCACCAGCGGCCAGAAGACCACCGTCCACGGCTGCCTCAATCTGAGCATCATGGATGGCTGGTGGCGTGAGGGCTACGACGGCACCAACGGCTTCTCCATCGGCGAGGACAACAACTCCGACAACATCGAGGTCCAGGACCGCCAGGACCTGGCCAACCTCTACGCCGCGCTCGAGAACGAGGTGCTGCCCGAATACTTCGACCGCGATGCGATGAACCTGCCGCGCAACTGGATCCAGCGCATCCGCCGCGCCATGGTGACCCTCATCCCGGTCTTCAACACCGACCGCATGGTGGCCGACTACACGCTGAAGTATTACCTGGACGGGAAATGACGGCCAACTGCCGCCACGAATGAACACGAATGGACACGAATGGTGAAGTTTCCATTCGTGGCTTGAACGGAATCATCCATGCTGCGCTATATGACATCGGGCGAGTCGCACGGTCCCCAGCTGACGGCCATCGTCAGCGGTCTGCCCGCCGGTCTGCCGGTGCTGGCCGAGGCGGTCGACCGCGACCTCTCCCGGCGCCAGGGCGGCTACGGCCGCGGCGGGCGCATGACCATCGAGCGCGACCAGGTGCGGTTCGTCTCGGGCGTGCGCCATGGGCTGGCGCTGGGCAGCCCCATCACGCTGGTGGTCGAAAACCGCGACTGGCGCAACTGGACCAAGATCATGTCGCCCGAGCCGCTCGCCCCCGAGGACGAGGCCGCCGGCGCCAAACGCGCCATCACGCGCCCCCGCCCCGGCCACGCCGACCTGCCCGGCCTGCAGAAGTTCGCCCACGAGGACGCCCGCAACATCCTTGAGCGGGCCTCGGCGCGCGCCACCGCCACCCAGGTCGCCGTCGGCGCGCTCTGCAAGGCGCTGCTCGCCGAGTTCGGCATCCGAGTGCGCTCCCAGGTGCTCGAGCTGGGCCACATCGCCGTCGACCCGGCGGTGCTGGCCGGGCTTGGCTACGATGAGATCGAGCGCCGCGTCGAGGCCAGCGAACTGCGCGTGGCCGATCCCTCCGTCGAACCGGCCATGAAGGCCCTCATCGACGACTGCAAAGCCGAGGGCGACACCGTCGGCGGCATCATCGAGATCCATGCCACCGGTGTCCCCGCCGGCCTGGGCAATGTCATGAACTGGGACGAGAAGCTCGACGGCCGCATCGGCCAGGCGCTGATGGGCATGCAGGCGATCAAGGGCGTCGAGATCGGCCCCGGCTTCGAGGGCGCCCGCCGCCGCGGCAGCCAGGTCCACGACGAAATCCGCCACTCCGACAACCCCGCCGACTGGCTCGACGGCCACGGCCCCAGCGGCGGCTTCTACCGCCCGACCAACCGCGCCGGCGGCATCGAGGGCGGCATGAGCAACGGCGAGCCGATCATCGTCCGCGCCGCGATGAAGCCGATCGCGACCCTCATGCGCCCGATCATGTCGGTCGACTACCTGACGCGCCAGCCCTTCGACTCCAGCAAGGAGCGCAGCGACGTCTGCGCGCTGCCGGCGGCCGGCGTCGTCGCCGAGGCCCTCCTCGCCATCGTGCTGGCCACCGTTTGCCTCGAAAAATTCGGCGGCGACAGCATCAGCGAAACCCTCCGCAACTACCAGGCCTACGTGGATTCTTTGAATCGCCCGACCACCGGGAAATAAAGCGGATTCAGCCACGAATTCAGCCACGAATGGACACCAATTTGCACGAATGATGTGAACGCCAAGATGGCCAAGGGGCGCATCCGCTCAAATTGAACCGCGCAAAGTGATCAAGCCTGACCTGGATCGGAGATTGGGATTGACAGGCCGTGGGTTGAATCCTTGCCCATTCCGTCAAAAACCCAGCCCCGAAGGGGCGATCGCAGGTAGCCGGGGGTGACCGCAGGGAACCCCCGGTCAAGGTGCCCAAAACATCCGAGCCCCGAAGGGGCGGCCGAATCTTCGCAGGATAACAAGAAAACGAAGGATAGTAGTACGAATGCATTGGGTCGATATTCCAGCCCCAACCAGCATGCTTCAAATTCGTGTCAATTCGCATCTCCCATTCGTGAAAATTCGTGGCCACGTTTTTCTTGCGGTTCCATTCCTCGCTGTTTCTGCTAACATGACCCCGGGGGTATGTGATTCATGGCGAAGTCCAAAGTTGCGATCCTGAAGACCACGCCGGGCACCGTCCGGCGCGATTACCACGAGCTGATGAACCTGGCTGGTTATCAGGACGTCATCGCGCGTGACGCCGACACGGCGCTCAAGATCAATATCTCGTGGCATTTCTTCTTCCCCGCCACCTCGACCACGCCCTGGCAGCTCGACGGCGTCATCGGCGCCATGCTCAAGGACGGCTACGACAAGAACCTGATTCACGGCTGCCATAACCGCACCGTCGTCATCGACGCGCACCTGGGCGAGCGCGAGAACAAGCAGATCGACGTCACCGAGGCCTACGGCCTGCGCAACGTGCACCTCTACGAGGGCGAGGAGTGGATCAACGTCAAGGATGCCGTCGGCGACCTGACCCAAAAATTCCTCTGCCTCAACGAGGTCTACCCCAAGGGCTTCATGATCCCGCGCCGCTTCATCGGCGAGAACATCATCCATCTGCCGACCATCAAGACCCACGTCTTCACCACCACCACCGGCGCGATGAAGAACGCTTTCGGCGGGCTCCTCAACGAGCATCGCCACTGGACCCACCCGGTCATCCACGAGACGCTGGTGGACCTGCTGATGATCCAGCAGAAGATCCACCGCGGCCTGTTCGCCGTGATGGATGGCACCTTTGCCGGCGATGGCCCCGGTCCCCGCTGTATGGTGCCCTACGTCAAGAACGTGCTGCTGGCCTCGGCCGACCAGGTGGCGATCGACGCCGTCGCCGCCCGGCTGATGGGCTTCGATCCGCTCGCCGACTGCAAGTTCATCCGGCTGGCGCACGAGGCCGGGCTCGGTTGCGGCGACGTCCGCGAGATCGAGCTGGTCGGCGATGCCGAGGAGGGCCGCAAGAGCTGGCACTTCGTCGGTCCCTTCAAGAAGATGACCTTTGCCAGCCGCATGCAGCACCTGATTTATTGGGGACCGCTCAAGAAGCCGGTCGAGTGGAGCCTCAAGACCTGGCTGGCGCCGTGGGCCTACATCGCCAGCGTCCTCTACCACGACGCATACTGGTATCCGCGCTTCAGCAAAAAGAAGATGGCCGAGTGCCTGCGCAGCGACTGGGGCCGGCTCTTCGCCAACTGGGGTCGCGCGCGCGCCACCGAGACCGGCTTCGAGGAGCTCGGCGCCATGCCGGCCCGCTTCCATCGCAAGCTCGGCTCGATGCTGGCGCAGTCCTTCCGCGTGCTTGGCACCTGCATCGCCGGCGCGCCCGAAATCGCCGCCCGCCGCCGCCACAAAAAGGCCGCCAAGGCCGGGAACTGAGAACTCAACCAGCTGCCACCTTGGCGGTTCATTCTGACTTATCGCGGCAACCTCACAGCCCGCGTTGGCCAGCCCTGCGCCTCGATGGCGCTTTCGATCGCCGGGTGATAGGTCATATACAGCGCCTCGAGCGCCTCGGTTTCCGTGAGCGGGATGTAAACCAGCCGCGCGTCGGGCCAGATCTCCCCGGGCTCGGCGTCGTGCACGTAAAGCCGCCGCAGGTCCTCCGCCCCGGCCGCCGTGCTCGGAATCTCCGCGCGCGCGACCCGATTGGGGTCGCCCAGCATCAGGTTGACCCCGCGCGCGCGCAGGTAATCGAAGCTCGCCAGCCGGCGGTGCCCCGGCCGCTGACCGAGCGCCAGCCCATTGCGCGCGATCCAGGCATCATTGAGCCCGAAGATGTCAATCGTCTCCAGCCGCGAGTAATACGGGATCGAGCCCGCCACGCCGGTGGCCAGCATGACGTCCTCGCCGCCGAAAAGCTCGCCCAGCCGCTCTCCGATGCCGATCCAGTCCGTCCCCCCGGGGCGCAGATGGCTGGCCAGCTCGCGCACCGATTCGACCTCCATCCGCTCGACTCCGCCCCAGCCGTGAAAGGTCGCCGCGTGGTGCAGCGAGCCGAGCAGCACCATCGCCAGCAACGCGTGGCGCACCGCTTGCTGGCGGATCTGAAAGAAGAGCAGCCAGACGATGAGAATCGCCAGCAGCGGGATCGCCGGCACGATGAACCTGAACTCCATGAAATCGCCGCCCACCAGCGCGACGTAGGCCAGCCATAGCCCCGCTGCCCCCGCCGCCAGCCGCAGTGCCGGTCGCTCACGCCGCAGCCGCCCCAGCTCGCCCAGCAGGATCAGCGGCAGCGGGATCAGCCAGTAGGACATGAAGAACAGGTAGACGTAGAAGACCCCATACTTGAGCGTGCCCCCCATGCCCACCTTGGCGTGGAAGGTGTTGGGCAGGATCGAGCCGTAGGTGGCCAGCTTCCAGCCGAGCCACACCCCCACGATCAGTGCCGCCGGCCCGAGCAGCCAGCCGATCTGCGCCGCACGCGCCGCGCCCGCCCTTCGCCACAGGTGTACCAGCGCCGCCCCCCCCGCCGCCGCCACCAGCACCGCCGAATCCAGCCGCGTCAGCAGCGCCAGCGCCGCCAGCAGTGAGATCGCCAGCGCCGGTCCCACCCGCCTCGGCTCCTCCTCCGCGATCAGCCGCACCGCCGCCAGCAGCAGCCCCAGGCCCAGCAGCGTCTGGGTCATCGTCTCCAGTCCGCCGCTGGCATAGCGCAGGAACGAGGCGTTGGTGCCGGCGATCAGCATCGCCACCAGCGCCATCCACGGCGACCCCAGCGCCCGGCGCGCCAGCAGCCACGTCGCCGCCAGCGCCAGCGCAAACGAAAGCAGGCCCAGCCCGATCGCGAACGGCGCCGGGTGGCGGCCGATCAGCTCCGGCAACGCCATCAGCATGACCCAGAGGAAGTTGGTGTAGCCCTCGACGGCCTCGCCGTCGATCCAGGTCAGGCCGCGCCCCTCGGCCAGGTTGCGCGCATAGACGAACGAAATATAGGCGTCATCCTGGATGAACCGCACCGACCACGCCGCCGCCGTCAGCAGCAGGATTGCCAATGCCGCCACGGAGCTGGCCAGGTGATCGGTTCGTCTCATTGTCCGCCGCCGTCATAAAATCGCCGCGGCCGGGATAATAGCGGATTCCCGGCCGTGCCGTCCACCGCGCGCTTCACTCGCGCGCCAGCGGCTCGATCCTACAAGAATCTGTGCGGGGTGCCTAGACCGGGGGTTCCCTACGGTCACCCCCGGCTACCGGCGATCGCCCCTTCGCGGCTGGGTTGTTGTGGAAAATGGGCAGGGAATCAACCCACGGCCTGTCAATCCCAACCTCCGATCTTCGTCCAAGCTCGAGACCTTGCTTTTCCTCGGCGTCCCTGCGCCTCTGCGGTTCAATTTGCGCGGATGCGCCCCTTGGCCATCTTGGCGTCTTGGTGTTCATATCATTCGTGCAAATTGGTGTCCATTCGTGGCTGCATTTTTTGGTTGCGGCTCGGCCGCGCTGGGCCTTTCGTGAACATCTCGAACAACCTGAATCAAGGGCCCAGCGGCTCGACCGCCGTGATATAGAAGCCGCCCGGCTCGGTCCACGGGATGCGCCACCAGTAGTAGCGCCACCAGGCCAGCCACGGGTGCTGCTCCGGCCATGGTGCCCACCAGTGGTCGCGCATCGACAGCGGCGTGCAGCGCCAGCGCGCCGGGTCCACCTGTGCGCAGAGCGCCTCCATCTCGCTGGCGATCCCGGTGATCAAGTCCCAGCCCTCAGCCGCGTCGGGCGGCTGCGCCGGCAGGTCATAGCCGCAGTGGCGGAAGTACCAGACCCCCGGCCAGCCGGTCTCCCCGCTCAGCGCCACCCGCCGCGCCGCGAGCGGGACCTCATCGGCCCGCCTCTGCCAGCTGAGCAGGTAGTCCCGGCAGAGCGCGTCATACTCCACCGAAGTGTGGTTGTAGACTAGGCGCTCAGCGGGGTCGGCTGCGCGCGGCCCGACCAGGTAATAGTCATTGCGCAGCGCGATCAGCGTCGCCACCGCCAGCGCGGCCACGGCAAGTTGTCGCCCGCTCGGACCCGCCCGCCGCAGCCACGGCGCCCAGACCCAACCCAGTGTCAGGATCAGCGGCAGCGCGATGTGCAGCCCCAGCCAGGGGACCTTCTCCCCGGCCACCGAATACTGGAACAGCGAACTGGCCGCCCACCACGCCAGCCACGAGCCCAGCAGGCGGTGCTCCTTGAGCGCCAGCACCGACCACGCCAGCAGCGGCACGATCCACAGGCCCAGCACCAGCATCGACCGGCTCGGCTCCATGTGCAAAAAGTCCACCACTCGCGCCAGCGGGCCCCGCAGTTCGATCGCTCCCCAGATCATCCAGAGCGCGATCCACGCGAGGATCGAGCCAAGGTAAACCAGCGTGCGCGCCGGTCGCCCGGCCGCGTCCACCACCAGCCCCGCCGCCAGCAGCAGCAGGATCGGCAGCTCGTAGGTCAGCAGGATCGGCAGGTGGTAATGCAGCGCTCCCGTAATGCGCTGGGCCTGGTGCTGGCCGGCCCAGTATTCGATCGTGCGCGCGATATTGGCCAGCGGCGAGAATGTGTAATCCGGCGTCGTCACCCCATAGATGAAGAGCACGTAGGCCATCCCGATCACGCTGCCGAGCGCCCACCCCGCCAGTGTTGCGCGCATCGCCCGCCCGGGGATGGGCGAGGGGAGCGCGGCAGGCAGCGGCCGGCCGGGCTGGCGCAGTTGCTCCTTGCGCCGGCCGGTCTCTCGCCGATCGCGGCGGGCGGCGGGCCGGGCGGGCCGGCTGCTGATCGGCCGCACCATTCGCCGGGGGCGCAGCCAGAGCGCCGGCCGCCGCCAGAACAGCCGCATGATCAGCCAGGCCAGCACCCACGTCAGCCCCGCCGCGTAAATAAAGGGCGCGTTCATCTTGAGCGCCAGCAGCGCCAGCAGCGGAACCGGCGCCAGCGTCCCCCAGGCCGCGCGCGCCGCCGGCGAGCGACCCTCCAGCGAGCGCACGATGCCGACCAGCCCGATCAGCACCAGCGCCGAGAAGACCATGTCGTTGCGGTAGAAGCGGCTGAAGTAGAGCAGCATCGGCGAGCTCAGCAGCAGCGGCGCCAGCCAGTAGCGATAGCGGCGCGGCCACAGTTGCAGGCCCACCCACAGCCCGATGATCGAGATGACCGCCACCACCGCGCGCGCCGCCGTCATCGAGTCCCCCGCCCAGCGAAAAACCAGCCCCGCCGCCAGGATCAGCGAGGGCCCGTGCAGGATCGGGTTGTGCGTGTAGTGCCCGTCGCGCGCGAAGGCATAGCTATACCAGGCATCCTGCGCCTCGTCGTGCATCGCCGGCCGCTCGCCCAGCAGGATCACGCGCGGCACGACCGCCAGCAGCGCCAGCATGACCAGCGCCGCCATCTTCCAATATCCGGTCGCGGGTCGCATCATCGGGTCTCCTCCGGGGCGGTGGGCGCGTCAAGCGCAAAGATGACCAGCCGGCCGTCGGCCGAGGTGGCGGCCGGGCGGCCAATCCGCTCCAGCCGCTCGCGCGCCTCCTGGCCGTAACGGGCTTCCTCGGGCAGGCCATAGATCACCCAGCGCGCGCCAAGCTCCCGCGCCGCCGCGAGCGCCGCCGCCGGGTCTTCCTCCCGATACAGCACCTCCAGCAACCCGCCGTGGCGGGCAACGGTCGGCCAGCCGGCCCCCCCGCGCCACTGGTGCTGATGATGCGCCCAGCCCAGCGGCACCGGCCGCCCCGCCAGGCTCGCCACCCGCCCGCCGTAGCTGTAGGGATCGGCGCCGCCGGCCTCGGCGACGATCTCCCCGGCCGGCACCTCGCGCCGGATGAACTCGAGCAGCGGCGTCTCGGCGCTCCACGGCGGCCGGTGCGCAAGGAAGGCCGTCATGTCGAGCGTCGGCGGCATCGGCGGCTCATCGGCCGCGCGCGTCTGCGCGATCCGCGCCGGGAAGGCGAGCAGCGGATAGACCGCGCCGGCGGCGGCGATCGTCACCAGCGCCAGCCTCGCCGCCAGTCGCCCCGCCCACGGCAGCCGTGCCCGCCACAGCCCCGCCGCCGCCGCCGTCGCCCCCACCATGAGCGGCGGCCAGGCAATGAACGAGAACTTGAAGTAGCTGTTGTAGCGCTCATAGTCGCCGCTCATCGCATCGTCGATGTAGAACAGCTCGAGCCCGGCCAGCGCGGCGCATGACCCCAGCAGCAGCCAGAGCGCCCGCCCGCTGATCCAGCGGCCCGGTCCCAGCGCCAGCGCCCCGGCCCACAACGCCGCCGCCGCCCACAGCAGCGGCCCCCAGCCCAGCCAGGCCAACCCCAGCGCCCCCAGCCCAAGCGCCGCCAGCAGCCCCGGCGCGTGGGGCCGGTCGTCGGTTTCCAATGCAACCCGCGCCCGCGGCCGCCTCGGCGGGCGTGGCGGCCTGAGCCTCCAACCGATGCTGCGCGCCAGCACCGCCAGCGCCAGTGCCGCCAGCGGCAAACCCCAGAAGCGCAGAAGGTCGGGCAGGCTCGATTGCAGGCGAGCGGGCAGGACCTGCAGCGGGAAGCTGGCCGTCCCCTCGCCCCCCGCAAGCGGCAGCTCCGCCCCCGCCCGCATGAGCAGAATCCCCAGCGTCACCACCGCGCCCAGCGCCAGCAGCGGCGCCAGCAGCCGCGCAAACACCCGCCCCCCGCGCAGGCTCGCCCACGCCAGCGCCGCCAGCCCGACCGCGGCCATCGCCGGCAGGTTCCACATGTTCCCCAGCGCCGCCCCCGCGCCCAGCCCCAGCCAGCCCCCCAGCAACGCCGCCGTCGCCGGCCACCCTCTCCGCCGTGGACGCCACCACTCCCACGCCAGCAGCAGCGCCAGCCAGCCGATCAGCCACGGCAGCGCGAGGTGGTGGGCATGAAAATCCCCCAAGATTGCCGTGAAGGCCGGAAACTCATTGACCGTCCCGGGGATCACCCCGCGCGCGTCCCAATAGGGATACTCCCCCCAGCGCGGCGGCATCGATCCGCGCAGCAGCCCCCACGCCGGCGCGAGCGCCGCCGGATTGCCCGCCCACGCCGCGGCCACCCCGCCCACCGCCGCCCATGCCGCCCCCAGCCGCAGCGCGCGCCCCAGCAGCCAGGCCGACTCAAAGACCAGCAACGTCAGCCGCGCCAGCCCCAGGTTGAGCGCCAGCTCCCCCGGCATCGCCAGCATCCGCCCCACCCAGGCCCAGAAGAACTGCCCCCAGTAGTAATAGACCAGCGGCTCGCCTGCCAGCCAGTAGTCCACCGGCGGCAGCTCCCGCGCGTGCCAGGCGCTCCAGAACAGCATCGCATTGGTAAATTTTTCCGCGCCCGAGCCATCGATCGGGTAGGCCGTCATGTCGGGGGCGTGGCGGCGCAGCGCGACGAACCCCAGAAACAGCGCCAGCGAGAGCAGATCCAACCCCCAGCGCGAAAAGCCCCCCTCGCGGCCCCCGTAGCCCAGCAGCGCCCCCAAGCTCCCGGCCTGCCACGCCGCCAGCCCCAGCAGCGGCGCATAAAGGGCCAGCCAGAACCACCACCCACTCAGCGCCCCGCCCCAGAGGTGGCCCGCCATCCAGACCACCAGCGCCAGCGCCGGCGCCCCCGCCACCCGCGAGACGACCCGCCGCGTTGCCGGCTCCATCCGCCCGCGCGCGAGCAGCCCGCGCAGGGGCAGGCTCATCAGCTCGGTGCCGAGCAGGAAGGCAATCGCCAGGATGAAGTCGTTCATCGGTGCATCATCTCTCTGTCAGCTTATCAAACGATTCGGCAATCCGTGGCCGATAAAGTGAAGATAAGGAAAACAACGATCGACCGCGCCACTCACCGGGGGGGGGGTAGGTCGGGTCTCCGACCCGACATGACCTCCAGTCTCGGCTGATGAGCCGACCCGCCCTCCGCGCCTGGTGCAAGATGCGCCCTTCGGCGGCCCCGGCTTCGCATTTGTTTTTGAGCCCCATGTAATCTATGGTATTTCTGGGTGTCCCGCTGAGGGGACAGCCAACCGCAAATTCGGCCCCGAGGTTCTCATGCTTGCCTTTCGATATGCCTTCCTGATCATGGTTCTGGCGCTGGCGTCCGCGCTCCGGGCGGCCGCGCCGGCCGATAGCCCATACTCCGCTGCGTCGGCCGTTCCGGCGCTCCCCCGCGAAGGTCAAACTCCCATGCAAGCCGCCCAACCCGCCCAGTGGCAGGGCCATCGTTTCGAGGCCTGGCTCGAGCTCAATCACCTGCCGGCCCAGCTCATCCTGCTGCCCGACCGTCAGCCGCTGGGCCTCTCGGCGCAGGTGGAGTGGGCCAATCCCTCCACCGCCCGCTGGCGCGTGCGCTGGTTCGCCAGCGAGGGCACGATCCAGCCGCTGACCATCCCCGGCGAGCCGCTCCAGCGCGCGCTCTTCCACCCGCCTGAATTATCGGGTCGCGTCATGCTGCGCGCCCTGCTGGAAGTCGAGACCCCCGGCAGTGGCTACACGCTCGCCAGCGAGCGCACCTTCTGGGTGCTGCCGCCGGTGGTCGGCTCGCCCAACGGCGGGCTGGTCGACGGCTACGACATCGGGCGCTACCCCGATCCGCTCGACCCGCGCCTTCAGTTGAGCGCCTCCTGGCCGACGCGCCACCCCGACCGCTACCAGCCGCCCACCCTTTTTTATCGGGTCGACCTCGGCACTCGCGATCTGCTGATCGCACCGCACCAGACGCTCGGCATCCACGCGATCGACTACCCGTGGTACAGCATGGGGCTGCCCCAATACATTGCGCTCGACCTCAACCTGGTCCGCAAGATCGAAGACCTGGCCGAGATGATGAAGGCCGACGGCTTCCGCATCACGCGCTTCAAGTCGATCTACGGCTACCGCTCGCCGCGCTTCAACCTGGGCAAAATCGAGGACCAGCCCGGCATCAATCTCAAGGAACCGTTCTCGATGCACCAGTATGGCCGCGCCATCGACTTGATCATCGACGAGGATGGTGACGAAAACCTGGATGACCTCAACGGCGACGGCCGGCTCGACTACCACGATGCCATCGTCATGCTGCATTACGCCAATGCGCTCGACCGCCGTTATCGTGACGCCGGGCAGGCCGACATGGTCGGCGGGGCGGGGCTCTACTTCGTCAACGATTTCGCCGAGCGCAACCGCTACCTTGGCCGCAACTCGGCTTACGTCCATATCGACACCCGCGGCTTCCTCAACGACGACGGCACCCTTGTCCGCTGGCCGCGAACCTACCCCGACGGCACGCCGATCCAATGGGGCAAGATCTAAGGCCGGGGACGGGGGATTTGACGCAGAGTCGCGGAGGCGCGGAGATGAGTTCGGATTATCAGGCATTAGTGGAGAACCTGAAGCGGCATAGATATGTCGGCCCACCGCATGAGGTGACTGAGGGCGAGCTGGTTTACCTCTATACAGAACTGCGGGATATGGCCGAGAAATATTTGGCGGAGGTTTATCCTGCTCTCAAAAGCACGGACCAGGATGAATTTGAGACCGCCGTCGTTGATGCCGGCGAAATACTAAATTCCATTGTCTATCTCGTTGCCACCACTGAACAATACAAGTTGGTGATCGAGCGAAATCGGGATCTATTTGATGCGACGGAGAGCAGCTCTGATGAACTGGAATCATAAAATGTATTCGCCCCACTTTCTCCCTCCGCGCCTCCGCGCCTCCGCGTCAAGTTTCCTCGCCCTTCTCTTGCTTGCTCTCAGCGCCTGTCTGTCCCTCCCCGCCGCCGCCGAGGTCCTCCCCGGCGTCGAGGTCCTCGCCCGCGACCATGCCGCCGACCTGCGCGGCAAGCGCGTCGGCATCCTGACCAACCCCACCGGCGTCACCCGCCGGATGGTCTCGACCATCGACGTGGTGCGCGCGCTGCCCAATGTCGAGGTCGTGCGCCTGTTCGCCCCCGAGCACGGCCTGCGCGGCGGCTTTCAGGCGGGCGAAAACATCGACAAGCAGCAGCGCGACCCGGTCAGCGGCCTGCCGGTGGTCAGCCTGCACGGCGCCTCGCGCCGGCCCTCGCCCGAGTCCGTCGCCGGGCTCGACATCGTCATCTACGACATCCAGGATGTCGGTGTGCGCCATTACACCTTCATCTCATCGCTGGCCAACATGATGGAGACCTGCGCGGCCGCGGGGGTCGAGGTCTGGGTGCTCGACCGGCCCTGTCCGCTCGGCGGCGACAAGCTCGGCGGGCCGCTGCTCCAGCCCGAGCAGCGCTCCTTCATCGGCATCCACACGCTGCCGGTGGTCTATGGCCTCACACCCGGCGAGTTCGCCCGGCTCTATCAGCGCGAGTGCACCCCCAACCTCACCCTGCGCGTCATCCCGCTGGCCGGCTGGCGGCGCGGCATGGTCTACGGCGACCTGGGCTGGCTCTGGGTGCCCCCCAGCGAGCACATCCCGCGCTGGCAGAGCTGCTTCTACTACGCGATGCTGGGCACCATCGGCGAGCTCGGCATCGTCAGCGAGGGCGTCGGCACCCCCCTGCCGTTCGAGCAGACCGGCGCCCCCTGGGTCGATGCCGCCGTGCTGGCGCGCGAGCTCAACGCGGCCGGGCTGGCCGGGGTCGTCTTCACCCCGACCACCTTCCGCCCGCGCTACGGCACCCATGCCGGCGAGTTCTGCGGCGGCGTGCAGGCCCACCTGCTCGACCCCCGCGCCTTTGAGCCCGGCCCCGCCGGCGAGGCGCTGCTCACCACCTATGCGCGTCTCTTCCCCGGCCGGATCTTCACCCCCGGCGACGGCAACCGCTATCAGATGTTCCTCAAGGGGCTGGGTGACCGCGCGGCGGCGCAGGCGCTTCACGAGCAGCAGTTCGATGCCCTGCGCGCGCGAATCGCGGCCGGCCTCAAGGATTACGAGCCTCGGCGGGCCGCGGTGCTGCTCTATCCCTGACGAAGCGCCAGCCCGCGATCAAAATCTTTCCATACCGGCTCGAAGCCCTTGGCGGCGATGGCGGCGGCGACCTCGGCCGGCCCACGCTCGTCGCTGATGATGAATTGCTCGCCGCTGGCCTCGTTGAACGAGTCCCCGCCCGGGTTGGTCTTGCTGCCCGCGCTGGTGCGGGTGATGCCCAGGCCGATCATCGCGTCGCGCAGGCGCGCCGGCTCGCGCGTCGACATCACCAGCTCCGCATCGGGCAGCGCCAGCCGCATCGCGCAGATCATCTGCACCAGGTCCGCGTCGTTGGGCTGGTGCTCAGGGTTGTAGTCGTGCGCATTGCCGCGGATGCGTGGGAAGCTGATCGCGACTCGGCTGCGCCAGAACCGCCGCGCCAGCCAGCGCCCGTGCAGCGCCAGCAGCAGCGCCTCGAAGCGCCAGTCATGCAGACCCAGCAGCGCCCCGATCCCCAGCGTGCGCAGCCCCGCCCGTCCCCCCGCCTCGATCGCCTCCAGCCGCCGCCGGAAGTCGCGCTTGGGCCCCGCCGGGTGCAGCCGGCGATAGCTCGGCTCGTCATAGGTTTCCTGGTAAAGAGCCAGCCCGTCCACCCCCGCCTCGGCCAGCCGCCGGTATTCCTCTTCCTTCAGCGGCTGGATCTCGATCGCGATCGCATCGAACAGCTCATTGAGCCTGCCGACGATCTGCGCCAGATACTCCAGTCCGACGTGGCGGCGGTCCTCCCCGCTGACCAGCAGGATATGACGAAATCCCTGCGCATGCAGCCGGCGCGCCTCAACGAGCGCCTGGTCGGGCGTGAGCGTCACGCGCGGGATGTCCAGCTCGTGCGAGAACCCGCAGTAGGCGCAGCGATTGACGCACTCGTTGGACAGGTAGAGCGGCACGTAAAGCTGGATGACGCGCCCGAAGCGCCGTTCGGTGATCGCCGCGCTGCGGCGGGCGAGCGTCTCGATGAACGGCGCGGCGGCCGGCGAAAACAGCGCCGCCAGGTCGCGCTCACCCGGGTGCTCGCGTCCCAGCGCGCGCTCGACGTCGGCCGCCGTCGCCCCGGCCAGCAGCCCCCGCAGGGCCGCCAAATCCAGTTGGCTGTAAATCTCTGAAAAAAAGGTCATGGTGCCGCCCTGACTCAATATGTTTTCGCTTGCCTGCGGACCAGCTACTCTTCCCGCAAAAAACCCGTCAGCGGACTGCTGGCCTGTGCCAGCTTGCTTTCGCCGCCCGGGCCGGCGTCGCGCGCCAGCTCGGCGGCCTCCACCGCCAGCTTGAATGCCCGCGCCATCGCGACCGGATCCTCGGCAATCGCAATCGCCGTGTTGACCAGCACCGCATCAGCCCCAAGCTCGATCGCCTCGGCCGCGTGGCTCGGCATGCCCAGCCCGGCATCGACCACCACCGGCACGGTTGCCTGCTCGATGATGATCTCGATCAGGTCGCGCGTCTTCAGCCCGCGGTTGGACCCGATCGGCGCCGCCAGCGGCATCACCGTCGCGCATCCCACGTCCTCCAGCCGCTTGGCCAGCACCGGGTCGGCATTGATGTAGGGCAGCACGATGAAGCCCAGCTTGACCAGCTCCTCGGCCGCCTTCAGCGTCTCAATCGGATCGGGCAGCAGATAGTATGGGTCCGGCGTGACCTCCAGTTTGAGCCACGGGGTCCGCGTCGCCGCGCGGGCAAACTTGGCCAGCCGCACCGCCTCCTCGGCGTCGCGCGCCCCCGAGGTGTTGGGCAGCAGCCGATACCGGCTGAAGTCCAGCGCCGCCAGCATCGGGTCCTCGGGACTCTTCAGGTCCACCCGGCGCAGCGCGACGGTCACCAGCTCGCTGCCCGAGGCCTCCACCGCCGCCGCCATCGACTGCGGCGAGGGGAACTTGCCCGTCCCGATGAACAGGCGCGAGCGGAACGGCGTATCGGCAATGATCAGTGGTTTCATGGTCTCCTCGTGCTTCTTTCTTTGCGTCGCGGGGGGCTCAGCCGCCCCCGACAAAGCGGACGATCTCAAGCCGGTCGCCCGCGCTCAGTGTGGCGGCGGCAAACTCATCCTCGCCGATGAACTCGCCGTTGTGCTCCACGGCCAGGTGGCGCGGCTCGATTCCCAGCTGCGCCAGCAGCGCCGCCACGCTCACCCCCGGCTCGACCTGGCGCGTCTCGCCATTGACCTTGATTTCGATGCTCATGATTCCTCCCCCAGCAGGATGCGCAGGATGACATTGGCCTGATGACCGGCGGCGACCGCCACCCGCGGCGCCAGCAGCCCCAGCCCGGGGGCCGCCGCGCTCACCCCGTCGCCGATCAGCCAGACGTTGCCCAGAACCCGCCGCACCTGGATCTCGTCCGAGGGTCCGTAGCCGGCAATCCCGGAGACGGTCACCAGCGGCGTCGCGGGCCGCCCGCGCCGCATCGCCACCGTCAGGTCGCGCTTGGCCGCCGGATCGTCGAAACATTCGGCGACGACGTCGCAGCTCTCAAAGGTCTCGGCCGCGTTCGCAACGGTGATCCGCCGGTCGAGCGGCTCGAGCGCGACGTAGGGGTTGATCCGCGCCAGGTTCTGCGCCAGCGCCTGGGCCTTGTGGCAGCCGATCTGGTCCACGAAAAACTGCTGGCGGTTCAGGTTGCTCGGCTCGACGACATCAAAGTCCACCAACCGCAACGCCCCCACGCCCAGCCGCCCCAGCGCCACCGCCACGGCGCTGCCCAGCCCGCCGCAGCCCGCGATCCCCACCCGCGCGCGCTTGACCCGCGCGTGCACCCCCGGGCCGTGGCGCGCCGTCATCAGCGCCTCCAGCTCCTCCGCCGTCGGCTGCTCGCCACGCCGGATCAGGACAACCGCATCACCTTCGGCAAGTGGGCTCTCCGCGCCCTGCGGGCAGCCGTTGCGGATCAGGATGTCGGCCTCGGGCTTGTAGGCATCGCGCACCGCGCCCAGGTCCCACCCGCGCGCCACTCGGGCCGGCTGTTCGTTGACTTTGATCGAAATGGTGGGCGAATCACTCGACAAAACAAAAGCCTCCCCGCGGGGAGGCGCCTTGCATGCATGGGCGGGCCAGTTCCCTTCGCCGGCATTACCCGGATCAGGTGCAACGGGTCGGCGGCCCACCGCCCTCTCAGCCCCTTGGCGGAGCTCCCCACGCCATATCTTAAGTCCCCGGCCACGGGGGGTCAAGCCATCATCGGCACCCAAACCCGGCTGGCTCCAGCCCCCACAGCTCGCTTTCGCGTGATTTCTGGTGCAGGAAGAAGCTGCCCGCCCGCGGGTCCCAGTGTTCCGGTTCGAGCAGTCCGCCGCGGTGGCGCACGCCGAGGATCCAGATGCGCCGCCGCCCTGCGCAGCCGGCTTCGAACAGCCGGCGTTGCTCCTCAAGCGACTCCCGGCGCGGCACGATAAAATAGTCGAACTTGTCGAGCGGTGTGAACAGCATCAGCGCCAGCGCGCTTTCGTCGTTAAAGACCATGATCCCGTCGCCCGCTTCATGGCGGCGTGCCAGCTCCTCGGCCATCTTGCGCAGCCCTGTCCGCCGGCTTTGCGCCATTTCCTCGACAGCCAGCGGCATCTGCACCAGCAGCAGCGCCAGCAGCAGCCAGGCTGCGGGGCGCGGCCGCAGCTCTCGCAGCATCCGCGCCAGCATCAGGATCATGCCGGGTAGCGCCACCAGCATGTAACGTTGCATGTAGACCGGCTGAAACAGGCTGATCAGCAGCAAGAGCGCCGGCGGAGCCAAGGCGGTCGCCAGCACGAGGCGCCAGCGGGCCTCGGCCGGCCCGTCAAGCCCGCGGTTGGCGCTGAAGATCATCGCCCCCACCAGCGCCAGCGGCAGCAGACAGGTCCAATCCAGGTGGCGATACCAGGTTATGTTGCCTCCCAGGAGGTCCATCGTCTGGTCGGCCAGTTGGTCAAAATGGAGCGGCTCGATCCATGCGAGCGGCTCACCGCCGCCGGCCTGCCAGGCGGTCAGGCCGATCATGGCCGTGTGCGCCGCCAGCGCCGCCGCGCCCGCCAGCCACACACCCGTCGGCGGGCGCAAGCGCCGCCGCATCAGCCAGGCCGCACCCAAAGCCCCGGCCCAGACCAGCAGCACGTTATGGTTCCAAACTGCGCCCAGCACCCCCACCCCCGCCAGCGCCCACAACCGGCCCGGCGTCGGCCGCCGCAGGCAGACCAGCAGCAGCCAGAGCACGGCCAGCCCCATCACCATCATCCCGCCGTAGGGCCGCACCATCCGCGCATAGTAGATCGTCACGTTGTGGAGCACCCACAGCAGGGCGGCCAAGCCGGCCCAGCGCCCCAGCCCCAACTCCCGCCCGATCAGGTAGACCAGCGGGATCCCAAGCGCGCTGATCAGGATCGGCAGTGCCTGCAGGCTATAAAAATGCCAGCCCAACAGCCGCACCCAGCCCCACAGGATGATGAAAAACAGCGGCGGGTGGCCCCGTCCCAATCGCCACGGAATCATCTCGCCCAGCGGCATGCGCAGGCTGCCGATGGCGGTCAACTCGTCGAGCACCAGGTCCTGGCGGGTCAGGTGCCAGAGGCAGAGGGCGAAGTAAATAATGACAGCCGGGGCCAGCCATGCCGTCACGGCCAGCCACTTGCGGGGCCGGAGTTGCCTGACTGTTTGCTGGGTTGCCACTTGACGCATCGTCCGCGAGATTGCATCGTCACGGTTGGTTTGTCAATGGGTGGGTTTGTTCTGGATTTCCATCATCGGCGCCCAAACCGATTGACCCCCCGCCCCGCCCTTTGTATGGTGAATGCAGCCCCCGCGCCGGGTGCCCTGGAGGGCATCCGCAAGGCCCCGAGACCGACAGGATGTGAGCCGGCATGAACCCAAACGACGTCACCCCCCAGCAGGACCTCGAGGAGGGTGAAAATCTTTCCTTGGCCGCCGAGTTCATCTGGTTCCTGCGCGAGAATAAAAAATGGTGGCTCATCCCGCTCATCGTGCTGGTGCTGGTGCTCGGCCTGATCGCCCTGATCGCCGCCAAGGCCAGCGTGCTAAGCCCCTTCATCTATTCGGTCCTATAAGGGCAAGGGGAGCCTTTCATGGTCGCCATCCTGGGCATCTCCGCCCTCTATCACGATTCGGCGGCCGCCTTGGTGCGCGACGGCGAGATTGTCGCCGCCGCCCAGGAGGAGCGCTTCAGCCGCCGCAAGCACGACGAGCGCTGGCCGGTCAATGCCATCGACTATGTTCTGGCCGAGGCTAACCTTGATCGCGCCCGGCTCGACGCGATCGTCTTCTACGAAAAACCCCTGGTCAAGTTCGACCGCATCCTGGAGACGTTGCTGGCGGTCTCACCCCGCGGCCTGGGCCAGTTCATGCGCGCGGTCGCGCTCTGGAGCCGCGACCGGCTCCATATCCGCCGCCTGATGCGCGATTCGATGGGCCCCGACTTCCGCGGCAAAATCCTCTTCACCGAACATCACCGCTCGCACGCCGCCAGTGCCTTCTACCCCTCACCGTTCCAGGAGGCCGCCGTCCTCACCATCGACGGGGTGGGGGAGTGGGCCACCACCACGCTGGCCCATGGTGTCGGCCGCGAGCTGCGCATCCTCGAGGAAATCCACTTCCCGCATTCGATCGGCCTGCTTTATTCCGCTTTTACTTACTTCTGCGGCTTCCGCGTCAACAGCGGCGAATACAAGCTCATGGGGCTGGCCCCCTTCGGCGAGCCGGTCTATGCCGACCTCATCCGCGACAACCTCGTCCAGGTCGCCCCCGACGGCTCGTTCCGGCTGGCGATCGAATATTTCGAATATACCCACGGCCGCACGATGACCGGCCGCGCCTTCGACCGGCTCTTCGGCGGCCCCCCACGCAAGCCCGAAACCCCCATCACCCAGCGCGAGATGGATCTGGCCGCCTCCATCCAGCTGGTCACCGAGGAGCTGATGGTCGGGCTGGCCCGGCGCGCCGTCGAGGCCACCGGCTGCCGCAACCTCTGCATGGCGGGGGGCGTGGCCCTCAATTGCGTCGGCAATGGCGTCATCCTACGCTCGGGTGTCGTCGATCAGCTCTGGATCCAGCCCGCGGCCGGCGATGCCGGCGGCGCGCTCGGGGCCGCCCTTGACGTCTGGCACCATTTCTACGGCGCCGACCGCAGCCCGTGCCCCGGCGACTCGATGCGGGGTTCCAAGCTCGGACCCGCCTGGAGCGACGACGAGATCGCCGACCTGCTCGCCCCCCTCGGCGCCCACTTCACCACTTATTCCGAGGCCGAGCTGCCCGGAGTGGTCGCCGAGCTGATCGCCTCCGAGAAGGTCGTCGGCTGGTTTCAGGGGCGGATGGAATTCGGCCCCCGCGCCCTCGGCAGCCGCTCCATCATCGGCGACGCCCGCTCCAGCAAAATGCAGTCGACGATGAACCTCAAGATCAAGTTCCGCGAATCCTTCCGCCCCTTCGCCCCCTGCGTGCTGGCCGAGCGCGTGGCTGATTGGTTCGAGCTGGATCGCGAGAGCCCCTACATGCTGCTGGTGGCGCCCGTGCGCGCCGATCGCCGCCGCAACCAAACCAATGGCTCTCGCGGCCTGGACCGCGTCAAGGAAGTGCGCTCGGAGGTGCCCGCCGTCACCCATGTCGACTACTCGGCCCGCGTCCAGACGGTCGACCCCGCGCGCCACGGCCCGCTCTACGACGTGATGCGCGCCTTCGAGGCCCGCACCGGCTGCCCCGTCATCATCAATACCTCCTTCAACATCCGCGGCGAGCCGATCGTCTGCCGGCCCGAGGAGGCCTACCGCTGCTTCATGCTCACCCATATCGACGCGCTGGTGCTCGGCCGCCATGTGCTGCTCAAGTCCGAACAGCCCGAGATGCAGGGGGCCGAGGCCTACCGCGCCCAGTTTGCGCTGGATTGAAGCGCCCCTCCTCTGCCGAAAATAGGGAATCTCCCGATCATTATTTACTCCTTGCTGCTGCTGCTGCTGGCCCATAATGAATTCAGCTATTGCATGGCAATCGGTTAATCATTCAGCATGCCATCGGATGAGTGATGTGAGATGGGCATGTTCCCGGCAATGAACACAATTCATGGAGTCATTGCCCGTCCGAAGGCTGCATCAGTTTGAACGCTGAAGTGTCAGAAGGTAATTCTCACGATGGAAAAAGCAGTTTATCAGCCCACCCAGGCCCAGATAGTGGATATGGACCCTCAACCCCTCGCCCGACCTCGTGTGCTTCTGGTCGCTCCCTATTTCTATCCGCAGAACTATGGCGGCGCCGTGCGCCTTTATGATGACCTGCTGCGGCGCGCCACCCGCCTCGACTGCGCCGTCCTCACCGAGGGCCAGGAGATGAAGCCCGGCACCGAGGAACTTGCCATCCAACTGGCCCATGAGCATGGCTATCAAATCTTCCGTATCAACCGGCTGGCGCTGCATTTCAAGTCCCACAACCTTGTCAGCCGCCTCGTCGAGACCGCCGGCTTCTTCCCGCGCGTCGCGCGCCAGTTCCGCGCCACCATCGAGGCCTTCCGCCCCGACCTGGTCATTTCCGGCGCTTCCTATCGGCTCGGTTGGCTGATGAGCCACCTGCCCCCCGGCATGCCATTCATCAATTACATCCACGGCGAGGAAATGACCCAGAACCATATCAACGGCGGCCTGCTCGGCCGTTACCTGCTGCGCAAGCAGATGGATTCCATCCGCGAGGCCCGCATCAATATCGTCGTCAGCCAGTTCACCGCAAACCTCATCGCCGACTCGGTCCAGCTCGACCCCGAAAGGGTCCGCGTGCTGCCCAACTTCGTCGATACCGATCGCTTCCAGCCGCCCGCCGACCGCGAGGCGCTACGCCGTGAGCTGGGCCTGACCGGCCGCACGGTCCTGCTGACCATCGCGCGCCTGATCCCGCGCAAGGGCATCGATCAGACGCTGCGCGCGCTCGCCGGGGCCCGAAACCTCCCCCCCGACTGGATTTATCTGATCGGCGGCACCGGGCGCGAGGAGGCTAACCTGCGCCAGTTGGCCGGCGAGCTCGGCCTCGCCGAGCGTGTCCGCTTCCTGGGCTATCTGAACGACAAGGATCTGCCCCGCTACTACGGCGCCGCCGACCTGTTCATCCAGAACAACCGCATGGTCGATGGCGACACCGAGGGTTTCGGGATTGTTTTCCTCGAGGCCAACGCCTGCGGCACCCCCGTCATCGGCGGCATTGCCGGCGGCACCGCCGATGCCATCGAGGAGGGCATCAGCGGCCTGCGCGTCGATGGCGACAGCATCGACAACGTGCGCGCCGCGCTCGAGCGCCTGCTGGGCGACTCCGAGCTGCGCCGGCGCATGGCCCAGACGGCATTGGCGCGCGTGCGCGCCGACTTCACCGCCCAGGCCTGCACCCATCGATTCGAGGACCTGATCTGCTCGCTGGTCCAAAGGACCTGACCGCTACCGGAGCAGCATCCAGTCGCGTTCGGCGCTGGACGATTTAGTCGATACCGCCGGCACGGCCGCACCTTGCAATCGCAGTATGTGCAACAGGCGATTGCACCCGTCGAGCAGGTAAATGATGTCTCCGGATAAAGCGAGCTGGCCAGATTGGGGCAACCTGTGCCAGCCGACCTGCGGTGCGATTTCCTCGCTCCGGTTTTTGTCCACCACAACCAACTCGTTGCTGGTGGCCGCATAGACGAGGCCGTTTCGGATGAGCAGGCGGTCCGGCTCCACCACCGGTCGCGAGGTATCAATCGAATTCCAAGTGGCCAGCAGCACTGGATCGAGCGGATTTTGGAAATCGAAAATATGTCCAAAACAATCGACGGCGAAATTTCCATGGAACACCAACAGCCCATTCTGGATCAGGCGCGGGGACCAAATGCCCACCTCTACAGGTTGGCTTGGGCTGGTAATATCGAGCACGTATGGAGTGCTGCCCCCGTAGCAGTAAACAAAATTGCCACGGACCAGATTGACCCCGCTGTATTGCTTCGCCGTATTCTCTGAATTGTAGAGCAGCACGGGCGATGCGGGGTTGGTGAGATCATAGATCCGGAAGCCGACCAACCCGACTGGGCTTTCAGTTACCACCAGCGGAGCGAGGTAAAAGAAATAACCATGCCGGGAAATGGTGGACTTGAGAACCGGAGTGGCCGGCGCGCTCACATCCCAGATGAAGACCTGCTGGGTCGAGCCCAGAAAGAGCAGGCTTCCTTGCAACTGCAGCAGGTGGAGGCCATAAGTCAGATTCATCTCGTGCATCAGCGCCGGCTGCGTCGGTTGACTGATGTCGAAAAGGCTGACGGTCGAGATGCGTTCCGATGAATCAGCCGCTCCCGACCAGCGGCTGAGCCCGACCACCATCAAGTTGCCTTCGCTGCGGATATAGCTTCCCCCGGCGTACTCCAAGGGGGGCTGCCCCAGCCGGATCGCCCTCACCGGGGTGATGTTGTGGCTGGTGCCCGCCAACGGATCAGCAGCCCCGGCTCGCATCGATGCCGCCGCAAAGGCCACAAACAGCACCGCAATCAGAAATCGACGTCCGAAACCCATTCGATTTGCTCCTTTTTGCAAGAAGGTTCCAGGGCCCATGCAATCGTGGCGGCGGGATGACCGCCCACCCGACCGCGTTATCCTCCCCATCCCTCAACCCTTGAAGAGCCGGCCGATGAAACATGATGCGATTGTCATAACTAAACGACGTTCAAGGTAATCTTTGGATATGCTGGACCGACCGCTTCGTCAACATGGGGTGTCGCTTTTTTGTATCGCGGCAGGGCAGGCTCGACACTTTGAAAGGGCAACACGGAAAAATTCTGTATGGGACTATGAGAAACTCCTGCCGTCACTCCCCCTCGCCGCGCGCTTGGATATTTTCTTGATCTTCCTTCCGCCGGGGACTAAGGTGGTCGGGTTTCGCGGTTGCTAGGAGGCACGCGGCATACAGCCCGCGGCAGCGATTCCCTCCCCCAATCCCACAGGAGACCGGACAGATGGCCAAGTTATACTACGAAGACGACGCGGACCTTTCGCTGCTGAGCGGCAAGACGGTCGCCATTATCGGCTACGGCAGCCAGGGCCATGCCCAGGGCCAGAACCTGCGCGACAGCGGCGTCAACGTGATCGTCGGCGAGCTCGAGGGCACCGAGAACTTCAAGCTGGCGCTCGAGCACGGTTTTGAGCCGATGAGCGCCGCCGCCGCCGCCGAACGCGCGGACGTGATTCATATCCTTCTCCCCGACGAAATTCAGGCCCGGGTCTATGAGAAGGAAATCGCCCAGCACATGCGCGCCGGCAAGGCCCTTGTCTTCAGCCACGGCTTCAACATCCACTTCAAGCAAATCCAGCCCCCCGCCGACGTCGACGTCTGGATGGTCGCCCCCAAGGGCCCCGGCCACCTCGTGCGCCGCACCTACACCGAGGGCGGCGGCGTCCCCTGCCTGGTCGCCGTCCAGCAGGACGCCTCGGGCCAGGCGATGGCGCTGGCGCTGGCTCAGGCCAAGGGTGTCGGCGGCACCCGCGCCGGCGTCTATGAGACCACCTTCAAGGAAGAGACCGAGACCGATCTCTTTGGCGAGCAGGTCGTCCTCTGCGGCGGCCTCACCGAGCTGATCTTCGCCGGCTACGAGACTCTTGTCGACGCCGGCTACAGCCCCGAGATGGCCTACTTCGAGTGCGTCCACGAGGTCAAGCTGATCGTCGACCTGATCTACGAGGGCGGCATCGCCCGCATGCGCGACTCCATCAGCAACACCGCCGAATACGGCGACCTGACCCGCGGCCCGCGCCTGGTCAACGCCCAGACCCGCGCCGAGATGAAGAAGATCCTCGCCGAGGTCCAGAGTGGCGCCTTCGCCAAGGAGTGGGTCGAGGAAGCCAAGTCCGGCATGCCCAACTTCAAGAAGCTGCGCGAGAAGGGCGCCGCCCACCCCATCGAGGCCGTCGGCCGCGACATCCGCGCCAAGATGGGCTGGCTCAAGAAGAAGTAATCGGGCCGGCTGCCACAGCTCGTCCTTCACCGCCCCGCCGGCCACCACGCCGGCGGGGCGGTTTTTTTTGCAGGCCCCGCATTCTGAGAAAAAAAGTTGGTTGATGAAACAAAACCGAATTTGAATAGTCTATTGATCCAAGGGGTGCGCCTGCCGCACCGCGATGAACCCGAAAGGACATTCAGATGAAGCGAATCCTGCTGGTGCTGACCCTCTGCCTGTTGCCGATGCTGAGCGGTTGCCTGATGTTCAACTCCGAAACCCGCATCACCGACGATCGGAAAAAGGTCGAACGCCAGTTCGGCCTGATGCCATTTTTGATGTTCAGCACCGAAAGCGACGTCGAACTGCCTCCGGCCGCCGTGACGGCGACAGCGGATTAGTCAACCGGGTCGCCCACGTTGCGCCGGCCCAGTTGCACCTCAAGCCAGGTGTACGCCAGCGCGCGCGCCTCGGCCTCGAAGCTGTGGCCGTTGGAGTGGTAATAGATCCCGACCGGTGCGCGCCAGCTTTTCGGCTGGTCGCCCGCCGCCTGCCGGTAATAGTCCGCCACCAGCGTGAAATGATCCGTGATCCGCTCCATCCCCGGATGCTCGGCGGTGTCATTGGTGGCGCGCAGGTAAAGGAACGGCCGCGGCGCCATCGCCATCAGCATCACGTTGGTCATGCGATTGAGGTTCAAGCCATAGCCGACCGGGTCGGCCAGTGCCCGCGCGCGCGCTTCGCCGTCGGTCCAAATCTTGGGATCGAACTGAATCCCGCCTCCGCCGTTGGCCACCGCCGCCGTGATCCGCTCGTCCGCCGACGCGAGCAGCATCGTGTCCCAGCCCCCCAGCGAATGTCCAATCATGCCCACCCGCCCTCGGTCGATGAAGTCATACTCGAGCAGGAAATCCAGCGCCCGCTGCAAGTCCCAGACCGTCTTGCCCGAGGTCAGCCGCCACTCCGGCCAGCGCGGCCTGAAGAACTCACGCTCATAGGCCGCCATCAGTTGCGTGCCGACCGTCGTGTTTTCGGTGACGCGGCGCGAGCCATAGGCCGCCCGGTCGGGCGCGAAGACCACAAACCCCCGCCGCACCAGCTCCAGCGCATACGTCCGCTGGCCGCGATGCTGCGCCTCGGCCTCGTCGGCCGGCGCCGTCGGAAACAGGCCGATCACCGAATCCTTGCCCAGCGCGTGGGTCGGGTGGGGCGCCAGCACCAGCGGCCGGGGCTCGGCCGCCGTCGGCAGCGGCTTGGGCAGCAGCAGGTAGCCCTCCACCCGCTCGCCCTCCTCGACCCAATACTTGAGCGTGCGCCGCACATGGTCGCCCAGGTCCACCTCCGCCACGATCTCGACCTCGGGTGCGACGATCTGCTCGGGGCCCGGGCCGGGGCCGGCATAAAGCGCCATGCATCCCAGCAGCGCCGCCCGGTCGCTGGGCGGGGCGGTCAGCCATTCCGCCGCCCACGCCGGGGCGCCTCCCGCCAGTAGGATCGCGACGAGGAGGATCAGCCTTTGGGCGGCTGCGGTTGCGCGTGCTGCGGTCATGTTCATGATTGGCCTCCGGCGGATGACTTTCTTCGGCTGGCAGCCTACCGCCCCCCAGCCCGGCAATCAAGCAATTCGGGCGCGCTCACCCCGCGACCGGGCGCCAAAGGCGCCCCCCGCAAGCTTCTTCTTGGTTTTTCCCTTGCGTTCGGGCGCTGGGATCGCAAACAACAGTATGATGGTGCGTCGATCGGCGGCGCGCCCCATCCCTGCGAAAGAATCCTGGGCAGCATGAAATTTTTGCCTCTGCTCTCACGTTCAATCCGGCGCGCCGGCCGCTCTCTGCCGCTGCTGGCGGCGTTCATGCTGGTGGTCGGCTGCGGCGGGCCGCGCCTGCGCTGGCTGACCGAGCAACGCCCCGCGCCTCTGCCCGATCACATCCCGGTCGAGGTCTATGTCGGCAGCATCCAGCCCGCTCCCGATCGCATCGCCATCATAGAAACCAGCGCCACACCCCACGCCGACGAGACCAGCCGCCGCGCGCAGCTCGAGGAACTCAAGCAGCGCGCCCGCCGCGTCGGCGCCAACGCGATCGAGGATGTGCGCATCCTCACCAAGGAAATCCAAGGCTTCACCCTCGACGAGCGCACCCCCTTCTTCTCTTGGCGCCAGGGCCGCTATCCGCTCTACTTCATGCGGGGCACCGCGATCGTCATCGAGGAGCTTGAACCGGCCGACCTTGACGACCTCAGCCCCCCCGAGGGTTGGATGGTCGATCGTCAGCCGGTGCCGCCGCGACTGGATTAGCTCGCCGGCCACGAGCGGATTGGAGACAGGCATGAGCACCGCCGAAGCCAGCGATCGGCCCGATGGGCCGGCAGCCCCGCCGCGCCGGCTCAGCCTGGGCGAGCGTGCCGGCGGCTGGATTATCGCCGCCTGCCTGCATCTGGCCCTGCTGGCCGTGCTCGGCATCGCCCGTTCCGCTGCGATCCTCCCGCCCGACCCCACCGAGCCCGTCCGCATCGTCTTCGCCGCACCCGACCCCGTGCCCGAGCCCGAGCCTGCGATCGATGAGGCCGCCCTTGAGGCCGTGGAGTCCCCACCCGTCGAGACGCCGCCCGAGCCGGCTGTCGAGACGCCGCCCGAGCCGGCTGTGGAGTCCCCCCCCGAGCCAACCGAGCCAACCGAGCCGGCGGAGCTGGCCGCCGCCCCTGCGCCCGTGCCCGAGGCCGAGCCGCAGCCCCAGCCCCCCGGCGGCCGCCCGGCCGAGGAACTCGTCGAGCTCGCCCGCGAGCTGCACGCCGAGAGCGAGGCGCTCGAGCAGGCCAATCAACTTGCCCGCCAGCGTGGCTCCCAGACGGTCGCCGCCGCCTTGGCTGCCGAGCGCGCCGCCCATGTCGCGCGCCAGACGATTCACCGCGCCCGCCCGCTGCAGGATGGCGTCGTCCGCTCGGTTGATACTTCCGATGTCTCCGACGCCGTCGCCGACGAGGTGCTGCGCCACTGGGGCTTCAATGTCATGATCCAGCGGCTGGAGCCCGGCCAGGCCGTCGGCAGCCGCTACCTCAGCTCCGTCGAGACCTCCGCCGGCAAGTTCGTCGGCGCCAGCGTCTCGGGCGTCTATCGCATTCTGACCTTCGGCGACGGAACGATCCGACGGCTGATGCAGCTCGAGGAGGCCGAGCTCGCCCGCCGCGGCATCGACCTCTCCACGGTGCGCGTCAAGCGGGTCATCTTCGGCATCGTCCCCGCCGGCAGCCAATACGACCTGGGCATCATCCGGCTCGATACCGAGCCGATTGCGCCCGCGCCGCCCCCGCCCGCTCAGGCGCTCGTGGAGCCGGTCCGATGAATCTGACGTGCAACGTCGGCAATGAGAGCAAAGGGATGTCCTATGTGGTCAGTTTTTGAGGGTATGTTCGAGAACACGCTTCTGGAGAAATATGTGCTCGATGGCGGGCCGATGATGTTCATCCTGCTGCCGCTGTCGCTGCTGATGCTCGGCGCGGTTCTCCAGGGGATGATCCGGCTGCGCCGCGGCCGGGTGCTGCCGCGCCGGCTCGTCCGCGCTGCGGCCGCCGCCCCCGCGCGCCATGAGTTCATCGCCTCGCTCGCCGGCGACCCCTCACCGCTGGGGCGGGTGATCCACCAGGTCCTGCGCGACCGGCCCGACCAGGACCCGTCGGCGGCCGAACTGGCCGCGGCCTCGGCCGATGCCGCCGACGACCTTCACGATGGCCTGGGCGTGCTGGCGACGATCTATACCATTGCCCCGCTGCTCGGGCTGATGGGCACGATCCTGGGCATGATGGATGCCTTCTACCAGTTCACCCAGCTGGCCGGCGAGCAGACCGTCGGCCGTCTCTCCGAGGGCATCCAACAGGCGTTGGTCACCACCCTTTGGGGTCTGGGCATTGCAATCCCGGCCTACGTCGCCGCCCGCTGGCTCGAGGGGATCATCCGCCGCTACGAGCGCGACGGCCTGCCGCGCGAGGCCGCCCGCGTGCTGGACGCTCTCGGCGAGCCGGCCGATGAGCCCGCCCCGGCGCCCGCGCTGGCGGAGGCCGCCCGATGAGCGTCGCCGCGCCCGCTCCGCCCTCGGCCCCCGTCCTCCGGCCCCGCCGCCGCCGACGGCTCGAGACCGGCATCACGCTCACGCCGATGCTGGACGTCATCTTCAACCTGATCTTCTTCTTTGTCTTGACGACCACCATCCGCCAGGAACTGACCCAGTTGCCGGTGCGCCTGCCCGAGGCCGCCGCCGGTCAGCAGGCCTCTGCCGAACCCCTGCCGACGCTGGTGCTCGACCGCGAGGGGCTCCTGATGTTCGGCGATCGCGCCGTTGGCGAGGCCGAACTGGAGCTGCTGCTGGGCGAGCTGGCCGGCGGCGGCAACCGCGAGCTGCGTCTGCGCGCCGACGACCAGGCCGACTGGGGTCGCGTCGTGCGCGTGATGGATATCTGCCGGCGGCTGGGCCTGGGCCTGCTCGCCGAAACTCGGCCGGCTCCCGCCGAACCGGCCTATCAACCCTGATCTCCTCCAAAGGCGCCGTCCCATGTTCCTGGTCGTCGTGCTGCTGCTGCTGGGTCTCATCTTGATCGCGCTCGAGGCGGCGCTGCCCTATGGCGTCAGCGCCATCATCGGCCTGTTGATGCTCGCCCTGTCCATCTACTACAGCTTCCTGATCTGGGGGCCGGCGCATGGGATGCTGGTACTCATCCTGGTGATCCCCGCCGTCACCGGCGTGCTCTGGCTGGCCATCCGCCATGGCAAGAGCGCAATGGCGCTCAAGCCGGCCGAGGATGAGCCGCCCCCCGAGGTCGATCCCGAGCGCCCCCCGCTGGGCCAGGTCCTTGAGGTCGTTCAACCGCTGCGCCCCACTGGTTCGGTTCGTTGGCAGGGGCGTCTTCTCGCCGCCCGCTCGCTGCGCCAGGAGCTGCGGCTGGACGCCGGCCGCGAGGTCGTCGTGCGCGGCCACGATTCTATTTACGTGCTTGTCGAGCCGGCCGATCCGCCCTCCCGCACCGCCGCCGGTCGCTTATCTCGTTGACACCCATAAGACTTTCCCCGAGAATAATCTTTCCCGCGAAGGGTCCCGCTCCCACACATGGGCGAGCAGGGGCCCCGGGTGGCGCGATGGTGCGGGTGCGACAGCGTCATACGAACCAAAACAGGAAACCAACGAGGTAATATCCGCATGGCGGACCATGGAAATACGGCGAATGATCAGAAATCCCCGCGGATTTCTAATTCCGAACGGCGGCCCCCCCGCTCCGAAGAAGAGCGCCTCATGGGCGGCGCCTCGATGTTTGACGAGAATGAGGACGATTACTTGGAGCCGGGCGAAACCGGCGCCATGGACGAAATGGATGCCATGATCGACCAGTATCTGGACCGCATGAGTCCGGAGGTCAATCAGGGGCAGTTGCTCTCGGTGCCCGTCGTTGCCGTCAAGGCCGACGGCGTCCTTGTCGATGTCGGTGACAAGAGCGAGGGCTTCGTCAATATCCGCGAATTTCCGATGATCAATGACAAGCCGCAGGTCCAGCCTGGCGATATCATCGACGTCATCGTCAAGGGACCCGACCCCGACACCGGCCTCATCAATCTTTCCTATCGCGAGGCCCGCCGCCGCAAGGCCTGGACCGCCGCCGAGGAAGCCTTCGGCAAGCGCGTCCCGCTCAAGGGTATCGTCACGCGCACCGTCAAGGGCGGCCTCATCCTCGACATCGGCACCACCGCCTTCCTGCCCGCCTCCCAGGTCGACGTCCAGCGCATCAGCGACTTTGACGCCTGGGTCGGCCGCGAGGTCGAGGGCTACGTCATCGAGTTTGCCCCCGAAAAGCGCCGCATCATCATCTCGCGCCGCCAGATGATCGAGGACCAACTGGAGACCCGCCGCCGTCAGACGCTGCAGGGCTTCGAGCAGAATCAGCTCATCGAGGCCCGCGTCAAGCGCGTCGTCGAGTTCGGCGCCTTCGTCGAGCTGGGCGAGGGGCTCGACGGCCTCATCCCGCGCAGCGAGATTTCCTGGCAGCGCAACGCCCGCCCCGATGAATACGTCAAGGCCGGCCAGACCGTCCAGGCCAAGATCATCGAGATCGACCAGGAAAGCGGCAAGGTCACCCTCTCGCGCCGCCTTGCGATCTCCAATCCCTGGGAAGCCGCCGTCGAGCGCTACCCCGCCGGCACCGAAGTCGCCGGTGAGATCGTCTCGCTGACCAGCTACGGCGCCTTCGTCCGCCTCGACGAGGGCCTGGACGGCATGATCCACATCTCCGACATGGCCTGGGACAGCGTCGGCAAGAAGCCCGGCGATTACGTCGCCGTCGGCCAGCAGGTCAGCGCCACCGTCCTCAACGTCGATACCGAGAACCGCCGCATCTCGCTCGGCCTCAAGCAGTTGACCGCCGATCCCTGGGAGGGCATTGAGCAGCGCTTCCCCAACGGCCGCACCGTCAAGGGACAGGTCACCGGCCTGACCAAGTACGGCGCCTTCATCGAGCTGGAGCCCGGCATCGAGGGCATGATCCATGTCTCCGACTTCAGTTGGGACAAGAAGGTCCGCCAGCCGCGCGACGTCGTCAAGAAGGGCGACGAGGTCGAAGCCGTCGTGCTCGAAATCGATCGCGAGCGCCGGCGCATCAGCCTGGGCGTCAAGCAGATGGGTGAGAACCCGCTCGATGTCTTCCTCGGCACCCACCAGCCCGGCGACGTGGTCGAGGGCGAGGTCACCGGCGTCACCGAGTTCGGCGTCTTCGTCATGCTGGCCCCCAACATCGAGGGCTTCATGCACGTCTCGCAGATGGATCAGGAGCGCGTCAATTCACCCAAGGACCTGCTCAAGTCAGGCGACAAGATCGAGGCCAAGATCACCAAGATCGACCGCGACAGCGGCAAGATCTCGCTCAGCCGCCGCCAACTGCTCAAGGAGCAGGAACGCAAGACCATCGCCAATTACATGAGCAAGAAGAGCAAGGGCAGCCTGATGAGCATGGGCGAGCTGCTCGAGGACATCCAGCTCGAGGACATCATCCCCGCCGAGCGCAAAAAGCCCGCTCCGGCACCGCCCGCAGCGGCCCCGGCTCCGGCCCCCGTGCTCGAGGAAGTCGAGCCCACGCCCGAGCCCACGCCCGAGCTGCCGGCCCAGGCCCCGGTCGAGCTGCCCGGCGATTCGCCCATCGAGCTGCCCGCCGAGCCGCAGGCCGAGCCGCCCGCCGAGCCGACCGACCAGGACGAGCCGCGACCCGACCCGGCCTCCTGAGGCCGATCGTGACGGTCCGTCCCTTGCATGCAGCATCAAACCCCCGCTCGGCAGCCCCGGGCGGGGAACTTTTTAGGGTCCCGGCCCATCGCCTTGCCCCCGGCGCGGCCCCCAGCTTTGTCTTGGACGCCTGCCGATGTCCCTGAACCTCTCAATGATCGGCGCCGAGACGATTGCGGTCGCCTTCCCCTATGACGCCCATAAGGTCTCGCTGATCAAACTTTTGCCCCGTCGCCGCTGGAACCCCAGGCACAAGCGCTGGGAGGTCCACCTCTCGCACCTGCCCGAGCTGCTGCGCATCTTCGGCCTGGAGCGCGGCGCGCTCGATCCGGCCCTGCTTGCCGCCTATGACAGCCAATTCGCCGACTCCCGCCTGCGCGTGCGGCTGGGCCCGCTCAAGGGCCGCCTTTCGGGTTCCGGCGCACCGCTCGAGGCGATTGACAAGGCCACCTCCTTCGCCGTGGCCGGCGCCCGCTATGCCGCCAGCTTCAAGAGCGGCGAGTGGGATGGCCGCAAGCATCTGTTCGACGCCCGCTCCCAGTCCTTCCCCGCCGGTCTCTGGCCCGCCATCCAAGCGATCCTCGACAAGGCCGGCCTCGAATACCTCCTCGAACTGGAGCCGCCTCCGCCCGTCCAGGCCCCGCCCCTGGCGGCCGGCCCCGTCCGCGTCGCGCTGCGCCCCTACCAGCAGGCGGCGCTGGCGGCCGCGCTCGAACACGGCCGCGGCATCATCCAGATCGCCACCGGCGGCGGCAAGACAATGCTCGCCGCCCACCTCATCCGCCAGCTCGACCGCCCCGCCCTGTTCCTCGTCCACACCCTCGACCTGCTCTACCAGGCCGCCCGGGTCTTCGAGCGCGAGCTGGGCCTCGAGGTCGGCATCCTCGGCGACGGCCAGGCCCGGCTGCGCCCGCTCACGGTCGCCACCATCCAGACCGTCGCCAGCGCCTGCGCCGGCACGCGCCCCGCCCGTTCCCCCCGCCCCGCCGCCGGCGAGGAGGAGCTGCGCGAGGAGCGCCCCGTCCACCTCGACGACGCCTCCCGACGTCAGGTCATCGATCAATTGGAATCAGTGCCCGTCGTCATCTTCGATGAGTGTCATCACGTCCCGGCCGACACCTTCTACCGCATCGCCATGCGCACGGGCGCCGCCACCCGCCGCTACGGCCTCTCCGCCACCCCCTGGCGCGACGACGGCTGCGACCTGCTGCTCGAGGCTGCGCTCGGCCGCTGCATCCATGCCACCAGCGCCTCCGACCTCATCGAACAGGGCTTCCTCGTCCCCCCGCGCATCCAGATGCTGCCGGCTCCACTTGTGCGCCTCAAGCCCCGCCTCAGCTACCCCGATTGCTACCAGCAGGCCATCGTGGAAAACCAAGAACGCAACCGCGTGATCGCGACACAGGCCCGCGCCTGGGCCGCCGAGGGCCTCTCGGTGCTGGTGCTGGTGGCCCAGGTGACCCATGGCGAGGCGCTGGCCCGCTGCCTGCCCGAGGCCCGATTTGTCCACGGATCCCTTGACAGCGCGCTGCGGCGACAATACCTTGACGAGTTGGAACGGAAATTGCACCCGATCATGATCGCCACCACGCTGGCCGACGAGGGCTTGGATTTGCCCACCCTCGATGGCCTGATCCTGGCCGGCGGCGGCAAGAGCCAGACCCGCGCCTTTCAGCGCATCGGTCGCACGCTGCGACCCGCCCCCGCCAAGCGCGAGGCACGCGTGCTCGACTTTCTGGACGAGGCCCCATGGCTGCGCGAGCATGGCATGGCGCGGCTCCAGCTCTATCGGCAGGAGCCCTGCTTTAAGATTCAGATGCTGCGAAGGGAATCGAGATGCACGACCGGATCCTGAATCTGATCAACCTGCTGCTGGTGCTTGCCTGCGGCGGCTTGGTCTACTACTTGGCCACGGCCCGCAACGAAATGCCCGCCGAGGTCCTCGAGGCTCGCGCCCTGATGAACGGCGAGACCGGCTATCAGCCCCCCGTCGAGCTGCCCGCGCCCGTCCGCGAGCCCGACCAGATCAACCGCCAGCTCTTCAACCTGCTTTATACCCCGACCCCGACCCCAACCCCGGCCCCCCCGCCGCCGCCTCCGCCGCCCAACCTCGAGCAGGCGGTCGCCGGCTGGCGACTGGTCGAAATTCGTCCGCCCGATACCGCCGTCTTCCGCGACGATCGCCGCCCCGCGCAACCGATTATTTTGAAAGTCGACGGACCGGCGTATACTGGTGAGTCCGCCGTGGACGCAACCGGAAAGCAGGTCCAGGTGCAATTGACCAAGATTGAACTGGGCTCCGACCCGGGCGCGCAGCTCTCCGCGCCCGACCAGGAGAGCCGGATGATGAGGATGAAACAGCGCTAGGCGGCTTCCTGGCCCTGCCGATTGACACGACCGCCGCTCTCATGAACCATTGTTTTGCGGAGGCCGCCCGCCGGCCCGTCTGAACACCACTCCCGAAGGACTGCCCGAAGATGCCGACCCTGCTGCCCCGCTCCGCCTTCGCCTTCTCCTGTTTGCTGCTGCTGCCATTCCTCGCAACGGCCCAGGACCAGCCGCTCGAGCCCCCCGCTCCCGAGGTTCTGATGGAATCCGCACCGCCCCCGCCGCGCGTCGGCGGCGCCCTTCCCGAAGGCGGCGAGCAGTTGCCCCAGCAGGCTCCTGCCGGTCCTACGGCCAGCATCTTCGTCCATGAGATGGAAATCAGCGAGGTGCTCGCCCGCCTGCGCGAGCAGACCGGCGTTCGCGTCGAGGCCCGCGGCCAGGCCGCCAACCTGACCCTCAGCCTGACCGTCGAGAACGAGCCGGTCGAGGAAATCCTCAATCGCATCGCCACGGCCCACAATCTGGTCTGGCTCCAGCGCGAGCCCACGCTCTACCAGCTCTTCGACCCCCAGACCTACACCGCCGAGGTGGTGCGCCAGCAGGCCATCCGCCGCCCCTTCCAACTTCGCTACATCGATGCCGTCGAGCTGGAGACCATCATCCAGCCGATCCTGACCCCCGAGGTCGGCCTCACCTCGGCCGACGCCCGCACCAATCGCCTGATCGTGACCGACCTGCCCGACAAGATCGTCCAGATCCAGGACATCATCTCCGAGTTCGACATCCAGCTCTTCTCGATGGTCTTCGACATCGAGCACTCCGACACCGATGAGATTGCCGAACGCCTGCAGGAGATTGCCTCGCCCGCCGCCGAAATCCAGGTCGATCCCGTCAACCGCATCATCATGGTCAAGGATACCTTCGAGCGCATCAAGATGATGGAGGAGCTGGTCGCGCTGCTTGATCGCGACGTCGAGCTGCGCATCTACAACCTCAACAACCTCGGCACCGACGGCGAGCTGCTCGAGGAAATCGTCGACAAGTTCATCGAACCGCTGCTGACTCCCGACGCCGTCATGGATTTCAACGTCAAGCTCGCGCGCCTGGTCGTGCGCGACGTGCGCTCGGTCCACAACAAGATTTACGACCTGCTCAGCGCCATCGACTCCCCGCGCAAGCAGGTCTACATCGAGGGCGAACTGCTCTCGGTCCAGATGATTGACAACCTCGCGCTCGGCGCCAATTGGGTCTTCTCGCGCGACATGCCGACGGCCATTCAGAACGCCGTGGCCCCCGCCCAGCCCAACTTCGATGCCGAGGACGGCCTGCCCAGCCTCTTCTTCTCCTCCAGCGGCCTGCGCGTCATCGACCTGACCGAGAATGTCCGCATGGAGCTGACGGCCGCGCTGACCAACACCAACACCCGCATCCTGCTCCAGCCCCGGCTGGTCATCGCCAGCGGCGAGGAGGGCTCCATCGACCTGACCGAGAGCCAGCCGGTGCTCAACACATTCTACGACCAATACAGTGGCATCGGCGGGGGCGCCCGCTCCTCCGGCCAGACCCTGCTGCCGACCGGTCTCCTGGTCAACATCATCCCGATGATCACCAACCGCGGCCTGATCGAGCTGACGGTGGACTTCGAAAACTCCACCCCGATCATCGTCCCCGACATCGGCCAGGGCATCCGCGGCGTCGGCTCGGCCCGCCAGCGCGCCACCACCCAGATGATCATGCCCAGTGGCGAGACCCGCGTCATCGGCGGCCTCATCAGCCGCAATCGCAGCGAGGGCCGCGCCGGCATCCCCTTCCTCGCCAAGCTCCCGATCGCCGGCTGGCTCTTCGGCAGCCGCAACCGCGACGAGACCCTCAGCAACATGATGTTCTTCATCACGGCCACGATCCTCGAGGAGCAGCCCCTCAACGACCTGATGGTTGTCCCCGGCAACCCCGAGGCCCGTGCCTCGATGGCCACCCTGGCCGAGGCCGCCGCCCCGCCCGAGGACGTCCACGAAATCCCTGCCGAGCTGCTGCCCTACCTCCAGTCGATCCGCCCCGAGCCGCTGCCCTTCCCCACCAACGGCCTGCGGCCGGCCGAGGCGGGCGAGGCCCCCGACCTGCAGGAAGGCACGGCCCAGAGCGGCCAGCAGTTGCTGACCGATGAACCCTACCGCTCCCCGCGTGCCGTCGAGCAGCCGCGGGTGGGCGGGGCGGTCCCTCCCACCGCCTCCGGCCTGGCCGGCCCCGCCGGCACCTTCGGCGCCACCCAGTCGCGCCTGATCCGGCCGACCCGCCCGACGCCCGAGGACGAACCAGCGCCGGCTGAAACGACCCCGGCCCAGCCCGCCGCGCCCGCCGCGCCCGCCGCCCCCGCTGCCCCCGGCACCCCAGCGCCCGCGCCCGCGCCTGAGCCGCCACTGGCCCCCGCGCCGCCGCAACTCGCGCCGGCCGAGGAGCCGACTCCCGCGCCCGCCGAGCCGGCCCCGACGCCCACGCCCGAGGCGCCGCAACCGCAAGGGTAGGTCGGCTCTTCGAGCCGACATGGATGCCAGGAAGCGCGCCCGCATCGGCGTATCGACGCGTTTTTACTGCTTTGAGCTTGATCCCAGGCCAAGGGTCGTTTAGCCTGAAGCAGGAGCGCATGAACGCCCCGAGGTGATCAAGCGCGCTCCGCCATCTTTTCGAAAGCCACCAGAGAGGCAGACCACCCATGTCCGGCCATTCCAAATGGTCCTCCATCAAGCATAAAAAGGCCGCCGTCGATGCCAAGCGCGGCAAGATTTTCACCAAGCTGATCAAGGAGCTTGAGGTGGCCGCGCGCATGGGCGGCAGCGACCCCGGTGGCAACCCGCGCCTGCGCACCGCCATGCAGGCCGCCCGCGACGCCAACATGCCCAACGACACCATGAACCGCGCCGTCAAGAAGGGCGCTGGTGAGCTGGCGGGGGTCCAGTACGAGGACTTCCTCATCGAGGGCTACGGCCAGGCCGGCGTCGCCATCATGGTCGAGGGCACCACCGACAACAAGAACCGCACCATGCCCGAGCTGCGCCACATGTTCGGCAAATACGGCGGCGCGATGGGCGAGCAGGGTTGCGTCGGCTGGATGTTCAACCGTCAGGGCGTCATCATCGCCTCCGCCGAGGGCATCGATGAGGACGCCGCGATGGAGACGGCCCTCAACGCCGGCGCCGAGGACTTTGTCCGCATCGACCAGAGCTTCCGCATCACTACCGGCCCCAACGAGGTCGACGCGGTGCGCGAGGCGCTCGAGGCCGGCAAGCTCAAGATCGAGGCCTCCTCGGTCGAGAACATCCCCACCAACACCATCAAGGTCGAGGGCGACGAGGCCCTCAAGCTCCTCAAGCTCATCGAGATGCTCGAGGACCACGACGACGTCAAGGCCGTCTGGGCCAACTACGAGATCGACGACTCCGTCATCGAACAGTACGCCGGGTGAGTGGCGCGGGGCCAGCGGGGGGGCTGCGCGTGCTCGGCATCGACCCCGGCCTGGCCGACGTCGGCTGGGGGGCCGTCGAGCAGCGCCCCGACGGCATCTGCGTCCTGCTCGGCTACGGCGTCGTCCGCACCGCCGCCGGCGAGCCGCTCCCCGAGCGCCTCGGCCAGATCCATCGGGCCGTCGGCGCGCTGGTGGCCGAATACGCCCCCGCCGTCGTCGCCGTCGAGCAGCTCTTCTTCGCCAAGAACGTCAAGACGGCGATGGTGGTCGCCCACGGCCGCGCCGCCTGCATTCTGGCCACCGCCGGCTCGGGCGCCGCGCTGCGTGAATACACCCCGCTCCAGATCAAGCAGGCACTCACCGGCCACGGCCGCGCCGGCAAGGCCCAGGTTCAGGCGATGGTGCGCGTCGTGCTCGGGCTGCCCGAAATCCCGCGCCCCGACCACGCCGCCGATGCCCTCGCCGCCGCCCTCTGCCACGTCCACTCGCTCGGCCTCGACTCCAAGGTCGAGCGCGCGCTGGCCGCAGTCGGCGAGTCCGGCGCCGCCGCTCCAAACAAGGCCCTGCTCGCGCAGATGCGCACCCGCCGCCGGGGGCGCCGGTAGGTTTGATCAGATTTATTTCCCAGTGAAGGTTGAATCGGCATGAACCCCCTGCGCATCGGCATCCTGGCCAGCCACGGCGGCTCCAACATGCAGGCGATCATCGACGCCATCGAGGCCGGCCGCCTCGATGCCCGCGTCGTGCTGGTGATCAGCAACAACTCCCAGTCTGGCGCCTTCGACCGCGCGCGCCGCCACGGCATCCCGACGTGCCATCTCTCCAGCGCGACCCACCCCGATGAGGCCGCCCTCGATGAGGCAATCCGCGGCGCGCTGGCCGACGCCGGCGCCGAACTGGTCGTCCTGGCCGGCTACATGAAGCGGATCGGCCCCAACACGCTCGCCCACTTCAAGGGCCGCATCATCAACATTCATCCCGCCCTGCTGCCGCGCCACGGCGGCCCCGGCATGTATGGCATCCGCCCGCACGAGGCCGCCCTCGCCGCCGGCGATGCCGAGACCGGCGCCACCGTTCACGTGGTCGACGAGGAATATGACCGCGGCCCGATCCTGCGCCAGGCGCGCGTGCCCGTCGTCCCCGGCGAGACCCCACAATCGCTCCAGCAGCGCGTGCTGGTCGTCGAGCACCAGCTCTATCCCGCTGTCATCGCCGACGTCGCCGCCGGCAACATCGCTCTGCCGATCGTGCGTTAGGGCGCCCTCAGCCGCCGCCCGTCCGCCAGCCGCCGCGCCGGATGGTGCGCAGCACGACTTCGCCCACCGCCTGCATCGTGGCGGCGCTGCAATTTTCCGGCCCGTCCGCCGCGGTGTGCCAGTGCTCATAAGGAAACCCGATCAGGTTGATCCACGCCCGGCCCGACTCGATCCACGGCAGGTGGTCATCGGTGATCGGCCCGATCGACTGGTTGCTGAAGCGCGCCGGCGCCATCTGGCGTCCCAGCCGCCACAGTTCCTCCACCGCCGCCGGCGCCGCCCGCTCCGAGTAAACCTCGCGCCTCAGCACCAGCTCCGCGCCGGCCACCATATCCAGGTTGATGCCGAGCGCGACCCGGTCGATCCAGTCGGGCGGATCAGCCGCCGCGCGTCGCGCCCCCAGCGCCCAGGTCGCGTGGTCCCGCTCGATCCCCGCGTCCTCGGCGTCAAAGAACATCAGCGCCACCTGGTCGCGCGGCCCGGCCTCGCCCAGCGCGCGGTAAAGCTCCAGCGCCATCGCAACCCCCGAGCCCCCGTCGTTGGCCCCCAGCATCGGCGGATTGCGCCCTGAGGGATCGCTGTCGGCAAACGGCCGCGTGTCCCAGTGCGCGCTCAGCACCAGCGCCGGGCTGGTCGGCCCGTCCCCCGCCGGCACCCCCCAGATGTTGACCGCCCGCACGCGCTGGCCGGTCAGCGGCAGCACGGTCTCGAATGGCTGCTCGACCACCTCCAACCCCAGCCCGCGCAGTTGCTCCCCGATCCACTGGCGCCCGGCCTCGTGGGCCGCCGTCCCCGGCACACGCGGCCCCAATGCGCACTGCCCGCGGATCAGCTCCAGCGCCCGTTCCCCATCGAACGCCGCGACCGATTGCAGGCTGCCGAGCGCCATCAGCAGCGCCATCGTGAAATGGATTCTGACCTTTAATTGCATGGGACCTCCACGGCGCCCGCGCGCGCCGAACCATCGCACCAGTCTAGAGCATTTCTCGGAAAGAAGCAGTGATGAGTTGTCGAGCGAGAGCAAGGTCAAGGACTTCCAACCCAAACCCCCACGCCACCGCTACAAACGCCACAAAAAAAGGTGCCCGGGACGCTGGGTCCCCGGGCACTCCTTTCGACCTCGCGCTTGCATTGGGCTTACGGGTTGATCTCCCGCCGCTTGGCTTCCAGCGCCTCGTTCAGCTCGCGCAGCACGTCGGGCCGGGCGGCGGCCAGGTCGCGCTTCTCCGCCATGTCGGCCGTCAGGTTGAACAGCATCGTCTGCTTCTCGCCCTGCGGCCGGATCAGTTTCCAGTCCCCCCGCCGCAGCGCATCGCCCCGCTTGTCGATAAAGACCAGGTCGCGCTCGATCGGCAGCCCCTCCAGCAGCGTCGGCCGCAGGTCCACCCCGTCCAGTGTCAGGCCCGCGGGCGAAATCTCCGCCAGCCCCAGCACCGTCGGCATCAGGTCCAGCGCCGAGGCCGGCTGGCGGCTGACCACGCCCGCCTCGATCCGTCCCGGCCATCGCATCAGGCAGGGCACCCGGATGCCGCCCTCCCAGACGGTCGCCTTCTGGCCGCGCAGCGGGAAGTTGTTGCCGCCGTAGTTGTAATCCCCCCCGTTGTCGCTCATGAAAATCACCCAGGTGTTCTCGACCAGCCCCTTGCGCTCGAGTGCCGCCAGCACCTCGCCCACGCCGTCGTCGAGCCCCTTGACCTTGGCCGCATAAACCCGCCGCTTCTCATCCTCGATGAAGCTCATCGCCACGATGTCCTCGGCCTTGGCTTGCAGCACGTTGGTCGGCTCGTCCTTCACCGGGTCATAGCCCTTGGCGTAGTGCGGCGCCGCGTGCGGAATATAAAGGAAGAACGGCTGGTCCGCGCTCTGGCGCTCGATAAAATCCACTGCCTTCTCGGTCAGGCGCGCCGTGATATAACCCGAATCCTCGATCGGTTGCTCGCCCTCATACAGCGTCTGCCAGTTCCCATAGCGGAAGGTGAAGAAGTCGATGCAGCCGTCAAGGAAGCCATAGAATTCATCGAATCCGTGGCGCGTCGGCAGCAACTCCTCGTTGCCATAGCCCAGGTGCCACTTGCCGATGATCGCCGTCCGGTAGCCCGCCTCGCGCAGCTTCGCGGCCAGCGTCACCTCACCCTCGCGCAGGCCGCGGTTGGTGTCGCGCGGCCGCGCCGGCAGCAGCGCCCCGTCCAGCTTGTCGATGCTGCGCGCCGGCACCCGCCCGGTCAGCAGCCCATAGCGGCTCGGCGTGCAGACCGGCGAGGCGACATACCAGTCCGTGAAACGCACTCCCTCGGTGCCGATCCGGTCGATGTTGGGCGTCTCAAACTCCGCCCCATATGATCCAAGGTCCGCATACCCCTGATCGTCGCTGAAGATCAGCACGATGTTGGGCCGCTCGGCCGCCGCCGCATTCAGCATCCAGCCCACCGCAAGCAAGCCCAGTAACAGTCGTCGCATGGTGTTCCTCCGGTTGGTGTTTCAAGCCCCAAAAAGATTCATCAGGTGTTCCGGCATCAGCCGGATGAACCGCCCATAAAGCAGCCAGCCGCCAACCCCCGCCAGCGCCAGCAGCCCGATGACCAAAAGCGATTCCACCAGCCCCGGCTCCGATTCCCGCGTCTTGATCTCTGGCTGTGCTTCCATGCTATCCCGTCACTTCCTTTTGATTCAGGCGCGCAAGAATCTGGAGCATTCTAAAGAATGGATTGCCGACGTCGCACGAGGTGCATCGTGCCAATTTTTGCAATTCCTCGACACATTCCCTGTATCTGCCATTGATGATTAATTCCACGTTATCCAGTTCCTTCAGTCCCTCGATCAGACGGGCGTTTCGAACCACAGGGGACCAATACATGTAGCTGATTGAAAAGCCTTCTAGATAATCCCGGGCATATTCCATGTCGAAGGCAAACTTCCTCTTGATTCGAGCAAGGGTGTCGGTCCGGCCATTCCCATACAAGAGACCATTGATATGAGTTGTTACCTCACAGACAAAGGCAGATTTCTCGGCCAGCCGGAATCCGATGACGTCTATCTCGTTCAATCCCTTGAGTCCACCACCCGCTGGCCTGACGTTGTAGTCAACCACATCACAATTGAGCACAAGTTTCAGGTATGCTCCAACGATGTATTCACCGATTTCTGTTTTCATCGTCGCTCCGCCGCCGGATACAGGATAAACGTCTCCAGCTTGAGCCGGTCCCCCTCGATCGTGCGCGCCGCCCCCATCGAGCCGAAATACCGCGCCCAGACCTCGGCCCCAGGCAGGCGCGCCTCATCCACTGGCGACCAGTCCCCCGCCCCGGCCTGCTTTGCCGCCGACTGGATCGGCAGCGCCGCCTCCAGCAGCGGGTAAACCCCGCCAAGGTCGGTAAACCCCTCCCAATAGCGCCCCGCCGGCAGCCGCTCCATCATCTCGATATAGCTCCGGCTCGTGGCCAGCGACTCGCGCGGCGACTGCTCCATCCGGCGCAGCACCTCGCGCAGCCCATCCGGCCGCATCCCGCCCATCAGCCACTCCTCCGTCAGCGCCAGGTGGACCCACGGCTGACCCGTCGCCGGGGCGCCTGGGCGGCCCGGCCGCACCGTCCACAGCCGATGCCTCGCCCCGCCGCTGCGCTCGACCTGGCAGAGCCCAAGCCCCTCCGAGACGTAGCGCAGCAGCCCCTCGATCGCTTCGCTCAGCGCCGCCCGGTCGCGCACGGCCAGCATCAGCGTCGTCATCTCGGGCTGGCTCTGACCACCCCCGCCCGGCCAGACAAACCGCACCACCCCATCGCCCAGGCTCCCGAACAGCCCGCGCTCAAAATCGATGCCGCTCGCCTGCCGCATCGAGTCGAGCTGCGCGTTCATGGCCTGCGCCAGCGCCGGGGCCGCCGCCCCCAGCAGCGCCCGAGCCTTCGTCCACGCCTCCGCCAGCGGATAACCCGCGCTCGAGTAAAGCAGCACGTCCGGCGGAACCAGATGCGCCGCCCGCGGGGGCGCTTCCCCGCCCAGGAACAGCAGCTCGGCCACGCCCGTGGGTGGCTGCGGGGCCTCGACCAGCAGCTCCAGCGCCAGCCGATCCGCCCGAAAATCAAGCGCCGCCGCCGCCCTGATCTGGTCCAGCCGCAGCGCGCGCGGGTCAAACCGTAGCCTCGCGTTCTTGCCCCCGCCCTCGAGTAGCCGGTCCAAAGTCGCCAGGTTGATCAGTACGCGCGCCTCCGCCTGCGCCGGCAGCGCCGCCCCCAGCCCTGCGAACGGCGCGGCAAACCCCTCCCCGGCGGGTCGCTCCATCCGCTCCAAAATCCACCGCGCCGGCTCGCCCGCGACTCCCGCATGAATCCCCACCGTTGGCCCGAAGAACTGCTGATACTCCTCGATCCGCTGGCGACGCGCCGGCAGCTCGGCTCCCTGCGTCCCATTCGCACCGGCTCCCGGGATCGTCGCCCGTTCCGCCCGCGTCAGCCTCAGCCGCGTCAGCCCCGCCACCCCCGCTTCATCCGTCCGGCTCACCCGCACCCCCGCCAGTCGCGGCCCCGCGCGCAGCGCCTCGAGCACCGCCTCGTCACCGTTATGCTCGAAGATCAGGACCCACTCAATCGGTTCGGCCGCCCCCCCCGGCGTTGCCACACCCGCCAGCACCGCCGCTCCGCTGAAAAACCGCGCTAAACGCTCCGGCTCGACCGCCCCCCGCGCCACCACCTGGCTCTGGACCTCTCCCAGCGCCAGGCGCAGCGGCTGAAAAAACTCCACCCCCGCCGGGTCGCCATAAAACTGGTAAAAAGGTGAGGCCTCAAATGCCCGCGTCAGCGCCGGCAGGCTCGGCACCTCGAACGCCACCAGCGTCTGCTCGGGCAGCCAGGCCGTCAGCTCGGCCCCCCCGCTGCGCATCGGCAGCGCCGCCAAAACCAACCCCAACAACATGCAACGGCGCCAAACCATCCGGCTATCCTCGAGGAACAGGCTGCATCAACCTTAGCCAGCGCCGGCACGGGTGGCAAGCGATATGCTCCCGTCGCGCCTCGCGGCAAAATGATCGAAGATCCTTTCTTTGCGTCCTTGACCCAATCCTTGGCCTCTTTGCGACAAAAATACCCATACACGCATCAGCCAGCTTCATGCACGATCGATGAATTCCCCCCTCCATATCATCTTTTGTGGACTCATCCCTCTCAATGCGATATAAACTAAGCCAGCGGCTCATTTCCTAAGAGGATTCAGGGGAGGAGATGGGTTCGAAATTTGCTGGTGGGGATCACCCCAGCAAGAACCAATCGGATGTACGGGGAGGATCTTGTTATGTTGAAAATGAAGGCCTTTACGCTGATCGAACTCTTGATCGTCGTGGCCATCATCGCCATCCTTGCGGCGATCGCCGTGCCCAATTTCCTTGAGGCACAAACCCGTGCGCGGGTCTCTCGCACCGAGAACGACCTGCGCTCCATCGCGCTGGCGATGGAATCCTACTATGTCGACAACGGCAGCTATCTGCCCTCCCAGGGCCACAGCCCGCTGCCGACCAGCTCGACCTTGTCCCATGCCGACAAGCGCCTGCTGACCACGCCCATCTCTTACATCACCACCGTGCCGCCCGATATCTTCCGCCCGGGTGCGGGTTCCGCCGGCAGTTCGCAGTACCTCGTCTACGCACTGGGCTACACCTCTTCTGGCGGCAAGAGTTATGCCACCTACCCTCACACCTCCTGGATGACCTGGAGCTATGGCCCCGACCTGCGTTCCAACACCGGTGGGTATATGGCTCTCTGGGAAGTCCTGGAAAATGAAGCCCGAGATATGCCCAATATCGGCAAGGACGAGGATGGAAATTATATTGCCGGCACCACCGGCAATGGTCAGGGCATGCGCTACGATCCCACCAACGGAACCATCAGCTGGGGCGAAATCTATCGCTTTGAGGGCGCTGCCAAGCGCACCACCCGTTAACCAGCGGGCTCAGCATCATTCATCTCAGGGGAGGCTTCGGCCTCCCCTTTTTCTAGCCCAGGTGGTAGGTCGGGTCTTCGACCCGACATGGCAGTGTCAGCGCTATGAGCCAACCTGCCTTCCCACCCTGGCGAGCGCAGGATGCGCCCACCCATCCCCCTTGCTTCTTCTTGATCCATGCAAATATGCGCTGGGGCTGCATGAAAGGCCGGATGATCCTTCCTTTGCGTCCTTGCTCCAAACTTGGCCTCTTTGCGACAAAAAACGCCGCTCACGTCAGCTGAATTCCATTGAACACCTGCCGCGCCCACCGCAAGATGATCGGCGGGCGGCTCCGTCTCCCGGTTTCGCCGATCCCCACACCCCCCGCGGACCCCGATGTTCATGCGTGCCTTGACTGCTTCCCGTTTTCGCTCCGGTTTCCGCCTCGCGCTGGTCGCGGGGCTGATGCTGCCGCTGCTGGCCGGCTGCGGCCGGCTCACCACCCCCACCTTGCACGTGCGGGCGGTCCCGGCCGTTCCCGAGCCCAACGCCCTGATCGAACAGAGCCTCTGGGAGCCGGCGCGCCCGCTGCGCGTCGAGCTGGTCCAGGCCGGCGGCCAGACGCTGCCGGCCGAGCTGCGTGCCATCCACGACGGTCGCGCCCTCTCCATCCTGCTCACCTGGGCCGACCCCACCGAATCCATCGTCCATCAGTCCTGGAGCTGGAACCCCGCCCGCCAGGAATGGCTCTTGCGCACCTTCGCCAACGACCGCGCCTGGCTGCTGTTTCCGCTGACCCCCGCCGCCCCGCTCGATCTGCTGGTCCCGCCCTCCGCTCAGTATGATCTCTGGGAGTGGCAATCTGCCTGGAGCAATGCCTCAGGCTATGCCGACGACAAGCGCCTGCTTGTCGACCATCATCCCGGTCCGCATCCCCCCGAGCCCCGCGAGGAGGCCGTCATCTATTCGGCCCGCCGCGGCGGCGGTTTCGTCCAGATCGGCACGCTCGCCGATGAGGGCCTGCCCGGCACCATCATCGGCCCCCGGCCCCCCCGCAGCGCCAAGCGCACCATCGTCGATGCCGCCAGCGCCCACCCCAGGGCCGCCGGCAGCATCATTGACGTCGGCGCGCAGGGCGACCATCGCAAGGACCTCAGCGCCACCACGACCATCTGGGAGACCGGTTCGCAGCGCCAGCCCGGCCAATGGTTTGGCGAAACTCCGCTCGAGGATCGCCCCGGCTCCTACTATGTCGAATACTACCGGTTGCTGCATACCGAGGATCTCGCCGCCGATTACCAGTTCGAGGGCCGCGGTCCCCATCGCTTCGCCGTCGCCGTCTTCGATGTCAACCGCGGGGGCGATCCCTTCATCTCACGCCCCCTGCGGCTCGTCTTTTCCAAATTGCCCGACTCGGGCCTTTAGAGCATTTCTTGGAAAGAAGCAGTGATGAGATGTCGTGCGAGAGCAAGGTCAAGGACTTCCGGAAGCGCAGGCATAGCATCGCTATTCCGAGCATTGCGGGAGATCTTGGCCGCTGCTCGCAACCGTCAGATCGCGCTGATTATTTTCGAGAACTGCTCTGGTTCCGGTTGACTCACGGCCCCAGCCGGAACAAGTCCCCATCGCTGACCGTGCCGTTGGTGGGGTCATAGGCCAGCCCCTGCAGCGCCCGCCGCAGCCCGCCCATGGCCCGGACCTCGCTCGTCAAGGCCGGCAGCGTGCCTTCTATCTCATGAACCACCGCCCGCTCATTGATGTCGCCCAGCCGGGCCGGGTTGTTGCCGTCGCGCCAGGTCGAAAGCGGGTTGGTGCTCTCGGTGCCCACCCCCAGCCGCTCACCCAGCGAATCGAACAGGTCGGTGTCGGGCCCCACAGAGGTCAGGATATAGCCGTTGCGCGTTTCCTTGGCCGGCCGATAGCAGTAGGTGAGGAACCCCTTGCCATCGCCGACGAACGGGTCGGTCGGGAACTGGGTGATGTAGGCCACCGGCGTCGTCAGCGAATAAAAATCGCGCCCCGCATACTGCGCCGTGCCGGTGCGCGTGCGGATCGCATAGTAGCCCTTGGCCAGCGGGCCGAGCAGCTCCCCGATCTGGGCGTCGTAAAGGTTCGGGTTGTCGGTTCCCTCGGGGTAGTCGTTGTGATCCACGCGATAGGACTCCAGCCCCACGCTCAGCATCCGCAGGTCCGACTGCACGCGCGCGGTCTTCGCCCGCACCTGCGCCTCCAGAAAGTTCGGCACGGCTATCGCCGCCAGCGTGGCGATGATCGCCACGACAATCAGCAGCTCGATCAGGGTGAATCCGGCGCGCCGGCACGCCGGGGGGGTATATGGATCAGACATCGATGCAACTCTCCCACTCGATGATGAACGGGCGTTGTCGCCACCCGCGTCAACCAGGACAACTGCTGTTGCGCATGGTTAACAAATGATGCGCGACTATAGCAGTCGCCGCCGGGAATGCAAGTAAAATCCACACGCCTCCCTTGTCTTTCACCGCCAGAAAATGACGGCGCCCGCGAGGCCGCCGGCTGGCAACCTCACGGGCGCTTCAAATCGATTCTTCCTGCTGTCGTAGCCGCGCGCTCAGGCGCGCTGGGCGAGGTGGTTTTCCAGCATGTAGAGCCCACCCGGCGCCGCCTTGACCCGCTTGAGCTTCCCGATGATGTCGCGCACGCCCGACTCTTCCTCAAGCTGTTCGCTGATAAACCACTGCAGGTAGTTCAGCGTCGCGTGGTCCTTCTCGCTCACCGCCAGGTCCGCCAGGTCGTGGATCAGCCGCGTCACCTTCTGCTCGTGCGCCAGCGTCGCCGCGAACACCTCCTCAATTTCCTTGAAGTTGACAGGCTGCACCGTCAACGTCGCCGGCAGCTCGATCTCCGCCCCCACCTCCAGCAAATAGTCCAGGATCTTGAGCCCATGGCTGTGCTCCTCCTCGGCCTGCTTGCGGAACCAGTGCGCAAAACCGTTGTAGTCGTGGTTGTGGCACCAGGCCATCATGGCGTAATACAAATACTCCGATTCCCATTCGTGGACCACTTGCTCCAGCAGCTTCTTCTTCATTTGCGGGCTGATCATCATGGCAGGTTCATCTCCCCGTTGTAAATTGGACGCCGTCTCAGGCCGCATCGGCCCTTCTCGCTGCCCATTCGTCGGGGTGTAGGGGAATAACTGACGCCGGGCGGCTCAGCTCCCCGACGGCGGCCGCCGCTCCCGCCGAATGCAATCGAGGCTGTAGCCCGCACCCAGCAGCAGGCCCACCCCGCCCCCGATCGCGGCGCTGATCCCCACCCGCGTCTTGACATCCTCGAAGCTGACCTCGCCACGGGCCACCTCCGCATAGGCTGCCCGGCGCAGCGGATCGCGCCGGCTCGTGCCTGCGGAGTTGCCGTGGCGCCAGAATTCGAAGCCGATGTAGGCCGCCGCCCCCAGCAGCGCCCCCGCCATGATCGCCCCCAGCACGATCCAGTAGTAATCCATCAGCGGCGAGGGCCGGCGCGCGGCCGGCTGGCCGACGGGCCGAAAATCATCCCATGGGTTCTTCTGCTGTGGCTGCATCACACGCGCTCCGCGGCTTTTGGCTGACTTCTATTGATCACTCATTGAATCAAATCAGCCGCCGCGCTGGCAATCTTGCATCTTGACTCGCTTGGGATCTGGTAGGTCGGCTCTTCGACCCGAATGTGTTTAGCGACATTCGGCCAACCCGTTGATGCTCTGGAAGTCCCCTGTCCAGGCCAAGGAACAGCTTGATTCCTTGCCGTTTCTGCCGACCACATTAGCCCCGGCAGGGGCGATACAACCTAGCCCCGTGCGTGAGCACGGGGTTATTGGCAAATGAATTCTATAAGCCCCGGCAGGGGCGACACCATTTTGATCAGCCTGCCGCAGCTTGTGCATCTGCCGACTTCCCGCCTGAAGGCGGGACTACGAACTGGGCAGCAGCGCCCCTGCCGCAGCTTCGATGCTGCACGCTAAACACATACTTCGACCCGACATGGCCTCCGTGTCGGCTCGCATACCCGTCCAACCCTCTCCTCCGAGCCTCTGCAACTCTGCCGCAACACAAAAAAACATCCCAACGGCGCGTGGCCGCTGGGATGTTTTAGCTTTTAAAGTTTCGCCTCGTCCGGCGCTTACTCTTCGTCTTCGTCGTGGTGCGGCTCTTCGATCGGCGTCTTGGCCGACCCGCCGGTCACACGTTTGCGCGCCGGGGCCTTGCGGGCCGCCGCCTTGCGCGGACGCGCCTTCTTGGCCGGCTTGGCTTCCGCTTCTTCCTCAACGGTGCCCGGCTCGACCGCCGCGGTCACTTCGGGGGCCTGGGCCGGCGCTTCGGCGTCGCCGACTGTTTCGACGGCGGTCGCCGGCGGCGGTGTCGGCGGCTCAGGTGCGGGCTTGCGTTCCGGCTCGGGCGCCGGTGCCTGCCGCGGGGTAATTTCAATGCTCTCGCGCGGGGTCTCTGCCGGGGTGCTCTCGCCACTCTCGGCGTCACTGAAGGTGACCACCCCGGTCGGCTTGGGCGGCTCGGGCGTCTCGACCTCCTCGGCCAGCACATCCAGCCCGCGGCGCACGGTCACGCCCTTGATGCCGGCATAGCGTTCGCTGGGTTCCGGTTCGGTGCGGCGCGGGGTTTCTTCCTCGCGTCCGGCCGGAGCCGCAACGCCGGCCTCGCCGCCCTCTTCGCGCCGACGGCCCCGACCCCCGCGACGGCCGCGGCGGCGCCGCTTGCTTTCGCGGGCCTCGGCCTCCTCGGCGGTCTCGCGCGGCCCGTCGGCGCGCGCCGGCTGCTCGGTCCGGGCGGCCTCGACGGGCCGCGCCTCACGCGCCTCACGCGGGGGGGCGGCGGCGGCCACCGCAGGCTGGGCCTGGGTCGCCGGCTTGATCATCCGGGCCAGCGCGCCCAGCGCCAGCTCATAGCTCATCATCCCCAGCCCGCTGATCTGGCCGGCGCAGGCCCCGGCCGTGATCGAACGCTGACGAAAATCCTCGCGCGCCTGCAGGTTGCTCAGGTGCACTTCAATCACCGGAATCTCAATCGCCGCGATCGCGTCACGCAGCGCCACCGAGGTGTGCGTGTAGCCACCCGGGTTGATCACCACCCCCTGGCAGCGATTGCGCGCCCGATGCAGCGCATCGATCAGGTGACCTTCCTGGTTGCTCTGGTAACACTCCACATCCACCCCGAGCGCCTGTCCCTGCCGCCGCAGCGATTGTTCCAGTTCCGCCAGTGTCTGTTGGCCATAGATCGAACGTTCGCGCTGACCCAGCAGGTTCAGGTTGGGTCCATTTAGGATCAGAATGCGCATATTGGCTGAGCTTCTCCGTTGGTCTTTGCGCCGCCGTGTCGGCGGGATTGCACTTCAACATTAGCATGACCGCAAAAAACGAATAATTCAAACTCCAAATCAATACCCGGCCCGTGCCGCTCCAGTTCTTGGACCATCAACTCCTTTTGTCTCAATGCAAAATGACGCAAAATCCTAATTGACTGTTGATTTTTCGCGCCTCGCCCGTCGAAGATGAGTCCTCCAGCGCCGCGACGTCCGCCAGGCGTTTCTACTTCGTTGCTAAAGGCAGAGCCCTCCCATGGCCGATTCAACCCCACGCCCACCCCGCATTGAAACCCTGTGCCTGCATGCCGGCCAGCAGCCCGACCCCACCACCAACGCGCGCGCCGTCCCCATCCATCGCACCAGCTCCTATGTCTTCCGCGACACCGAGCACGCCGCCAATCTGTTCGCGCTCAAGGAACTGGGCAATATCTACACCCGCCTGATGAACCCGACCACCGACGTGCTCGAGCAGCGCATGGCCGCACTCGAGGGCGGCGCCGGCGCGCTCGCGCTCGCCTCGGGCACCAGCGCCATCTTCTATACCGTCATCAACGCCTGCCGCGCCGGCGACGAAGTCGTCTCGGCCGCCAATCTCTATGGCGGCACCTATACCATGTTTGAGAGCATCCTGCCCCAGCTCGGCATCAAGGTGCGCTTCGTCGATCCGCGCCAGCCCGAAAATTTTGCCGCTGCCATCAACGAGCGCACGCGCCTGATCTTCTGCGAGACCATCGGCAACCCGGGCCTCGATGTCGCCGACTTGGCTGCCATCGCTGAGGTCGCCCATGCCCACGGCCTGCCGCTCGCCGTTGACGCCACCTTCACCACCCCCTTCCTGCTGCGCCCGCTCGATCACGGCGCCGACATCGTCATCCATTCGCTCACCAAGTGGCTCGGCGGCCACGGCACCGGCATCGGCGGCATCGTCGTCGACTCCGGCCGCTTCGACTGGACCAACCCCATCTTTGCCAACTTCAACGAGCCCGACGACAGCTACCATGGCCTGCGCTACGCCCATGATCTCGGCCCGCTCAATCCCCTGGCCTTCATCCTGCGCATGCGCCTGGTGCCGCTGCGCAACCTGGGCGCCTGCATCGCCCCCGATAATGCCTGGATGTTCCTGCAGGGCATCGAGACCCTGCCCCTGCGCATGGAGCGCCACAGCCAGAACGCCCAGTCCGTCGCCGATTATCTCCAGGCCCACCAATACGTGGATTGGGTGCGCTACCCCGGCCTCGTCGAGGACCCCTCCTACGAGCTGGCCCGCCGCTATCTGCCGCGCGGCTGCGGCGGGATGGTCGTCTTCGGCATCGCCGGCGGCCGCGAGGCCGGCGCCCGCTTCATCAACTCGCTCAAGCTCACCTCGCACCTGGCCAATGTCGGCGATGCCAAGAGCCTGGCGATCCATCCTGCGACCACGACCCATTCCCAGTTGAGCGAGCAGCAACTCGTCGATGCCCAGGTCCGCCCCGAGCTCGTCCGCCTCTCCATCGGCCTGGAGCACATCGACGACATCCTTGCCGACCTCGATCAGGCGCTGCTGGCTTCGCAGGAATGACCGTTACATATCATCAGAAGGGGGTGCGGTTGCCGTGAGCGCGAGTGCCATTCAGAAGGCCATCCATAACCTGTCGGTCAACGAGCCGGTCGACGGCGAGCTGACCGGTCGGGTCGCCCATGAAATCCTCGAGGGCCTCGCGACCCCGGCGCAGATCGGCGCCTTCCTTGTCGCGCTGCGCATCCGCGGCGAGCGCTCCGAGCATCTCGGCGCCTTCGTCCGCGCCATGCGCGACTTTGCCACCCCGATCCAGATTCCCCACCGCGACCGGCTGGTCGACACCTGCGGCACCGGCGGCGACAACCTCGGCACCTTCAACATCTCCACCGCCGCCGCCATTGTCGCCGCCGGCGCCGGCGCCAAGATCGCCAAGCACGGCAACCGCGCCGTCACCGGCTCCCCCGGCAGCGGCTCCGCCGACGTGCTCGCCGCCCTCGGCGTCCGCATCGACTGCGCCCCCGAGGCCAGCATCGAATGTCTCGCCCAGTGCGGCCTGGCCTTCTTCTTTGCCCCGGCCTACCACGCCGCCATGCGTCACGCCGGCCCCGCCCGCCGCGAGATCGGCGTCCGCTCGATCCTCAACCTGCTTGGTCCGCTGGCCAACCCCGCCGGCACGATGCGCCAGCTCATCGGCGTGGGCGCCCCCGAGCTGACCGAGACCTTCGCCCACGTGCTGGCCGAGCTCGGCGCCGATCACGTCATGGTCGTCCACGGCTGCGACGGCATGGACGAGATCACGCTGACCGGCCCCAGCCGCGTCACCGAGTTCACCGCCGGCGCCGTGCGCACGACCACCATCCGCCCCGAGGATTTCGGCCTCGCCCCCTGCCGCCTCGAGGACCTGCAGTGTGGCGGTGACCCTCAGGAACGTGCCGACATCATCCGCTGCATCCTTGCCGGCGAGCCCGGCCCGCGCCGCACGATCGTCGAGCTCAACGCCGCCGCCGCCCTCATCGTTGGCGACCGCGCCAGCGACTTCGCCTCAGGCCTCAAGCTCGCCGCCGCTTCAATCGATTCAGGCGCCGCCGCCGGCGTTCTCGATAAACTCGCCGCCATCAGCTCGGCCACCGTCTGACCCGGGCGAGGGGAGAGCCCCGCCTTCAGCTCCGCCCGCCCTCGGCCAGCGCCTCCTTGTCCAGCTCCCACAGCCGGCGCTGGGTCGACCACGCCATCCAGCCCAGCACGCCCAGCGCCAGCGCGAGCGTAGTCGCCAGCGCCATGACCGACAATATCTCCTTGCCCATGACGATGATCAGCGTGTTGACCACCACGAACAGCAGCCGCACCTCGGTCGGCCCCAGCCCCAGGTAGACGATCTTGAGCCGCTGCGTCGCCCCGAACAGCAGCCACGAGCTGACCATCATCGCCCCATAGACCAGCATCAGCATCAGCATCAGGAATTGCGCCGGCCCGCTCCCCAGCATCAGCGCCCACCCCACGAACATCGCGCTCATGAAGCAGAAGTCCAGCAGGTGGTCCATGTAGTAGCCCCACTTGACCAGCCCTTCCCCCCGCAGCCGCCCCAGCGTGCCGTCCATGCAGTCGGTCCACCACTGCGCCGCCATCAGCGCCGAGGCCAGCCACAGCCAGTGCTCGCTGCCGCGCGCCAGCCAGCCGGCCAGGATCAGCCCCGCCGTGAACGGCAGCGTCAACATCGTCAGTTGCCACGAGCGCAGCCAGCGCGGCAGCCCAACCACGTTGCGGTCGATGAACGCCCGCTCCCACGTCGCCAGCGGCGAGCGCATCGGCTCCTTCTTCTCGTCCCCATAATTGACGGCAGGTTTCATCGCATCGGCTCCGGCATTGTGCTGGCAAGAACTTAATCCCGCCGCCCGCGTTTCGTCAAGCCTCGCGGCGATTCGGAACATGAAGGGTAGGTCGGGTCTTCGACCCGACATGTCCCACACTGTCCGCCTCGAAGAGCCGATCGACCCTCCCCGGCGCGAACTCGCGGTGGCAAGCGCAAGGCACCGCCTTAAGTCCTGAAAGGTTTATTTAACTTGACCGCCGGAATCGGCGGCGGGATGATGCATCGTGTGATTTGGATTTCGCTTGATGATCAACGGCAGGCGGGGAGGCTTGGTTGGATCGGTCGGCGCGGGTGAATCGTGCCGGTCCGCAGCTCAAAGATGGATCCTGCATCATTCCTGAAGATATGGATTTGAAATATCGAAAGGGAATCTCCAGATGAGCCATCCTTCCTGCCGCCGGACTGCTGCTCGCCCCTCTCTCCTGGCCGAACCTTCATGGCTGGCGGTCATTCTGATCGCGGCGATGCTGGCGGCCGGTTCGCCCGCCGCCGTCGCGGGCCTCGACAGCCAATTCAACCCATCCACCTGGATCACCAACGGCCCGGTCTATGCCATCGCCAAGGGCGAGGGCGTCGTCTACGTGGGCGGATGGTTTTCCTATATCGGCCCCAACACCGGTTCCGGTAGCCCGATCGATCTGCAGTCAGGCCTGCCACTCGCGCACAGCAGCCAGGTGACCGGGATCGTCCGGGCCTGCGTCGCCGACGGCGAGGGCGGATGGATTATCGGCGGCGACTTTACCAAAGTGGGGGCGCTGTGGCGCAGTAACCTCGCCCGCATCCGCGCCGACGGCACCGTCGATCCGCATTGGAACCCGATCGCCAACGGCACCGTGAACGCGCTGGCGGTGTCGGGTGCCACTGTCTATGTGGGTGGCCATTTCACCAAGATCGGCGCCCTGTCGCGCAACTGCCTCGCCGCGCTCAACAACACCGACGGCACGCCCACCAACTGGAACCCCAACCCCAACGCCCCGGTCATGACGATCCTCGCCGCCGACTCCATGATCTATGTGGGGGGTGCGTTCACGACCATCGGCGGGGTTTCCCGCCAGCGCCTCGCCCAGCTCGATCCGATGACCGGCGCCGCCACCGACTGGAGCGTGGACGCCAACGGGACGGTGCTGACCATCGTGCGCTCGAGCGTGACCCCCACCATCGGCAGTCTGCTGGTCGGCGGTGAGTTCACCACGATCGGCGGCAAGCCGCGCAGTTATCTGGCCGCCATCTCGCTCGGCGGCGTGGTCCAGGACTGGAATCCAGGTCCCAGCGGCACCGTGCGTGCCTTGGTGGCGACCACCACCGGGGCCGGTGCTCCCGTCGTCTATGTTGGGGGTGAATTCTCAAAAGTCGGTGGAAAATTGCAAAGAGGCCTCGCGGCCTTCGATGCCTCCGGCTCCTTGCTCGACTGGGATCCATTACCAGATTCGTCGGTCAGCTCGCTGGCCCTCGTCGATAACAAACTCCTTGTCGGGGGCGATTTCACCACCATGGGTGGGCTCGTCCGCGATCGTCTCGCCCAATTTGATCTGTCCACGGGGCTCCCAACCCAGTTGGATCTCTCGTTCAACGCTTCGGTCCTGACCCTCGCTGCGTCCGGCGCCACCTGTTATGTTGGCGGCTCCTTTGTAAGCATCGGCGGGGTCGAGCGCAAAAACCTGGCCGCACTCGACACCCAGACTGGCCGCGCCACGGCATGGAATCCAGATATCGGCTACACGATTGAGATGCCGAGGGTGCTGGCACTGGCTGCGACCAGCACAACGCTGTATGTCGGGGGTCACTTCGACAGCATGAGCGGGCAGACTCGCAATGGGATAGGCGCCCTGGACCTGGAAAGCGGCCTGCCGACGTCCTGGAACCCAGGCTCGAATGGCTCAGTTGGAACTTTGCATGTCTCGGGTTCCACCGTCTATGCCTCAGGCGGTTTCACGGAAATCGGCGGCAAACCGCGCGAGCGATTGGCGGCCCTCGATACCCACCGTGACGTCAATAACGCCATCGACTGGAATCCCATCTCCAACGGGTTGGTTCATAGCCTGGCCTTCACCGACTCGACCATCTATGTTGGGGGTGACTTCACAAGCATCGGCGGCAAGCCGCGCAACCACATCGCCGCCATCGATAAGCTCACAGGCATGGTCTCGGATTGGAATCCTGCTGCCAACAAGCCAGTTTATGACATTGAGCTATCAGGTTCGACGGTGATCGCCGGCGGTGTTTTTGACTTCATCGGAGGGAAAACCCGGCAGGGACTTGCCGCGATCGACGCCGTCAGCGGCGAGGCCACCGATTGGGCACCCGATGCCATGTATGGGGTTTGGGATTCGATAGTCCCCATGGATTTTAACACGATATACCAACCCCCCAGCCGCGGCGCCGTCTATGCCATCGGTCTGGCCCGCGGGCTTGTTCTTGCCGGCGGCAATTACACTCTCATCGGTGGGCAGTCACGAAATATGATCGCCGCCATGACCCCCGGTGATGACGGCACCCGAGTGACCGGCTGGAATCCGGGTGCAGGCGGACTTTGGTATGGCCCCCCTCAAATAAATGCCATCCTCAGCCTCGACGACTCGGTCTATATCTTCGGGCAGTTCTCAACCATCAACGGCAGCTCCTGCCCCCATATCGCCCGGTTCGACTGGCTGCCCAACCACGCCCACGACTGGATGCACCACAAATAATGTTGGCCCGCCCTGTGGCCCCGTCGGTTGACGCGGGCGGCATATGTGGTGGTGCCGGTCCTGGAATCATTATCCCCGGAATTGCAGAGGTATACGAAATGAGAGCATGCTCGCGTCTCGGGCTATGTTTATGGGTGGCCGCTTGGTTGGCCGTCAACACTCAGGCCGCTGTGTTGCATGTGCGTGAAGGAGCCTCCGGCGCCAACACCGGCGCCACATGGCACGACGCCTTCATCGACCTGCAGGCGGCGCTGGCGCTGGCCACCGCCGGTGACCAGATCCTGGTCGCAACGGGAACCTACAAACCCACAGCCGGGACCGACCCCGATTGTGCCTTCGTCCTCAAGCCGGGAGTGGAGCTCTACGGCTCATACGACCAGAACGGGCAGCGCGACTGGCTGAACCAACCAACGATCCTCAGCGGCGAGATCAGGCCCGGTGACCAGCCCATCAAGTCCTATCACGTGATGATCTGTGCCGGGGATGCGCTGCTTGATGGTTTCACCTTTTGCGGTGGCAACGCCAACGGCACGGGTGAACAGACCCGGGGGGGAGGCATTCTCCACACGGGCGGGTCGCTGACGGTGCGCAACTGTATCTTCACGGAGAATTCCGCCATCGTGGGAGGGGCGATCTTCAACCCGACCACGGGCACGCTGACGATCAGCAACAGCACTTTCTTGCTCAACAAGTCGGTCAATGAGGCGGGCGCGATCTACAACAACGGCGTGCTGGTGGCTCAGGATTGCACCTTCACTCGTAATGAGAGCGCAACCGCCGGCGCGATCCTCAACTGGGGCCGAATCGATATTACGCGATCGCGCTTCCAGTTGAACCGCGCCCACGACAAGATCGGCGGGGCGATCCGAAATCTTTACACGATGAACAACAACCAGATTGTGGATTGCATTTTCGATCAGAACCAGGTCGGCGTCCAATATGTCATGCGGGGACAGGCGATCGATAATCAAACCAGCTTGCTCGCCATTACCGGCACCAGATTCCTCAGTCATCAGGGCAACTACGGCGGCGCAAGCGCCTGTGTCTATAACAGCTGGGGCCAACTGGATATCAGCGTCTGCGAATTCAGCAACAACTCGACGGCCCTCAACAACGAGAACGGCATCATGAATGTCAACTGGAGCCTGTTTTACGGAAACCTCTCTACGGGCATCCGCCAAAATCGCGGCCGATTACGCTGCGATAACACATGGTTCATGCTGACGCGGGGAAATGCTATTTATTGCGCAACACAAATTCCGACCATTGTGGAAAACTGCTTCTTCATCGACAACGCCCGGGGGATATATAACGCCGGTGTGGGTAACCTGGTGATCAAGTACTGTATCTTTTCCGGCAATGGCGGAGCGACCTATGGTGGCGGGGGGGTCTGGTGCATGCTGGGCACAACCACCGATATCAGCGAATGCATATTTGCCAATAATCGCGCCAGCCATGGCAGCGGAATCGCCAACTGGGGAACGGTCAACCTGAGCCGCAGCACCATGGCGGGTAACAGTGCCGAAACCAATGGGGCCAATATTTACAGTGCCAACCTGCTCACGATCAGCGACTGCATCATCGATGGTGACAACGGAAGCAGCGCTGATTTCAACATCAATACCAGCAAGACCACCATCAACAACACCCTGCTGCGCGGCAGCGGGGGGAGTGGGAGCGCCTGGCATCTGGGCACAGATGGCGGCGGCAATATCGATGGCGATCCCCTCTTCCTGAATCCCCAGTCCCCGTCCGGGATCGACGGCCAGTGGCTGACGGCCGTCGACGGGCTGACGCTGCGGCCGGGTTCGCCGGCCATTGGCGCGGGCAATCCCTTCGGACCGGCGGGCAAGGATATTTTGAACCGGTTGCGCGTGTTTCCACATGATATCGGCGCCTACATCTTCCACCGCTCAGCGGCCGACTGGCTGCCTTACCAGTAATGGGCGGTCAGGCCGCGTCTCGAAAGCCCTGCCCCGTCGGAAACAGATGACACGCCCCGACATTGGCCCACACTGTCGGCTCGAAGGGCCGACCTAAAAGGTGTGTATAACTTCGCCCGCGTTCGTCAAGCCTCGCGCCGATGAATGACGACACCGACCCGCTCGATGTGCTCGCGCAGGGGTGGGTAGGTGATGCGGTCCAATGGTTGGACATCGAAGATGTAGGGCAGGGGGAGCTGGTCGAGCGCGTCGGCGAGGCGGGCGGCCTCCAGGATGTCGCTGGTGCCCGTCAGGGCCAGGTCCACGTCCGACATCGGCCGGTGCGTTCCCTTGGCGCGCGAGCCGAACAGGATGACCTCCTGGATTTCCGGACGCGCGCGGAACACCCCGCGCATCAGTTCAAGCTCGTGGGGTGTCAGTCCGATGGCGCTCATGGCTTGTCCAGGCGCTCAATAAAAACCGTTCGCAGCCGCGCGATGGCGGGGAAATATTTTTCCTGCACCGTCCGCAGCGCTTCCTGAAAGACGCGGATAATCATAGGTGTGCGAAAGCCGGTTGCGGTGGAGCATCATGTCGATCCAAAGCTCCGCGTCGGCCAGCAATCCCGCGGCGGCCGCTTCCTTGATCACGCTGCGAGGGGTCGCCTGCTCCAGCACAACGCCCTCATGGATCAGCAGGTCGCGCATCGTTTTCCAGGCCAGCTCAAAGGTCATCTCGAAGCGCTGGATGGCCCCCTCCTGCTCCAATTGGGTGAGCGTATCCACACCCCGCTCGCAAACCTCGCGCAGCAGCCCAAAGGCGCGCTCGAAGCTGTCCCGGCGTTGCTGCCAGCGGATGTCATCCATCGGCGGCTCCCTTGCATGCGAACCTAGACCGCGTCCACCAGGTCGGCGGCCTGCTCGAAGCGCACCGAGACCAGCTTGCTCACCCCCGACTCCTCCATGGTCACCCCATAGAGCGCGTCGGCCAGCTCCATCGTCAGCTTGTTGTGCGTGATCACCACGAACTGGGTCCCCTGGTTGAACTCGCGCACCACCGTCTTGAAGCGCTCCACGTTGGCGTCGTCCAGCGGCGCGTCGATCTCGTCCATCACGCAGAACGGCGACGGCTTGTAGAGGAAGAGCGAGAACAGCAGCGCCACCGCCGTCATCGCCTTCTCCCCGCCCGACAGGAGCGTGATCGCCTGCAGCTTCTTGCCGGGGGGCTGCGCCACGATCTCGATCCCGCCCTCCAGCAGCGGGTCCTCGCCCTCGGGCGCCTCCAGGATCAGGTCGGCCTTGCCGCCGGCGAACAGCCGCCGGAACATGTTGATGAAGTTCTCGCGCACCTTCTCGAAGGTCTCGTGGAACAGCTTGCGCGTCGTCTCGTCCAGCCGCGCGATCGTATCCTCCAGCTGGCGCTTGGCCTCGGCCAGGTCCCCGTGCTGCTCGCGCAGGAAGCTCAGCCGCCGCGACTGCTCCTCGTATTCCTCCAGCGCCGCCATGTTGACCACGCCCATCCGGTCCAGCTTCTCGCGCATCTCCGCCGCCTCGACCTGCAGCGCGCGCGGGTCCGCCTCGATCTCGCCCAGCCGCTCGGCCAGTTCCTCCAGCTCCAGCTGGAACTTCTCGCGGCACTGCTCGACGATCGCGTTGAGCCCCGCCTGCATCTCCGCCGCCTGCAGCTCCTGCTCCCGGTGGCGGTTGTCAACCTCCGCCGTGTCGCGCGTCAGCAGCTCGAGCTCCTTGCCCAGCGTGCGCAGCTGGATCTGCAACTCCTCGCGCTCGGCCTGGTTGATCCCGATCTTGCCCGACAGCTCGTCGCACTGGTCGCGCAGCTCGAGCGCCTCGCCCTTGATCCGTTCGATCTGTTCGCGCAGGCGCGCGTCCTGCTCGCGCAGCGTCTCCACCTCGCGCCGCCGCGCCTCCGCCGTGCGCGCCACCCCCTCCAGGTCGCGCGCCAGCGTCTGGCTCAACTGGCGCGCCTCGGCCACCCGCTCGCGCGCCTTGTCCATCTCCGCCCGCGCCTCGGCCACCGCCGTCCCCAGGCTCAGGATGCCCTCGCCCTGGCCGCGCGCGATCTCGCGCTCGCGTTCGAACTCGGCCTCGGCCGCGGCCAGCTGCGCCGCCGCCTCGCGGTGACGCTCGCTCCAGTGGGCGATCCCCTCGCGCCGCGTCGCCACTTCCTGCTCGATCCGCTCGATCTGCGCCCGCCGCTCGCCCAGCGCCCGCTCGCTCTGCGCCAGCGCCCGCTCGGCCGCCTCGACGTCCTTCAGCAGCGCCGCCTGCGCCAGCCGCCGCTGGTCCAGGTCCGAGGCCCGCGCCTCGATCTGGTGGTGCGCCGTGTTCAGCTCGATCTGCAGTCGCTCGATCTCGACCTGGCCCGCCGCCTTCTCGCGCTCGAGCCGCTCCACCGTCTCGCCCAAGTCCCGAATCTCGCGCTCGCGCATCATCAGGCCCGTCGCCTGGATCCGCCCGCCCGTCATCGAGCCGCCCGGGTGGATGAGCTGCCCGTCCAGCGAGACGTAGCGCGCCCGCAGCCCCTGGCGCCCCAGCTCCAGCCCCACGTTCAGGTCGCGCACCACAATCGTCGTCCCCAGCAGATACTGGACCGCCGTCTCGATCTGCCGGTCATACTTGACCAGCTCCGAGGCCACCCCCAGCACTCCCGGCCGCCCCAGCGCCGCCCGCAGCGTGTGGTGCAGCGGGGTCACCTGCAGCCGGTCCAGCGGCAGGAAGGTCGCCCGTCCGCGGCCGGTCGACTTGAGGTGCTCGATCGCCCGCCGGGCGTCCTCTGCCGTGCGCGTGATGATGTCCTGCAGGTGCGATGCCAGCGCCACCTCGATCGCCAGCTCATGCTCCTTGTCCGCCCGCACCAGGTTGGCCGTCGCGCCCAGCACCCCGTGCAGCTGGCCCCGGTCCGCACCTACCATCACCTCGCGCACGCCCTGATAGAAACCCTCGTAGTTCGCCTTCAGCTCGTTGAGCGTCTCCAGCCGCGAGCGCGACTGGTGGATCAGCGTCGCCTTCTGCTGCAGCTCGCGCAGGCTCTGGCCCAGCTGCTCCTGGCGCGCCTTCTGCGCCTGGCGCTCCGCCGCCAGCGACTCCTGATCCGCCGTGATCCGCGCCCCCTGCGCCTCGGCCTGACCCTTCAGCTCGCCGTGGCGCTCGCCGTGGGCCGCGCATTCGGCCGCCAGTGTCCCCAAAATCGCCTCGGCCTCATTGCGGTCCTGCTCCTGGCCGGTGATCAGCGCCTCGGCCATCCGCACCTCGTTCTCCGCCCGCGCCACCGTCGCCCGCAGCGCGTTGGCCTCGCTGCTCAGCCGCTCGATCCGACCCGTCCGCTCGCGCACGGTCTCCTCGAGCGCGGCATACTCGCGCTGCAGGTCCGCATAGGCCGCCTCGTGGCGCGCGCGCGCCTCCTCGCCGCCCTCCATCTTCAGCCGCGCCTCTTCCATCCGCACCCCAAGCTCGTCCTCGCGCACGCGCAGCTCGCGCAGCTCCTCCTCGATCTGGGCGATCCGCCCCTGGTGCGAGGCGATCTGGTCGCCCAGCCGCGTCATCTGGCTCTCGCACCCCGCCAGCGCCGTCTTGATGTCGAACAGCGCCTGGTTTTCCTCGCCCAGCCGGTCGCTCAGCGCCCCCTCGCGGTCGCGCGCGTCCTCCTCGGCCGCCGACTTGAGCGCCAGGCTCGCCCGCAGCGCCGCCAGCCGCTCACCCGTCACGTCCAGCTCGCGCCGCAGCTCGCCCAGCTTCCCCCGCAGCGCCGCCGAGCGCAGCACGACCAGTTGCTGCTCCGCCTGCCGACAGGCGTCGTGCAGTTGCCGGCAGCGCTCGGCCTTGGCCGCCTGCCGCTTCAGCGAGGCCACCTGCCGGTCCACCTCCGCGATCAGGTCGTTCAGCCGCGACAGGTCGACGTCGGTCCGCTCCAGCTTGCGCTGCGCCTCCAGCTTCCGAATCTTGAACTTGCTGATCCCCGCCGCCTCCTCGATCAGGAAGCGCCGCTCCTGCGGCTTGGCGCTGACCACCTGGTCCACCCGCCCCTGCTCCAGGATCGAATACGCGCTCTTGCCGATGCCTGTCCCTAGAAAAAGCTCATGCACGTCGCGCAGCCGGCAGGGCACCTTATTGATCTGGTACTCGCTCTCGCCGCTGCGGAACAGCCGCCGCGTCACCTGGACCTCGTCGAAGTCCGTCGGCAGTATCCGCGCCCGGTTGTCGATCGTCAGCGTCACCTGCGCCACGCCCAGCGGCTTGAACGACGCCGAGCCCGCAAAAATCACATCCTGCATCTTCTTGCCGCGCATCTGGCTGGCCGCCTGCTCGCCCAGCACCCACTTGATGGCGTCCAGGATGTTGCTCTTGCCGCAGCCGTTGGGCCCCACGATCACCGTCGTGCCCGGGATGAACTCGCAGACCGTCCGCGTCGCGAACGACTTGAAGCCGACCATTTCAATCCGTTTGAAGAACATGCCGCTGGAGCTCCTGCTGGGTTCGGTCGCGCACCGCACAGATCACGGATGAACTCGCCATTCGGGCGAGAGAACCGCTACATATGGCACCGATTATTGCCACAGGTGCCATATCTGTCAAGATGATTGTAAAAAGTTGACGCTGGCGGCTTTACGCCTGACCCCCTGAACCGCTCCTTCAATCAAGCCCCTTCCAGCCGTCCTTCGCCTTCCTCGATCGACCCCCGCCCACGCCCTCCAAGGCCTCAACTCAGCCTCGCCTCATAATGCTAACGCCGGCCCCCGCCGTCCCGGCCATTACCTTTGGCCCCACGTTTCAAAAAAAACCAGCGCCCGCTGCTTATTAGCATTCGCCCTCAGCATTCCCCCCTCGTCATCCCTCCCTCACGCGCCAGGCTCCTCCGGCAGCGTCAGCACAAACGCCGCCCCGCCCAGCGCCCCCCGCGGCGCCGCCAGCTCCAGCCGCCCCCGGTTCATCTCAGCCAGCCGCCGCGCGATCGGCAGCCCCAGCCCCGTCCCCTCCGGCCGCGTGGTAAAGAAAGCCTCGAAGATCCGCGGCGCAACCTCCGGCGCAATCCCCTCTCCGCCGTCCTCGACCCGAATCTCCACCTGCCCGCGCCCCTGGCGCCGCGCCTCCACGCGCACCACCGGCTCGGCCCGCCCCGCCTGCGCCTTGATGCCGTTGCCCAGCAGGCTGCTCAGGATCTGGCGCAGCGCATGGCGGTCGCACCACACCCCCAGCCCCGCCGGCACCGCTCGCTCCAGCCGGATGCGCTGGGCGTCGGGCCGCCGGTCCAGCTCCGCCCGCAGCTCGTCGAGCAACTCCGCCAGCTCGATCCGCGCCGGCCGCTGCCGGTCCGGGTTCGCATAGCTCAGAAAGTCATGCACCGTATGCTCGAGCATGCCCAGCCCGTTGCGGATGCGCTCGATCCGCGCCCCCGTCGGCCCTCCCGCCGGGATGTCCTCCTCCAGCATCTCCAACTGCATCGCCAGCGCGTTGATCGGATTGCGAATCTCATGGGCCAGCCCCGCCGCCAGCGTTCCCACGTAGGCCAGCTGCTCGGCGTGGTCGCGCTGGCTGCGCAGCCGCCGCGCCACCCGCTGCTGGCGCCGGATGAACAGCGTCCCCAGCAGCACGATCACCACCAGCGCCGCCACGATCGACACCAGGTTGGCCAGCATCCGCTCGGCCGCCCGGTCCACGGCCAGTTGCGTCGCCGAGCGGTCCACGAAGAACCGCAGCCACCCCACCATCTGACCGTTGCGCTCGATCAGCACCCGCTCCGGCTCCAGTTGCCCATAAGCCCGCCGCACCAGGTCGATCACCTCCTGCTCGGGCAGCCCCCGCAGATTCGGCCCCAGCCGCTTGAGCAGCAGCGAGCCGAGCTGATAGGTGCTGGTGTCCTCCACGTGGTAGGCCACCAGCCGCCCCGCCGGGTCCACGATCAGCGCCGCGACCACGTCGTGGTGGCGCTGGACCAACTGGTGAAGCGTCTGGTCCGGCATCCGCTCATACGCCAGCGCCAGCGAGTCGTCACGGATCGTCTCCCCCACCGCCAGCGAGACCGCCTCTGCCATCCGCTCGGCCTGCACCCGCGCCAACGCCAATGCCTCCTGCTGGATCTCGCGCCGGAACCAGCCGATCGCCAGCAGGTACGTCAGCGCCGCCAGCGCCACCACCAGCACCAACGCCAGCGGCGACTCGGGCCTCAGCCCCCCCAACCGTCGCCATCGCCCTCCGGGCCCGCGTTCCGTTTCAGCTTCCATGGGTGTGGTTTTGACATCTTTCTTTGGAATAATACATTGACATTTTAACCCAGACTGACAAAAAATGTATTATTGGGTGGGGGGTTGTTGTTTTTAGCTTGTTACGTTAAAAACTCCGGCACATTCTCCTGCAAAAGGTCTTTTTCATGAGTCAGGTTTTGAAGTTCCGCATTCAAGCCGGCAGCCTTGTCTTCGAGCTGGAAGGTCCGCGCGATCTGGTCGAGCAACAGTTGCACCAGCACCGCGAACACATCGACATGATTCTAGCCGAACAAGCTCGCATCATCAAGAGCGGCAAGCTCCTGCGCATCATCGGCGCCGGCCGCCGCGGCCGACCCCCCAAGGCCCCTCGCGCCGCCACCGAGCGCGGCCTGCGCCCCGGCCGCCAGCCCGTCATTATCCGCGACAGCTCGCTCCAGCTCAAGCCGCGCCAGCAGGCCCAGCTTCGCAAATACCTCCAGGCGCTCGCCGGCGAGGGCCAGCTCGGCAAGGATGCCTCCGTCTTTGCCATCGCCTGGTTCCTCTGCACCGAGGTCCTCAACCAGGATCACTTCTCCGCCGGCGATGTCATCGTCGCCCTCCACCAGTTGGGCCCGATGCCATTCGTCCCCGACGCCGGCACCGTCGATGTCGTCCAGATGCTGCGCAACCTCGCCGCCGCCAGCATCGGCAAGGAATGGGTCGCCCGCCGCGCCGACGGCACCTTCGCCTTGACCGAGAAGGGCCGCGAGGTCGGCCAGTCCGGCCAGATCGTCCGCCCCCGCGGGCGTCGCCCCGCCCAGCCCGTCGCGCTCGGCGAGGACAATCATCACAGCCGCGGCTCCGCGCGCCCCGCCCGCGTCCGCAAGCGCTCCAGCGAGGAATCCTGAACCCCAGGCCCAGTCCGACCATGACCCAGCTTCAACAACATTTCCCCAGCATCGGCTACCTTGGCGCCGGTAACATGGCCGGCGCGCTCCTGCGCGGCACCGTCGGCCGCCAGCTTTTCCCCGCCGCCGCCACCTGGGCCTGCGATATCGACGCTGACCGCCTCGCCGCGCTGCGCGACCAGCTCGGCATTCACGTCACCACCGATCCGCTCGAGCTGGTCGGCGCCGTCCAGACCCTCGTGCTGGCCGTCAAGCCCCAGGACCTGCCCGCTTTGCTCACCCGCATCGCGCAGGCCGTCAACCCCGGCCACCGCGTCATCTCCATCGCCGCCGGCGTCAACCTCGAGGCGATTGCCCGGCATTTGCCCTCCACGCCCGCGCTGGTGCGCGTCATGCCCAACACCCCGGCCCTCGTCGGCGCGGGCGCCGCCGGCGCGGCCATTGGCCCGCGGGCCGCCCAGGCCGACCTCGAGGCGGCGTTGGCGCTCTTCTCCGCCGTCGGCCTCGCGCTTCCCGTCGCCGAGGACCAGCTCGATGCCGTCACCGCCCTGAGCGGCAGCGGCCCGGCCTACGTCTTCCGCTTGATCGAGGTCCTGACCAGCGGCGGCGAGCAGCTCGGCCTTGACCGCGCGACTGCCGCCCGGCTCGCCTTGCAGACCGTCCTCGGCGCCGCCCGCCTCGCTGCCGAGTCCGACGAGGACCCGGCCATCCTGCGCCAGCGCGTCACTTCCAAGGGCGGCACCACCGCCGCCGCGCTCGCCGTCCTCGAGGCGCGCGGCCTCGAGCCGATCTTCGCCGAGGCCCTGCGCGCCGCCCGCGACCGCTCCGCCGAACTCTCCCGCGGCTAGGCTGCCGGCACCCCTCTCTTGGCGGTTTCATTGCAGCCGCCCGTCGTGCTGTGCTTCAATACGGCACCCATGAGCCCCACCCGCCCCACGCACCTGCTCGCCAGCCTGACCGCCCGCCCGACGGTCCGCCACCTGTTCAAGGTCCTGACCGGCAACATCGGCGGCAATGCCCTCAACCTGCTGGCGCTGGTGCTGCTGGCCGCCTGGCTCGACGACGAGCGCCTCTACGGCCTCTTCGGGCTGGCTTACTTCACGCTCCTGCTGATCGCCCAGCTCGCCGACTTCGGCCTCAATACCACGATCGTCAAGTATTACCGCGAGCACCGCGTGGCCGGCGAGCCCGAGATGGCCGAAGCCCTCCTGCGCCGCTCGCTTCTCCTGCGCCTGCTGATTGTTTCGCTGCTGTCCGGCTCGCTGATGTTGGCCGCCCGCCCGCTGGTGGCCTGGGGCGCCCCCGAGGCGCTGGCCGGCCTGCCCGGTCTGCCGCCCGGTCGTGCCGTTCTGCTGTTTCGGTTGGTCTGCCTGGGCGCCATCGGCTCGGTGCTCTGGTCCTTCGCCCAGGCCTCGATGCAGGCCCGCGAGCGCTTCGGCTGGTATGGCGCGCTGACCTTCCTCAATCACGCCATCCGGCTGGCCCTCATCGTCGGCCTGCACCTGCTCGGCCGTCTCGACCTGACCAGCGCGCTGGTGGCCGTGGCGCTGGTGCCGTGGATCGGCTTCCTGCTGGCGCGGCCCGGCTGGCCGACGCGCGCCCAAGGGCCTCCCCCCGACCCGGTCTGGCTGCGCCGGCGCATCGGCTCGATCCTGCATTTCTCCAAGTGGATCTTCATCTCGACGGTCATCAACTCGGTCGTCATGCGGCTCGATCTCTACCTGATCCAAATACTTTCGGATCTGTCCGAGGTCGGCATCTATACGCTGGCCGTCACGCTCGCGATCGGGTTCCAGATGTCCGGCGCCGCGTTGGCCACCGTGCTGCTGCCGCGCCTGGCCGCCGAGCGCCGCCGCGAGTGGATGCTCGAAACCCACCGCTGGCTGATGCGGGCCCTGCCTTGGCTGGCGGCGGTGCTGGTGCTGGCCATCGCGGTGGCCTACCTCGCGCTGCCGTGGATCGCCGACGGCATCTACACGGGCAGCGCGCCCGTCTTCGCGCTGCTGGCCACCAGCTTTGCCCTCGTCGCCTGGTCCGCCCCGCTCTCCTTTTTCTGCCTCGCCTTCGACCGCGCCCATTGGCTGACGATCCTGAACATCCTCGAGCTGGCGATCAACTTCACCATCGGCATCCTGCTGATCCCCTCCTTCGGCGCCGTCGGCGCCGCAGGCGCCACCCTCGCCATGAGCCTCTTCGCCGCCGGCTATCTCCTGCTGATGTTCCGCCGCCTGCTCGCCATCAGTTTGGATTAGGACAGGGGAGCCGACCCTGGAGGACACTGAAGTGGGGTAGGTCGGGTCTTTGACCCGACATGGTTCAGCGCCCCATTGTCTACGCTTCGCGTAGGAAATAAACTGCCTATCCGGCCGCTAAGAGTGCCGAAGACTTGCCGCGCATGAATGTTCTGGTAGCCCCGTTATGTTCATATTAAACAATGATAAAAATAATAGCTCCGTTAGGAGCGGCCTTTTTGTAGCACCCAAGCCCCGGAGGGGCAAATAGCTCCGTTAGGAGCGACATGTTTTTAGAAACGCGTTTTTTTCTCACCGAGAGCTCCGTTAGGAGCGACACGTGCAGCTTTCCCCCGTTGTAAACTAAACCCTTGATGCGCTCGCGGATCTATTCACGCGCGAGCCGGCGTCAACGGCATCCGCTTCATGTGCAAGGACCTTTACGTCGATGACATCGTGCTCTCGGGCGCTCGCCCCGCACAAGGGGCTTGGCGCGGCGGCCGAGCGGGCGTATGATGGGATTAATAGTGACATTTACCATATTGTTTTTCACTTGATCAGTTCCAACTGGTTTTTTTCTGAGCTGGCTGCCTTGGGCCTGCGGCCGGATCGGGTGGCCGTCACCGAGTTTCGACCGGCCACCCAGCGTCGCCCTGAAACTTGAAACTAGAAACTTGAAACTAGAAACATTGGTGAATTCACGTCGCACCCACGCGCTGAACATTTGGTTCAATCTCCCCACTACTAAACCCGAAACCCACAACCCACAACTCATTTACAGGATCGGCCCAGCCATAATAATGCATCACCTGCCTGGTATATATAAAGTGTGGGACCGGCGCCCTCGCCGGTCAATCTTTGAAACTCTAAATCCCTTTCTCCCTGCTCCCCCTCCAATCCGTGCACATCCGCCCAATCCGCAAATCCGCGTCCCATTCTTCTCCCTCACTGCCAACCTTTTCGTGTCCATTCGTGTTCCTCATTTCGTGTAAATTCGTGGCTATATTTTCTTATATTCCCGATTATGTTCCCATAAGCCCCAATAAGCTCCCCCAAGGGAATTCCAATTTTTCCGCCCCCGGCCCTATACTTCCCCCACGCGCCACCAACCGGCGCCGCCGCCATCCCCCATCGCTGGACGCCCACCGCTTGAACCACCGCGACCCCATCGCCTCGCTCGAGCGCTCCGCCGCTTTCCTCGGCCGCTTGGTTGAGGCTTGGGCTCGCGCTGCCGAGGGCCGCTTGCTGGAACAATCCATCTCATACCCCGGCCGTCCCGAAAGCCCGATCAACCCCGCCTATCTCCAGCAGGTCGACTTGGCCAGCCAAATCCTCTGGCGCCTCGCCGCCGTCCGCAAAACCCTTGTCCTCATCGAGCAGCATCTCGACGCCCCGCCGCCCGAAGCTTCCCCCTTGGTCCCGGTCCAATCTGATGACGAACTTATCGAGCCCGCGCCGCCCGCGTCACCTGACGCGCCCGTCGAGCCGCGGCCCGCCTCCGATTCCAAGCCACTCCCCGGCCGCCTCTCCGACCGCTCCACCCTCGCGGAATGTCAGCTCTCCAACCCGCTGGGCGATTTCCAGCTCTCCCCCCTCGCCGCCCCCGCCCGGCCCGCCGCCGCCGCCCCCGATGCGCGCGATGCTCAATATTCGGCCGTTTCCCCCGCCGCGCCCGACGCGTGCGACCCCATCACTGCCAGCCCCGCCGCCCCGCTCCCCGGCGGCGTGCGCGCCTGTCCCGCCGTCCCCACCATCCCGACCCTGCTCATCGACCTCGATGACACTGAAAGCC